>JANNAQ010000030.1:0-12991 GCA_031384515.1 Bacteroidia bacterium
GCAACAGTTTGTGTGAATTCGTGATCGTGTGAAGTAAATAAGACTGTTCCCGGAAAATCTTTCAAGGCATTATTAAATGCCTGAATGGATTCAAGGTCAAGGTGGTTGGTCGGTTCATCCAGTATCAAAAGATTTGCTCCAGCCAGCATCATCCGGGAAATCATGCAACGAACTTTTTCTCCACCTGAAAGCACATTACATTTCTTGAACACCTCTTCACCAGAGAACAACATCTTACCTAAAAAACCACGAATGTATACTTCGTCTTTATTAGCTTCATCGGCAAACTGCCTTAGCCAATCCACAAGGTTGTCATCTGACTGGAAATATTTCTCATTATTACCCGGCAGGTAGGCGGTAGTAATGGTTTGTCCGTACTTAAATTCTCCTTTGGTAGGTTTGATCTCATTCATTAATATTTGAAACAGCGATGAAATCGCCAAACTGTCCTTAGAAAGAACAGCAATCTTATCTCCTTTATTCACAAATATTTCAAGGTCCTTAAATAAGGTAATGCCATTCTGTTCGTAAGAAAGATGTTCGATATGCAAGATTTGGTCTCCAGCGGTTCGCTTCTGTTGATAAATGATAGCTGGATATTTTCGGGTGGAGGCTCGTATCTCGTCAATGTTAATTTTCTCGAGTAACTTTCTTCGGCTAGTAGCTTGGCGTGACTTAGATGCGTTCGCACTAAATCGCATAATGAATTCCTGCAATTCTTTCTTCTTCTCTTCTGATTTCTTGTTAGCGGATGATCGCTGTTGCAATGCCAGCTGACTCGATTGATACCAGAATGAATAATTACCAGTGAATAACCGTATTGCGCTATAATCAATATCTGCTACATGCGTGCATACAGTGTCCAAAAAGTGACGATCGTGAGAAACGACAATAACTGTATTCTTGAATTCAAGAAGGAAATCCTCCAGCCAACTTACGGTGTGAATGTCAAGATCGTTGGTCGGTTCATCCAGAATAAGAATATCGGGATTGCCATAAATAGCTTGTGCCAGCAGTACGCGCACTTTTTGATTACCATTAAGCTCTTTAACGAGTTTATAATGGTCTTCTTCCGTAATTCCTAAGCCGCTTAACAAAGAAGCTGCATCTGACTCTGCGTTCCAACCATTCATTTCGGAAAACTCAGATTCGAGTTCGGAGGCTTTGATTCCATCGGCTTCGGAGAAATCGGGCTTGGCGTAAATAGCATCCTTCTCCTGCATGATACTCCATAGTTTTTGATGGCCCATCATCACGGTATTTAGCACAGACACTTCATCAAACTCATAGTGATTCTGGCGCAACACCGCCATCCGTTTACCGGGATCAATTGTTACGTTTCCTGAATTAGGGTCTATATCTCCAGCCAATATTTTTAGAAAAGTGGATTTTCCAGCCCCATTGGCTCCAATCACACCATAACAGTTGCCGCCCGTAAACTTTATGTTTACCTGATCAAAGAGTATCCTCTTGCCAAATCGGAGGGATATATTATTTGCTGAAATCATATCTTGATAAAAGTGAGGCGCAAAGGTAAGGTAAATTGGCCAAAAGGTACGGAAACTGTCTAGGGTTAATCCTTAGTGAAGGAGGCGTTAGCCTAAGTCTGATGTTGGATCAAAAAATCAATCGTTTGAGGTCTGATGTAGCGAAGTATTTCCATCCAAAAATTCTGCTCATACAAATCAGCTTTTTTGATTCCGTATAGTAATGGGTAGGCAGGATTAACTATTTTTTTTATCTTGACCTCATGAAGCAAATCATAATATCTGCACTAGTCATTGCTTTTTGTGCTAGCTGCTCTGAAAAGAAACAAACTACCATGGATAAAGCCAGCGATACTACCGCGATTACACCCAAATTGGAATTGTACACTCTAGGTAATAAAAATGGCCTTAAAATGACGGTTACAAATTTTGGGGGACGCATCGTAACCTTACTTGTTCCTGATAAGAATGGTGCATTGGGAGATGTCGTATTAGGGTACGACTCGCTAGGACAATATCTCACCAATAGCGGTGTTTACGGAGCGATGATTGGTCGTTACGGAAATCGAATTGCCAAAGGCAAGTTTACAGTTGATGGCATGGAGTTTCAATTAGCCATCAATAATGGAGTTAACTCATTGCATGGTGGACCTAAAGGTTTTCATAATCAATATTGGGATGCAACTCCTATCAAGAATGGGGAGGCAGATGCGTTAGAACTTCACTATACCAGTGTGGATGGGGAAGAGGGTTATCCGGGAACCTTGGATGTGAAAGTAATTTATACGCTTACCGACCAAAATGAAGTGGTTATCGATTATGAGGCCATCACGGATAAAGCAACCATCGTCAATCTTACCCACCATTCGTTCTTTAATTTACAGGGCGAAGGAGTTGGTGATATACTAGACCATCAATTCATTATCAACGCAGATAACTTTACACCTGTTGATGATGGATTAATTCCGACAGGTGAAATAAAATCAGTGAAAGGAACTCCCTTTGATTTTCTGAAGTCCCATACAGTCGGTGAACGAATTAACAATGATGATCAGCAGTTGAAATTTGGAAAAGGTTATGATCATAATTGGGTGTTAAATAAAAAGGAGGCTGGTGCTCTTACCTTAGCAGCAACTGTGACAGAGCCCACATCAGGTAGGGTAATGGAGGTATTAACAACCGAACCTGCCATGCAATTTTATACCGGTAATTTCATGACAGGCAAAGACATTGGAAAAGGTGGAAAACCCTACTTGTACCGATCAGCATTTTGCCTGGAGACTCAGCACTCTCCCGATTCACCCAATCATGAAAATTTTCCAAGTACTGTATTAAGGCCAGGGGAAAAGTATACTCAGAAAACAATTTATAAATTTTCAGTGGTCAAATAACTAAAGGCATGGTGCTTTTGTACTCAGTGTAAGTATGCAACTGAAGTATCCGATCAATTTACACAAAGGTCTGACTGCTTTTTATGTAGTTGGCCTAATGTTGTTCTACAACAATTTCACCATCGGGCCATTCGTCTACTTAGCACTACATGGTTGTTATGGATGCATGTGGATAATGAAAAGCAAGATGTTTCCCGATAAACAATGGGAACGGGTGGTCTCTATTCCCTATGCTATATTCGTCTTTGTTATCCTTGGCCTTTATTGGATAGCGCCTTTCATTTTAATTAGCGGAAAAATAGTTCCGCCTCCAGCGATATTGGCTACAAGCATTGCTTTAAATATTTTTGGAACGATGTTGCATTTTGGTAGTGATGCTCAAAAATTCTTTACTCTAAAATATAGACCTGGATTGATCACCGAAGGTTTCTTTGCACGAATGCGGAATGTAAACTACCTAGGTGAATTTATGATATATAGTGGGTTTGCTTTATTGTCTATGACGTGGATTGGTGGTATTGGTATTGCGGTATTTTTCATCGGGGAATTTATTCCCAACATGCTGAAGAAGGATAAATCCCTTTCACGCTATCCTGATTTTGCAGACTACAAGCAACGTTCAGGTTTTTTCTTTCCAAAATTGTTTTGATTTTATCTTTTATTGGCGGAAAAGTCAGGTGCATTATCAATCACGAATAGAGCGCTAACAATGACTATGTTTTTGATAATATATTGACCAACCAGACTAAGAGCCAGCGGTGCAGAGGTAAATGATTCGTTAGGTAATACGACCAAGGAAGTGAAGGTACACATCATGTGGACGATGACAACTCGTATCACTACATGGAGGTAGAAACCACTAATTAATAACGCACCAACAACTGTCTCCCAAATCGCAAGGAGTACGATGGATACGTTTGGTTGTATCAATCCAAAGGTGATTAAATGAATAGTTTGTTTTGCTAACTCTTCAGCAGGACTTACCCCTGGAAAGAATTTCAAAACTCCAAACCAAACATATATTACTCCTATACTAATCCGAAGGACAATCAACCAGGTTTCAAACGTGTTTTTAGGTGTAGTAGGTAACATCACTAAAATTTTTGACGCCAAGATGGCAGGGTAATCAAAAAAATTCTATGATTTTAATCAGCAAATGACCGCTGCTTTGTAATGACTTTTTACAACTAACGAAATCGTTCGAATTACTTTTTGAAAGGCCTTATAAGCGAATGTCAAGGGATAATGAAGATCACACTGAATACATGAGTGATAACTTGTTTATAAAAATTAGTGATGCGAACTCTAGTTTATGAACCGAATTTGGCTACTTTTATCTGTGTAATAGGGAATTCTAAACTTCCTTTTTCACCTAACCTAAACCCTACCTTATGAAGATCAAACTACTACTATTCTTATGCCTATTGGCTAGTACTCTCGCCAGTGCCCAAACTCGAGATGTGTCTGGTACCGTCTTAGACAAAACAGATGGTTCTGGAATTGCAGGCGCGAACGTAACAATCAAGGGGACAAGCCTTGGTGCGGCAACAGATGCCGATGGAAAATTTACTTTAAAAGTACCGGCTGACGCTAAAGCGCTTGTCGTGTCTTTTATTGGTTTTATTTCTCAGGAAGTTGATATAACTGGCGCAAACAACATAACTGTGAACATGGAAGTAAGTGCGAACGAGCTTGCTGAAGTAGTTGTTTCTGTTGGTCGAGGTTCTCAACGAACACTCACAGATACACCGCTACCTATCGACAATTTTACTGCGACTGAACTCAAAACATCAGGACAAATTTCCTTTGATAAGGCACTCCAATATAGAGTTCCATCATTTAATACAGTGAACACACCTGTTAATGATGCCACTTCTTTATTCGACCCATACGAAATACGAAATATGGGGCCAAGCCGTACACTTATTTTGATCAATGGAAAGCGGAAGAACCTAACTTCGCTTGTATACACTCAAACCAGTCCAGGCAGAGGAGAGACAGGAGCAGATCTTTCGGCTATTCCTCTTGATGCAATTAAGCGTGTTGAAGTACTGAGAGATGGTGCGTCTGCCCAATACGGATCAGATGCTATTGCTGGTGTTATGAATATTATTCTGAAAGATAGTTATGATGCCACAACTGTTACAGTCAACACGGGATCAACTTTCAAATATGGTGGTCAAAGTTTAGGCGTTAACTATAATAGCGGTGCAAACTTTGGCAAAGGCGGATTTATTAACTACCACCTTTCTTTCAATCAAGCCGATAAGATCACCAGAAAAGATCCTATCGATGGCCTCAGTGATGCAAGAGACTTGACTAATAATTCTGCATTTAGTATTTCTCAGGTTCAAAAATATTTGACTCGTTTTCCAGATGGAAATAATTTGAATGGTACCCCTTCGAACACTTCAATGAAGTCATTGATCAATGGGGCCATACCGGTAGGCGAGAATTCTGAAGTTTATTTCAATGCCGCCTATGTATATAGAAAGACTGAAAGTGTTGCTAACTATCGTCAACCATACTGGAGAGCTGACAACTTATTGTTACACTCCGTAGATGCAAGCCAGCCTGACTATACCGTTGATGCAAGTAGCTATGCCGATCCAGGCACACCAGATGATCCTTCAACACCGTTGGTTAATGAGTTCGTGCCTCCATCGCCACTTTATACGGATATTGCTACTGATCAGGCTGCAGGTAAGTACAAGGGTTATATCGGATACCAGCCTACCATGGAAGGTGATCTTAACGACTACAATGGTACTATTGGATTCCGTTCACAAGATATTGGTGGTTGGAAGCAAGATATGAGTCTTACTGTAGGGGGAAACAAGATGCTTTTCACTGTTGCTAACACAGTTAACCGATCTTTGCGTAAGAATAGCCCTATTTACTTTAAGCCAGGTGGGTTTAACTTTAATCACGTAGTGGGCAATATTGATTTCTCGAAGGCCGTGGCAGATAATTTCTTTGTGGCAGTAGGATCTGAGTTCCGCAATGAAAATTGGGAATTGATACCTGGGGATACCTCTTCTTATTCCGGCCAGGGATCGAACTCTTTCTTTGGTTACTTAGAAAGAAATGCAGTAAAAGCCACTCGTTTTAATGTAGGAGCGTACCTTGATTTGACATGGGACATTACTGAGAACTTCCTGATTGGTGGTACATATCGTGTAGAGAAGTACTCTGATTTTGGAAATGCTAATGTGTACAAGTTGACATCCCGCTATAAAATTGGTGAGACGTTCACCATCAGAGGGTCTGTTTCTTCTGGCTTCCGTGCGCCAACACTTCACCAACAATACTTATCGCTAAGCCAGGCTTCGTTTTCTGGAGGTAACATTGTAATTACAGGTTTGGCAAATAACCTAAGCCCGGAGGCTCGCGCTGCCGGAGTACCGAGATTAAAAGCAGAGAAATCAGAAAACGTCACGTTCGGATTCGGGTTTACACCTGATAGAAATTTCTCTTTAACTGGTGATTTCTATTCCATCAAAATAAAGGATAGAATAGTTTACAGTAATGAGATAAATAGTATTTCGTATTTCATTAATGCAGCAGAAACCAGGACCCAAGGTGTTGATGTGGTAGCTGGTTACAGAAATATAAATGTTGGTTCCGGAAGGCTTGGTTTAAGTCTGGCTGGCAATTACACTATTAAGAATGAATTGGTAGGTGGTTGGGAAGAGGTTAACGCTAATTTCGGACAGCCAATCTTTAATCAAACACAGGAATCGTTGATGACGACCAGCCGCCCCAAGTATAAGTATATTCTGGGAGCTGACTTAACAACTGGTAAGCTTTCCATTAATTTGTACAATACCCTATTTGGACCTACTACATTTAATAACGGAGATTTAAGTAAAGACTTAAGGATCGAGTTTGTTCCTAAGGTGGTAACGGATTTGAACATTGCTTACAATTTCAATCCTAAAACAACTTTTTCTATTACTATCCAGAATCTCTTAAATGTATTTCCTGAATACAAGTTTAAAGCTGAAAATGCTGCAGGAGAAACCATGTTGAATGATGCCCAGGCTATCAAAGATCAGATCAGCTACATCACGTTTAATGGTAGGTATCCTGTAATCACCTATGACGGATCACATTTTAGCCAGTTTGGAACTTCCTTCCTGGCACAGTTAACGTTCAAGTTTTAAAGAGAGCTTGATGTAGCTAGATATAATTAAAGCACAAAAGAGGTTGTCTTAAAAGGCAGCCTCTTTTATTTTATAGCTAGTTGATAGACCCAATTTTCAAATCCCTTACTATCATGCTTGCCAGCAGAATGATATACAAAAGAACTACCAGTATTTTATGCAGCCACTCTGCTTTGTAGTTTTTGTACACAATAAAGCCAAGCATAAGAAAAAGCATAACCTGATTAAACTGCCTACTTAATTCGAAATGGCTAACAAATACATTTTCTAGTATGGCCAAAATAGATAGAACCATTATGCCGATGAAAAATTTCTTATAGTTATCAAAATAGAACTCTTTGAAGTTTGTCTCTGCTGCACCGGCCGCAAATGGGAAAAGAATACGCGCCAGAATGAAAAGATTGATGGGATAAAGAATAACGAACATGAACATGGGCAGTTTCCAGACTTGAACAGTCCTTAAGCCATAGATGACCCACCACTCTTCTACGTGAAGAAAGAACACAAACACAATCCACAATAAGTGTGGCCAATACAATTTAACTCGTTCCCATTGATGGATGATGTCGGCCACTCCAGTTATTATTTGAGTGATTCCCAGACCTAATATGATGGAAATGAGGACAGTAACGTAGTCGAATGGTGTCATAAGTGCAAGTTACTTTGTCGCCAATTTATATTAATTCTAAATTACTGACTATAAGTTTGGGATATATATATAGACTAGGTTTTTAGAGTTCATTTTGTGTTGAACAATTCATTAAAATATTAAGGAGGGTTGAATAAAATAAATTTGAAATAATGCATTCTCAGTGTAGATTTGTGCGTTCCGCATAAAATCGGAAACCTAATCCTACCATGATGAAGTTACAAATCTCTGGTTTAGCAAAACTCTTCGCATCAGTTCTATTAATTACCGTCAGTTTTTTAAGTTCAGCTCAGGAAATCTCAACAGATCCTGCGGCCATCAGTGCTGGCGAGGCCATTTTTAATGGCAACTGTAAATCCTGCCATCGAGTAAAAACAAAATTAATTGGTCCAGCGCTTGCCGGTGTAGAAAAAAGGACACCTTCGATCAATTGGATCAAAGCCTGGATTCGCAACTCGGCCAAGGTGATTGCGAGTGGCGATGAGTATGCTAATAAGATATACAACGAGTATAATAAAAGTGCAATGCTTGCCTTCCCGAGCTATACGGATGAGCAGATCATGAACATTCTGGCTTATGTTAAGGCGGAAGCAGAGAAACCAGATGTTGTAGCAGCAACGGCTACGGCAAGTGGTAGCCAATCAAATGAAGGTGGTGTTCCTTTGGCCTACATGAATGCTATACTAATCGGTATGGTGATCATCCTTCTTCTTCTCCTGTCCATTTTAGCGCTAATCATTAATGCTCTTAAGAAATACTTAGACCAAAAATCGTTAAGTGTTGAAGATAAGGAGGTTGTTAATTCACCATATAGCTTAGGCTCAATTGTGCGTAGCACAGGGTTTATTTTTCTGGTCGTATTTATCGTGGCTGGAATTTCATTTAAGACAGCGATTGATGGCCTTTATTCCATTGGAATTCAGCGAGGTTATCAGCCTAAACAGCCAATAGCCTTCTCTCATAAAATCCATGCGGGCACTTACGAGATAAATTGTAAGTATTGCCATACCGGTGTGATGAAGAACAAGAGTGCCAATATCCCTTCCCCTAATATTTGTATGAACTGCCACTCGCAAATTAAAGTGGGTACCAATACTGGCGAGACAGAGATCGCAAAGATTTATGCTGCTATTGAAAATAACAAACCAATTGAATGGGTTCGAATTCATAACCTACCTGACTTAGCCTATTTCAATCATGCACAGCATGTTAATGTGGGTGGTATTGAGTGCCAAACCTGTCATGGCCCCATTCAAGAGATGGATGTTGTGAAGCAATACTCACTTCTAACCATGGGCTGGTGTATTGATTGCCATCGCAAGACGGATATCAACTCAAAGGGCAATGCGTATTATGATAAACTTCTTGAACTCCATAACAGCAAGAAGCCTATGAAAGTGGAAGACAATGGTGGTTTGGAGTGTGCGAAATGTCATTATTAATATAAACGATTACGATTCTTCGATTCTGAAAATATGAGTGAGATTAAAAAGACATATTGGAAAGGCCTATCACAGCTCAAGAACGATTCGGACTATGTAAAACATGCCGATAAGGAGTTTGTGGACATGGGTGTAGAGAATGACCCTCGTCATAGCCGCAGGGACTTTCTTAAAATGATGGGCTTCACGGTAACAGCCGCTTCGTTGGCCGCTTGCGAAGCACCAATCAGAAAAGCAATTCCATATGTAAACAAACCGGTAGATGTCGATCCCAGTATTGCCAACTATTATGCTTCTTCCTATAATAATGGAGGTGACTATTGCAGTATCGTTGTCAAGACTCGCGAAGGTCGTCCGATTAAAGTTGATGGTAATAGCTTATCCAGTGTTACCAAGGGTGGTACAAGTGCCCAGGTGGAGGCCTCTGTATTAAGTCTTTATGACAATTATCGCTTACGAGGACCAAGGATTGGTGAAAAGTCTTCCGACTGGGAAACTATAGACAAAGAGATAATCTCAAAATTAGGTGAGGTTTCTACAAAAGGAGGCCAGATTCGTATTGTGAGCAACACCGTTCTCAGCCCCTCCACAAAAGCCGCCATTGAAAAATTCAAAGCCAAGTATCCAACTGCTCAGCATGTTCAGTACGATCAGACTTCTTATTATGGTGTCCTGAAAGCTAATGAAGAGTCTTTTGGAAAGGCAATGATACCTTCCTATGATTTCTCTAAAGCAAATGTTATCGTTAGTGTAGGTGCCGACTTCCTTGGCACTTGGTTGTCTCCGATTGAATTCACAAAACAATATGCAACCAATCGTGAAGTGACCGAAGAGAAATTAGGAATGTCCCGTCACTTTCAGTTTGAATCAAATCTTTCCCTTACGGGTGCCAATGCAGATTACAGAAGTTTGATCAAACCTTCACAGGAAGGATTGGTGGTGGCTCAGTTGTATAATATAGTTACAGGAAAATCAGATAAGGCAATCGATAAGGTAGCTAACCTTGAGAAAGCAGGTCAGGAACTTCTTGCGAATAAAGGCAAATCGTTGGTAGTCTCTGGTTCAAATGATAAATCAGTGCAATTGATGGTAAATGCCATCAATGATGCATTGGGAAATTATGGAACTACCATACTTTCCAATCTTCCGGTGAATTTCCGTCAAGGTAACGATGAAACGATGGATGCTTTCATTGCGGATGTGGAGGGAAGTAAAATTGATGCGGTTATTTTCTATAACTGCAATCCTGTTTACGATCATCCCAAAGGAGAAAAGTTAGGCTCCTCTTTGAAGAACGTATCAGTTTCTGTTTCTACATCCATCACTCCAGATGAAACTGCTTCATCGGTAGGCTATATGGCTCCGGACCACCATTACCTCGAATCATGGGGTGATGCAGAACCTAAGCCGAATTTTTATAGTTTATCACAGCCTGCTATCACTCCTCTTTTCAAAACACGTCATGCTGGCGAAAGCTTCATGGTGTGGGCAGGAGAAACGAATATTGATTATTTTTCCTTTGTAAAAAATAATTGGAACACATGGTTTTCGTCTAAGCAAACCAGTGGATTAGATTTCGAAACCTTCTGGGATAAATGCCTATATGACGGTGTTCTTGAATTTGAATCAGCTCCCGCTGCCGTAACTTTTGCCGGAGATGTAAATGGTGCTCTGTCATCTATTAACTCAACATACAAAGCTGCTAACACTGGCTTTGAATTAGCCATCTATGAAAGTTATGGAGTAGGAAATGGTTCTCAGGCAAACAATCCATTACTTCAAGAACTTCCAGATCCTATTACCAAGGCAGTATGGGATCATTATGTTACGGTTTCACAAAAAGATGCGAAAGCACTTAACATCGCCAACGATTCTGAGGGTAACACACAATATTTATCCATTACAGCAAACGGTAAGTCCATGGAACTGCCAGCCATTATTCAACCGGGTCAAGCTCCTGGCACAATTGGGCTAGCAATCGGATATGGCCGAACTAAAGTAGGTGAGGTTGCAAAAAACATTGGAGTGAATGCGTATCCATTAATTGCAATGAGTAATGGATCTCTTACCTATAATGTAGCAAAAGGAGTTAAAGTAGAAAATTCCGGTAAAGCGTTTCAGGTGGCTCAAACACAGACTCACCAGACGTATATGGGGCGCGAGAATGTCATACAAGAGTCATTGCTTTCAGAATACACAGAAGATCCGGGTCAATGGAAAGAGAAGAGCCCTAAAGTAACTAAGTGGGATGAGAAGGTGGAAGCGGGGTCTCTTAGTTTATGGAAAGGTTATGATTACAAGGATCACCATTGGGGAATGGCTATTGACCTCAATACGTGTACGGGTTGTGGAGCTTGCATCGTGGCATGTAATGTTGAGAACAACGTGGCCATCGTTGGAAAAGATGAAGTTGTTCGCAGAAGAGAAATGCACTGGTTGCGTATCGATAGATATTATAGCAGCGAAGCTGAGGCCGGTGATTATATAGGATTGGAGCAGGCTTCTGAAAACCCAGAAGTTACTTTCCAACCTATGATGTGTCAGCATTGCAACAATGCATCGTGCGAAACAGTTTGCCCGGTTGCGGCAACTACACATAGCACCGAAGGACTTAATCAAATGACATATAACCGTTGCATAGGAACACGTTATTGCGCCAACAACTGCCCATATAAGGTAAGACGTTTCAACTGGTTCAAATATCATGACAACCAGCAATTCGCACAGGTAAATCCTGTAATGAATACAGACCTTGGCAGAATGGTATTAAATCCTGACGTTACGGTCCGTTCTCGTGGTGTAATGGAAAAATGTTCGTTCTGCGTTCAGCGAATTCAGGCTGGAAAGCTTACAGCTAAGAAGGAAAGACGTCCAATGAAAGATGGTGAGGTCACTACAGCATGTAGTGCGGCTTGTTCTTCAGGTGCCATCGTATTTGGTGACATGAATGATGACCAAAGCCGGCTTAGCAAATTGTTGAAGTTAGAGCGCGATCCTAAGCGTCCATATAGCTTTGACAAAAATGCAGCTAACCCTCGGGCTTATCGTGTATTGGAAGATGTGGGTGTAAAACCTAATATTTTCTACCTCACTAAAATCAGGAATAAAGACAAATCAAAAGAGAACGCATAACAACTATTAATAAGTTAAACTCGAAACTCTAGTATGCAAGTTACTTCATCGATACGCGAGACCTTAGTTACTGGTGGCAAATCCGTGCACGATGTGTCGGAAGACATAAGCCGTCAAGTGGAAGGAAAGCCCACCAAACTATGGTGGGGTGCGTTTGGCTTCTCATTTATACTTCTCGCGATAGGATTTTATTGTATCTGTGTCCTGTTGTGGAATGGAGTAGGGGTTTGGGGACTAAATAAAACTGTTGGTTGGGCATGGGATATTACCAACTTCGTTTGGTGGGTAGGTATCGGTCATGCAGGAACCCTGATTTCTGCGGTACTGTTATTATTCCGTCAGCGCTGGAGAATGGCTATTAACCGTTCTGCTGAAGCAATGACAATCTTTGCTGTATTATGTGCGGCTATTTTCGTAACGTTACACACTGGTCGTCCTTGGTTAGATTATATGTTGTTTCCATTGCCAAATCAATTTGGTTCTTTGTGGGTAAACTTTAACTCGCCGCTTGTTTGGGACGTATTCGCGATCTCTACTTATTTCTCAGTTTCATTGGTATTCTGGTATTCTGGTTTAATTCCTGATTTCGCAGTTATTCGTGACCGTGCAAACACAAAATGGAGAAAAAGAATTTATACAATCTTAAGTTTTGGATGGGTTGGATATTGGCCTATTCCGTTGCCAAATCAGTTTGGTTCTTTGTGGGTAAACTTTAACTCGCCGC
>JANNAQ010000080.1:0-142725 GCA_031384515.1 Bacteroidia bacterium
AATACTTCCTGCCAGCGCATGCCATCCAAGGTAATTAGTATAACATTCTCTGTCTTTAGCTTTTGCTGTGCTGTCACGCCAAAAGTAATTAGCCAGATGATCGATAGTAATTGCAATTTTTTCATATGTATCAGTTTTTACTATAGCCTAGAAAAAACTCCAGGCCTTGCGGCCCGGAATTATCACCTATCAACTAAACTCAATTACTTATTTATCCAAAGTTCGTTATCTACGTCATCTGTTCCGCCAAACTGACTCTGCAAAGCAGAAGTTAAATTTGTTTTATTATAGAAAGTTTCGGAAGAAGGATATAACCAACGTCTTGGAATAACATTACTATTGCCTGTTCCAACACCTTGATGGAATGCTGGAACACCTGTTCTGCGATAATTGAAATACGCCTCTTGACCAGAATTTTGGAAGAACGCCAAATACTTCTGATTAAGAATTTGATTTAAGCCAGTAACATTATTTCCTGAGTAGACGATAGCAGGTTGCGCCAAATAGGTAGTAACCGATACGGTAACCTCCCCAATTTGAGCATCCACATCTGATTCATAAATAGGTATTTTGGTTCCATCGGCAATGCCATAAAAAGACATCGAGGCTTTGATTCCATTATCATAATATGCTTTTGCATCACCAGCAAGCCATCCACGATTAATCGCTTCAGCCACATTGAAACACATTTCCCAATACGCCAATTGAACACCGGGCTCAGGGCCTGTTAAGGTTGTGTAATATCTTTTTTGATTGGCAAAAGAATATACGCCATTTCCAGCCTTTACTGTCATATCATCTAAATTCTCCGCGGCAGGGGCGCCAACGTAGGCTGCGAAACTCGTTGGAAGAACACCAGATGCTATTTTCGCTTTGGCTGGATTAGCTATAACAAATACTCTTGGGTCGTTGCGATCAGTCAACCCCTTCAGATGCGTTTCTGTAAGGTTATAGCGCCCTTTATCAAAACCCCTGTTACCTGGGTTTGTTGGGTATAACTGTGTAGCTCCATTATAAACATAATTCATGTTATCACTGTTTCCTGTCATTACCGGAAATTCGCTTGGGTTACTAATCACAGCAGCAAAGCGCTCTTTGATTTTAAGATCAGCATCAGATTCATGCTTACTTAAACTAATCAGAACACGCAACTTAAAGGTATTTACTGCTTTGCGCCACTTTTTTAAATCATTGCCATAGTAAAAATCTCCTTCCAAAGACAAATCGTTGGCAGCAATCAATTGTTTAAAGTCAGCATTCGATTCATCCAACCAATTAAGCACTTGAAGATAGACCTGCTTTTGATTATTATAAACAGGCTCTTTTTTATCTAAACCTTTCAATGCCTCATCTAATGGAACATCACCCACACGTTGAGTCATGCGCACATAGAAAACGGCACGCATGTATTTACCAAGTGCTTCGTATGGATTGACCACTAAACCAGACTTCGCAGCTTCCTCCTCCATTTTTATAACGTTTTTCAATGTTAAAAAATTAAGCGAAACGTTGGTCCAGTATTCATTATTACCATAATAATTATAGTTGCATGACCAGAATTGATTCTGTCTATGTTCCAATGTCCAAGGAGCTTCGTTCATATCCGTCAATACACCACGCAACACTAATGATGGTGGCACCGAGGCTGGACGATTAGCATTAGGGCCTATCTCATCAAAATCTTTACAGCTATACGATACCAATAGGGCTATCGTAAGCAACATATAGTGAGTTATTTTTTTCATATACATAAATTAAAAAGTAATGTTAACGTTGAATCCGTATCTCCTTGTAGTAGGTGATTGAAGAGACGCATATGAATTTGTACCGGCAAACTGATCGATATCCATATCCTTCTTTTCAGCAAAATAGAGTAAGTTTCTTCCCACCAATGAAACAGAAGCCTTCTTGATAAAAGATCTTTCTAGAACGGAGGCTGGGAAATTATAACTTAGCGTAACCTCTCTCAGCTTAGCGAATGATCTGCTCATCATGTTAAACTCCTCCGCTGAATAATAGCGGCTGATATAATCCTGAAGATAGGTTTTAGTGGTGTTAGGTGTAAAGGCCAATTCATTGTAATTGGTAATGGCTCCTGTAATTGGGTCATATTGTATTTTAGCACCATTAGAAATAGACACGCCCTCGCCCACCCAAGACTTTACTCCTAAAGCATCTTGTGCACGCGCTTCTCCCATAGCGCCTTGAGTAGTCTCAATATGACGGCCTCCACGGAATGTTTGACGCTGAATGTAATTTACGATTGCACCACCTACACGTCCATCAAATTGGAAGATCAAACCAAAGTTTTTATAGTTCAAGCGGTTGGTGATACCCCACGTCCAATCAGGGTTTGTATTTCCAAGAAATTGAGCAACTGCATTATTGATTGGGCGACCACCACCATCATTAATTAATTGTCCATCGGGAGTCTTATAGAAACCTCTCGCATAATAAGCATCTACGCGATCTCCGATTTTTATAAATCCAAGGCGATCTGCTCCATTAGGAAGTTCCTCCAACGTTTCCTTAAACGTTGACCAGTTAACTAACACGTTCCAATTAAATCCGTTTTTCTTTTCGATAGGTGTTGCGTTTAACACAACTTCCATACCTGTACGCTTTGTTTTTGCACCGTTGGCAATAAAGCCAGTATATCCAGTCGTACTAGAAAGTGGTTGATTGGAAATCTGCGGACCATCTATATTACTGAAGTAGGTGACATCTAACCCAAGCTTGTTTTCGATAAAACGAGCATCGAAACCTGCTTCAAATGAAGAAGTGAAATAAGGTTCAAGCGTTGGATTTGTCAATGTATTTGGATAGTACGCACCTGGCTGATTGTTGTAAACAAGTGGCGTGCTATATACCGCCTGGTTGCCATAGCTTGGCCCTCCATATGGAGACAAGTAACTAGAACCATAGCCTAAAGGAAATGACGCAGAAGGCGTGGCTCCTATGTTGTCAGCTGTAAAACCTGAGCCTACCTTAGCATAGGCGCCTCTTAATTGCAACAAGGAAATAGCAGCAGGCAACTTAAGCGCTTCTGAAAGAACGATACTAGTAGAAACAGATGGGAAGAAATACTTTGTTTCAGTAGGATACAATGTAGAGTTATTATCAACCCTTCCTGTAGTAGATAAAGTAATCCAGTTCTTATAAGAAAAATCAGCTGAATAATAATAGCTATATACTGACATTGGGGCATTGAAGTTAAATGCCTTTATAGGATTCAACGAATTATCAAATGTATAAGCACCAGGTGTCAAAGAAGACGCTGGCACGTTGAGGTAATCCGTAGTTACATAGCTCGAACGGTAACTGTAGGTTCTGATGTTTCCGCCAACTGATGCCGCTATATTAAAGTCCTTGGCTACATCTTTATTAAAGGTCACCAACACATCTGTGTTATTGTCAAAAAGAGTTCTGTTATCTTCACGATAATCTCCTTTTGCCTGTTCACGTCCGTATACAGTAGCTGAATAAGGGAACTTCTCATTTCTATAAAGATCATACGAGCTGATGGCCGTTCTTCCTAATACCTGAAGATATTTTGTGATATCGTACTTCAAAGACATATTGCCATATACGTCTGTCTTCTGATGGCCACGTAACCATTCCTCGGTTAGGAAGTACGGGTTATTGTATCGGGTATAGTCAGCATAAATCTGCTGAACACCTTCTTTACCTTTTTGCCAGTAACTTTTCATGTCATCGATATCCCAATCAGCACCACCCCATATAATGATGTTGTAAATCATACTGTTGGGACCGTACTGAACATCCGGATAATTTTCGCTGTATTGGCGGTTGTAATTAATGTTGGATTCAAAGCGGAGTTTTTCTGAGAAATCAAATCCGGTTGTCACATTAAAGTTATCGCTGTTCAAATCTGTGTTAGGTACCTGGCCTTGTTGATAATTATGAGAATAGGAAAACCGTAGATCATATTTATCACCGCTAGCAGAAACTGCCACGTTATTGGTACTTAAAAAACCTGGACGTAAAAATCTTTCTAAGTTATCCGCACCTCTCGCTGTCCATGGTGTAGGAACTATATTTCCTGTATACGTGGTTCCACTAGGAAATGTAGTCGTGTACGTTTTGCTCGGATCAACCACTCCGTCATATTGAGGAATTAATTGACCATCGAAACGAGGGCCCCAGATATCATAGTCAGAATCATAAAGTCCGCTACCTTTTCCATCACCGAAAGCATATCTTCCGTGATCACCAGGTCCATACTCATCTTGCACGGTAGGGATAGTAAGAAAAGTGTTATCCCACATATTAGAAGTGTTAACTTCTACATTGAACCCACGAGGATCATCAGAGCCTCTTTTTGTAGTAATTAAAATTGCCCCATTTGCACCACGTGATCCGTAGATAGCGGCCGCAGCAGGACCTTTTAATACCGTATAGGTGTCCACATCATCCGGGCTGATATTCCAAGTATCGGAGACGATTGGAACACCATCCACAACATACAAAATACCACTCCTTCCACGAAGGGAAATAGTTGGCGCGCCAATAAGTTCAGCTGATGAACCAACAGTAAGGCCGGCTACTTTTCCAACCAGTGAGTTAATAGGATTTGGCTCACGTGCCTTCAACAATTGGCTTCCTTTTACTTCTTGTGTAGCATAACCAATTTTTGCCTTGTCTTTCTCAACACCCAAAGCGGTAACTACGATTTCCGATAATTGCTTAGCATCTGTAGCTAATGTGATGTCAACTGCAGATCGTCCACTTATTGGAGCTTCCTGTGAAAGAAATCCAACAAATGAGAAAACAAGTATATCGTTCGCTGAATTGACATTAAGCTTGTACGCTCCGTTTACATCCGTTATAGTTCCATTGGTTGTACCCTTTACAAGAATGTTCACTCCTGGTAAAGGTTCATTGTCTTCCCCGGAAGTAACTTTTCCGGAAACCGGTAGCTGAGCCCAAGCAGCAGAAGCTGACAAGAGGCAGGCCAGAGCTAGAACAGCTACTCTTAAATAGCCTTTGTTCTTTCTGCCTTTCTGATTTGGTAAATAGTTTTGCATAAAATGGGTTTAAAATTTGTGATGTCTAACCGATAAAATCAGGTCGCGCTACCTTTTCTTATCTCGCCACAAAAATTGTAAACGCATTTGATCAAACTTCCTGCTAAAGGTTATGGATCAGTTAAGATTGGACATGTCTATGTGAAGAGGTCTTAATACGAAGTAAAAAAAAACTTCTAAAATTCAATTTCCTGGTTGGCAGTAGAAACTAAAACTTAACATTGAATTAGCGCTCCGTAAACACGAGTTGTTTTTTAGCACTGAATAAGGATTTCTGCTTAAGAACTACTTACAACCTATTGATTGCTTCCTCTGCTAATCCAAAAGATAAGGTCATGCCAGCACCACCCAGCCCATTTATGATGTTCACACCAGGTTCTGGCTCAAGGTTAAGATGGATGTTGCCACTTACCTTTGGATAGATTCCATGCCAGCGTTCCACAATATCAAATTCAGCGGCTAAAAAGGTAGACAGGTAATCTAGTATAAGCTGATTCACTACCTCGCTGTCAAATGGCTCAACTGTTTTATAATAATGGTGAGAGTCGCCAATGATCAATCCCCCATCGGCATGCTGAGCTAACAAAACATGAATGCCATGTTCCTGAAATCCTGACTCATATTCATTGTATCGCTTATCAAGAAGAGGCAAAGACTTACATTTTGAAAAGGAAGCGTAGTGACGAAGTGTTAGGCCACCGCAAAGCGAGGGGCCTAACAAAAACGGTTCACGAGGCATCGCCTTCATCATCTGAAGTTTACACTTCGTAAGATGTTGCTGGGCATAGAGATTGGGATACAACGTTTCAAAGTCAGATCCACTGCAGACATAGATTTGAGAAGCACGCCATGTTTCATCCTGTGTTCTCAAAAACGGATGTGTGATTTCATGCACCAGCCTGCCAAACCGTAGTATCAAACCATACTTCTCTTGAAGAAACAAAGGAATTTTACGCAAAGCGGCTCTGGGATTAACCGTGCACTCCGTGCTGCTAAACAATCCACCACGCAACCCTTTAGGATTAACAGCTGGAGATTTTTGAATGACTTGATCAGTTGTCAGCCAATGACAATCGAATCCGGAAGTTGCATACATCTCTAAGAATTCCTTCAAGACAGCTTCTTCGTCCTCATGATATGCCAGGTGAAATGAGCCATTCTGCTGACATGTTAAGTTTGCCTGGCTTGCCAATTCAATCCAATGCTCACGGCTTCGATTTGCATAGGCCAATCCTACACCTGGCTCCTGGCCAATTGGCCAAACGAGACCAAAGTTGCGAACGGATGCTCCAACAGCAAATTGTTCTCGATCAAATAATACTACTCTATAGCCTTTACGCAAAGCCATATACGCATGAGCAAGTCCAACTATTCCACCGCCTACTACGGCCACATCAACTGATTGATCCTGATTCATTCTTACTACAATTAGATAGTGTGCAAGTAGTGAATTCGAAAGTAAAAATCAGAGATTCTAAGATGAACGTACTGTTAAATTCCTACTACACATTCATAACTCAAACATCATTTGGGCTTCATCAAGTTCACTGGGAGCAAAGCTTACTTCGCACAAAACCAAATGCCATGCGAGCAATCGCCCATTACCCTACTGTGTTCTCACCATCACTAACCAAGTGGTTGGAGAAGACGAATGGAGTTTGGTTCTCAATTTACGCAGCAGGTTCAGCTTTTTGTTTGTATACATGCGTCTATGCTTTTCGCAAAGCATTCTCCGTTGCCACGTTCGAAGGGCTCGTTTACTTGGGGATCAATTATAAGGTGTGGTTGATAACTTTTCAAGTGCTTGGTTACGCCCTTTCAAAGTTTATTGGGATAAAAATTATTTCAGAATTAAAAGCTACCTCACGCGGCAGCGGAATTCTGATTATGGTATCAATTGCCGGTATGTCATGGTTTTTCTTTGGTCTTGTGCCTGCTCCATATAATATTGTGTTCCTTTTCTTTAACGGTCTTCCGTTAGGTATGATTTGGGGAATGATCTTTGGCTATCTGGAGGGGCGGAGATTTACAGAGGCGCTTGGCGCAGGCCTTTCGATTAGTTTTATTTTCTCTGCCGGTCTTGCCAAAACTGTTGGTGCTTTCATCATGCGCGATTGGGGCACCGCAGAAAAGTGGATGCCTTTTGTAACGTCTGCTGTATTCTTTCTTCCACTCCTCTTGTTTCTCTGGTTGCTCGATAAACTTCCACCACCAACTGCGCTTGACGAATCTTTACGCACAAAACGCCAAACAATGAGTGGGGCTGACCGAAAGAAATTCGTGGTCACGTTTGCTCCTGGGCTAATACTCCTAATCCTTGCATATATGTTGCTGACTGCTTTTCGCGATTTCCGCGATAACTTTTCAGCTGAAATTTGGGAAGCATTAGGGACGGTTAATTCACCAGAAGTTTTTGTAAAAACAGAAATACCAATTGCCATTCTTGTGTTAGTTTCTATGGGTAGCCTTATGTTTATAAGAAATAATAAACTGGCTCTCATGATCAATCACACTGTTGTCATTTTTGGAATGGTGTTGATTGGCATGAGTACATTCTTATTCGAACAGCATATTATTTCACCAACACAGTGGATGGTATTAATTGGCCTTGGCCTTTATCTTGGCTACGTTCCGTTCAATAGCATTTTTTTTGAACGACTAATTGCCGCATTTCAATATATCGGAACAGTAGGTTTTGTGATGTACCTGGCCGACTCATTTGGCTACCTGGGAAGTATTGGTGTACTATTCTTTAAAGAGTTTGGTTTTGCTAAGCTCAGCTGGTTAAGCTTCATTATCACTTCGGGTTATATTATTTCCGTTGCCGGTAGCTCGCTGGTAATAGCGTCTATGTTTTACTTTAATAGGAAGCATAAATCGTGGAGTAAAAATCAAATACCGGCCACTACAGTTTCTGTGTAAGCAACTTTATTATACAGTTGAACAATTCGAATGGCGTCTGCTTTTTGATTTGGGTTGAGATGATGTTCCTTGATTAGGAATGGTATCTGACCAGAACGGGCAATCAAATCCGGGTAGACTTTATTCCTGAACTGGTTAAGAATGATAAGATTGCCTTCAAAGAGTACAAAGTAATCATAATCATCAAGATCGGATTTCTTGCGATCTGTAATCCGTTTAGATTTAAGTAACCGCATAACGCTTACCTCGCCCACAACAATCACTTCGTAAAAACTTGCATTCCTTCCATAAGCGGATGGACGTGAAACATACTTTCGATTGATGTTTTCTTCCTGATCGAAATAGCGGAACGAGCGAACTTTATTGGCCGGATAAACTGTAACTTCACCTGCTGCCCGAAACAAAACAATCTCAGAAACCTGAAAAGCCAATTCCCCCTGCTGAACCTCACCATCGACTGTTACCAGAACACCAACATTCCATTCTAAAGATTCGGAAGCATCAACTGTAAAACAAAAGCCAAATGCAGTCAGTAAAAGCAGTATTCTCACCTCATGTTAATTTTACTTAACATGAAATTAACAATAATTTAATATATAGTCAAGGATTCTTTAATTCCCACAATTTCCAGTATTTCCGGTATCTGTTCAATTAAGTGAGTATGCTCTTCCTGCTCTAATTCCTGTTTGGTAAAAGCACCAGTAGTGACTCCCACCACTAGCGAGCAGCCAGCAGAATTGCCCTCCTGTAAATCGGACACGGTATCTCCTATTTTGGCCACTTTGCTAATATCACGTGTGCCAGTCAATTCCATAGCCCGGAAAATCATATCAGGGTAAGGTCGGCCCCGCAGTACCTCATCACTTGTCACACTTGCATCAATCAAATGGTTTCGCTCCCATCCCACTCGCTTCAACAGAGCATCTGTGATTGATCTGTCAAACCCGGTATCTACCACTACTTTAATATCGTGAGCCTTTAATTTCTTGAAGGTGTCTGAAACTCCCTCTTTTTCAGAAACAGACAAATCAGTTCGATAAAAATAGATCATCTCCTCAATGAACAGGCTATGAATCTCTTTAATCCAATCTGAGTGAAGGTCCACATTGCCTTTGTATCTCTTTCTTATTAGTTTTTCTATTGCTATTGGCTTGGGGATACCCATCACTTCGTTGGCATCTTCGAGAGTGATGTCCACGTCAAATTTGGCAAGTGCCTTCTTTAAGACACGATGCACATCTTTGTTGTCTTTAACTGTTGTCCCTGCAAGATCAAATATTGCTAATTCTATTCTCATGCTTTTTTTTGACAAGGTAAACCAGACTTTATGAACAATCTTGCTTTTGAAATGAACCTTCCTTTAAATCTTTTCTCCAAAAACTTAACGTTTAATTAAAATTGGTCTACCTCTTTTCAATGACTATCATCCATAGATTTACAAAAATAATTCATGGCAACCCGTACCGATCTTATTGTAGATGAAGTTTTTGGCCTTTATGAAAAATATGGCGCTGCTGACTATATAGGCGAGCCTGTTTCGCAACTCGAGCACATGTCGCAATCTGCACAGCTGGCAATTGAGGAAGGTTTTGATGATGAAGTGGTACTTGCCGCTTTTTTTCATGACATCGGTCATATCTGTGCGATGATGGACCAAGAAAAAAATATGGGTGGCTTTGGTGTAAAAAGTCATGAAAAGATTGGTGCTGACTTCCTGCGCGAAAAAGGATTTTCGGAAAGAATTGCAAAACTTGTGGAGAGTCATGTTCAAGCTAAAAGATACCTGACCTTTAAGTATCCTGAATATTACAATCAATTAAGCGAGGCCAGTAAGAAGACATTGGAGTTCCAGGGTGGAATCATGTTAGAATCCGAGGCAATACTATTTGAAGCGAATCCATTATTTGAAACCAGTATACTTATGCGCAAATGGGACGAGCAAGCGAAAGAAACTAACTTTCCCATTATTCCATTCGAGCAACTCAAAATAAAAGCTCAAAAGAATCTTCAGGTGAACAGAAAGAGTTCAATTGTATATTGAACGGCAACCCAAGCAATACTTTCAATCCGGGTTTTACTTCTTGCTGCGGATATAAATCTTGTATCCCTCTATCCAAATAATGGACAGAAATCCAATAGCCAACGCTTTTACCAGAAGTAGTTTCTCAACCCTTGCAAAGGAGAAGAAGTTTCTCAAAGGCACAACGGTTAACATTAACACGACCATTAATACGGTAACCAAAATGATGCTTACCATCATCCAATTTTTGTATCGTAAGGTGTGTAATATGGAGTAATAGAAAGACCGATTTGATAAGGTCAAGAAAATATTTGCAGAGATAAGTGAAACAAATACGAGAGTCCGAACCTGATCTTCGCTACAACCTGCTGCTAGTGCCAATTGGTAACTGGTTAGGGTTCCTCCAGCAATTACAAGTCCTTGAAGAATACTAAGTCCTAATTCTTTAGCTGAAAAAAAAGTCTGAGTGATCTTGCGAGGTGGTTGCCTCATCACATTTGCTTCGCGCGGTTCGCTTTCATAAATGATCGAGCAAGTTGGCCCCATGATCAATTCGAGGAAAATAACATGTACAGGCGTAAATATATTGGGATAGATCCAACCCAACAGTAATGGCATGGCCACCGTAAGAATGATTGGAATGTGAATTGAAATAATATACTGAATTGCTTTTTTAAGATTGGTATAAATGTGCCTACCGCTCGCAATCGCATCCACCATTTTTCCTAAATCATCGTCACTAAGGATAAGTGATGCTGCGCTTCGAGCAAGCTCAGAGCCACGCTTTCCCATGGCAATTCCAATGTGGGCCGCCTTTAAGGCAGGTCCATCATTAACTCCATCTCCTGTCATTGCAACAACTTGATGCCGATTCTTTAAAGCGGTAATTATCCTCAACTTTGCTTCAGGAAACATTCGGGTGAAGATGTTCGTGTCCATTACTTTTTCTTCTAACTCTAAGTCAGACAACTTTTCCAAATCAACTCCATCTAGCACTTTATCTGCACCACGAAAGCCCGCCTGACTGGCAATTGCGGAAGTAGTGACAGCGTTATCGCCAGTAATGATTTTAACGGAAATACCCGCGTCATAAAAATCTTTAAATACTTCCTTTATGTTAGCCTTTGGCGGATCGTAAAATGCAACCAATCCAATAAATTCAAATGGAAGTTGCTGTTGCTTTTCCGGAAAATTATTTCCAATAAAATAACTTTTTGCAACACCAAGAATTCGAAATCCTTTGCCTGCTAATGTAGCAACAGTGGTAAGAATTTGTTTTCGGATGGCATCATCCAAATTGCAAACCCCGACAATAGCTTCAGGAGCTCCCTTGGATGCGATAACTCTTACCCCATCACCACTTTGGAATACGTGGGTCATCATGGGTGGTTTACCATCTAACGGATATTCATGCACGATTTTAAACTTCTTGCGTTGATCATCTATTGCTGTTTCAGTATAGGCCTGATGTAACGCCTTCTCCATAGGATCAAAGGGAGTAGTTTCACTACCAAACATGGCAACTCTGATAACCTCAACTGCTTCTGGATTATTTTGCCATTCACGTGGTGATAGATATTCTGGGTGATCAGCAACCACGAGGTAGGCCAATTTCATACTGTTTTCGGTAATGGTTCCTGTCTTATCTGTACAGATTACCGTGGCCGCTCCAAGTGACTCTACCGTCTTAGTTTGCTTAACAACGATCCCTTTTTTCATCAAGCGCCAAGCACCTAATGCCATAAATGTGCTAAAAGCAACAGGTATTTCTTCAGGTAAGATGGACATAGCAAGTGTAAGTCCTTTCAATAAGCTGTCGAGAAAATCATGAGAACTGAAATAATTGATGCCCCACACCAGCAGAAAAACGGCAGCCCCTATTAATGCCATTTTTCTTACGAATGCTCCGATCTGAATATGTAGAGGTGTCTTTTCCTCATCAATGCTTTGTATAGATTGGCCGATCTTACCTAACTTCGTATTATCTCCAATTGCTGTGACTATAAAAACAGCTTGACCTGATGCGACCTGAGTTCCCTGAAATACGACTTGGTCCTTTGATACTACTGATTTGTTTACGGAAAAAGATTCTCCTGTTAACATCGATTCATTCAACGAGAAATCATTTGATTGTATAATCTTCCCGTCAGCTGCTATCAAAGATCCTTCCTCCGCCACCAGATAATCTCCCACTACAATCTCGGTCATGAGAATATCAACAAGCAAACCATTACGGATGCACTTTGCCTTTGGGTCTGTCAATTTTTTCAAGGCCTCCAGTGCTCTCCTGCTTCGGTTATCCTGATAAAAGGAAATGACAGAAACAAGTAAGATAGCACCTGTCATAAAAAAGGCTTCATGAGTCTGACCTACAGCAAAGTAGATTGATGCTGCCCCACCCAATAAAATAAACATAGGCTCAGTAACTGTATCCTTCAGACTTTTTAGCAGTGGGCTTTGCACTTTAGTTGAAGATTGGTTTCTACCATACTGCTGCCTCGATTGAATAACCTCAGCATCGAGGAGTCCATCAAATCCAAAAGAGTCACTTGCCATTGCTTATTATTATGGTATAAAAGCCGAATCTAATGATTTGGCAAAATAAAATTGTTGATGAAAATCAGCTTGTATTTGATGAGAAATCAGTATATGATTTTTTGTAATACCGGGATACCTCAACTCAAATAATTCTTGTAGATTTGTCAGCTGAAAAATTTAAGCCTTACATCTTATGCAAATTGATCAACACAAAGTAGCCTCCATTCATTACACGCTAACAAATAACGAAGGTAGCGTCCTCGATTCAAGCGCTGGACGAGAGCCACTGACCTATATTCATGGTGCTGGAAATCTTATCCCGGGAATGGAAGAAGGGATGCATGGGAAAAAGAAAGGCGATAAATTCAATCTGAAAGTGTCTCCTGAAAAAGGCTACGGTGTAAAAAGTGAGAAACTACTGCAGCAAGTTCCAAGATCTGCATTTGGTGCGCAACCCATAGAAATGGGAATGCAGTTTCAAACTAACAATGGGCAAGTTGTTACTATCACTAAAATTGGTTTGGACACGGTTACGGTAGATGGCAACCATCCTCTTGCTGGCGTTGAACTAAACTTTGCAGTGGAAGTGTTGGAGGTACGGAATGCAACACCTGATGAAATTTCACATGGCCACGTGCATGGACCTGGGGGCCACCATCATTAATATTAAGTTTAGACCGTAGATTTATCGGATGTGTATAAGTTTACCTTGCTGGTTTACTTCCTTTTCATTGGCTCTAATCTTAAGACGATAGATAAACATGCCGTTCGGCAATGAGGCACCAGCAAGATCCGTGGCTTGCCAGGTCAATTCATTGAGGCCAATCTTAAAATCAATCAAATCTTCTGGATTAAACTCTTGAACCAGCCTTCCATCTGTTGTAAAAATCTGAAGAGAGAAGAAATCCGGAAGCCCATTTCCAGTTAACTGAAACTGAAAGTAGAAATTGCCTGAAGATGGATTCGGATATACAGAATTAAAGGTGATGGTCGTTTCATTTTTTACTTGAAAAGAAATTTGATAAGGCTCTTCCCCACTTTTGTTGCCGCTAACATCGGCTGCCTCCACTCGAAGAACATACCCTCCATCTCTCAACGCTAGCGGTCTGTACTCAACTCGAAAATCGGAACTAGGTGTGGCACGAAACCATTTTATTTCCGCACTACTAAAATTAATCCTGGTAAAGCCGCACGTTGATGTTTGACAGGGTAAGCTCAAAAGAATATTGACTCCACTTGTATCTGTTTTGAACAAAAATGGGTTTTCATCTTTTAGCAGCGTAAGGATAAGAGGATTTGAGGAAACGTAATCATTGTTACGTATATACCTGCCATCAATAGATACATCAAGGATAGGCCTTGAAACATCCGGTTTCACCTCAATATACTCCTTCAATAAAATATTATTATTATCATAATACTGTTCTGGTACTATTTTTCGGTTAACAAAAACATTTAAATTACTAACACCCAGTTTTCCCTTCGTGTCTACCTTCACTGTGAAAACGGTGCTATCTTGTTTAGAAGGTGCTTCAATTGAAAACTTCTGTACCTCATTTGTTAATTGTGATGAATTAAATAACTCCACCCCTACTGTTAAAGGGGAAGAAAAATTCTTATTTGAGATATTAACAAACTTAAACTGGTCAGACCACGGTGCACCTTCTTGTACCGTTTTTGCCTCAGGCTGTCCATTGTGTAATAATATGCCTTCAGCAACAGGCTCATACAATACGATCCAATTTCTTAATTGAATAGGGGTTAAGTCCACTTCGTCCATAGTAGCCAATTCAACTCTTACATAAGGGAATTTAAGAGCATTCAAATCCGTTAGATCAAGATCATCAAAACTATTTTTCCTTACAAGAGAATCAGCTCCATCAAGCTTAACTCCAAAAATTGAAAAACTAAAACTATCAGTTGGTCCTATGTTTGAAACATTAGCAAGGAACCGTTTCCAACTTTGGGCTGGACCAATAGTAAGTGAACTTATCTTTCCCTGGGATTGGCGGCCGGTGATTGTTTCAGATACTTGTAGTTCTTGTTCTTTCTCCGGAACAAGTGGTGTAGTGTAAATTCTTGCAGTACCCGGGCTGGCGCCTTTTCTACCAAAAATTACTACTGGCTCACCTTGTGCAAGAGAACCGATGTCGCTTGGGTTAATTCCAAACTCACCAAGCTTGCTTTGAACCTGACTTGACCACAAGGAATACCCCGGATCTCCAATTGAAAAAATAACTACGGAATCGCTCACATTAATATTATCAATGTAAGCCAAGAGGTCATTACCACTTCCAGTTTCAATTTCAGAGAGTAAAAAGCTATTAATTAATTGTGGCTCACGCCCGCAAGTGCGAGGGTCTTGAAAATTAAAGGGGATGCCTGGATACGGAACGGTTGTAGTCTTATTAAAAGCAACCAGATTAATTGTATTGTTTCGGCACGGTTGACCTTGTGTGCTAAGATTATATTCGGAATTATTAATCTTGAAAGAAACAGATGTAGAGGGAGTCGTATTCGCACTACCAAACGTTCTGACGAAAACATCGGTCACTGTTTCTGAAAATGAGAATCCGTTCACAGGATCGCTAGTAAGATTAGCAAACTTATTTTCTGTCAATTGATCACTGGATTGTGACCAACCTTCCGGACTGGCATTTATAAATGTAAATGACGAGGTAACCCAATCCTTACTTTCACCTGATTTTGGAGAAGAAAATTTTGTTCTCCAATAGTACACTAAGGAATCGTTCTTTAAAAGGTCAAGTGAAAACCGAGCTAATACCTTCCCTGAAATTTTTTTTGATTTTAAATACTGACTATTGAATGAGTTAACGGTATCAATTTCGATTTGATAGTCACGAGTTACAGATAACAAATCGGTGTCCTGAAAAATAAACTCAACTGTTGAACTACTTTCAATAGAATATGGCTTGGGATATAAATTTTTTGTTCCGTTAGCCGGTAGCGCAATCAGTAGCTTCCCTGTGTTATTGTCCTTCCTTACTTCCTCAATTTTATTTTCGGGGTCAATAACTATTGCAAATTCGTTATTCCCGGAAGCATTAATCTGCCCTTTAAATAGCTTAAAGGAAATTGTGTCCTGAAAAAAAGGACTTTTAAAATTTGAGTCGTATTGACTACTAGTTCCGTTACTATACGTTCGTGTCAGTCTTATTCCTAAAGGTTTTTCACGAACAAGTCCAAAGTTCTTCACAATTACTTTTACAGCAAATGAATCACTAAGAGCAGTTACCGGGTTACCATCAAACGATTCAAGATAAATCGAATTATCATTGGTTTCAAAATCCGATTTCGAGGTACCAAAAAGTTTCAAGGCAGGATCACCCAATAACAACATTTGTTGAATTTGTGTGATGACTGGCATATTCGCGCCATTTGAAAGAAGGTATCGCCTTGCCACTTCCTTCTGCACATCACCAATACCTTTATCAAAAAAGGTAGAGTCTGCAAAACCAATGGTGTAGAAGTAATCAGAATAGGTCTGCAATAAATTTACAAACCCGAATGAACTATGAGCGATGAAGTTCCTGGCTCCTTTATTGGCGGCAAGCATCCAATCTTCTCCAAAAGAAGTTCCATTGGAAAAAGAATTTCCTGCGTTACAGCCATTAATTAAAAATATGGGGTATTTGCCTTTATTGTTATATCCTAAAGCAGGATCAGTCACATACCCGATATCAATATCAATTGTACCCGGAGACGAATGACCAAAAAAAGTGACCATATTAACACCCTTATTAATTTGATCTGAAACATTCACTAGTTCGACTGGGTTGGGTTCACGTTTTGCAAGTGTTGTAATTTTCGCTCCCCAGTAATATCCCTTACCTATGGATTTGAAGCCATCCACTATACTTTTAAAGTAGGGCAACTCATATGGCTGAATGCCTCCACTCAAGTGAAGACCTTCTTTACGCCACACATTTTCCTGCGGGTTGTTACCGTTTGACTCGGTCTCTTTTACTTTATTGAGGTAGGCAGCAACTTCCTCAGGTTTGGTTGCGGATAATCTACCTGTTGGTAATGCTGGCTCGTGAGTTGTTCCTTTCAATCCGGCAGAAAAAGCAATATCAGAGCCAGGATAACCAGCGGTTGGCACAAGATCTTTAAGTTGCGTGGTGGATAAGGCAACACCTCGATGTGAAAAGACATCTCGTCCCTTACCAATTAGAAAGAGATATCTGGGTGATCCATTATTGACCATGAATTTTACAAACTCATAAATACCCAGCGAGGAAGTCTCTCCATAATTGAATTGATCATAGAGTTGATCAACAGTCACAACCAACGTGTCGTAACTACCACCTTCTGGTGAAGCGCGATAAGCTGCATACGCTTTCACTATATTGTTATAGCCAGCAGCAGACTTTAACAATGCCTTATGACTAACAACCAGGAAATCATGTTCCTGAGGATTGATTTGACGAAATGAAACCGCTTTGATGGTTGGCGTAATGGTGTTAGTGCTGGCATATAACTTTCTAGAGCTCCCTGCCAATGGAATTACTGCACTTAGTTTAGACGGAGAGGACTGGGTGCCTAGTATTGTTATACTATTAGAATCCGTAACATCCCAAATTCGTAGACCTGGCTCAGGGTTAATCAATTCAATGTAGGACTTATTTAATGGATTAGCTTGAAGGTTAATTATTTTTTCAGTGGCTCCTGAAACATCGAAGCTTTGAGGAAATTTTAATTTGATATAGGATGCACTAAGCTGAAAACGTTGAGTACCACTTCCAGCAGCAGCTACCCTTACCGTCATTTTTCCGTTGGCTCCAATATCAGTCCAGTTTAAGTTTGCCGACAATTTAATTATTTCATACCCCTGGAAATTCTGTGCACCAATTAACCGAAGTGAGCTGGAGTTAGGACCTATGTACACTTCTGCCGAGTGTGAAATATTGTCACGGCCAACCAACACTACTTCTGCTTGAGGAAGATCTGTCCCTGGTACAGTATTGGTTATTCCATCCAATTCGTAATCAACAGACTGGCCTTGCCTGAGTGCAACACCAGTCCATCCTTCCCCTTGATCAAACTGGGTATATTGCAGTACATCGTTTTCAGTATATCCTCCAGAATATTGATCGATAGCAACCTTTAGTTTTTCCTGATTATGATAACTCTCCTTTGGAATATTTGAAACGTTGACTTCCGAAAAGGTAGACATGCGTTTTCCCTGCGTGGTCACATTCCAAGTAAGAAAATAAGCGGAAGTATCTGAGTAAATATTATAATAGGAATGAGGTTGAAGGGAAGAGGGATGATAAAGATTTGCATCCCGAGTGCCATCATTTCCTTTGCCGAAAAATTCAAGATAGTCAGATGCATTTAGAACAGCATCAGCTTGGCCCTGAACCAAAATCGCTTGCTCAACGCCTCGATGAAAGATTTGTATCCTGCGTGGATCAACAGAACCTACCGGAAAGCCGGCTGCTTGCAAATCCGAATAGGTTAATTTATAAATGCCATCTTTTGCAACCGGAATCTTATAATAGGATTGGCTAAAGTCAATCCAGCTATTGGGCACCTGAGCCAGACTTAGAAATGATAGGAAAAAAAGAAGTAGGAAGAAGTTAAATGCGACCCTATTCACTACGGATTTAAAACAAAAGTTATTCACCACAGCTTGATACCATCCAAAAATCACAAGTAACAACACGCAATATCCTAATAAAGGCGGGCTCGAAAAATTCCTCCCCTCTGTTTAAAGCCAATTAGATAAAAGAAAATATTTGAAAATCAGCTTAAAATCTTGGTTTTGATTAATTAGAAAAAAAATGTTGAAAAATAACCTAAAGTACTTGGCCATGCATAGTACTTTAGCCGTATATAGGCCTAGATTCATTTAAAAACGGATGTATGAACCTAGAAAACACGCAAGTACAGATGAGGAAAGGTATTTTGGAGTATTGCATCCTGCACATTATTGCCCGTGGGGAAGTGTATGCTTCTGATATGCTGGACGAACTTACGGCAGCCAAAATGATTGTTGTAGAAGGAACGCTTTACCCACTACTAACCCGGTTGAAAAATGCTGGATTAGTAGAATACAAGTGGGTGGAATCAAAGTCAGGCCCACCGCGCAAATACTACAAGCTAACGGAAATTGGTAACACTTTTCTTCGCGGACTGACAGAGACCTGGGATGACTTAATACATTCCACTGAAATGATAACGAACCAGACCAAAACCAACGTATAACTTCCTATCTCACCAACTGAAGTATGAAAAAGAACATCAGCATAAACATCAGCGGTATCATTTTCCACATTGAAGAAGATGGATACGAAAAGCTTCGCAAGTATCTCGACTCCGTAAATAAATACTTCGGGGCATTTGAAGATAGTAGCGAAATTCTGGCCGATATCGAAGGAAGGATTGCCGAGATCTTCCTTACTAAGCTAAACGAAGGGAAGCAAGTAATTACGGCCGAGGACGTCAGCTACTTGATAACTACAATGGGTAGTGTCAATGATTTCAAAGCGGCAGAAGAGCAAGATGCTCCTGCGGGTGAAGCAGGCAGACAAGAACAAAGTCGAAATACAGGTGCATATAGTGCCTCTGCCAAAACTGTCGTAAACAAAAAATTATTTCGCGACCAAAAGCGCAAAATACTCGGTGGCGTTTGCGCAGGACTCGGCCACTATTTCAATATTGATCCGGTTTGGCCCAGGTTGTTATTTGCACTCCTTGTTTTCGGGAGCTATGGAGGACTGTTGCTCGTCTACATTATTTTCTGGATAGTACTGCCAGCTTCTGAAGAATTAGAAGATGAACCTACGGTAAAGAAAATGTTTCGCGATACCAGCGAGAAGAAAGTATTGGGTGGCGTAGCAAGTGGCGTGGCCGCTTTCTTTGGAGCAGACATTACTCTGATTAGATTATTGTTTGTTATTTCTGCCATCATTGGTGGTTTAGGTTTCATCATTTATGTGGTGTTGTGGATTGCCTTACCAGCAGCCAAGACGCTCACCGAGAAAATGCAAATGCAAGGTGAAGCCGTTACGCTTTCCAATATAGAGTCAAGCGTCAAAAAAAGCTTAAATGAACAAGAAGAAAGTACACTCGCAAAAATCATACTCTTTCCCTTTCGTGCAATTGCAGCTGTCATTACCGCATTAGCAAGAATAATGGGGCCCATATTCAATGTCGGAGTTGACATTCTACGCATCGCAATTGGTATAATCATTTTATTAGTTGGCCTGTTATTTATGTTGTCATTAATCATAGCAGGAGGAGTAGTTATTGGGCTATTCACTGTGGGCTCTGTACCACTGTGGGGTGATCTACACATAAGTGGAATGAGCATGCCGTTGACCGCCATGCGAAATGCCTTTCCGACCTGGACGCTACTCTTTACTTTTTTGGCCGCTTTCATTCCCGCCATGTTTATTCTATTGATTGGAGGATCCATCATCGCAAAGAAAGTAGTATTTAATTCTATGGTCGGATGGACAATGTTTGTGGTCTTTTTTATAAGCGTGGCAGTATTGAGTTTCAGCATCCCTCAATTTATTTATTCCTTTAAGGAAGAAGGAGAATTTAGGGAAGAGAAAATCTATGCGATTAACGGCAAGGTGCCATTGTTTAAAATCAATGAAGTGGGGCTTGATGACTATGATGTGACCTCTCTGCGATTGAAAGGATACGATGGAAAAGAAATTAAGTTAATACAGCATTTTGAAGCACAAGGATCTACCCGAAAAATAGCAGCTGAAAATGCGCAAATGGTAAGTTATGGCGTGAATCAAACAGATAGCGTTATCACGTTTGATTCCAATATCATTTTCAATAAAGATGCAAAGTTCAGGGCGCAGCGCTTGGATATGGATCTATTCATCCCATATAATCAACCGTTTGTAGTCGATCCTGCTCTTTGGAGAATGATAGATACAAACATTTTACATAGGAGGGGTGGTCGCAATAAAGATCTCAATTTTGAAATTCACACCTGGAAGATGACTGAAAAAGGATGTGAATGTATCAGTTGTCCAATAGATGAAGATGAAAGTGAGACTGAAACTGAAACGACTGACAACGCTAGTTTGCCCACAGTTGATGCCAGTTTGGATTCGAAAGATCAATTTGGCATAGAAGATTTCAATAGCATTGATTTAAATGGAATTTTCAAAGCGACCATTAAAAAAGGTGATTCATATTCTGTCAGGATGGAAGGGAACGCAGCTACTAAAAAGCGGTACAACGTCTACAAGGATGGAGAGACGTTGGTAATTGATTATGATGACGATCGGAAGTTCTTTTGGAAAGGAAATTTATTAGACGAGGATGATCTGCAAATAACAATTATCATACCGAGCCTTACCGAGTTGAGCGTTCGTGGCGCTGGAAAAATAGATATCCGAGGATTCGATGAGGAGGAAATGGAGATTAAGCTAACTGGGGCCGTTGTTGCTGAAGGAGAGTTTGACGCTCGTAACCTAGCACTAGAATTAACAGGTGCCTCTTCATTTGATTTACGAGGCGAAGGAAATTTTTTGGAAGCCAGTGTCACCGGAGCCTCAGGACTTAAAGCATATGGTTATGAAGTTGAGCGTGCTGTAATAGCCGCACATGGAGCTTCCACTGTTAAAGTGAATGCCAGTGAGACACTTGAGATTGATAAAGGAGTTGCAAGCTCTGTCTCACATCGGGGAAATCCTGAGATTAAAAATAGAAATTAAAAGGGAGACATAACAGTAATGTTTGGGGCGTAAGCCCCTTTTTTCTTGTCAGAGATCACGAGACAATAAATAATTATTTGGTACATTTCTGATTCAGAAAGAATTCATGAATGTTTCCCTACAATTTCTTGGTGCTGCACAAACCGTGACTGGATCAAAATACCTCCTAACTGTTGATGCTGGAAAAATACTAATTGACTGTGGCCTCTTTCAAGGCCTCAAAGAATTGCGTCTACGAAATTGGGATAAACTTCCTGTCAATCCATCTGAAATAGATGTTGTTATAATCACTCACGCCCATATCGATCACATTGGGTATCTGCCGCGGTTAATTAAGGATGGGTTTAACGGAAAAATTGTCTGCACGAATGCTACAGAAGACCTGATGAAGATTATGTTGTTGGATGCTGCCAAGCTTCAGGAAGAAGAAGCATCGTTTATATTCAAAAAAGGATATTCAAAGCACGACAAACCTGAGCCACTCTTTACCACAGATGATGCAAAATCTGTTCTTACCATGGTTGAAGGCTACCATTATGAGCAGCAAATAAGCCTGCACCAAAATGTATCCCTAACTTTTCATAACGCTGGACATATTTTGGGTTCTGCGTTTGCTGAATTGAGGTTAACCGGAGACCATCAACAAAAGAAAATAGTTTTTTCAGGGGACCTGGGTGGTTATGACGACCCAATTATGTACGAACCCAATGCTATTTCAGAAGCAGATGTCTTATTGGTAGAATCAACGTATGGCAACAGAATAAATCCTAAAGAAACGGTTGAAGAAGATTTAATTCAAATTGTAAATGAAGCTTACCAACAAGAAGGTGTCATTATCGTACCAGCATTCGCTGTTGGTCGGACCCAAACGTTAATTTATTACTTTAATAAATTAATGGCTTCAGGTGCAATACCTACATTACCCATTTATGTAGATAGTCCTATGGCAATCAGTGTGACAGACTTGTATGAAAGACATAGTTCCATGCATAAAATAACAGTAAGGAAAGAAAAGAAAAAGCTTATCAGCATTTTTGATGCGGCAAACATACACTTTTGCAATACTCGAGAAAGTTCAAAAGCATTAAATGAAATAAAAAAACCTAGTATAATAATTTCAGCAAGTGGCATGGCTACAGGTGGGCGGATATTGCACCATTTGTTTCATCGGCTGAGAAGGGCAAACGACACGGTATTATTTGCAGGATTTCAAGCCGCTGGATCACGCGGAAGGAGAATAATAGAAGGAGAAAAATCAATTAGAATTTTTGGCGAAGATGTTCCTGTAAATTGTCATGTTCGAGAAATCCAAGGACTTTCCGCTCATGCCGATCAATCGGAGTTAATGAAATGGCTTTCAAATTTTAAAAGGAGTCCGAAAATGACTTTTATTACGCATGGTGAAATTGAAAGTGCTGCCACGTTTTCAAAACTGATTGAATCAAAGTTGGGCTGGAAAACAGCTATTCCAGAGTATTTAGAAATAGTAGAGTTATTTAAGGGTATCTAATTTCAAGGTTAAAATATTTTTAATGAACTCAAGAGGATGGAGTCATTTTTGGAAAGATCCAAAGCATTCCTTTGATAAGGTCATGAAGATTAGCACCACCTTCTATGCATCTAAAATGGAAAAGCTTTTTCAACTAAAACCAACTGATAAAGTCCTTGATTATGGGTGCGGCCCTGGTTTCTTAGTCGATTATTTAGTTGATCTAGGTATTTCCGTAACAGGAGCAGATATAAACAAATCTTATGTTGAGCAAAATAAAATTAATCACCCAGATTTATTGTTCCTCCACCTCTCATCAGATACTCAATTAAATAAAGAGACATTCGAAAAGCAATTGGCGAGAATTTGATTTTGTTGCGCTATTGAGCATAACCCAATATCTTGAAAATGATACTGAGCTCGATAATATTATTAATAACCTTAGACTATACATAAAAAAAACAGGGAAACTTATAATTGCTGATGTTATTGATTCTAATACATCAGCAATTAGAGATGCAATTTCATTACTCCTCCAGTGCACTAAAAAAGGACGACCGCTTGTCTTTGTTAAATTTATTACTTATTTAATGTTTTCAGAGTACAGAAAACTTTCAAAGAGCGTGAAACTTCTGAAGCTCTCAGAGCAATCAATTCGTCAGATAGCTGAAAAAAATGGACTTGATTGTCAGAAAGTTAATGGACTTACGTTGCACCGAAGCCGCACAAATTATATCCTTACGCCAAAGGGCAATTGATTTTAATCCTTAAATTGTGGCAGTCAAAAAAAATGGAAAAACCAAACATCTATTCAAAATCAAAATGCAGATGAATTTAAAAAACCAAATACCTCTGCTTTCCAAAGACATTAGATTCTGGATTGTTTTATTTTTTGTAATCCGATTGTACGGAATAACCAATCCACCTCTTGATGCCGCTTCGACCTGGAGACAAACGGATGTATTGATGATAGCTAGAAATTTCTATGAAACTGATTCAAACATTTTATACCCAAGAACTGACTCTGCTGGAGAATTATCAGGAATCGTTGGTGTCGAGTTTCCTATATTCAATTACTTAATCTTCCTCGTTTCAAAAGTATTCGGTTTCGAAAGCTGGTATGGTAGACTAATTAATCTAATAATCACATCGATCGGAACTCTTTACTTCTATAAAATCATTCGGAATTATTTTGGAGAATCTTCAGCATTTTATAGCTCTATTACACTTCTAGTGTCCATGTGGTTTTCATATTCTCGAATAACTATTCCAGACGTTTTTGCCGCATCACTTTGCATAATAAGCTTATACCATGGCTTTAAATATTTGGAAAATGGGAAGACATCCAGTCTTTTCATCTTCATAGTTTTAGGAATGTTTGGCTGCCTTGCTAAAATATCAGCAGCGCCAATCTTAACCTGCTTGGCAATTCCATTATTTATAAGGCACATCTCCATAAGCAGGAAAATTGTTATCTCTCTTGGCTCCGCATTAATACTTGGAACAGTCTACTACTGGTATTTCATTTGGGTTCCATACCTTAATTCAACTTATCAGTTTGGAGGCTATTTTTTTATGGGGATGTCAATCAACCGCGGATTTGAACAATTAGTAAATGAATGGGCTCCTGCGCTTAAGCAATTCTTCATTACCCCATTAAAGTATAGCGGGTTGGGTGTCTTTTTACTAAGTTTGTTTCTATTGGTTAGAAATAAACAATGGATTGGGATCGTCTCATTCTCTATTCCAATGATTACATTTTTAATATTTGTAGTTAAGTCTGGGAGGTGGTTTGCAGTAAATGGCTATTATCCGCTAGTAGCTATTCCATTTTTTGCCTTCCTTGTCGGCCTAGGGCTTTCGCAATTAAAGTCAAAACGAACAGCTATGATTCTACTATTAGCTATTTGCGCAGAAGGGATTGGTGACCAAATACACGTGTTTTCAATCCGTCAGCCTTATATTTCACTTATATCACTAGAATCAAACCTTAATCGATTTACAATGCCAAACGATTTAATCGCAATTAATTCAGAAGGAAGCCCAACCCCTATGTATTGTGCGCATAGACGTGGGTGGAATACACATAATGAAAATTTATTGGATAAAGGATTCCTCAATGCTATAAAAAGTAAAGGCTGTAAATTTGTTGTTGTTCTGAAAATATTTAATTCAAACATAAATCTTGAGTTACCAAAAGTTTATGATTCACAAGAATATTCAATCTATAAACTATAGATTTGTTATTGTATACCCGGTGTACTAAAGTTGAAGCAATCCCATGCAAAAAATATCCATCATTATACCTTCCTTCAATGAAGCTTCTAATATCAGAGCACTTTATAATGAAATAAATATCGCTTTATCAGAAAACCAAGAGTATAATTACGAATTTATCTTCATCGATGACGGAAGTGAAGATGGTACACTAGCGGCTGTTAAGGATTTAACCCTCCTAGACAAGCGCGTATTCTATATTGAGTTATCAAGAAATTTTGGGCATCAATATGCAATCAAAGCAGGTATTGATTTTTCTACAGGAGATGCTATAATCACGATGGACTGCGATTTACAACATCCTCCTCAAGTTATTAAGAACTTACTCGATAAATGGAAAGAAGGGTACGACATCGTCTATACACGAAGAAAAGATCATCAAAACATTTCGTGGTTTAAGAGAACAACCTCAGACCTCTTTTATCAATTTCTAAATTGGGCATCTGATTTAAACCTGGAAAAAGGGACTGCCGACTTTCGGCTCATTAATCGCAATGTTGTAAATGCTTTTAAGGGGTTCAAGGAAAGTGAGCTTTTTATAAGAGGACTTGTCAAATGGGCTGGCTTCCGTCAAACAGCAGTGGATTATAGTCCTAATTCACGATACTCTGGTAAAACCAAGTACAGCTTCAAAAAGATGATATCATTCGCTTTCCGTGGAATAACTGCTTTCAGTATAAGGCCTCTTAAATTTGTTGCCTATGTTGGATTGCTATTCTTCATCTTGTCGCTTATACTAATCCCGTATGCACTTATTAGTTATTTTATTGGGCAAGCTGTTCCTGGTTGGACGTCACTCATCATTTCTATTATCTTTTTCGGAAGCCTTCAACTATTTATGTTAGGAATCATAGGCTTATACCTTAGTAAGATTGCCATTCAATCAACCCACCGTCCCCAATACTTAATAAGGGATTCCAACTATCAAAAACAAACACAAAATGAAAGCATCGGGTGACAACCCAGTTAAAAATGTAGTCCTCCTTTCGTTTGATATTGAAGAATTTGATATGCCGATGGAGTACGGAAAAAACATTCCCATCGATGAGCAAATTAGTATTTCATCAATGGGAACTAAAATTATTTTAGATATACTAACAGAGCATAAACTCAGTGCCACATTTTTTAGCACAGTTGTCTTTGCTTCAAAGGCAACAGATTTGATTCATAGAATTACTTCAGAAGGTCATGAACTGGCTTCTCATGGATACTTTCACTCGCAGTTTAAAAAGGAGCACTTACTTCAATCTAAACTAGAGCTTGAGAAAATTTCAGGATCATCCGTTAAGGGATTTAGAATGGCGAGAATGATGGCTGTAGAAGACCAAGCCATACAGGATGCTGGATACAGTTATAACTCGTCTTTGAACCCAGTTTACCTTCCTGGCAGATATAATAACTTTTTTAAGTCACGTACAATCTTTAAAACAGGCCAGTTGCTACAAATACCTGCCTCAGCCACACCTTTTTTACGAGTGCCTTTATTCTGGCTTTCCTTTCACCATCTACCACAATGGGTCTATCGCGCTGCTTGTATGATAACAATGAACAATGATCACTACTTAAATATATATTTTCATCCATGGGAATTTATTGATCTCAAAAATTCAAAATTCGGGTTACCAAAGTTTGTTTCTAAAAAGTCAGGCCATCAAATGATTGATCAATTTCATCTTTGGATAAATTGGATGAAAAAAAGAGACTATCAATTCAGCACTCTCTTAGCATTTGAGAAATCTTACAAGACTAAGTAGTTAAATTATCAATATGAGGATAAAAGAATTAATTAACATACTCCAAAAACCAAAATTCATTCTTACACTTTGGATTCTGTTAGCAGTTTTTGCGGGTATTAAGCAATACTCGAAAGGCAGTTACAATAATTATCTTCTATTTAAATATGTCTATCATCACGTAGTAAATGAAGAGCATCTCTTTAAAAAATATCCCGAAATATACTACGACAATAATCATTATGGTCCATTCTTTAGCCTTGTTATTGCTCCTTTCGCATTAATGCCAAATGCCATTGGCATTATTTTGTGGGTAATCATTAACGCATTGTTTCTATTTTATGCCATAAGAAGTCTACCCATTAAGCAAGAACAGAAGGTGCTTGTCTATTGGCTTATTACTAATGAGTTATTCACTGCTTTTGTTAATCTACAGTCAAATCCAATGATGGCCGCAATAATCATTCTTTCCTACTGCTTGATTAAGGAAGAGAAAGACATGTGGGCAGCCTTCCTCATTATGTTTGGAGCATTTATCAAACTATATACAATTGTTGGTTTGGCATTTTTCTTTTTCTCAAAGCATAAGATTAAGTTGATGTTATTTTGTTTGGTTTGGTCTGTGATTTTCTTTGTGCTGCCTATGGCCATCTCCACTCCGGAATTTATCTTCCAATCATATATAGATTGGTTTAATGCATTGTCGTTGAAAGATGCAAAAAATGCCAATCTAGTGACGTATCAGGATTTTTCTGTGATGGGTATCTATCGTAGAGTAACCGGAAATCCAACTGTATCCTCGTTGTATTTCTTAATACCGGGTATTCTATTGTTTTTTGTTCCCTACCTTAGAATATCTCAATATAAGGATGAGATATTCCAACAACTTCTTTTGTGTTCTGTTCTTATCTTTGTTGTGATTTTCAGCAGCAGCTCAGAAGGATCTACTTACATAATTGCATTTTCCGGGGTGGCCTTATGGTTTGCTCTCTATAATCGTCCTTACCCAAAGGCTGTAATTGCATTGATGATTTTCGCCTTTGTTTTCACCAGTTTGTCACCTACTATATTCCCATCTCTTCTATACAAGGAGTTAATACTAAAATATTCGTTTAAAGCATTCCCGTGTGTTTTGATATGGGGATATCTGATTTACGAAATGATAACAATTGATCGAAGTAACCAAACAAGTAGTTCAGTTTGGCGAAAATAGGTAAATTCATCGCAACTCTGTTTCTATTGCATATCGAGGACGATTCTTTACTTCGATGTAAATCTTAGATAGGTATTCTCCCAGAATACCCATAAAGAGCAATTGAATCCCACCTAATAAATACATGGGCAACACGATGGACATCCAGCCTTTGACGGAATGATTGAATAAGTATGAGTATAAAGCATACACAGTTGCACCAAGACTTGCTATAAAAATAAAAAAACCCACTATAGTTATAATACGCAATGGTCTAACTGAAAATGCCGTAATTCCCGTCAACGCGAAAGACAACATTTTAAAGAATGGATACTTTGTCTCTCCTGCTTTTCGCTCAAGGCGATTATAATAAACATTAGTGCTCTTAAAGCCTAAGAGCGGGTAGATACCTCGAAGGAATAAATTTATTTCATTGAATCTCAATAGTTCGGTTAGTATCCGCCTGCTGGATAACCTGAAATCAGCATGATTATAAATGAGGTCTACTCCCATTAATTTCATTATTTTATAAAACCAAATTGCCGTATACTTTTTAAACAACGAATCGTTATCACGTTTATCTCGAACTCCATAAACAATATCATTACCCTCTAAATACTTCTCAATCATTTTGTGAATGGTGTGAACATCATCTTGTAAATCAGCATCAATTGTTATACAACAATCTGCACTTTGATGGAAAGAAGCCAGACCGGCTAATAGCGCATTTTGATGTCCAAAGTTTTTTGAAAGCCTAAGACCCTTAATAAAGGCTGCCCTCTGATTTAGGGATTCAATAATTTGCCAAGTGGCATCTCGGCTACCATCGTCCACGAAAACGATAAAACTACCGGTGTCTATTACTTTAGAGTCAATCAATGTCTTAAAAATTGTTTCTAACTGTGAAGAAGAATCTAACAGGATTTTCTCTTCATTAAAGCAGGGGACGACTAAGCACAATTTTGGGGCTTTCATATGGAATAATTTTAAAGATCAAAGATAAATTTTAACCTTTGATATTATTATCAATCCTATACATACTTTGCCGAATGCAAAAATCAGAACGCCTTTATTCACTTGACGTCTTTCGTGGCATGACGGTAGCTGCCATGATCCTTGTAAATAATCCCGGCAGTTGGGATACCGTCTATCCTCCCCTGCTGCATGCTCATTGGAATGGATGTACTCCAACAGATTTAATCTTTCCATTCTTTCTTTTTATAGTTGGTGTCTCCATTCACTTTGCCTACCAAACCAAACTGATTGAAGGCCTCACCAGAAAAATATTTTTAAAAATCCTGAAGCGTTCGCTTATCATCTTTTCCTTAGGAATTTTCCTAAGCCTATTTCCTGGATTTAATTTCGATACAGTAAGGGTTCCCGGAGTGCTTCAACGCATAAGTTTAGTATTCTTCTTTTGTTCACTTCTATACATGAAGACGAATTGGTTGGCTCAAATTCGTGCAGTCATCATTCTGTTAGTTGGGTATTTTATGCTGATGACAATGGTGCCGGTACCTAATTTTGGCAGCGCCAATCTTGAACCTGAAACAAATCTGGGGGCGTGGCTGGATAGGCTTTTACTTAATGGACATCTATGGGCTAAAAGTAAGACGTGGGATCCTGAGGGAGTATTAGGCACGCTGCCTGCTATTAGCACTGGTATTCTAGGTATGCTAACAGGAAAACTTTTCACCTCAGTCAAGGAACCAGCCCAGAAAACGACATGGCTATTTTTTACTGGAGCAATTCTCATCGTGGCAGGTCTCGCATGGGGAATTGTATTCCCAATTAATAAGTCTCTTTGGACAAGTAGCTTTGTATTCTATACGGCTGGAATTGCAATGCAATTTCTCGCTGCGTGCTATTGGCTAATTGATGTTCAGGGCATCAAAAGGTGGTCAACCCCTTTCATTTATTATGGGATGAACGCCATTTTTGTATTTGTAGCCTCCGGTTTGCTTGCCAAAATTCTAATCAGGACCAAGATCACCATCGAAGAAGGCAAGGAGGTTTCACTTTGGTCATATTTATACCAAAACCTATATGCTGGATGGCTGGCCCCATATACTGCCTCCTTACTTTTTGCAATAACTCTAGTAACATTCTTTTTAGTAATTCTGTGGTGGATGTACAAAAAGAAAATATTCGTAAAAGTATAAGTTGAAACCTCTACTCACATACCTATTCTTTGCCTTAAGTACTTTTTCTGCAATTGCTCAGCGGCAGGGTGTTCAAGGCCAACTGTTTTGGGTCAATGGTAACCTAACAACTGAGACTGAAAAAAAACATATACCTCAGCATGGAATGGTCCGAGAGATATTTGTTTACGAGCTGGCTACCCCTTCTGAAGTAGAATTGGAGGAGGGTTTTTTTGTAAAGGTTCGTACTAAGCTTGCCGCCAGAGGTTTCTGCAAAGTTGATGGATCCTTTAAAATAAAATTAGAACCCGGACGCTATTCCATCTTTGTCAAAGAAGATAAGGGGCTTTATGCAAATGTTTTTGATAACGAGAACCATATAAGCCCTGTTACCGTACTACCCAGAAAATACTCCTGGATTACAATCTCCATCAATTACACACCAAGGGACTAGGAAAGAGATTTTAAACTATACTTTAAATCACCTGCCTCATGTCAAGAGTCTCGCACAATAATTACAGATATCATGCAACCTCTTGAGCCAACTCTGCATCTAGTTACTGAAAGCATTTAAATGGGATTCCAGATTTACCGGGCAAGTGAAATCGAAGTGATTGAAGGCTGCAAAAGGGGTGACAGACACGCCCAGAAGCTTCTTTATGAGCGATTTTCAGGAAAGATGTTTGCCCTTTGCAGCCGGTATATAAAGGATAAAATGGAAGCAGAGGACGTTTTGGTAAAAGCCTTCACAAAAATACTGGACCGGATCAATCAGTACAAAAATGAAGGGAGCTTTGAGGGATGGGTTAGGAGGGTAATGGTAAACGAATCATTAAGCTACCTCCGAAGAAATAAAAGCATGTATGTAGAAACAGACATCGAAGCGGCTGATAAGGAGCCAAATTTCGAAAGATTAGAAAATGAATTAGAAGCACAAGATCTACTAAAGCTAATTTCAGAATTGCCGAGTGGTTATCGAATCGTCTTCAACATGTATGCCATCGATGGATATTCCCATAAAGAAATTGGGGAGGAGTTGGGCATCAACGAGAGCACTTCCAAATCACAACTTAGTAGAGCTAGAGCTGTATTGCAAAAGCGATTGATAGAATTGGAAAACATAGAAATGAAGGAAGCTAAAGAAAAAGACATATGAACAAGTTAGATGATCTTTTCAAAAGGAAATTAGAAGATCTCACCCTAGAGCCTAGCGGAGATGCTTGGATCAAACTGAACGCCAAACGCTCAAAAAAAAATAAGGGATTTGCTTGGTTCAGTGCAATTGCTGCTGTGTTGCTAATTGGCTTACTCGTTACTACTATAGTTTTGTTAGATAACAGGGAATCAAAACAATATGTGAGCGAGCAGTCTAAACTTCTACCCGCTGAGTCATCAGTTGAAAATAAATTAATGGGAGATAGCCTCGGCAAACCTCTTTTAACTGAGACTATTTTAATTACTAAAGCAAAAAAGGAATCAAAGTCAGTAAACCCAACAACGGTCAATCCACCATCATTACAAGTTATGGTAAAGGAAATTGAAGATGAGCCACTCGTTGCTGAAATCTTGCCCATGGAAGTAATTGCTGAGACAACAATAAAAAAACAACCTATTGTTATCGAATACCGACTTGAATCAATACTGCCTCAAAAAAAAGAAACTCCATTAGTAGCAGAAGTGGTAGAAAAGAAAAATGGCTTACAAAAGGCACTTGAATTTGCAAGAGAGGCTAAAAATAGTGATAGCCCTTTGGGTGAAATTCGCCAAGCAAAAGACGATTTATTTGCATTGAACTTCAAAAAAGACAAACAGAAAAAACAATAATATGAGAAAGAAATGTTTATCCATCTTGATTTTGGTTTTGGCCTTCAGTCAGATCCCCCAGGCGCAAACAAAAGCAGCTGATTCAGTAATAATCCGCGTAGGCGAAGGAAGCAAAGTGATATTCGCCATTAAAGACAAAAAAGATTTAGAAACGCTTAAGCATTACGATTTTCAAGCATTAATGTCAGACATGATTACCAAGCTTGAAAATGAAGATACTACCAGTAGCAAAAAACCTTCCATGGAATACCTAAAAGATTCTGTTTCTATAGTTACCGAAAGGCAAGTTACAATGATTGAGCCTGCAAAGGAGGAAGAAGAAAATTGGAGCAGCAACAATTTCAAGACTCAGGAAAGCAAGAGCTATCGTGGAAGAAGAACGTATCACTCCGTTAACATAGATCTAGGGACAAATAACTATTTATCCAACGGTAGCTTTCCAGATCAAACCAATGAGCTATATACCGTGAAACCGTGGGGATCCTGGTATGTCGGGCTTAACTCCATTCAACGCACACGGGTTGCACGTAAATTTTTCATTGAATGGGGCGGTGGAGTAAGCTGGTATAATTTTAAATTTCAGAACGCTCGCACGGCTATATCAAAGGACGATACAGGTGTAATTTTTTCAGAAGATATTCGTGACATTAACTTCATTAAAAGCAAACTTACTGCCACCTATATAAATGCGTCATTAGTTCCCATACTTGACTTTAGTGGCAATCGAAGAAGATCTTCCCTCTTTGAAGGCTATGGCTCAGATTCCTTTCGAATAGGTATTGGTCCATATGTCGGCTACCGGATTGACAGCTACTCTAAGCAAGTTTATAAAGAGGATGGAGATAAACGCAAAAACCGCGAACGCGATAACTTCTATCTTAACAATATTCGTTATGGTTTAAGAGCACAGATTGGATTTAATGATATTGACTTGTTCATTAACTATGACACAAGCGAGCTATTTGCAACTGGCAAAGGTCCACAATTGAATGCCTTTAGCTTTGGAATAACACTGTAGGCCGTTAGTTCAACGCTTATTGTTACAAGTTGAGTAGTTTAACTTGAAACAATAAGTATTTAAAAGGCATCTTTACTCTTGAGCATTAATTCCCGCTCGTCATTGCGAACAGAAAGATCATCACAAAATCGCTTAGGTGTTGGCCATTGCCACCAGATCCAAAACATCACTAACCCAAAGGCAATTGCAAAATACAGACTACCAGTAAGGAAAAATCCAATATTCATGAAGAAGGCGGACAATGAGCCCAAACTTATTCGCACCAACGCCAGGGGAAAATAGCGATCCATCTTATCACCAAGGCCAACCTCTTTTTTTACAATGGCAAATTGCTTGCTTAGATAAATGTGACCACCAACAAGGCCAACAACAGCTGAAAGAAAAAGCCCTGAATTTATGACAAGAAGAAGAACCTGATCTTGAATGAGTGGTAAGATTTTTTCTACTTGCGCCTGGAAATAAAGAAAGAGGAAAAGTGCAAGAGGAACTAGAACAAGAAGGTAACAAATGTTATAGAGCTTGTAGAAGTATCCCTTAATAGAGGTGAAAATCATGCGCAATTCATCATATTTCAAAATTAATTAATTATCTTCGGTTATTTATAAGACCAACTGTTGATGGAGGCCGTAGTAAATTTATCCCGTAAAGAGCAAGTAATTCGCAAAGCAGCAGAACTTTTCCGTGAGAAGGGCTATGCTGCATCATCCATGCGCGATCTGGCGCAAAAACTAGGTATTGAGGCGGCTAGTCTCTATTCCCATATCAAATCAAAAGAGGAAATTCTTCATAGTCTATGCTTCGACATGGCTTCTGAATTCAGAAAATCCCTCGTGGAGGTTGAAAAGTTAAATGTTTCAGCAAGTGAGCGACTTAGGCTGGGAATAATTGGCCATGTGGAGGTAATGGCAAAAGACCTTACAGCATCTGCTGTGTTTATGAATGAGCACCGCCATCTTAGCCAACCCTTCCTGCGTGACTTTCTTTTGCTCCGTATCAATTACATAAACCGCTTCAAAGCCATGATTGAGCTTGGAGTTAAAAATGGAGAGTTCAAATCAACGATCAATACAAAACTTGCCGTAATGACATTGTTTTCATCCCTAAACTGGATGCCACAATGGTATGATCCAGGATCTGTCATTCAACCAAAAGAATTAGGCCAGCAACTCTCCGATATGCTGGTGAACGGACTAAAAAAATAGTTCAGGATAGGAATTTGCCTGGTTTACATATCATTTCTTTTCTAGCGGATTCTAACCTTCCCTTGTACTTCTTTCTTACCTTTGGCAAACACTTGTTAGCCAAAGAAAACTCATATCATGTACGGAGGAGGAAATACATTTGAGGGAATCCGAACAGATTCCGTTGCTCAAGAAGACCCCACAAAACTCGCAGCCTTTGAGGCAAGAATTGACCGAGGTGAAAAAATTGAACCTTCAGATTGGATGCCCCAGCTTTATCGCAAACAACTCATTCGTATGATTGAGCAACATGGCCACAGCGAAATCATTGGCGCTTTACCAGAAGGTACATGGATTACCCGGGCACCTGGATTTAAACGCAAAATGGCTTTGATGGCCAAAGTGCAAGATGAAGTAGGTCATGCTCAATTGCTTTATAGTGCAGCAGAAACACTTGGTAAATCTCGTGAACAAATGATCGATGATTTGATAACAGGCAAATCAAAGTATTCGAACATTTTCAATTATCCCACCTTTACATGGGCCGACTGTTGTTTTATTTCCTGGCTAGTAGACGCAGGGGCGATCGTCAATCAATTGGCTAATGCAAAAGGAAGCTATGGTCCATATTGTAGGGCGCTAGATAGAATTTGCGCGGAAGAATCATTTCATTTAAAGTATGGTCATCATTGTGTCATCTATTTAGCCTCGGGCACACAACTTCAACGAGAAATGTTTCAGGATGCACTAAACAGGTGGTGGCCACCTATGATGCATTTCTTTGGTCCGTCCGATAAAATTTCTGTACACACCGAAGTATTAATGAGATGGAAAGTGAAGATGGGCACCAATGATGATATGAGAAATCAATTCCTCGATATGTATGTTCCTAAAATATGGGAACTTGGTTTTACCATTCCAGATACGAAGCTGAAAAAAAATTCGGAGGCTGGTCGCTGGGAATACACAGAACCAGACTGGGAAGAGTTCAAGCGCGTTATCAATGGAGATGGTCCTTGCAACAAGGAACGTCTTGAAGTGAGAAGGATAGCAGAAGAGCGTGGCAAGTGGGTTCGGGATGCGTTGAAATCACCCAAAACAAAATATGTTACTCCTTTGGCTTAAGAGTCCTTTAAAAGTAACCATTAAAATAAAAATCATTTTGAATCAAGAACGATCGCTCAGAAAATTATGAAGTCCCTTGACCCACGTGTTGAACGCCTTCCTGAGATTGGTGAAGTCGGTAAGGTAATTCTTAAACCTCCATTGGATCAATTCCATACGTATGAAGTATTTGTACAACCTAAGGAAGGAAAGCCTTTTCAACACGAAGGAATCGTTCATGCCCCGAATATAGACCTCGCATACATACTAGCAAAAGAAACATTTACAAGAAGGTTCACGTGTATTTCGCTTTATGTCGTAGATACAAAAGAAGTATTTGTCTCCCCATTAACAGAAGGGAAACAAAGTGCATACGATCTCATTGCTGACACCGCAGAAAGTAACACATTAAAAGAGAAGTATGAAATTTATCATCTTCCTAAAAGAGGCAAACAGCATGTGCACGCAGGAACCGTATTGGCTACCGATGTGAAGCAAGCTTTTCAAATCGCAAAAAAATATTTCAACAGTGACAAAGTGATCTATAACATATGGGCGATTCCTTTTTCTACCATTCGATTTACAAAAGAAGCAGAAGAAGATCTTTGGTTGACATTACCAGAAAAGAAATTTAGGGATGCGGCTGATTATAAAGGTGGTGACAGATTAAAAGAATTTCTCGAAAAAGAAAGTAAAAAAGTCTGATGGCAAACAACGAAGCAATAAAAGAACTTCTTTATAAGATGGCTGATGATGAATTGATACTTGGTCATCGCAATTCTGAATGGACAGGGTTTGGGCCTTTGTTAGAAGAAGACATTGCGTTTTCTTCCATGGCCCAAGATAAAATCGGGCACAGCCTCGCTATTTATTCTATCCTTGAACAACTTGGTGAGGGTGATCCGGATACGATTGCCTTTACTCGAAATGCAAATCAGTACCACAATTGCATTTTAACAGAACTACCAAATGGAGAGTATGACTTTAGCCTGATTCGTCATTTTTTATTTGATACTGCTGAAGCGCTGCGTTTTGAGCTTTTGAAAAACTCATCCTTTGAACCATTAGCGCAAGTGGCAAGAAAAGTAAGAGGTGAGCTACGCTACCATACCCTACATGCAAACACGTGGATAAAACAACTTGGTATGGCTACAGAAGAAAGTATTTCTAGGTTGCAGAACTCATTGAACTTAGCCTTTCCATATGCCCTAGGGATTTTTGAAGAATCCTCATTTGAAAAGGAGTTGATCGAATCTGGCGTCTTTCTTGGAGAAAAAGAACTGAAATCACAATGGCTATTGAAAGTCGAAGAAGTTATTAATCAAACTAGCCTCCATCTCCCTGACTTGCTGCTACAAGAGCCTATTCTTGGCGGTCGACTTGGTAAACACAGCGAACACCTGCAGCCATTACTAAATGAAATGAGTGAAGTCTTTAAAATTGATCCTACGGCCAAATGGTAACTCCTAAAAATACAGCTCAAGAATTATCCCAGATTATTGGTGAGTTCTCAATAGCCATCAGGAATATCCCTAATGAACTTTTTTCTGCAAAGCCCAATTCAGAAAAGTGGAGTAAAAAAGAAGTGCTCGGCCATTTAATTGATTCAGCTAGTAACAACCTGCGAAGATTTATTTGCGGGCAGTATGAAGACCATCCAAAAATTATTTACCAGCAAGACTTCTGGGTTGCTGCTAACAATTACCAAGGAATGGAGAAAGAAAACATCATTCAACTTTGGAAACTTATAAACCATCAGATTTGCGAAGTGCTGATAAATATACCAGCTGAAAATGAAAATCTAATGTGCAACACTGGAAGAGATAAAGTAGAACTTCACTCCATTGTATGGCTCGCTGCTGACTATGTCAAACATTTGAAGCATCACCTCAATCAGATTCTCCCAAAGTCCTTTCCAATAAGTTATCCTTAAAACATGAAGAAGGAGCTAACTGTATCCGAAATCTACTCTTGGCTTGAGGAAGTAAAAGACCCGGAAATTCCAGTGATATCTATAGTAGACCTTGGCGTTGTGTCCGATGTTGAACTAGACAAGGACCATGTTCGTGTAGAGCTCTCCCCTACTTTTGCTGGATGTCCTGCAATGGAAATGATGAAAAACGAAGTGATTGAAACTTTGCAAAGTAAAGGAATCAAACATCCAATTGTAGAAATTTCTTTTCGCATACCGTGGTCTTCAGAATTGATTTCTGAAAAGGGGAAAAAAGCATTAAAGAGTTTTGGGCTTGCTCCACCCCCCTCCAACAAACTTTTTACAGACTTAGAAATTCTTGAAAATGCAATTTGCCCTAGATGCAATGGAACCAATACAGTACTTAAAAATCCATTTGGTCCAACTCTTTGTCGTTCAATTCATTTTTGTCAAGACTGCAGGGAAGCATTCGAACAGTTCAAACCACTATAAAATATTACATCCAACCGTACAATTGAACTCAAACTTCTATACTTGCATTGCGTTCAATAGTTTATCGTAGGTATGTTAAAACAAATTGGGGTCAGGCTATTTTTTATTTGCAGCTCTACTCTACTGGTTTCGTGCAATTTCAGAACAACCGTTCATGAAACTCATTCCTATACACAAATAGATTCATTAACTGAAACATACCTAAACCTACAAGACAGTTTATTGATAACTTGGAACGTGATGGTGAAAGACGAAAACAAAAAATTACAGTCGTTGCATGAACTTCTAAATAACATGGCAGCCACTCGTCAATTTGATAAAAGTCAATTAACAACTCTTGAGCAAAGACTGGAACAAGTGGAATTGATCCGGTTCAACCAAAAAACAATGTTCAATCAACATGTTGTAGAAGAGTATGATTTTGCCTCTAACTCTCTTATTACCGAGATAGTAAGCCTGGCCGAAACAAATTCCTCGTTTGTTCAAAAAGAAGAGTTGAAATCGTTAATTGATTATATCAAAATTGCTGATCAGCGAGTGAATTTCTACCGCACAGACTACGATCTTATCGCACAGAGATACAATTTGTTTGTCGAAACAAATAAAGAACAGATGAAAGAAATTGATTGGAATTATTCAACTGATAAGAGGCCACTTTTTCAAATGGCCTCCGAAAATTAAACTAGTATTTTTTTAATACCTTCTTTTCTCCCTACTGCCACCGTCTCTACTTCGGCCACTTCCGCTTCGGCCACCTCTAGAACCACCACCATAACCACTTCCACCGCCACTGCTTTTCTTACCACCCCAGGCACGCTCTTTTCTTTCACCTCTTTCTCCAGAATTTGATGGACCAGAATCTCTTGAATCTCTTTCTCTAGGTGCACCTGTTAGTTCAAGACGGACCTTTCTTCCTCTGACTTCAACGCCATCGAAACCCTGCATTACTTTTTGAGTAAAAGCTTTATCAATTTCTACAAACGAGTAAGCACCCTTTAAATCAATTTTCCCAACCTGAGTTTTATTTACTTCTCCAAAATCACAAATCAAGCCAAGCAACGAACCAGGGTCCAAGCCGTCCATCTTACCAACATTGATAAAGACACGGTCACTGGTGGTGCTTGCTGCACCTCTATCGTATCCACCATCTTCGAAACTTCTTGTTCTATCCGCCTTATTAAGATCTGGTGCATCACGATAGTACTCCAGGAAGCGATTGAATTCGATGGAAGCAAACCTCTTAATGATTTCTTCTTTGCTAAAATCAATCAATTCATGAAAAACTTCTGGCAAGAAACTATCTATTTCCTCTTCGTTGACTTCTACTGTGCGTAGCTTATGAACGAACTCCATTAACTTTTTCTGACATACCTCATCACCAGTAGGGATATTAATCTTCGTAAACCTGCGCTTTAGGTTTCTTTCAATCTGTTGAATTCGTCCAACTTCCCTCTTTGAAACAATTGCCAATGAAATTCCTTTCTTACCAGCCCTTGCTGTACGGCCACTTCGGTGCGTGTAGTATTCCATTTCGTCAGGCATATTCATATGAATAACATGGGTAATACTACTAACATCAATTCCTCGTGCTGCTACGTCAGTTGCTACTAAAAGTTGAAGTGTTTTATTTTTAAAACTGCGCATTACTTTATCGCGTTGCATTTGTGAAAGATCACCATGCAAAGCATCTGCATTGTAGCCATCCTTGATCAAATGCTCAGCAATTTTTTGCGTGTCAATTTTTGTTCGGCAAAAAATAACTCCGAAAATGTCGGGAGTATAATCAACAATTCGTTTCAACGCCAAATACTTACTGCGCTCATCAATTACGATATACTGGTGATCGATGTTCTCATTTCCTTGATTGCGCTCACCCATGGTAACCTCTTGTGGCGAGACCATGTAATTTTTCGAAATTTCACGAACCTCCTTTGGCATAGTAGCCGAAAAAAGCCACACGTTTTTTTCTTTGGGCGTTCCTGATAATATGTCGTCAATAGCTTCTTTAAAGCCCATATTGAGCATTTCATCAGCTTCATCAAGAACAACATATTTGATGGTTCCAAGGTTAATTACTTTCCGCTCGATTAGATCGATTAGGCGACCAGGAGTTGCCACAATAATGTGAGCCCCTCTTTTTATTTTCCTGATCTGATCAGAAATACTGGCACCACCATAAACAGTTACTATGTTAAGGTTACGATTGCCTTTAGAAAAATTTTCTAAATCTGTGCTGATCTGCACAGTCAATTCACGCGTGGGAGCAAGTACAAGCGCCTGAATGGTGCGATTGTTTTCGTCTGTTAATTGTAACAACGGAAGACCAAAAGCTGCAGTCTTTCCAGTTCCGGTTTGAGCAAGACCAACTAGGTCAGTGTTGCCCTTAAGCAAAATCGGTATTGCTTGTTCTTGTATGGGTGTCGGTGTTTCAAAGCCTAATTGGCTGATCGATGCCAAAAGTTCAGCTGAGAGCCCCAGTTCATTAAATGATTTCATTAAATTTTGTTAAATAATCTGCAAAGATAACGTAATTAATGGAAAGTGATCGCGCTGAGCTTAAAATGAAGATTAGCAAAATTATAGTACGCTGCGACCCTCAACAAGTGATGTTTAATTCTGTACTATTCAAAATTGCCAATGATTAATTAAATTTATAGCATGAAACTCTTGAAGAAGATAGGATTTTTTGCCGCGTTTATCATACCATCATTGGTTATCCTTGGATGTTATTTAGGTAGTGGATGGAACTATCTCGCCATGTTTTTCTCCTTAATTCTTATACCCATGATCGATCAGATTGTTGGGATCGATACTTCCAATGTAACAAAGACCGAATCCTCTATTAGCTCTGAAGAATTCTATTATCGATTTGTTACCTATGTTTGGACATTTGTGCAATTGTCTTTCCTATTTTGGGGTGCCTATGTCATCAGTAAGAACCTGCTTGTAACAACTTTTGAATGGGTTGGCTTTTGTATAGGATTTTCATTGGTGACTGGTGGCATTGGTATAACTGTTGCCCACGAGTTGGGCCATAAAAAATCTAGCATTGAACGATTTTACAGTAAGCTTCTCTTAATGACAGTATGCTATATGCATTTCTATATCGAGCATAATCGCGGCCATCATGTGGCAGTGGCAACTCCAGAAGACCCGGCAACTGCCAGAAGGAATGAAAGCTTCTATTCGTTTTGGACCAAATCCGTTTTCTCTGGCTATTCACATGCCTGGAAACTTGAATCAGAAAAGCTAAAGAGAAACGGTCAATCAACTTTTAGCATTCACAATGAAATGATTTGGTTCGCTATTCTACCTCTAGTTTTTTGTGCATTAATAACCTTCCTGTTTAGTTACCCTAGTGGAAAAATAATTTGGAATATTCCCATCTTCTTCTTCGTACAAAGCTATTTGGCTTTCACTCTACTGGAGCTAGTTAACTACTTGGAGCATTATGGAATTGTTAGAAAACAACTATCTTCTGGCAAGTATGAACAAGTAAACCCGCTCCACTCTTGGAATGCGAGTCATTTAGTTAGCAACTTTTTCCTTTTTCAATTGCAACGACATTCTGATCATCATGCTAATGCCATCAAGCGTTACCAGGTATTAGATCATTATAATGAAAGTCCTCAACTTCCGTTTGGCTATCCTACTATGATTATTATTGCACTTGTTCCACCCATGTGGTTTAGATTGATGAATCCTAGACTTAAGGAGTGGGAGGATAAAGTATACAAAGTATAACTGCCTACTTTGTGAAAATATTTTCCTGTAATGAACTAAGCATATCGCTAATTTCTAATTCTTTTGATACTAGTCATTCAAAGTCTATACCAAGTAATTGCTTACTTTGAATTGAAGTACTTTACACCAACTCCATTCTAACTTGAAAAAAGTTTCTCCCTTCAAATTCAAAAAGTTCATCGTTCAACATGACAAATGCAGCATGAAGGTTGGAACAGATGCTGTCCTATTAGGTGCGTGGGTAAACGTTGAGGGTGTCAAAAATATTCTCGAAGTAGGTGCTGGCTCAGGAGTGATCTCACTTATTCTTGCACAACGCACAACTTCTGATACAAAGATAGAAGCAATTGAAATAGAGAAAGAAGATGCTCAACAAGCAAAAGAAAATGTGGAGATGTCTCCCTGGCCTGAAAAGGTAACAACTCACCACCAGGCTTTTCAAAACTTTACATCTAGTAAGCTCTTTGATCTAATTATCAGTAATCCTCCTTACTTTAACAATAGCCAACTTCCGCCATCTACAAAGAGATCACAAGCGCGGCATACAGGATCACTCAATTATAAAGAGTTAATTTCATTAGCTATCAAATTACTTAACCCATCAGGTAAACTTGCCGTTGTACTTCCATTCGAAGAAGGAAACCAATTTCAATCGTTGGCACTTGAAAATAATTTATACCCTGGCCGTCAGCTCGCATTCTATTCACGTGAAGGAAAACCACAAGAGCGATGGCTTTTTGAATTTTTTTTTGGCTCACCGGAACTCTCAAACGAAAAACTAACTCTACATGCGGAAGGTGAAGAGTGGACAGAAGATTATAAAATGCTGATGAGAGATTTTTATCTCAAGCTGTAACACCACTTATCAAAAAATAAGACACGAGCTTCTTAAAAGCGTTATTATTGCACCTTAAATTTTACTCTTTAAAGTGCATTTAAGGTTTTTAATAATTCTGCTTTTGCTCATTGAATCTGCGTTTGCGCAGCTGCCAGGCCTAAATATTCGAAAGGCAACTTCAAAAATTACTGTTGATGGTATTATGGATGATCCGGATTGGAAAACAGCTGATGTGGCGAAAGACTTCAGACAATATTTTCCTTTTGATAGCTCTGCAGCGAAAGTACCTACGGAAGTTCGAATGACTTATGATGATCACTTCATTTATGTGTTTGCGATCATGCGTAACCACGGGCCTAGGAAATATGTAACTCCTTCCCTACGAAGAGATTTTAGAGGAGAAGCCAATGATTCATTTGTGCTTGTATTGGATACGTATCAGGACAATACAAATGCATTTCAATTTGGAGTTAATCCGTTTGGAGTGCAGCGGGAAGGACTGGTTTCTAATGGTGGTACAGATAGGGACGACCTTTCTTTGAGTTGGGATAACAAATGGTTTTCAGAAGCAAAAATTACCGAAGATAAATGGGTATGTGAAATGGCCATTCCCTTCAAATCTATTCGCTTCAAAGAAGGGCTTAAGGAATGGAACATCAACTTTTACAGAATTGATAGTCATTATACGGAGCGCTCAACTTGGTCACCTGTGCCGCGAGCCTATGTACTCATTAATTTAGCCTTTCTTAGAAAGCTCCATTGGGATAGGCCGTTGCAAAAGCCTGGAGGAAACATTTCCCTGATTCCGTATGCGGCAGCTAAGATCACTCATAATTTTGAAGAAGGTACTCCTCGTACTTCCGAAATTACAATTGGAGGCGATGCAAAAATCGCAGTCAGTTCGGCCCTTAATCTAGATCTTACAGTAAACCCCGACTTCTCGCAGGTAGAAGTAGATCAACAGGTAACCAACCTGGATCGTTTTGAAATTTTCTTTCCTGAAAGACGGCAATTCTTCCTAGAAAACGCTGATCTCTTTGGCAGCTTTGGGTATTCCAACTCACGTCCATTCTTTTCAAGAAGGATTGGCGTTACACGCGATCCCTCAACAGGACAAAATATCCAAAATCCAATTTACGGAGGTGCCCGCCTTAGCGGAAAAATTAATAACAACTGGCGAGTAGGTGTGCTTGACATGCAAGCGGCAGAAGACAACGCGATCAACTTGCCATCTATCAATTATGCCGTAGCGGCCGTACAACGAAAAATATTTGCTCGCTCTAATGTTGGTCTAATGATGATTAACAAGCAGGCATTCGATACAACTGCATATAACAGGTTAATTGGTGTTGATTACAACCTGGCCTCCAAAGACAGTAAATGGACAGGCAAGTTATTTTACCATCGTAGTTTCGACAACGCAAAGAAGGACAGCACCTATTCAACTTCGGCCTCCTTAAGTTATCAGGTACCAACCTTTAATTGGTCACTGTTGTATCAGGATATTGGAGCAAATTTTAATCCTGAGGTTGGCTTTGTTCGGAGAAAACGATACAAGCGTTTTGCCCCCGAGGGATTCTACTACTTCTACCCAAAATCAAAAATAATTAATAGCCATGGCCCAGGGTTTGACATCGATTATCAATGGAATGATTTATACAATACAACAGATTGGGACGCTAATCTATGGTACAATATAAAATTTCAAAATACGGCAAGCTTCTTTACTCGGATTAGAAGAGACTACGTGTACTTATTTTCTGATTTCGATCCAAGTGGATCTGGTGGTCTTAAACTACCTAGAGGAACAGGGTATACATGGAATTCTGTGATCATAAATTATGTGTCAAACGCCCGCAAAAAAGTATTTTTTAATTTTCAATCTCGCTTAGGTCAATACTACAATGGATATCGCCAAAATATTGACGGGTCTTTAAGTTATCGCCTTCAACCATATGCTGTTCTTTCGATGGATTTTAGTTACAACCGCATCAGGCTGCCTAAACCCTACAACAGCTCAGACCTTGTATTGCTTGGGCCCAAGTTTGACTTTACCTTTTCCCGAAAAGTATTCTGGACTACGTATGTTCAATACAACAATCAAATTAACAACATGAATATCAACTCCAGAGTGCAATGGAGATTTAGGCCAGCGTCCGATTTATTCTTAGTGTACACAGACAATTACTTCGCACAATCATTCGAAAATGGTGATTTTTTCTACATCGGGGCTCCAAAGTTCAGATCCCTTGTCCTAAAATTCACGTATTGGCTCAATCTTTGATAAATGTTTTTATCTGATCGTCAAGTAGTTACAAAATTCTACTTACGTGTTTAAACATGTATATTAGTTTATTCGTTATTATTGTATCGTTAAACAACTAAACAACTATGAAAAAAATTATTTCAGTACTATTTCTAGCACTTGTAGCAGGCTTTGCATCGGCTCAAACAAAATGGGCATTTGATAAAGGTCATTCCAACATTCAGTTTAACGTTACCCACATGGTGGTCTCTGAAGTGAACGGTGGATTTAAGGATTACGATGGTTCAGTTTTGAGCAAAGCTGATGATTTTAACGGAGCTGAGGTTGAAATCACGATTAAGACGGCTTCGATTAACACAGGCATTGATAATCGCGATGGTCATTTAAAATCAGATGATTTTTTCAATGCAGAAAAATATCCTGATGCCAAATTCAAAGGCACTTTGGTGAAAGCCAATGGTAAGTATACGTTGAATGGTGACTTGACTATTCGTGATGTTACAAAGCCGATCAGCTTTGATGTTACGTATGGTGGTACAATTGACACTGGTAAGGGTGTAAAAGCAGGGTTCAAGCTAACCGGTAAAATCAATCGCCTTGAATATGGTTTGAAGTGGAGTAACAAGTTAGCTTCTGGAGAAATGGTTGTTGGAGATAGTGTTGAGATCGTGTGTAAGATTGAATTGAACAAAGAAATGCCTAAGTAGAGTTTGGGTGTTATTTTTACAAATGCGATCACAATTGGTATATTGTGATCGCATTTTTTATTTTATATGAAAATAGAAGACGAAATAAAACAGAGTTCCTTCCGCAGCCCGCTACAAAAGGCAGGAATAAATCTGCTGTTCACCTATCATTGGATGATTAATCAGCAAAAGGATTTTTTTAAACCTTACGGGATTACTACACAGCAATTCAATATGCTACGGATTTTACGTGGTCAATATCCTAAAAGTATTTCAGGTGCCGATATCAAGTCGCGAATGCTGGATAAAAACTCGGATGTGTCACGCCTGCTTGACCGCCTATTGTTCAAGAAACTAGTTGCAAAAAGTCAAAGCAATACAGATAAGAGAGCAGCAGATGTGTTGATCACAGAAAAAGGTTTAGAATTGCTGAAGCAGATTGACACCAGTATAAATTCTTTGGACAATATACTTGATGGCCTAACGGCAGACGAAGCAATACAGTTAAGTGGGCTTTTGGATAAAAGCCGTAAGTAGCCTTCTATTTTAAATCTTACCTAGTTCATCTCTAACAAAACCCATCAGTTCTTTTATATAGGTGCGGCTAAAATCAAATTTTATTCCAGCGGCTTGGTAGATTTCTGGGATATTGCGCATATAGCCCAGCTTCAAAGCATTCATATACCCTTCCAATCCTTTTTGCTTATTCTCTCGGAAATTCCGCCACACTGCTATAGCTCCTAGCTGAGCCATCCCATATTCAATATAATAGAATGGAACTTCGTATAAGTGCAATTGCTTCTGCCACATATAATCTTTTGCCTCTTGTAATCCCGACCAATCAGTAACACTATCTGCAAACTGATCGAATGTCTTATTCCAATTTTTCTTCCGCTCCTCTATAGAATGGTTTGGATTTTCATATATCCAATGTTGGAACTTGTCAATAGTTGCTACCCAAGGAAGAGTTTCAATTATATCTTCCAATTGGTCGCGCTTGGCTCGCTTTAATTCTGATTCATTCGGGAAAAAAATATGCCATTGATCCATTGATATCAACTCCATTGACATGGAAGCAAGTTCTGCGACTTCCATTGGTGGAGATTTAAAATCATTCAATTCCAAATCCTTCGTCAGAAAGTTATGAACTGCATGACCACCCTCATGCATGATGGTGATCATATCTCGCATCGTGGAAGTGGCGTTCATAAAAATAAATGGCACGCCTATCTCTGACAGTGGGTAATTATATCCACCAGGAGCTTTCCCCTTACGGGATTCAAGATCCAGATGACCCATCTCTCTCATGATCGAAAGACACTGTCCAAGATAAGGGTCTAAGTTTTTGAAACATGCAATTGATTTTTCAGTCAGGTCTTTTCCATCAATAAATGCTTTCAAGGCATCCCGGCCTTCCGCATCAACAGCTTTATCCCAAGGGCGAAGTTGAGTCACTTTCAATTTCTCCTTTCTTTCTTTTGTTAATTCATTTAGAATAGGAACAACTTCAGATTGAATGGCTTCGTGAAATTTAAAGCAATCCGCTGGTGTGTAGTCAAACCTCCCATAGGACTTAAACATGTAGTCTCTAAAATTTGGGAAGCCTGCATTGGTTGAAACCTGGTGACGGAGTTGAATAAGTTTTGTAAAAAGGTCATCTAATACAATCTTATCAGTTAGTCTTCGTGTATTTATTTTATTGTAAACTGCTTCGCGTTTGGCGCGATCAGTATCCTGAAGTATAACTGCGGCTTGTTGTAAAGTCAGTTCTTGTCCGTTCACCTCTACCGTCATAGCGCCTGAAATCTGAGCATACTTTTGAGTTTCAGTACTTATCTCTGTATACAAGGGCACATTCTCTTCACGAAAAAGCTCGATGTCCTTCTTTAAGTTACGCACCATCATATCGTAACCTGCCTCTTTGCTTAATTCCGAAAGACAAGGTGAGGCAATCGCCTTTTTATTTAATTGGTCAGAAACAGGAGCAATCTGGGGCTGAATATTCTGTACAAAATCCTGGTAGGCATTTCTGTACTCCTCATTTTCTGTGAAGCACGTCATGCGGATATACCTCCAACCCATATCCTCTGACAAAATGGATTCCAATTCACTTCGATCATGAAGCCACTTCTTCAATTCAGAAGAAGTTGGTATCTCGCGGCCAAGAAGATCATCAAAAAAAGGCTTCAGTGCCTTCCAGTCAGTCAGCTTAAAATCTTCCGGAAGAAACTTTCTTGCCGGACGCTTAGGAATATTCAATATAGTATTCATTCAATTAATAGTTCAAGTTTAAGAGCGTCCAAAGTTGATCAAAAAATCAGAACTTTAATATGCTTGTTCAATCAGGAATTATCTCTAATTTTCTTGAAAATAAAGTGGCATGAAAAATCTACTCTACTTATCAGTGTTGTTGGTCATCTTTAGTTGCTCAACAAAAGATACTATTACTTATGGAACGATAGAACAACTCGATCCCGCATTAAGCGAAATTATCTTACCGAATGCTAAAGTTGAATTTCTGGCCGAAGGATTTGATTGGAGTGAAGGTCCAGTTTGGGTAGAAAGCCAAAAGATGTTGTTGTTTACTGATGTCCCAAAAAACATCATTCATAAATGGACAGAGGAAAAGGGAGTTGAAATTTATTTGTCTCCCTCCGGGCACACTGGTCCAGGTCCTCAAAGCAACGAACCAGGTGCTAATGGGCTCGCCCTTGACGATAAGGATAATTTGTTGCTTTGCCAGCACGGAGACAGAAGGGTTGCCATGATGAATAGCTCCTGGGACAAGCCAGTGCCTGATTACAAAACCGTTGCTGATTCCTACAATGGAAAAAAATTCAATAGCCCAAATGATCTTGTCTTCTTAAAGGGTGATATCTACTTCACTGATCCTCCATATGGACTACTTGCCGATTCAGTAAAAGAGCTTCCTTATCAAGGTGTTTACTTGGCGGCTAAAGATGGTCAAGTCGTTTTACTGATAGACTCGTTGACTCGGCCAAACGGTATTGCCTTTTCTCCTGATCAAAGAAAAATGTATATCGCTAATTCAGATCCTGAAAAGGTGAGATGGTACGAATATGAAATGAGTGATTCAGGAACAGTTGTTGGAGGAAAAATTCTTTATGATGCACAAGCCGAATCTAAAACAGACAAGGGTATGCCAGATGGTTTAAAAGTAGATTCGAAAGGAAATATTTTCGCATCTGGCCCTGGTGGCATTTGGATTTTCAGTTCAGCTGGAAAAGTGTTAGGCAAAATAAAATTACCAAACCCCACTGCCAACTGTGCTCTAACCCCAGACGATAAAACACTATATATCACATCGGATATGAACCTCTTGCGAGTGAAGCTGAAACAATAAGTGATAAAAGAGAATAATAGTCATTCGACTTACAGCACTGGCCTTACCCGCAAGCTAGGTTTGCTTGGCCTCGCGGCAACTGGTATCTGCTCCATGATTGGTGCCTCTATCAATGTGGTTCCTTTCATGATTCACCGCAGCGTGCCTGGAATTGGACCCTATGTACTTCCAGCGTTTATGTTTGCTGCTATTCCTGCAGTGTTAGCTGCATTTGCCTATATCATCTTGGCATCTGCTATGCCTCGGGCAGGTGGCAGTTATATTTATGCTAGCAGAGGTCTAAATCCTTACCTTGGGTTTGCAGCAAGTTTTTCTCAGTGGTTTGGGCTTTCAATTGTAATTGGGGTTGTATCATATGTGGTAGTTCCTTTCTTGCGAGATGTTGCAGTCGCGCTCGATTGGAGAGTTGTTGCCGGTGCCCTGGAAAATGGAATTGTAAGGTTAACAGTTTCACTTATTTTTCTCTGGACATTTGTATTCGTAAACATTCGTGGCATTCAACTTTATGAACGTACACTTGTGCCATTGATGTTTATGATGTTTGCCCTCGGTGGAATTGTGATTGTAGTTGGATTCTTATTCAATCATCAGGATTTTATCTCAGGATTACTGGAAAAAGAAGGGCGAACCTTTGTTGAGCCGCAACCTACTTCATTCAATCTCTCTACTTTCCTTTCAGCTGCAGCCTTGCTTTTCTCAAGTTTCATAGGTTTTGATTCCATTGCCCAGGCTGGTGGTGAAGCAAGAAATCCAACCCGATCTCTTCCACTGGCCATTATCATTGCAGTGGTAGTGGTCGGCCTTTTCTATATGTTGTTTACCGCAGCTGTCTATCATGCAATCCCCTGGAGTTTTATAGCACAGGAGGCCTTAATAAAAGACATTACTGCACCAGGAATGCTAACCTACCTGCTTCCATCCGGATGGGCGATCGCCATTGTAGCAGGTGCAGCTATCTCATTAATCAATGATCTGCCAGCCATGCTATTATCTGTATCTCGTTTAATGTTTGCATGGGCAGAGGATGGAATTTTTCCCAAGAGAGTTGCCACTGTTCATAAAACCCTACACACCCCACATGTAGCACTTATCTTGAGCGGAGTGATGGCAAGTATTGGCATTTTTGGGTGCCACTTTGCAGGTGATTTCTTTTTAGGTATTGATATCATGGTGACTTCGATGCTGGTAAACTTCCTTCTCATGTGTATAACGGTCATTACTATTAAAAAAAGAAACCCAGATATAGCTCATGATATAAAAGTAGTAACCTCACGAAAAATACAGTTATTGGTAGCATGGACGGGAACTCTTTTTTTATCAGGATTTCTGATCATCCATATCTGGAAAGATACAGTTGCCAAGACGGAAAAATGGTATTTTCATTCGACACCGGTTTGGCTTCTTGTAATGGGTTTTGCCACGCTCATCTTCTACTATAAGTTTAGCCGATTAAAAAAATCAGGTGTTAACGTCTATACTTTGTTTTCTAAACTTCCACCAGAATAAGGGCTCCAGCCATTATAAATATTTATGAGTAAAATAGAATATATCGAATTAGGACAGGGTTTGAAAATCTCCAGAGTGCTTACAGGACTTTGGCAGATTGCTGACATGGAACGCGATGGAAATAAAATTGATTTAGTAGAGGCAGCGAAATCAATGGCTGCGTATTCGGAAGCCGGCTTCACCACCTTTGATATGGCGGATCATTATGGTTCGGCTGAAGAAATTGCGGGGCTATTCCAGAAGAGCCAAAAGAAAGATTCGATACAACTATTGACCAAGTGGGTACCCAAACCAGGTCAATCGACTAAGCAAGAGGTAAGAAAAGCAGTTGAACGTTCCTTAAAAAGATTGCAAACTGATAAGGTTGATCTATTACAATTCCACGCTTGGAATTATGCCGATCCAAATTGGTTGGATTGTTTATTCTGGCTACAAGAATTGAAAGAAGAAGGAATTATCGGTCATTTGGGATTAACCAATTTTGATACAGCGCATCTTCGTATTGTGGTCAATAGTGGTATCAAAGTAGTATCCAACCAAGTATGTTATTCATTGCTGGATCACCGTGCCTCAAAAACAATGAGCGATCTCTGCCTGCAACATGGCGTAAAACTTTTAGCCTTTGGCACAGTTGCTGGAGGCTTTCTTTCTGAACGTTGGCTTAACCAACCTGAGCCATCCAACAGCCAGCAACTTACTTGGTCACAAATGAAATACAAACGTTTTATCGACATAGCCGGAGGTTGGCAAAAGTTTCAATTTCTATTGAACACGATTAATACCATTGCAAAACAGCATAAGGTATCCATATCAAATGTTGCCACACGGTACATGCTAGATCAACCTGCTGTGGGTGGAGTAATTATTGGAGCGCGCTTAGGAAAAAGCGAACACATAGAAGATAATGTACAACTCTTCAATTTTTCAATCGATGAAAACAGTAAAAGAGAAATCCAAAAAGCAATTAGTCAACTGAGGGCAATCCCCGGAGACTGCGGTGATGAATATCGAAAGCCTCCTTTCCTTACCGCCTCAGGAGATCTAAGCCATCATATTGAATCAATTCCTCCTCCGTATAAATCTGAAACTGGAAGTGATGGAAGGATTAAGGTATTGAGCGGAACAATGTGGGAAGATCTTGCTGGATTTAGCAGAGCAGTAAAAAAAGGAAATAGAATTTTAATTTCAGGAACAACTGCCACACACGGAAGTAAATCTATTGGAGGAAACGATCCGGCTGCTCAGGCTCACTTTGCCATCGATAAGATTGAAGGTGCTCTTCAATCCTTAGGAAGTAAATTAGAGCATGTGGTCCGTACTCGAATATTTGTTCGGAACATCAACGACTGGGAACCTGTTGCCAGGGCGCACGGAGAACGTTTTAAAGATATTCAACCCGTGAATACATTAGTTAAGGCGGAATTAGTTGGAGATGAATACTTAGTTGAGATTGAAGCTGAGGCCATTGTGGATTAGGAAAAAAAGAAAAATCAGAAATAGAGAAACCCATTTGAAAACCTCTGATCAGAATATTCGCATACAAAAAATAGTTGCTGGCCTTTCCATCATTCTATTAATCGTAAAAACAATTGCTTATCTCCTTACGGGATCTGTAGCCATTCTTACTGACGCGCTAGAAAGCATTGTAAATGTAGTGGCTGGCATTTTTGGACTCTATAGTTTGTATCTATCGGCCAAACCTAAAGATGCTGACCATCCCTATGGCCATGGAAAAATAGAATTTCTCTCAGCCGCCATTGAGGGCAGTATGATTACCCTTGCTGGCATTATCATTATTTACGAAGCGGTGAGAAATCTTATCCATCCACATGCATTAAGTCAACTCGGAATTGGAATGTGGCTGATCGGAATAACTGCTCTCATTAATTTTAGTATGGGAAGCGTGGCCATCAGGACAGGTACTAAAAATAATTCTCTTGCCTTATTAGCAAGCGGAAAGCACCTTCATTCTGATACCTATTCCTCATTTGGAATTTTGGTCGGTTTGTTGTTGGTCTATTTTACAAACATTCAATGGATAGACAGTGTAGTGGCACTTTTGTTTTCAGTGATGATTGTTTACACAGGAATAAAAATAGTACGCAGTTCAGTAGCTGGGATTATGGATGAGACCGATCATAAACTTCTCCGCAAGCTTGTGGATGTACTAAATAAACATAGAAGAGAAAACTGGATTGACCTTCATAATGTCCGAATCATAAAATACGGAAGTGTGTTACACCTTGATGCGCATCTAACCGTACCTTGGTATCTAAATGTACATGAGGCGCATCATGAAATTGACGAGCTTGCATCATTGGTAAGAAAAGAATTCGGAGAATCTCTAGAACTTTTTGTTCATTCTGATGGGTGTTTAGATTTCTCTTGTAAAATCTGTAAAAAAGCAGAATGCACAGTAAGGAAATCTAAATTCCTGGAGAGTATCGAATGGACAATCACAAACATTTCAACAGACAAGAAGCACAGTCTTCAAGACCAAGCTTAACTTTAACAATTTTAATGCTTCTACTAATTAGACAGACTAAACTTCTATCTTTATGGCCTCTAATTTAACAGCATGGAAATCCTATACAAACCTTGGCCGTGGTATATTGCTGGCCCCCTCATTGGACTAACTGTTCCATTACTTTTGTTGATGGACAACAAGAGATTTGGCATTTCTTCCACTATGCGTCAAATCTGTGCAGCATGTGTACCTGCAAATATTAGCTTTCTTAAATATGACTGGAAGAAAGAAAGTTGGAATCTCTTTTTTGTGGGTGGAGTATTTATTGGAGGATACCTGGCAGGCAATTTATTTGGAAACCCGGAGCCAGTAGCTGTAAGTCCAAGTGCAGCTGCAACTATGCAAGCATGGGGCGTAAATTCTTTTAACGGGCAAATGCCAGAAAGTCTATTCAATTTTTCAAGTTTGCTTTCCCTCAAAGGATTTATTCTAATAATAATTGGTGGTTTTCTGGTAGGTTTCGGCACTCGCTATGCAGGAGGCTGCACATCAGGGCATGGCATCTTTGGACTTTCCACATTGCAATGGCCATCATTAATAGCCACAGCACTTTTCTTTTTAGGAGGAATTATCGTGAGCAATTGGGTCCTTCCGTTCATCCTTCAATTATAACAAGATGAAAAATATCAAATTCATTTTAGCAGGAGTTTTCTTCGGCATTGTGTTAACCAAAGGTGAAGCTATTTCTTGGTACCGTATGCAGGAAATGTTTCACTTTCAAAGCTTTCATATGTTTGGCATTTTTATGACGGCTATTCCCGTTGGAGCTTTATCTGTTCTATTGATTAAAAAATTCAATATTAAAACATCGAAAGGCGAAACAGTCGCTATTCCAGACAAGCCATTCAATAAAGGGATTATATTTGGCAGTCTGATTTTTGGATTTGGATGGGCATTGACGGGAGCTTGTCCCGGACCTCTTTATGCACAGCTTGGATCCGGAGTTTTAGTAACAATTGTTACAATAGCTGCGGCTCTATTTGGAACATGGACCTATGCCCTAGTCCGGGGAAAATTACCACATTAGTATTGTTCTTAGATAACCAATTGAACTCATTATTTGAATTTACAATTCTAAATTTTTCGGCATGAAAATTAGAACCATCCTCACTCCTATTTTTTTTCTGATTTTTTCTAATGGATTCTCTCAAAAGACTGCAACTAATTTAGCAAAGCAAGTCCAAGAGTTTGATGCCTATGTAGAATCTGCCAGAACTGTCTGGCAAGTTCCGGGTCTCGCTATTGCTGTTGTGAAAGATGGAAAAGTAATTTTCAAAAAAGGGTATGGAGTAAGGCAGTTAGGTCAACCCGATAAAGTAGATACGCAAACTCTATTTGCCTGTGCCTCAACTACCAAAGCGATGACTGCCACCTGCATGGGCATGTTGGTAGACGAAGGGAAGGTTAGCTGGGACGATGCCGTGATCAAACACCTGCCAGACTTCAAACTATATGATCCATATGCGACCCGCGAGTTAAAAGTCAGGGATCTCTTCACGCATAACAGTGGTGTTGGCAATGCTGATTTTCTGTGGGACATAATGGACATCCCATCTGATGAGATACTAAGAAAAATGGCCGAAGTTAAACCTAGCTATTCATTGCGATCAAGCTTTATTTATCAAAATATATTTTACCTGGCAGCTGGAAAAATCATTGAAAAAGCAAGTGGACAACCATGGGAAAAATTTATTACTTCGAGAATTTTTGCCCCTTTGGGAATGACCCGCACTGTGCCCATGCTGAAAGATGTAAACGATCAAAATCAAACTGCTGCACATTTTAAAGTGCACAATACGATTACAATAATTGATCATAGTAGTGCCGATGCGGTAGGACCTGCTGGCTCGGTTTGGTCGTGTGCTGATGATATGAGTAAGTGGATGCTATGTATGCTAGACAGTGGCAAATATGATGGGGGAAAAAGATTAGTGAGCGTAAATACGTGGATAGAAATGTTGAAACCTCAAGTCATGGTAACTGCAAGTCAGTTCTATCCTACCGCACAACTTACTAAACCAAACTGGATGACATATGGACTTGGGTGGTTTCAGCAGGATTATCAAGGAAAAAAAATAAATTTTCACACGGGTAGCCTTTCAGGAGCTATCGCCATTAATGGTCAATTACCGGATGAAAAACTTGGCGTATATATCTTTGGAAATTATGACCATGCAGAAGTAAGGCATGCGCTAATGTTTAAAGCATTTGATCACTTTGCATTAGAAGGAAGTCGAGATTGGAGTGCTGAATTTCTAAACTTATATGGGGGACTTCGTGCCCAGGGTGAAAAGGTAGTGAAAGACTTTGAGGCAAAGCGCGTGGCTAACACTTCTCCAAGTTTATCGATAGACAAGTATGCAGGAAAATATGAAGATCCGCTTTATGGGGTTCTTGAGGTCATTGTTGAGAATAATAAACTCTTAATCAATATAAATAGCCATGTGAAGGCAACACTTGGACATTGGCATTATGATACATTTCGTGGAGAGTATAACAAAGCCTGGAATGGGACTTGCCTTGCCCAATTTTCATTGAACTCAACCGGCAAGTTGGAAAAAATAAATTTCGAGGGGATAGAGTTTAAAAAACAGAAATAGTTACAAATTTCTGGTTCCTAGCTAGAAGTTCTGAACTTGAGACTTATGACCTTACACTTATTTTTATCCAATCTCAATTACCACATCATCGGACATAGGATGGCCAACACAGGTAAGCACATAACCTTCATCACGCTCTGATTGCGAAAGGCCTTCCTCTTCATCTAATTTAACTTTGCCCGACAGCGCCTTTCCACGGCAAGCAGTACACAAGCCACTTTGGCAACTAAACGGCAAATCAATTCCAGCATCTAGCGCAGTTTCCAAGATAGCGCGGTCAGGTGGCACCATTACTTTAAACTCTTGCCCATCATATCTGATGGTCACTTCCCTGGTTTTATATTCTTCTTTTGCTGATGGAACTTCTTTCCTTTCTTTATCTAGTACACCAGCAACGAAGCTTTCCTTAAATATTTTTTCCTTCGGGATATGGTGTTCAGCCAATAAGACATCAGCGTTTTTCATCATACCCTCTGGACCACACATGAGATACGTACTCTTATCTATTCCCCAATCAGGTATCCTCTCAAATAATTTAACCAGCATATCGTGATTCAATAGACCAGAATAACCTTGCCAGTTCATGGGAGCATTGTCCAGCACATGAATTACGTGCAAACGGCCTTCATACGTTGTTTGCATGTTATCAAACTCATTTTTGAAAATGATGCTATCAATATCTCGGTTGCAATAAATGAGAGAACAAATGCTATCTGGCTCCTGTGATAGAAGGCTTTTGATGATCGACATCATTGGAGTGATCCCGGAACCTCCCGCAAACAAAATCAAATGACGTTTACCTTCCTTTTTAAACTCAGTTGTGAATTGCCCCATTGGCTCCATCACCTTCAATTTACTTCCCACCTTTAGATTATCAGGAAGCCAATTAGACATCAACCCTTTTTCAACGCGTTTAACAGTTACTATTAAATCCTTATCAATAAATGGGGAAGAACAAAGAGAGTAAGCTCTGCGAACTTCTTTACCCTGAACGGGAACAATCAGGGTTAAGAACTGACCCGACTTGTAATTGATTTTCTTCTCTGGTTGTTCAAACGCAACACTTATTGCGTCTTTAGTTTCCTGAATGATCTCCTTCACTTTTAAATCGTGATAGTGAGGCCCGTTAGAGGGCGATTTCTCTTCTTTCTTATCGCTTTTCTTAAATAAACTAAATGCCATGATCAGAATAATAAAGTTCTGCAAAGTTAACAACACCAAACCCAAATGCCTAATGGGCAAAAATCAGAGATTGAACCAATACGTAAACTTTAACACCAAAGCCCTGTTTTTGGTTTTGAGGTGTTCTGGAAAGTAATTTTCCGTGTAGACGATAAAAAAGTCTGATGCTGGCTTATACCGCCATTGAAAACGAGCATTCAGGTTTACGTTATCATACCGATCGTTGTATTGAATAAAGGTGGTAAGAAAAAGTTTATCGGTAAATGTGAAATCAAGGCGTGGACTAAGTAATAAAAATGTGGCACTTCCATAAGCCATTGGCAGCTCAATATGGTTGTAGTCACCACTGACTGAGATACTACCAAATGGCTGTACGCGATACGACAAGGTACCTCCAACTCCTATCCTCGTTCCATTGTAAAAACCGCCACCAATAGCTGTCAGGTTGTAGGTAAAGAGTTTCCTTGAATTAGACTGGTACTCCAAACTAAACTCATTCCATTGATAGTCCTCACCCTCTAAAAAAGTAGAATCACCTTTTGGATACAAAACGTTAAAGTTAGTAGGCAACAGTTGAAAAATGTTTTGTGCTGACGCTGTGAAATTAGCCGTATTTCTAAATCTCATATCCTGACTGACCGTAAAGGTTCGATCCGTCCTTGTTCCGTCCGGGAGGTAATTCGTATCAAACCCAATACTAGGTGTAGTTAAAACCAGAGGGCCTGACTTCGAGTAAATTTTATAATCTAGTTGCGCAATACCTCCAACGGTTCCGGGATAAATCGCAAGATTCGGGACAAAGCCGACTTCCGCATTGTAATTCTTACCTAAACCAATAAACCCTACAACGGCACTAATTTTTCGAGTATCGTAACTTGTAAAGCCACCGAACGAATACCGATCACTTTCAGAAAAATCATCAAAAGAATGATGATAGTATGCTTTTCCTCCCCACTTATTGTCAGCTGTAATAAGATTGAAATCAACTCCTGCCACCCGATTATAGGTATTAAGTTTGGGCACCGAGTCCGATCCATTCCACACTTCCTTAACCAAGCTATTGTTGTAAAATTTATTTGGATCATACTCCCCGAGGCCAATTGATTGTTTATTTACGAGAAAGACATCAAAATTTGATCGTTCAAAAACCTGTTTCTGCAATACGCCTACGGTGTAGTTTTGGCCTGGTAATCCCAATGACTTTGTCTCTTTAGTTTGAAGATTCATAAGTCCCACTCTCCATTTTTCTCCTAGCTTGCCACTCACTCTTGCTCCATATGAAATAGGAACCCGCACAAGGTTACCAGTAGTATCCGTTGACAATCCTATTCTTCTTGAGAAAAAAGGCTGAGTTATTGAAGAGAATCCTGGGGCAGAAAAAAGATCACTATTTTCTAAAAAGAACTGCCTTCGTTCGGGGAATTGGAATTCAAACCTGGTGAGATTAATAACTTGTCTATCGACTTCTACAGTTGAAAAATCTGGGTTTACAGTTAGGTCAAGATTTAGCGAAGGTGTGATGGCTACCTTCGCATCAAACCCTGCTGTGACAGTACTCTCCGAAATCTCATTCTCCTTGTCTTGTAAACCTGAAGCAACTGCATAGGGTATCAAAGAAATATTTGTACCTGGATGTGGAGCAGGTGTTTGCCATTGGAGCTTTCCATAGAAGGCCATCGAAGATGGAAAAAATTGAATAGGTGTTGATATCCAACTTGAAACCTCATTTCGCTTAAGGTCCTGACGAACAAAATTTAGATTCCACTCATCACTCTGATTGTATCGAAACGACTTAAAAGGTATTGCCATTTCAGCGATCCATCGGTCATCTAATCTTTTAACAGCAGAATACCACTTGTTATCCCAATTGGTGTTGTATCCATCACCGTCTGATCCTCCACCTGACATCACCCCTTCCCTTTGCACTCCATAGGGAGTTACATTAAAATAGAACCCGTTAGTAAAATCATTGAATGGATCCATATACACACCCACATTATCATTGAGAGACCATTCATAGTCTCTGCGAAGGGATTGAACCACACTAGGTCTGTCATCGTCATAACATACAAAGGATAGGTAAAAAAAATCTTCATCGTAGGTGACTCTAACTACTGTTTGAAAGGAAGGTGGCAAGGAGTCTACCGGGTAATTAAGAAAAAAATTTGTTGCTACAGTGGCTGTTTTCCAATCCTCTTCATCTAAAATACCATCTGTAACAATAGCACTACTTGCTTTCACAATTGGAAGTCCAAAACCTGCTTTGTTCTTGGTTTGGGCAAATAGATCTACTCCAATCGAATAGGAAAAAAGAAAGATCAAACAAGAAAAAAGTAGCCGGCTCTTCATAAAGCGCGCAAAAATAGATAAAAAGAGATAAATGTTGTTGGCGGTTACGTAAAGAAATGGTTAGAGGTTCTACCTATATGACAAGCGGTAATCAAACTGGGATATCCGATGTTGTGAGATTCTACAAGTCACTGCTAATGAAGACAATGACCCTATGGTTGTGGCCTGTCATAATACAGAATCCTTTAGTATTTTTACATCTTAATAATTTAACTGTGTCGCTCAACTCACTCACTGCCATCTCTCCGATAGACGGAAGATATTTTAACACTGCAAAACCACTTTCACCTTACTTCTCAGAATTCGGACTGATACGTTATAGAATACTAATAGAAGTAGAATATTTTATCGCACTCTGCGAATTACCACTTAAAGAACTAGATAAATTTCCAAAAGACAAGATCCCCGCACTTCGCAAGTTGTATGCAGATTTTACCGAAACTGACGCGTTGGTCATCAAAGAAATTGAAAAGACGACCAACCATGATGTAAAGGCAGTTGAATATTTTCTTAAAAAGGAGTTTGATAAACTTCAACTTAACGACTTTAAAGAATTCATTCACTTCGGACTCACCTCACAAGACATTAATAATACTGCCACTCCATTACTACTAAAAGAATTTTTAGAAAAGGAATTTCTTCCTGAGCTTAATCAACTAATTATTCAATTAGATGGGCAAGCCAGAGAATGGGCAACTATTTCCATGCTAGCCCGAACTCACGGACAACCCGCCTCTCCTACTCGACTTGGAAAAGAGATTCAGGTATTTGTTGAACGTATTAAAAAACAATTGATATTATTAAAGACAATCCCCCACTCCGCTAAATTTGGTGGTGCCACAGGAAATTTTAACGCGCATCAAGTTGCCTATCCCGATATCAACTGGATAGATTTTGGAAATAACTTTGTGAAAAAATATTTAGGGCTAGATCGAAGTCACCCTACTACTCAGGTTGAACATTACGATAACCTCGCTGCCTTATTCGATAACCTCAAGCGAATTAATACTATCCTCATAGACTACAGCCGAGATGTGTGGCAATATGTAGCAATGAATTACTTTAAGCAACGAATAAAAGAGGGAGAGGTAGGTTCCAGCGCTATGCCACATAAAGTAAATCCAATCGACTTCGAAAATGCGGAAGGCAATCTTGGATTAGCAAACGCAATCTTCGAACATCTTTCCGCAAAGCTTCCCATCTCACGCCTACAGCGTGACCTTACTGACTCAACCGTGCTTCGCAATATTGGCGTTCCTCTGGCTCATACGTTCATTGCCTTTAAATCATTAGAGAAGGGAATGAGTAAACTCGAATTGAATCAAGTTGCCATACATCATGACTTAGAAGACAATTGGGCAGTAACGGCCGAAGCAATTCAAACCATTTTGCGAAGGGAAGGATATCCAAATCCATACGAGGCACTCAAAGGGCTTACGCGAAAGAATGAAAAAATAACCAAGGATAGCCTTCATCGGTTTATTGAAGACCTTGACATCAAGGCTAGCGTAAAAGAGGAATTAAAACGGATCACTCCGTTTAACTACACAGGATTATAACCCTTAATCCTTAACAAGATATAATGCCTTTCTATTGGCAAAATCATAAAGGGTAAGTCTTCTCAAGTTATAATATGCTGTCCAGAATGACTTAAGGGCAAGGAGGTAGCCACGCTTGGCTGTATCTTTTTCGGTAAGTGCAATATTTAAATTTGTAATGTCAATCTTACCAATCAGGTAGCGGTTCTGCGCCACTACGTATCTTTCCTGGGCTACCTCATCCGCTTTTTTAGTAATGTCAATCTGGAGCCTAAGCATTTCAAACTGCCTTACCTGAGTAATAATCTCCTGTTCAAAGTTGATCATGTTCTGCGCAATGACATAGTCGGTTAACTTCTTATTGGCATAAGCCGTCTGCATCAAAGCCTTTCTTCTTCCCCAATCCACAATAGGCACGTTAAAAGAAACATTGGCAACTTGCTGTTTGGAGGGACTATTATACAACTCTGAAACGTTGGTCCCAACGTTGTTCAAACCATAAGAAGCGCTAATGGTCGTTTGATAGCGTTGTCCTTTAGCAGCTGCCACCTCGCTCTCCGCTTCAATTCTTCTTCGCTCAAAGGCAATGTAATCTGCCCGGTTGAGCCTTCCATATTCAAGTGCCTCATCGATGGTCAAATCAAATTGAGGGATTTCCTCTGGTAAAACCAATTCAAAATTATCACCATCTTTCAAACCCAGATAAGTACGTAATTGCAGACGTGCCGTTTCAAGATCCAGTTGCGCCTGTGCTACGTCACGCCTTGAGTTAAGTAGCTGAAGTTCTACCTGTAAAAGTTTGTCCTGAGAGGTAGTGCCAATATTATAACGGCCTTGTTCTATTTTATTGATTGTATCGTTGTTCGCCAGGTTATATCGGGCAATCTGTTCATTCACTTGCTGCTGAAGAACATCGAAAAAAAAGCTAACGGCATCCCTGGATATTTCTTCCAATCGTTCGGCATAAATCCGTTTTGATTCTTCATATTGAATGGGTCGCGTACGCTTATCCCACTTCAAAGGGTTATAGGCAAAGACTGGTTGGGTTAACTGCACGTTCAATACCGTACCGCTCCATTGGCTATTTCCGGATGTTCTATCATTAAAAAAATTATATCCTGTGTTAGCAGAAATTGTTCCTCCCGTAAGAGCGATTGGCTGCTGTAAGCCAAAGTTGAGATTAGGATTAAGCTGGTTAATGGGTATATAAATTAATGATCCATCGGGTTGACGCACTGGGCTGACAGAGTTGAAATAAGTTGGCAGGTTTCCATTAAGCCTCAATTGAGGATTATAATTAGTCCGATAGGAACGATATTGCCAATAACTTGTCTCCTTCTGGGTTTCGGCTTGCTTCGAAAATGGTGACTGTTGTTTGGCACGATCGATGATATCGGTTATGGAGAATACGTTCTGAGCGCTTACTTCGCAACCCATGGCTAAACCAAAAGTAACAGTGATAAAGAGTATATAAATTTTATTCATAACGCAAAGAAGTAATGGGATCTTGACTGGCAGCTTTTCGTGCGGGGGCGATTCCAAAAACAAGACCGACTGTTGCAGCCACACCAAATGAAAGCAGAATAGAAGTAAAGCTTATTATAGTGGGTATATCGGCAACTGTAGAGACTACATATGCCATCGTGATTCCTAAGATGACACCGATAAGCCCACCTGAAACGCTTATCATGATCGCTTCGAATAAAAACTGCTGTACCACATCACTCTTTTTTGCACCAATGGAAAGGCGTAATCCTATTTCTTTTATACGCTCCAATACAGATGCTAGCATGATATTCATGATACCAATACCACCAACTAACAAGGAGATGCCTGCAATCGCACCTAACACATAATTAAAGATATCGTTGGTTCGCTGTTGTTGTTTTAGCAAGAGTTCAGGAATCTCAATCTCATAGTCCACTACATCATAGTGTTTGCGCTGCAACAATCTCGATAATACCTCTGTCGTTGCCTGAAGCTTTGGGGTCTCATCTACTTGTATGACCAGTCGATCCAACTGGTGATAATTCTTTTTCTGTTCTTCAGTCTCCTGGTTAGTGCCATTGTTATTAAAGACCATTCCACGACCTTTCATAGCAGCAAGTCTAATCCCCTCAGCGGTAATCAAGTCACGATTTTTGTAGCGAATGAGAATAGTCTGAAGTGGAGCATACACATCCATATTGAAATCGCGGATACCAAGCTTGCTAATACTCGTACTGGAGACTGCTCTCTCGCCAAGTATGCCAACAATAGTTAGCCAGTGAGGGCCCACTTTGATGCTTTTTCCAATTGGATTTTCGGTAGGAAAAAATTTGGTGCGTATACCATAGCCAATGATACACACAGGCGAACCTGCCTTTCGTTGACCATCATTGAAAAGTTGGCCTTCACTTAGTTCAAAGTTAAATATATCAAAGTAAGCAGGCTCTACTCCAACCAGCTTTGCCGATCTGCGCAACCCTTGCCTGATCACGTAGGTATCTAGAATAATCTCAGGACTAAGTTTTGTTAATCCTGGAATAGTAGCCTGAATACTTTTTACATCACGGATGGTAAGGCCTGGTGAAAACTTTTTCTTATCCTTCTTGCCTACCTTCTCTTCAATCTTTTCTTCTTTTTGCTCAACGATGGGTTTAATCACAATGTTATTAACGCCCACCAACTTAATTTGATTTAGAATTTCCTGTTGTGCACCATTACCAATTGCCAACATGGCAATTACTGCCGCTACTCCAAAAATAATCCCAAGGGCGGTTAACAAGGACCGAAGTTTATTGGCGATCACCGCATCAATGGCGATGAATAAATTGGCTAGTAATCGAGGTGAAAAAAGGGTGTTAATTTTCATGCAAGAAGAGGATCAAGAATTGATTACATGAATTACTTCTGAGACACCTTGCTCACCACTAAATCGGGTGCAGGAACTATCTTTTCCTCTTCCTTAACTTCCTTCTTTCTTCGTTTGCCATTCATTTCCGGAAGAAGAATTATCTCTTTGTCCTCAAGCCCTTCTGGCATGGAAAGATAAACCCGTTCTGACTCCAACAAGCCATTCAGTACAATCACATCGTTGGCGTTTGTCTCGCCAACAATCACCTCTTGCTTTATAATATTCATGCCGTCTTCTTTGAAGACATAAGTGATTGAATCAAACTGGTTATGGAGACTCTCCATAGGAACATACAGCGCACTATCAACTGCATTGGCTAAAATCCTGTTGCTTGTGGTCATTGAGGGGCGAAGAGTAGCATCTGTTCCCTTAATTTCTACCGATACTTCAAACACTTTTGAATCGGAGTTAGGCCTTTGCTCTCCTACGTTTGCTACTCGCATGACTAGTCCTCTCAGTTTCTTGTCAGGGTAAGCGTCCAAACCAACCTCCACTTGCTGGCCTGACTTCACCTTTCTAACGTCAACTTCATTCACATATGTTTTAGAAATCATCTTGGTAAGGTCTGGCAAAGTGGCCACGGTTGGATCCCACATATTAATTTGGGAACCAGCTTTGATTTGTTTTCCATCCCAATCCTTTTCGTAAATGACCATTCCGTCTTCCGGAGCCATCACATCAAAAGATTGAAGCACTTTACTCATGCCATCAAATTCTCCCTGTACCTTTCTTAATTCAGCATCTACTTCCCGCATCTTTTCAATGCTTTGGCTATCCTTGATTTTGTAGTTTTCGGTGGCCTGATCAAAAGCACGTTTTGCTTTATCGTAGTTAATTTCATTTTGCTTAATCGTTGCTGGTGGCTCAAACTTTGATTGGGCTAGCACGATCTCCTTCTCTTCCACCCCATATTTTAGATTAATAAGTTCATCTCGCGATTGCCGCATCTGCAAGGTTGTGTCCAACTGAGTCTGATTGAATTTAGAATTGGCCTTGTCTAATTCAATTTGCTTGGCAGCAAACTTATTTTGAAATTCTGAGCGATCAAGTGTAGCTATCCAATCCCCTTTCTTCACTACGGTTCCTTCATCAACTATATTTTGAATTACCACTTGCCAAATCTGAAACGTTCGCAAGGATTGTGGTCCCAATATTTTGACCGAGTTCTTAGCCTCCAATTCGCCTGTTGTTTCTATTTCAACTTTAAACCTTCCCTTCTTCACCGGGGCAAGTATATCTGCTAGCTTGCCTGTCTTATTACCCCGAACTACAAAGTAGCCAACCAAAAGAAACACGAGTACACCGGCTCCAATAAGTAGATTGCGTTTCATTTTTGAAGGTTTTTAGTGAGTAGGTTTAGAAAATACTATTAAATGATATTCAAATACTTCTTTATCGTGGTTCAGTTACAGTTTTCCGTAACTATTTTCCATTCTGTTAAAGGAATCAACCGGATAAAATCAAAAAGTACTGATAGATTCAAACTACCAATACTTTTGAACGATGATTAGCTCTGCATGTTATTGATTTGGTCCTTTTTTTACCATGATTTTTGTTAACGCAGCCTCTTTTGTAAGCTTCCCGGAGTTTATATCCATCAGAACACTGCTTTTAACAGATAATTCGAGGGAGGAAGGAATGCCACAATCTGTGCACCGGGTAAGTTTGACGTTGAACATGAGTACCTCCTCATTACCAAGGCTTTTCAAAGTTCGGCCATAATCCAAGATATTTTCCTTCAGCTCCTTTTCAAAAACAGGATAAAGCTCTTTAACTTTTTTGTCTCGTGTTTCGGCATCAACGTTATCTAATCTCAGGGTAGGCATACTATAATTGCCGCGGGAACCCGTATTGCTGGAATATACTTGCATGTAGTAAATCACCCCAAAGTCTTTTAAACGCTCATAATAAATATTCTCTTGCGTGAAATAGGTTGTGGAAAGATCATTGCGATAAAGTCGACTGATAATACTGGAAAGTAATTCCAGATCAGGTTGAAGTTCATCATCCATCACACTATTGATTACCTTAATTTTTGCAAAGAGTTGGTCGTGGGTAAGTTTACCTTGTCGATATTGAATGATGTCACTTTTTAATGCTTCAACCGATATGTAAGATGGGTTGGAAGCTGAATTGACAAAGGCTCCATACCAGATCCTCTCTCCCTCTCCACGATTGGTAATTGTTATTTTCTCGCCTGCCGGGAGTTGTGTAATGAGATCTCCGTAATCTGCCAGGAAATTTTTTGAAGCTTCAATGATCTTGTTTGTATAGGCGTTGCGAACACTATCTCGATCATTCTTTGATGAAGCTTTCGATTTACTTTTGGTCTTGTTCTTATACTCCGTACCTGTCACGTCCTCTGTAGTGGCAACTCCATTCACAACCCTAACCCTGGTTTGGGATCGTCTGGCGTCCTCATTAGCTCGTTTTTGCTGGACAGCAGCCTTAGATTCTGCTCGCTCTTCATCCTCTTCTGCTTCAGGAAATTCTTCACGTTCAATCTCTTCCATCAACTCAGGAGCCTCCATATCATCAGAATTAAAGCTGAACGAAAAACTACCATTACCTCCATCCATGAAGTTTACTCCAGCCGGTTCTGGCGGCTGTCCGAAAAACCAGGATGAACCCAATATCTCGTAAGGAATTCTAAATGTAACTCCGTATCCAGCCATATAATTTCCCTGAATCTCCATTGGAAAGAAAGCACGCTTTTCAAACTGTTGTTTGATAATTGTCTCTAATACATTCTCTGCAACTTCAATATCGCGCTCCATGCGCTGCTCATCAATTTTGTTTTGGGCGATGGCGCCACTTACAGCCAGTACCAACACTGCTGCACTGATCAAACCTCTTGCTATTCGTTTCATTTTATTATTTTTTACTGGTTCCTACTAATTCATCTAATCGTCCGCCTCTTCCTACTAATTGAGATGAGGTCAATACGTACTTTTACTCTTACTGCCACTCGAAATAATGCTGGCTAGTATCTGTTCAGTTTCCTGTTTGAACTGCACAGTATTTTTTTCAATACTCGTCATGCGCGTTTGAAATAACTGAAGGTCTTGATTGCGTTGCTCTTTAAGGTAACTGGAGAAATCAACCAGCAAAGTTTCTACATACTGCTTCTGTTCTTTGGAGGATAACTGCATGTAATCCTTCATTAACCGAAGGTTGTTAGCTTGCAGGTTTGATACAAACCCACGAACTTGCTCCTCTGATGCCTGCGAGGTACTTTTCATTAAATCATCAATTTTTTGTGAATTGACAGCCAGACTGCTTTTGATTGACTTATCCAGCTTCTTCTGTGTTTCGTTCCAGTTAGCTGCGATCACACTATTGTTATTGATGAGAGATGCATCGATCATTTCTTGCACCTGATTTTGAGTCAACAGATTTGTCGGCTGAACTATTTCCTGCTGTATTGCTTGCTTGTTGCCAAAGCTGATTCGCAATTCTCCTGACGAATAATTTACCTCAAGACCTGACAATTTACCGGCCACAATGATCAATAAGAATGAGGCAGCAATACTCATTGACGTTTTAAAATAAGCGGATTGCCAAAACGGTCTGCCAGTGTATTGTCCAACAAAAATTGTTGGAGCAATTACCTCTTTGTCATCCACGGTGCGCATGACGTCAAGAGTATTTGCCATTTCATGGAATTGTTTTAAGGCTTCAGGATATTGCTGAAAATACTGAACCACCTTTTCCGATTCTTTGGCATCCAACTCTCCATACAAGTAGGAGATCAAGGTTGCTTCATCTGGTTTATAACTCATACCCTATTGTTTCTTTGTTGATATTCCTTCGTTCTAAAATTCTTTTTAACCCATCAAGACCATAATACATTCTCGACTTCACCGTGTTCTCTGAGATATTAAGAGCTTCTGCAATCTCCCTAAACTTCAATCCCTCATACTCTTTCATGATTACTACTTCTCTTTGTTCTTCACTCAATTCCATTAAACAATTTTGCAATAAGTCCGACAGTTCCGAATGTCTCAACTGACGATCCGGATTTTCTCCACGGTTCCCACTTTCTTCCCATCTATACGAATCTTCCCCTTCTCCCGGCTTCAAATCATTCAACGACATAGCCTTACTCGATTTTCTTTTACGAAGTTCCTCGCGGCAGAAGTTTACTGAAATAGTATAGAGCCATGACTTAAACCTTGAAATCTCCTGCAGCCCGCCAATATTTTTGTGCATGGCAATAAAGGTCTTCTGAGAAACTTCCATTGCCAGGTCGTGATCAAAGAAAAACTTGTAGTTAAAATTATAGATGCGTTTATACCACAACTTTACAAGTCTTCCTTGGGCGTTCTTGTCCCCCTCGCGTGCCCGGCCGACAAGGGCATCGGTTTGCATGATTGCTGGTTCGTAGAAAGTGCTCAGATTTCCCAGATTTAGGTCGATTTTGATATAAAGATGGAGGAATGGGGCGAATAGTTTTAACGTAGGCATAAAAAGTTAAATGCTTGAAAGCTAAAAGTTGAAAGAAGGAGCGGAGCTGGGTATTTCAAACCTACGCTGGAAACGAACTTTTTTGCTTTCACCTTTATGCTTATAACTTTGCCGCCCATGAAGCAAATCATTGCCTTTTTAATCCGGTACGTTCCTCGGAAATATCTTCAACTTTTTAGTGGAGTGGGTTTAAAAATGGTAGGAGTTTTCTATGCCGGCAATCAGGTTTTTTGTCCCATTTGCCAAAGCCATTACCGAAAGTTTTTGCCTTATGGAAGAATCAATCCCAGACACAATGCCTTGTGTCCATCCTGTCTGTCATTAGAACGTCATCGACTTATCTGGCTCTACTTAAAAGAGAAAACAAACTTCTTTTCGTCTCAATTAGATGTACTTCACATAGCACCTGAAAATTGTTTTATAAAAGCCTTTGAAAAGCAACATGGTGAAAAATATATAACAGCAGATATTGAGTCACCGCTGGCCAAAGTAAAGATGGATATTCATAAAATCCCTTTCGGGGAAAACCATTTTGATGTGGTACTCTGCAACCATGTACTTGAACATGTGCAAGACGATATTAAAGCGATGAGTGAAATCAAACGGGTTCTAAAACCAGGTGGATGGGCGATTATGCAGGTACCTTTCTTTTCGCCCGTGCCAGATGTCACCATTGAAGATCCAAGCATTACAAATTCACGCGATCGCGAAAAAGCTTTTGGACAAGATGATCATGTGAGAATGTTTGGAAAAGATTATTCGACAAGAATTGAGCGTGCTGGACTGAAAGCAATTGAAGATGACTTCGCGAAGTCACAACCTGAGAAGTATGGATTGCAAAATGCAGAGATCATTTACATAGGCGTAAAGGTTTAATCAATAGTTAGCTTTTGTTAAACTGTATAAATACATTGTATAAAACTTAAAAAATACTCTGACAATGCAGTACCCACTCCTTTTTCAGCCGCTTGATTTAGGCTTTACAATTTTGAAAAATCGAATCCTCATGGGATCCATGCATACGGGATTGGAGGAAAGTAAAAACGGTTTTCAAAGGCAGGCAGCTTATTTTGCCGAACGGGCCAAAGGAGGAGTAGGGTTAATTGTTACAGGCGGTGTGGCTCCCAATCGCGCAGGATGGACCGCACCATTTGCCAGTAAACTTTCTAATCGATCAGAAGCACGACAACACAAAATTATTACCGATGCAGTTCATGCAGAAGGTGGTAAAATCTGTATGCAGATTCTTCATGCCGGTCGGTATGGGTATCATCCGTTGGCAGTTGGACCTTCAGCACTAAAGTCTCCAATTTCTCCATTCAAACCTTGGAAGTTAACAAAGGGAGGTATTCGCAGAACAATCAACGATTTTGTCAGTTGTGCAAAACTCGCGCAAGAGGCGGGCTATGATGGAGTAGAGATCATGGGCTCTGAAGGATATTTAATTAATCAATTCATCGTATCAAAGACCAACAAGCGAACCGATGAGTGGGGTGGTACTTATGAAAATAGAATCAGGTTTGCGCTGGAAATTGTACGAAATACCCGAGCAGCCGTTGGTAAGAATTTTATTATCATTTACCGACTGTCAATGCTGGACTTAGTAGAAGATGGATCTACTTGGGAAGAAGTTGAATATTTAGCAAAGGAAATTGAGAAGGCTGGAGCCACGATTATCAATACCGGTATTGGCTGGCACGAAGCGCGTGTTCCAACTATCGCTACGATGGTACCTCGAGGTGGATTTAGTTGGGTAACAAAACGGTTAATGGGCAAGCTGTCAATTCCGCTGATCACCACCAATAGAATCAACACGCCAGAAGTGGCAGAAAAAATTCTCACTGACGGACATGCAGACATGATTTCGATGGCGCGTCCATTCCTGGCTGACCCGGAATTTCCGAAAAAGGCATTACAAGGTAGAGCCGATGAAATCAATACGTGTATTGCTTGTAATCAAGCTTGTCTTGATCATGTATTTGCTCGCAAAACTGCAAGTTGCATGGTGAACCCCAGAGCTTGCAATGAATTAACACTGTCAATAACTCCGGCTACTACTAAAAAGAAAATAGCAGTGGTTGGTGCGGGGCCGGCAGGTTTATCATGTGCGGTTACGCTCGCGCAGCGCGGCCACGAAGTGCATCTGTTTGAAGGTCAAAGTTCAATTGGTGGGCAATTTAATATCGCGAAAGAAATTCCTGGCAAAGAAGAGTTTCACGAAACGTTAAGGTACTACCGAAGACAAATGGAGATTCACCACGTCCAAATTCACTTGAATACGCTTTTTAGTGAATCCCACGCCAACGACTTTGCTGAAATTGTTGTGGCCACAGGTGTAACGGGCAGAAGTATCAACATTGAGGGAATTAAACATCCAAAAGTATTAACCTATACCGATGTCGTGTTGCATAAAAAACCGGTAGGGAAGAGAGCAGCGATTATTGGAGCCGGTGGAATAGGATTTGATGTGGCCGAATTTCTTACCCACTCAGAAAGCATGAATGTGAAAACGTTTATGAAAGAATGGGGAGTAGACATGGACTATCAAACAGGAGGAGCGTTGTTGAAAAATGAGTCCGTAAAATCTCCCAGAGAAGTTTTTCTATTGCAACGCAAAAAAGGTAAACTCGGTGAGCGATTGGGTAAAACCACCGGCTGGATTCACCGATCAGCGTTAAAGATGAAAAAGGTAAAAATGATAGATGACGTTACCTACCAAAAAATTGATGATGCAGGGTTGCATATTCAGGTACAGGGCGTACCTCAACTTTTAGAAGTTGACAATGTTATAATTTGTGCAGGGCAGGTGTCCAACAATCAACTCTACACTAAACTAAAGGAAAAAAATACCAACGTTCATCTTATCGGAGGCGCTTTAGAGGCAGGTGAACTGGACGCCAAGAGGGCAATTGAACAGGGCGTGAAAGTGGGGATTACTTTGTAGAGCCAAGACTTAGTCTCCTGGAGTATTGTAGCGATTAGGATAATTTCCACCGGAATAAAAAAAGCCAGGCCTTCACCCAGCTTTTTACCTTTCAACTTTTTGATTTAAGCTTTCTACTACTTGCCCAACTTTTCCAACACCTCCATTACTTCTTTCACATGTTTACGGCTTGTTTCAAGCAAAGCCTTTTCATCGCTGTTTAATTCTAGCTCAATAACCCTTTCAACACCATTCTTACCAAGCACAACAGGAACTCCAAGGTAGCAGTCTTTAATTCCGTATTCGCCATCTAGTTGCATACATACCGGCAAAATTCTTTTTTGATCCTTCACGATAGCCTCCACCATTTGGGCGGCAGCCGAACCTGGAGCATACCACGCAGATGTTCCCATCAACTTAACCAACTCTCCGCCTCCCACTTTGGTGCGTTCGATAATTGCGTTTAGCTTGTCTTTATCAATCAATTCAGTTACTGGAATACCAGCTACTGTTGTGTAACGCGGAAGTGGAACCATTGTATCACCATGACCTCCCAACAACATCGCTTGAATATCCTTTGGAGAGACATTCAATGCTTCTGCTAGAAAAGCACGATACCGCGCGGTGTCCAAAATACCAGCCATACCAATAACCCTAGTACGAGGTAGCTTTGAGGTGATATGAGCTTGATAGGTCATCACATCCAACGGATTTGAGACTACTATAATAATAGCGTTTGGAGAGTGTTTCACCACATTCTCAGTTACTGACTTAACAATACCTGCGTTTGTACCAATCAAATCGTCACGAGTCATCCCTGGTTTACGTGGAAGCCCAGAGGTGATCACTATGACTTCAGAACCGGCCGTCTTAGCATAATCATTAGTTGATCCTATTGTGCGGCTGTCATATAAATCAATGGGAGCTTTTTGCCAAATATCAAGTGCCTTGCCTTCAGCAAAACCTTCACGTATATCTACCAAAATAATTTCGTTGGCTATTTCCTTATAGGCAAGCACATCAGCACAGGTGGCGCCTACGTTTCCGGCACCTACTACGGTTACTTTCATTATTAATGTTTTTAAATTTCGGGGCAATTTATGAAGGTTTGAAGAAAGAAAAAGGGATTCCGGGTTTATTGAGTAAGAAAAAAAAGTTTGATTCTGATGCCGCTGGCGGAAACCCAAACCGGCTGGGAAGTATCCAGAAATTGGGCAGTGCATAACCTGAATTTTTATCCTCGATATCCTTGAATAACTTGCCTTACATGGCGAGCGATCTTAAAACAGTTGTCACTAAAGACCAACTCAAAGAATTCATTTTTCTTCCTCAGAAAATTTATTCTAGCTATCCGAACTGGGTGCCTCCTATTTACATGGATGAATGGGCTTTTCACAATCAAAAGAAAAACCGAGCCTTGTCATACTCCGAAGTCATTCGTGTGATCGCGTATGAAAATGATGTACCCGTAGGACGGGTTATGGGGATTATTAATAAGAAGTATAATGAACAACATGGATTGAAAAATGTCAATTTCTTCAATTTGGATTGTGTAGATGAAATCAGGGTGGCACAACCCTTACTAGAATTCAGTGAGCGGTGGGGAAAGGAGAAAGGAATGAATAAGATTATTGGCCCCTACGGTTTCTCAGATAAAGATCCACAAGGTTTGCAGATCGAAGGCTTTGAAAATCTACCTGTTATTGTAACCCCAACCAATCCACCCTACCTAAGGCACCTCGTGGAAGCCAATAATTATAGCAAAGAATTCGATTGCGTTTCTTACAAATTGAAGGTACCAGATGAAATGCCAGCGGTATATGAAAAAATTCTTAGCCGAATTTTAAGTAATGCAAGTGTCCAACTCCTTGAATTCAAAAATAAAAAACAATTAAAACCCCACATTCTACCAGCCCTTCAGCTAATGAATGATGCGTATGCACACTTGTATGGGTATTCCGCTATGTCGGAGGAAGAGATGAAAGGATTAGCTGAACAATATTTATTCGTACTAGATCCTGAATTCGTGAAAGTGATCAAAACTCAGGACGGGGAAACCATTGCCTTTGGTGTAGGCATGCCGGACATCAGTAAAGGTTTACAAAAAGCAAAAGGAAAGTTATTCCCCTTTGGGTTTATTCATATTCTGAATGCTTCCCGTAAGGCAAAGCAATTAAACCTGCTTTTGGGAGCTGTAAAACAAAGCTTTCGCGGAATTGGACTAAATGTTTTGCTTGGAAAATCTATGCTAGAATCAGCAAGAAAGAGAGGCTTTACGGTAATGGATAGTCATCTGATCTTGGAAACAAATAAGCCAATGCGATCGGAATTTGAAAAAGTTGGCGGAGTAATCTATAAACGATACAGGGTTTACCAGAAAGAACTATGAGTCAATTTGAAACGAAATAGCTTTCTTAGTCCGATCTGTAATCTTAAAGCGATTGTCTACGCGATGGCCCACTACCCATACAATTTCTCCTTTTGATTCTAGTATGGTTACAGAGTCTTTATCGGCAATAGAAATTTTCTGATCAATAAGAAAATCACTGATCTTTTTGTGGTGATCCATTCCCAACGGGCAAAACGAATCACCTGCCTTCCACTTTCGCCAGCTCAATGGAAAATGCAGCTTTTCTGCATCGAGAATAGCTTCAGATCTCCGTGCAGTTACAACGGCTGTGCATTCATTTATTAAAAGGCTCCATGGCCCAAGTTTCGCTTCGTGTTGGCCTTCTTCAATCTCGATTTGGTTCCAAGAATCCTGATAAGCCGAAATTATCAAGCTTTCGCGGTCAACAATTAATTGATGAGAACTAGTCAAAAACTTCTTGCCAGATTGACTATGAATGGATTGAATGATCTCTTCGCATTGCACCAAGTTAAAGCCAAAGTCTTTTATCATCTCCCATAACACAGGTGCCGCATAGTGAATGGGATGAAATACTTCTTTTTTTATAAACGTTTTTCCATCAAGCGTTTTTACAAATGATTTCTCCAGTTCCTTTTGGCTAAGGCTCATCAGTTCTACTCCTCCTCTCACTTTTTCAAGCGTGCTGTAAAATGTGTTTTCCAGAGAAGGGTTGATTTCCTTCAGCAAGGGAATAATCTGATGACGTAAGAAATTTCGTTGATAGTCATCCGTCAAATTACTGCTATCTTCTCTCCATTCAATGTTTTCTTTAGTTGCATATGCTTCCACCTCGGAACGTGATGTAAAAAGCATTGGACGGATAATAAATCGATTCTCCAAAGGAATCCCGGCCAGGCCTTGTACACCTGTGCCTTTGCAAAGATTTAGTAAGACCGTCTCTAACGAATCATTAAGGTGGTGGGCCGTTGCCAGTTTATCAAGCTTTTCCTGTTCCAGCAGTTCTTCAAACCATGCATACCGCAATTGACGAGCAGCGAGTTGGATGGATAGATTATTTTCCCAGGCATAATTATTGGTATCAAATTGTATACTATAAAATGGAATCTTTAAATGGCTACACCTCGCCCTCACAAATTCTTCATCGCCATCAGACTCTGCACCTCGCAATTGAAAATTACAATGCGCAACAGCAATGGAATAACCAGATTGATGAAACATATTGAGCATCACCATGGAATCCAACCCTCCACTTACAGCCAAAAGGATTTTATCGGTAGCTTTGCAGAGTTGGTGGCGGGCAATATGATCATGAAAAAGCTTTAGCACGCTCAAATTTACAAGTTAGATGTACCATTTACGATTTTCTTTTCCCTTCACCCTTAAGACCTTAACGGCTATCATCTTTTGCTTTTTTTTCCTGTTAAGCCCTAAAGCTTTCAGCCAAAAAAGAGTGAAATTAAAACATGCTGATGTAGGTAAAGGAGGGGTTAAGGATGGTGCTCGCATTGATAGATTCATTGGAAACGTGGAATTCGTTCAAAACAACACAACTATCTACTGCGACTCGGCCATTTTTTATAAATCAAAAAATACGATTGAGGCATACGGCAGAATAAGGATCACTGAAGGTGACTCAGTAACGGTTACGTCATCTGGACTTACCTATGACGGAAACTCAAAAACAGCATTCCTGAGGAAAAATGTAGTCTTTACTAAACTTGGGATTGCTACACTTTATACGGATTTTCTGGATTACGACCGAAGGAAAAACGAAGCTAGGTACTTCAACGGAGGAAAGCTGGTGGATAGTACCAATACACTTACAAGTAAAAAAGGCTACTATGCTATTCCCACAAACATGGCTTCGTTTAAGACAGATGTAGTGGGTGTAAACCCCGACTATACCCTCAACGCTGATACCCTTCAATATAATTCAAAAACCAAAATCATTTATTTTCGATCTCATACTACCGTGATAGGAAGTAAGGAAGGAGAAACTGCCGTTTATGAAAGTGGGATTTATGATACCAATAAAAAGCTTTCCACCCTCAATGATGGAGTGATTGAAACAAAGTCGTATCGCATGAATGGGCTTGCTTACTATTTAGATGATGTCAAAAAATTCTATAAAGCAAAAGGTAAAGTAGTGATGACTTCAAAGGAAGAAAATACAATCATATACGGAGATGATGGAGACTACGATAAGGCAAAGGGCGTAACTAAAGTCTATGGTCACGCTTATGTAGCCAAAATAGATACTGATCTGGATACGCTATTTATTTCAGCAGACACATTAGTCTCCATTGAAAATGACGACCCCAAGAAAAAAGCGTTGCTTGCTTACAATCATGTTAAAATCTTCAAAGCAGATATGCAGGGAAAATCTGATTCACTCGTCTATACTACGGCTGACTCTACATTATATTTTTATTCTGACCCCGTGCTGTGGACTTCTGGTAATCAAATGACGGCCGACTCGATCCGAATACTTCTGAAGGGAAGGGGTGTTGACAAAGTCTATCTGGTGGCCAATTCTTTTGTGATTTCGGAAGACACACTAAAAAATTATAATCAAATAAAAGGAAGGTTAATGATTGCATCTTTCAATGGCCAAACCATCACGAATGTAACGGTACAAGGAAACGGTGAAAGCCTTTATTACGCACTTCAAGAACCTGAGAAGGATAAGAAAAAGGATATTGACAAAAAGGAGTTAGATAAGCCTATTCCCACCTACACTATGGGAATGAATAAAATTATTTGCAGCAACATGAAACTCAATTTTAAAGAGGGTAAAATTAATAACATCAGCTTTTACATTAAACCTGATGCATCCTTTATACCTCCGCACGAGCTAGAAGAAGGCGATACACGCTTAAAGGGTTTCAAATGGCGGCTTGAAGAAAAACCAAACCGGGTTGACGTGATCAAAAAATAAGATTGTCTGAACGGCCGCCTAGTAAAGATTATTGTGCCAGAGGCCCATATTTTTTATAATTTATTAGGACAAAAACCATTGAATCTGTATATTTCCCTTGAATTAGTGTATTCCTATGAGACTGTGGTTAGTCATTCTGTTATGTATCGTGGGCGGTTCAAAAGCACTTTCTCAGGGTTTTGACTTAGTTGACCACCAAGACACGTATCAAGTAGCTATCAGCGAAACACTAAAAATTCCTCTAAAAATTAAAAACACAACTGATAAGGCCCAGTTCTATATTATTCGAAAATCAAACAATGATTTGGGGGGCACCCAAAAAGGCTATTTCTGCCTTGATAAACATTGCCTTGAGTCCGGAATTGATGAGTTTTCAAAGCGAATTGAACCAGGGGAAACGTTAAGTGGCCTTTATTACTCCTTGGAAACTGGCCTAATAACTGGCCAAAACAACCTGAAATTTGAGATTTTTATTCGGGGTAATCCTCACGGTTTAGTACAGCATCAGGTGAATATCATGATCGATGAAAACAGGGCAAAATCTTTTGTCTTTCAATCAAAAGATATAACTATTCAGGATGTATATCCCAACCCCGTTACAGACCAGGCCTATATAGATTATAAAATTCACACTGAATCAATGAAAGCCAAAGTGGTAATTCACAACATTTTGGGCAGCTCCATTGGTGACTATGACCTTCCCAATTCGGAAGGAAGGATTAAGATCTCAACGGATGACTTTACTTCTGGGGTTTATTTCTATACCGTGTATTTAGATAATCATGGGGTGCTCACCCGAAAGCTCATCGTTAGAAAATAGACGGGCTTTCAATCAACTCCGTAAGATTGTTAATTCTTGACCTTATTGTATATTTGCCCGCTTATGCGCGCAAGAATTTACAGCTATTCATCATTTCTGATCCTGTTGCTCATTTTGGGGACCTCCTGCAGCAAATTCAGGAAAATCCAGAAAAGCGAGGACTGGCGTGTCAAATATGAAGCAGGACTTGGGTATTACTCAAAGAAAGATTATTATAGGTCTGCCATCTTGTTCGAAGAGATTCGCCCTATTGTGAGAGGTCTTCCTGAGGGGGAAAAGGTTGAATTTTACTTGGCCTACTGTCAGTACTACGAAAAAACATATCTTCTGGCCTCCAACCAGTTCAAGGTATTTTACGAAACATATGGACGAAGTCCGTTAGTGGAGGAAGCATATTTTATGTCGGCTTATTCGCTTTTCATTTCATCACCAGCGCAAAATCTTGACCAGTCAAGTAGCATTGAGGCAATGAATACTATGCAGAACTTCATCAACCAATATCCAACTAGTCAATATCGCGAAAAGGCTGCAGAGTCTATCTTGTTGAGTCAAAATAAACTGGAACGCAAAGGCTACGAAAACGCAAGGCAATACCTTAAACTTCGTCAGTATAAAGCGGCTGTCATTGCTTTTGATAACTTTAAAAAGAACTTCCCTGATTCTGATTATTTGGAAGAACTCGCCTATTTGAAAGTGCTTTCTCAATTTAAATTGGCAGCACAGAGCTTTCAAACCTTACAGGTGGAAAGATATTCATCCGTAATTGTATTTTATCAGGAATTAGTAGACAATTTCCCTGACAGCAAATATTTAAAAGACGCAGAAAAACTTTATTCTGAAAGCTTGACTAAAATAAATAAATCAAAAACAATTAATTCATAAAACTATGGCTGTTCATCCATCTATTATCACACGCGATACCGATAAAATTTATAGCAAAACCGGTAATATTTACGAATCGGTAGTTATTATTTCAAAACGCGCACGCCAAATTTCAGTAAACATCAAAGAAGAACTTAACAGCAAATTGGCAGATTTCGCTACTACTGTTGACAACCTTGAAGAAGTGTTTGAAAACCGTGAGCAAATTGAAATCTCTAAATTTTACGAACGCATGCCCAAGCCAACTTCAACCGCTATTGAAGAATTTATGGAAGGTAAATTAATTGCTAGAATGCCGGTGGTAGAAACTGCTGAGAAGCCTGCAGTATAAATTCATGCTTAGCGGGAAAAAAATAGTCCTGGGTGTAAGTGGCAGCATTGCTGCTTACAAATCGGCTTTTCTAACTCGCTTACTTGTAAAAGAAGGAGCTGATGTGCGTGTCATCATGACGCCTTCAGCACATAATTTCATTACTCCACTTACGCTTGCCACGCTATCGAAAAATCCGGCACTTACTCATTTAATTAAGGATGAAGTAGGGCAATGGAATAATCACGTGGAGCTGGGTATGTGGGCCGATGCATTGGTGATTGCTCCTGCTAGTGCCAATACTCTTGCGAAGATGTCCAATGGAATTTGTGATAATCTCCTCTTGGCTGTTTATCTATCTTCACGAGCTCCTGTGTTTATTGCCCCAGCTATGGATCTGGATATGCTCAATCATCCCTCTACTCAGTCTAATATTTCAAAACTCACTAAATGGGGTAACCAGTTGATTGAAACTGGCTTCGGTGAACTTGCCAGTGGCCTTATAGGCTATGGTAGAATGGCCGAACCCGAAGAAATAGTAGCACATCTTGAACACTATTTTTCCAATAAAAAGTTAAGTGGGAAAAGCGCGTTGGTAACGGCCGGGCCTACCCATGAAGCCATTGACCCGGTTCGATTTATTGGAAATAATTCAAGTGGAAAGATGGGCTTTGCCGTGGCCGAGACACTTGCGAGGGAGGGTGCTATGGTGAAATTAGTTTCTGGTCCAACCACTTTACAAGCAAAACATCCCAACATAGAAGTTAAAAAAGTAACGTCAGCCAATGAAATGTACCTGGCCTGCCAGGATATTTTTCCTGCCTCTGATATTACCGTGTTGTCTGCAGCCGTTGCCGATTACAGACCAACGGTCATGGCTGATCAAAAAATCAAGAAGTCAGAATCCAATCTGGTCATTGAACTTTCAAAAACAAAAGACATTGCAGCAGAGCTTGGAAAAATCAAACAAAAAGGTCAATTCATTGTGGGCTTTGCTTTAGAAACTGAAAATGAACTGGTTAATGCAGGAAAGAAAATTGTATCCAAAAATTTCGATTTGATTGTTCTCAATTCGTTAAACGATAAGGGTGCCGGGTTTGGTGGAGACACAAATAAGATCAGTATTATTGATCGTGAAAATAATGTGAAAGAATTTAATTTGAAGAGTAAGCAAGAAGTGGCAGACGATATCGTTAAAGCTATTGTTGAAAAGTATAATGCGTAAGTTTTCCTATTACATTCTTCTGCTTCTTCTCCCGCTTCAAATCTTCGGGCAAGAACTGAATTGCAAAGTAATTGTTAATGCCGACCAGATTCAAACAACTGACAGAAGCGTATTCAAAGACATGGAGCGCGCCTTTGCAACTTTTCTGAATGCTCGCAAATGGACTAACGATTCATACAAGAATTTTGAAAAAATTAACTGCACACTTTTTCTAAATATTACTAAAATGCCTTCCATTGGTAACTTCGCTGCCAATGTTCAGGTTACAGTAGCTCGACCAGTTTTTAACACCAACTACGAGACCGTGTTGTTCAATTTTGCCGATCGCGATTGGGAATTTGAATACATCGAATCACTTCCTCTCGAATATAATGACAACAGCTACATTGCCAATCTCACTTCCATGCTGGCTTTCTACGCATACATCATCATTGGAATGGATTATGATTCAATGGGTGAACTTGGTGGAAGCCCACACTTTCAAAAAGCATTCAACGTAGTTAATAATGCGCAAGGGTCAAATCGGGTGGGTTGGCAAGGGCTAGGTAGCAATCGCAATCGCTACGCTCTTATTGACAATATCAATAACCCTCAAATGGTTGACCTCCGGAAAAATACTTATTTATATCATCGTCTTGCGCTGGATAATTTTGGTAAAAATCCGGACCAAAGCCGAACTCAAATGCTGGATGTTTTGAAATCAGTGAAAAAAGTCTGGACAATCTATCCCAATTCTATTCTGGTGATCTCCTTCTTTGATACAAAAGCCCCTGAATTGGTCAATATATTCTCGCAAGGCAGCCTCTCGGTAAGAAGGGAAGCCTATGACATTCTCACCAGTATCGACCCCAAGAGAAACATTTATCAGAAGATTGTTTCAAATTAATTTTATCATTCTGGCTTTTCTTTCAAAGCAGAAATATCACTTCTTTTATTAATATTGTAAGGATTGAATGCCTGACATGCTCACCCACCTCACCATAAAAAATTACGCATTAATAAAACATCTGGAGATGGAGCCTTCTCATCACCTAAGTGTGATTACTGGTGAAACTGGGGCTGGAAAATCGATTATGTTGGGCGCTATTGGGTTACTGTTAGGCAATCGGGCAGATTCCAAAATGCTATGGACTGAAGAGGAGAAATGTATTATTGAAGGTGCTTTTGATATTTCTCCTTACAAACTTCAAGGTCTATTTTCTGATGAAGCCTTGGATTATGACACTCAAACGGTAATCAGACGCGAGATCACTTCCAACGGAAAAAGTCGTGCATTTATTAACGACACCCCAGTCACCCTCGAGACAATGAAAAGAATTGGTCTTCGTCTTATGGATGTTCATTCGCAGCATGAAACGTTAGAATTAGGAAACCGATTTTTTCAACTTCGGTTAATTGATGCCTATGCAGGCAACCAAAAATTGCTACAAGAATATCAGGCAGCATGGAAATACTTCAATGCTGCTAAGACGGAATATGATGCCTTAGTCCTAGAAGCCAAAACACTTTCACAGGAAGCAGACTTTGTAAAATTTCAACTTGAGGAATTAAACAAAGCTGATTTAAAAGTGGGGGAACAGGAAAAGCTTGAATCGGAACTTAAAGTCATGGAAAATGCCGAGGATATTAAACTTCGGTTCAACCAATTGATTTCCCAGCTGGGCCAATCAGAATTTTCAGTAAGTTCTGTTTTAGGTGAAGCCCGTAATCAACTGCATGCAATCGCTCCCTATTCTACACGGTATGCTGAACTTCAAAAGCGAATTGAGAGCGTTAAGATTGAATTGGATGATATCTTAAACGAAATTGAAACCGAGGAAAGTAAAATTGAATTTGATCCTAAACACATAAATGCGCTAAAAGACAGATTGAGTCTTATTTATCAGTTGCTTCAAAAAAATCGTTTTCAACAGGTCAATCAGTTGATTGAGCTTCAGGAATCATTGCAACAACGTGCAGATAAAACGTCTAACCTTGATGGACTACTTGCCGCTTCAAAAAAGAAAGTTGATCAACTAACCATTGAAGTACATCGTTTGGGAGAAGAGCTCAGTAAATCAAGGGAAAAGGTTTTCCTTCCCCTTTGTAAACAGATTACTAAACTATTGGTCGAGCTAGGCATCCCTAATGCAGTATTAAAAATTGAGAGTGATAAGACTAACCCAACACCTATGGGTTGCGACAGTATTGAATTACTCTTCAGCGCCAACAAAGGAATGGCGCCAAAGCAATTAGCGCAAGTTGCATCAGGTGGCGAGTTTTCCCGATTGATGTTTAGTGTGAAATATGTGATGGCTGAAAAAACATATCTGCCAACCATGATACTGGATGAAATTGATAGTGGGGTTTCAGGAGAGATTGCTATCAAGCTTGGAAAAATGATGAAAGAGATGGCCAAGCGGCACCAATTAATATCCATTAGTCACCTGCCTCAAATTGCAGCTAAGAGCGATGTCCATTTTTTTGTTTATAAAGACAACTCGTCATCCAAAACCATCAGCCTAATTAAGCAGCTTTCCGATGAAGAGCGAGTGACAGAAATTGCCAAAATGATTGGAGGTGCAAAGCCCTCCGCCATGGCTCTTGAAAATGCAAAAGAATTAATTGCCGGTTGACCACATAACAATTTGCTTTCCTCCTCCTTGGGTTTAACTTTAGCTAAGTTTAACACACTCCTTTGGAAAATTTCGCATCTAAAACTAAACTAGTTGGTCTGGTTGCCGGACCATTACTTTTCCTAACACTCTATCTTTTATTAGGCACCACTGGCCTATCCGATAAAGCTGTTATTGTACTTTCGCTGGGCGCGTGGATGGTCACCTGGTGGGTAACCGAAGCGGTACCGATTCCTGTCACAGCATTACTACCGATGGTTCTGTTCCCATTGTTATCAATAAGTACGGTCAGGGAGGCAAGTCAGCCGTATGGCGACCCTGTGATTTTTTTGTTCATGGGCGGATTCATTCTTGCGCTGGGTTTAGAAAAATATAACCTACACGAAAGGGTGGCATTAAATCTCATTCGGTTAACTGGCACAAGCGGCAATGGTATTATTCTAGGCTTTATGCTGGCCACGGCACTTATCAGTATGTGGATCAGCAACACCGCTACCGCAGTGATGATGTTGCCTATTGCAAGTTCAGTGACAAGTTTATTAGCCAAAGAAATGGGGCAACAAGACGACCCGAAATTTCAAAAGTTTTCCACTGGTTTAATGCTTTCTATTGCCTACGCTGCCAGCATCGGAGGTATTGCGACCATCATTGGAACTCCGCCCAATGTAGTAATGGTTGGATATATGAAACGCTTCTACAATTTAGATGTGAGTTTCAGCAGTTGGATGATGGTAGGCGTTCCTTTAATGATTGCCTTGTTGGTGTCATTGTATTTTATCATTACAAAAATATTGTATCGCAACAACCTGAATGCCATTGAAGGTTCAGAGCAGCTTATTCAACGTAAGCTGCAGAAGTTAGGAAAAATGACGAAAGAAGAAAAGCAGGTGTTGATAATTTTTTCTGTCACCTGCTTTTTCTGGATTTTCCGGCAAAACCTTAATGCTCTGATTGGAAAAAATATGTTAGATGATACAACCATCGCGATGACAGGTGGGATCTGCATGTTTCTAATGCCAGTAAATTTACGAACATCTAAATTTTTATTAGAATGGAGTGACATGAAGAGTTTACCGTGGGGTATTCTTCTTTTATTCGGTGGTGGCTTATGTCTTGCGGAGGGAATGGAAGACGCAGGGCTCGTCCAATTGGTTGGAGAAAAAATATCCGAACAAGGTGCTATTGGCTTGCCGGCACTCACTTTTATGCTTACGTTTATTTCAATGGCTCTTACTGAAGTGATGAGCAATGTGGCGCTTACAACTATTTTTGTCCCGGTTGTTTTTGGTATCGCTGACGGGTTACACATTAGCCCCCTTTTGTTGGCAATGCCAGTTACGTTGGCTGCCAGTTGTGCTTTTATGATGCCGGTGTCCACACCACCAAATGCTATTCTATTTGCCAGTGGATACATCCGAATTAAGGAAATGATCAAAACCGGATTACTGCTGAACTTGTTTTCGCTGGTCATTATCTTCATCATTTCAATGACGCTGATGAGATGGGTTTTTGGATAAAGGATAAGACTTCGATCCGTATTTTTCAACGATAAATTTAAAAGGGATTTTAGACTTGCTTTGAATACTTAAAAAGAACCAACTGGAAAATCAAAATATAAAGCAAGTATGTTTCCTTCAAACAAAAGACTTACCATAATTTCTTTTTGCATTGCAAGTCTATTACTCCTACCATTAGTAGCCATGCAGTTTACTGACGAAGTGAAATGGACTTTGTCAGACTTTGTAGTTGCTGGTATTTTGTTGCTCGTTGCCGGTCTGGCAGTTGAGTTTACCATGAGAAAGGTAAAAACGACTAAGCTCAGGATAGTTGCCTGTGTCGTCCTGCTTTTAGTATTCTTACTCTTATGGGCAGAACTTGCCGTTGGCATCTTCGGAACACCAATCAGCGGGCATTAGCCGGTGATGTAAAAGTAAACCATTGTAACAAAAGATTGATTTACACTATTCTAACACCATTCAAATAAAGCCTGTTGAAATAACAAAAAAGAAAACCTCAGCTAGCGCTTTTAACGCCAACTGAGGTCTTGATGTACAGACATCGATGCTGCTTTCAGTCTTTTTTAACTGCTTTCTTCTCTTCGATCATATAAGCTATTCCCAATCCAAGGCCGCCCATGATAAATAGCATGGCGAAATAACCAACTTCTTCCATATCGAAAGTCCTATCCAACCAGTAGCCTACAAGAAAACCTATTCCAACGCCTATGAAAAGCAATGCTGCTCTTAACGTTTCGGAAGAAGACTTTTCTTTTTTGAAGAGATCAGGACTAAGTCCCTTTTCGATAATGGCCATCCGTTCTATATTGGCAAACTTTCGGATGTACACAACCATGACAAATGCGCCTAAGGTAATAATGATTGGGAGCATAATTCCCAAAGCGGATATGATTTGATTTTCTTCCATAGCAATGTTTATTTAATATTTGCCCCTTTGACGCAGCAGGTAATTGGAGGGTTACAGGCGAATAGAAAAAAAGATTTAAGGACGGATGGTTTATTTAATATGTAACTTAGGCAACGCATTCTGCGTCAAAGCCACGTGATCACATTACAAGAGGAAACTCATCTGATTGACCGGATTTTAGGAGGTGAACGTGAGCTTTATGCAAAGTTGGTAGATAAGTATAAGAGCTATACGTATACCATTGCCCTGAAAATTCTTCAAAATAGGCCAGAGGCGGAAGAAGCTGCGCAAGACGCATTTATAAAAGCATTCCACTATCTGAAAGGCTTCAACAGGGAAGCAAAGTTTTCGACTTGGTTATATCGAATCGTGTTTAATACGGCCATTAGTTACAAACGCAAAAGCAGGCAGCAATTTCAGAGCATTGAAAATGAAATTGTGGAGTATTCAGTATCTGCCGACAATCAACTTGAGAAAGATGACAAACAGATATTTGTTCACCAGGCAATGAACAAACTAAACGAGGCAGACAAACTGGCGATTCAACTCTATTATATTAAAGAGTTTTCGTTGGAGGAGGTGGCGGAAATGATGGGACAGAATGAAAACACCATTAAAGTAAGGATACATCGGGCAAGGCAACGACTGGCAGATGAGTTAAAAAAAATATTAAAAGAAGAAGCATTAACTTTATAGGAATGGAAAGGATATCACAAAAACAGGATGATCTGTTACTTCAATTTCTGGATGGCACACTGCCGGCTCATGACAAAGGAGAACTAGAGAATCTCCTAGGAAAAAATTTGGACCTGCAAATCAGGCTTGAGGAACTTCGTCTGGTTCATTCTGTTCTTGCAGGAAAAGCAAGGCTTGAACAACCATTCAAATTATTTACGGAAAGGGTAATGAGTAATTTAGATCAGATTCCCCAACGAACTACGTTATCTCCCAAGAATGGACTTCTACTTTTATGCGGGATATTTGTGGCCGTTGGTGTGATGACACTATTTCTCTCGTCAGACGTTTTCGATAATCTTAATAACACAATTAGTCTGAATAGCCTTACCCGCGATACTAAGTTTATAAAAAACCCGTTACCGACTATTTCAATAAATGGGAAATGGTTGCTGAATGGCATTTTAATTTTAACGATGGGGATTGCTTTTGCCTTGTTGGATCGAACTATTTTAAAGCCCTACTTCGAAAGAAGGTCGCGGATGCAATTTTAACTGACATTTCTTCTCTGATATTCTGCTTATATTTATTTGCATATCCTGCAAATAGTTTAGCATTTAAAAGAATACCAGATGAAAAGATTTGCTTACCTCCTACTCATTCTTCCTTTATGTGTTTCCATTTCTTATGCGCAAGATACCTATGCCGAAAAACTTGGATTCCCGAAAGGAGCAAGGGTTTTAATCCTACATGTTGATGATGCGGGTATGTCGTGGGATTCGAATGAAGGTGCGATACAGGCCATAACAAATGGCGTAGCCACATCGGTAAGTGTGATGATGCCCACACCTTGGGTACCGGGTTTTTTTTATTTTCTAAAGCAACATCCTACAATAGATGCGGGCCTACACCTTACCTTAACATCCGAATGGAGCGATTACCGATGGGCTCCGCTTGCAGGCAAAAGTGCAGTACCTGGTTTGGTAGATAGCGAAGGTGCTATGTGGGCTGGTGTTGACGATGTTGTTAACCATGCCACGGCCGATGAAGTGGAGAAAGAAATAAGAGCCCAACTCGAACGAGCGCGATTGTTCGGATTTGAACCTACTCATCTCGATTCGCACATGGGAACCTTGTTTGCCTCGCCTGAATTTTTGCAACGATATATTAATATTGGCATTGAGCAAAAGATTGCGATAATGTTTCCCGCAGGGCACAACACCATGATTGGAAAACAATCAGGGTTAGGTGAAAACATGTTGAAGCAATTTCAACAAACTGGCAAAGTCATATGGGATGCCGGCCTGCCCGTGTTGGACGACTTACACAATGTGAGTTACGACTGGGAATACCCTGCTACGGCAAGGGTCTCAGACATAAGCCTTCGAAAATATGCAACACAAAACTACATCGAAACGATAAAGTCTTTGAAACCAGGACTTACCATGGTGATCATGCACTGCTCCAAACCAACCGAAGTTTTTTCACGCATTACCGATTCAGGTCATATCCGCAAAGGAGATTTGCTAGCAATGACTGATCCTGAATTCAAGAAATTTATCCAACAGCAAGGGATCATTCTCACAACCTGGCGGGAGGTCAAACAAAGGAGGGAAAAAGCAAAATGATTTTCCTTAGGGATACTACGAACAAGAGATGGTGTACATAAAGCAGTACGACACTGTAGATATATAACCCAGTAAGTACAAAAAGCCTTCAAAAGATAAAATTGACAGTTGATACCTTATAATGAGCTTGCTATCTTACACTAGCTATGAAATACAACCTTCGCTAATACGTAGAAAAAGACCAGATAGGCGAAGTTTTAACTCGGGTATAAGGGAGTTAGAGGTCATTGCAGAGCGACACCCGACACATCGCAATAACTAAATTTCAGAAAATAGACAACAATATGGACGACACCAAGAAATTAAATGAGATTTGGACTTCGAGATGGAATGACAGATACAGTAAGGCTGAGTTTGCTTATGGCGAAGAACCAAACAATTATCTAAAAGAACAATTGACAAAACTAACGGTTGGGACAATTCTTTTCCCAGCAGAAGGCGAAGGACGAAATGCGGTATATGCCGCTAAACTTGGTTGGACTGTTTCTGCATTTGACATCAGTATTGAGGGTAAAACAAAAGCCACTAAACTTGCTGTAAAAAATAATGTATCAATTGACTATAAAGTTGGACAATTGGAAATATTAAATTTTGAGAGAGAACAATTTGACGTAATTGCCCTAATTTATGCACACTTTCCTGCAAACATTAAATCGTTATATCACAAGACATTTAACAGATTACTAAAAAAAGACGGAATAATAATTTTTGAATCGTTTAGCAAAAAGCATATTGACTATGTAACTGCAAACGAAAAAGTTGGAGGTCCAAAAGATATTGAAAGTTTATTTTCAATAGACGAAATAAAATCGGACTTCCCGAATTATGAAATTATTGAGTTAGTAGAAAAAGAAATTAAATTAAACGAAGGACTTTACCATAACGGAACAGGTTCAGTAATAAGATTTATAGGACGAAAAAAAGCAACGAACCGCTAACATGGTTTTGGCAAACTGGGGCTTTAGTACCAGGCTGAACATTTGTACTTTCTATTAGCTTTTGTACTAAATTTGAAACTTCGTACTTTCTAAACCCTACCTTCGCCAAGTCCAAAATCATAAGTCATTGTATGACGACAGCGCAGCCATCAACCAATAGACAATAAAACAGACAAACAATTCAAAGTAATAAAAACTGAAAGGCAATGAGAAAAGTAATTTCATTCATGCATATATCGCTTGACGGTTTTGTAGCTGGACCAAATGGAGAAATGAACTGGATTAAAGCTGACCAAGAAATTTTTGATTATGTTGGTAATCGGATTAACAAAGGCGACACTTCGTTATATGGACGCGTAACTTATCAATTGATGGAAAGTTATTGGCCGACAGCAGCAGACAAATCGACAGCGACCAAGCACGAAATTGAACATTCAAAGTGGTATAAAAATGTTCAAAAAATTGTTTTATTAAAAACCATGAAAGAAACAGGTTTGACTAAGACAACAATTATTAGCGACAACCTTGTGGACAGAATAAATGAAATAAAGCGACTGGCTGGTGAAGACATCTTGCTTTTTGGCAGCCCGAAAGCAACACATTCACTTATTCAACTGAACTTAATTGACGGCTACTGGCTATTTGTTAATCCAATTATTCTTGGACAAGGCATTCCCTTGTTTGTAGACATCAACGACAAAGTAAAACTAAACCTATTGACTACTCGACAATTTACTTGTGGGGTTATTGAACTGAATTACACAGTTGACAGATAATAACAACGAACCGCTAACAAAGTCTATAAAACACAAAAAGAAATTTACAATATAAAAAATGAGAAAATTAAAACTGCAAGTCCAAATGACAATTGACGGCTTTATTTCAGGACAAAATGGTGAAATGGATTGGATGTGCTTCCCTTGGACTGAAGACCTAATTAGTTATGTAAGAGAAATTACTGAACCTGTTGACACAATAATTTTAGGTAGAAAGCTTGCAGAAGGATTTATTCCACATTGGGAGAACGTTGCAAAAAACTCAAACGACCCTGAATATGAAGGAGGTATAAAATATACGACAACACCAAAAATTGTATTTACCAAGACAATCGAAAAATCTAAATGGAACAATACTGCAATTGCAAACGGAGAGCTTGTTGAAGAAATTAATAAACTTAAAAACCAAAATGGAAAGGACATAATTGTATATGGTGGCGGGACATTTGTAAGTTCACTTATAAACGCAAAACTAATTGACGAATTTCATTTGTTTATAAACCCAACTGCCATTGGAACAGGAATGACAATTTTCAGAGGGTTAGACAAAAACAAAAACTTGAAATTAAAAATTACAAAACAATTTGACTGCGGAATAGCATTGACTTGTTATGAAGTTTACAGACAATACCAATAGAGATAAAAACAACGAGCTGCTAACACGGTTTGGCAAAAGTGAAGGTTCAGTGCTCCGCAGACACATTTGTGATGAAAATCGCCACCTTCGCCAAGCTGCAAAACGTTGTGGACACCGCTAGGCGTCAGTAATAGAAGCAAGCAACAGTAACGATTAAACTTTTTTATGAAGCAAAGTTCACCACTATTTCTTAAAGGAGTCATTGTGCTTATTGGCATCGCGGCAATAGCCATCATGATCCGGTTTCCCTTGACCGAGGGGAGAGCCGAAAACTTAGATCTGTTCAGCATTTACTCGGATCCGTTTATCTTGTATGGTTATGTGGCCTCTATTCCATTTTTTATCGCATTGTATTGGGCGTTTAAATTACTCGGATACATTGGACAAAATAATGCATTCTCTCTAGAGTCGTTGAGGACTTTAAGGAACATAAAATATTGCGTAATCATACTGAGCATCTTCATTGTGGTAGCAGGTCTATGCATAATTATGTTTCATGATAAAGATGATGACCCTGCGGGTTTTATTGCCTTGTGTATTGTAACTACTTTTGTTGCACTAGTTTTTGCTGCTGCTTTGGCAGTGGGTGAAAAAATCTTGCAAAATGGGATGGATATAAAATCAGAAAACGAAAAACTATATGAGCAGTCAAAGAAATAATTTGACTTTATAGCATGAGAATTAAAATAATAAATCGCCTCCGATAACCTTCTTAAGGACTTCGACTTTACAACTTCAGAGACAATATACGGAGATCATCATCACTGGCCTAACCAAAGCTACACCTTAGTAAAGAGCTACAAACAAGACATAGACTTGAAGACTACCTTCAGAAATTGATGACAAAGAAAACTATACTATTACTTGGCTTCATCCTTGCAAAGTTTGCTTTGCAGTATGCTCTAGTGAATCAAGAATATGAATTACAACGAGACGAATTTTTGCATCTTGACCAGGCGCATCATTTAGCATGGGGCTTTATATCAGTTCCTCCTGTCACCTCCTGGGTCTCCTCTATTATACTACTTTTGGGTAATTCGTTATTTTGGATACGATTCTTTCCTGCCTTATTTGGGGCATTGACTATGGTAGTCGTATGGAAAGCCATAGAAGAATTAAATGGAAACTTGTTCGCTTTAGTTTTAGGCGCAACCTGCCTACTCTTGTCTGCCCTATTACGAGTAAACATCCTGTTTCAACCCAACTCTTTAGATGTTCTTTGTTGGACCACCTTTTATTTTACTTTAATTAAATATAACCAACATGGAAAATCCCACTGGTTTTATATCGGCATGGCCACTTTGGCCGTAGGCTTCTTAAACAAGTACAATATTGTATTCCTAGTAGTCGGTCTTATGCCTGCTCTAATCCTAGCGCAAAGAGACATTTTTAAGAAGAAACATCTCTACTTTTCCATTCTGTCTTTCATTGTACTCGTGTCACCCAACCTTATCTGGCAATACCAAAATGATTTTCCTGTTTATCATCACATGAATCAATTAGCAAGAACCCAATTGGTACATGTAAACCGATGGAATTTTCTAAAAGAACAAGTATACTTTTTTATCGGGTCGTTGCTTGTCATTCTCGGAGGTCTTTACGCATTGCTAGTATATCCGCCATTTAAAAAGTATCGGTTTTTCCTATGGGTATTATTTTTCACACTAAGTGTATTTATGTATCTAAAAGCAAAAAGCTATTATGCCATTGGTTTGTATCCAATTTATATTGCCTTCGGTGCTGTATATCTGGAAAGTCTTTTGAAATCCAGTTGGAGAAAGTACTTGCAACCGATCGTACTCTTAATACCAATTTTAGTTTTCATTCCCTTGTCTCAACTTATATTTCCCAATAAAAGTCCAAACTATATTCTTGCCCATTCGGAGACCTATAAAAAGTATGGACTACTCCGATGGGAAGATGGCAAAGACCACGCTCTCCCACAGGACTATGCCGATATGATAGGTTGGAAAGAACTTGCCCGCAAAACTGACTCTATTTATGCAGTTCTTCCTATTGAAGAACAAACACTCATCCTTTGTGATAACTACGGCCAGGCTGGTGCCATAAACTATTACACAAAAAATAAATCCATAACTGCGGCTTCCTTTAGTGCTGACTATATAGATTGGTTTCAACTTGATAAGCCATATGTCAATTTAATTCGAATAAAAACCTTAGAAAGTGAAGACAATGAATTGAGCGAAACGAGTCCATTTTTTGAAAATTCCTATATAGGAGGAAGAGTAACAAACTCCTTAGCGAGAGAATTCGGAACTACCATTTTTGTTTTTGAAAAGAATAAAATTGATATCAACAAAAGAATAGAAGAAGAAATTATCCTTGAAAAGAATTCTTTTAGAAAGGACTAAATTACCTGCCGCGCATGCCCTTATGCAATAAGTGGGTAAAGGAACTTTTCTTGTTTTGTCTCTTATCATGCAACAATTGCCCATGATGAAACGCGCACGGAAAAGTTTAAAAAAAATGATGAAGAGCTTAAAACAATTATAGAAAATAAAAAAGGCTAATCTCTCAGCCTTCAAATAGGAATTAAATATGCCTTAGGTCGCCCAAGTCTTTCCATTGCCCGCTTCTGACAATGGTATACATCCTTTATAGGCTCCCGGTACAGCTTCATATTGCAACACCTGGGTTGCCCCTGGTTCTGAGGTGAAGAAACCCAACAAAGTCAACTCTTTGGTCATTAAAATAAAAGGGCGTTTCGCCTCTTTATTTTCCTTAGCCTCCGCAACAGCAGCAGCATGCACTTTCGTCACTAATTCTACTTGCTGCTCAGGTTCACAATAAATGAAACTGTCGCCATAGGTAGTTTTTGCTTCAGTATCGAAGGCGGTAAGTCCTTCAAGGAAGCGGTCTTGATCCTCCTTCTTATAACAATCTTTTAACATCGTATCAATAAACCCTGGAACACCCACATCCTTTGCACCCGGTGTATCTGTTTTGGGTATAATGATCTCGGCAACTTCCATTACAATACGTCCCTGATCTTCGCTAAAAAACCGAGGTACATAAGTAAGCTCGGGAGTTGCTTTGCAGCCTTGCATGAGCCCTGCAAAAGCAGATGCCGAAATGGCCGCACCCATCATCATCGCTGTTTTGCGCAAAGCCTCTCTCCTATCAATTATTGTATCCATAGATAAACTATTTAATGTTTTACAAATTACCTTTTTTCAATTCGCTGACTGCGAAATCCGCGGCTCTGGCAGTAAAAGCCATATATGTTAATGATGGATTTACACATGCTGCCGAAGTCATGAACGATCCATCTGTAACAAATACGTTTTTACAAGCGTGTACCTGATTGTTTTTATTCAATACCGAAGTCTTTGGGTCTTTACCCATGCGGGCAGTGCCCATCTCATGAATTCCTAACCCTAAGCCATGCTGTGACTTTCTATCATAGGAGGCCACATTTTTTACACCAGCAGCCTCTAGCATTTCGGCCGCATCTGCTGCCATGTCGATGCGCATCTTATAATCATTCTCTTTAAACTCAGTATCAAACAACAAAGTAGGTAAACCGTATTTATCTTTCTTGTCTTTGTTGATTGTAACTTGATTAGAATGATCAGGCAAAACTTCTCCAAAGCCACCAATTCCTATATTCCATTGCCCGGGTGTTTCTGCAACTTTTTTCAAATCTGCCCCGATACTCAATTCTGCAACCAGGCTTGACCAATTTTGCCTGCTTCCTCCGCCTTGATAACCAAATCCACGGAGATAGTCGCGTTTGTCTTTGCCAATGTTGCGGAACCTAGGAATATAAACTCCATTTGCTCTGCGTCCTGAATAGTACTGATCTTCATATCCTTCCACCTGACCACTTGCGCCAACGCCTAAATGGTGATCCATAATATTACATCCTAGTTCACCGCTATCATTTCCAAATCCATTAGCGAACCTATTAGAAATTGAATTCATCATAATAAAAGTGGATCCCATAGTGGAAGCGCATAGGAAAATTACTTTCGCAAAATACTCTGTAGTTTGTCCGGTCTCAGAATCCAACACTTTCACGCCAGTTGCTTTTCCTTTCTTCTCATCATAGATTAACTCATATACAATCGAGTTTGCACGCAGCGTCATGTTATTTGAACGTTCTGCAGATGGAAGCGTGCATGCATTGCTGCTGAAGTAACCTCCATATGGGCAACCTCGACTGCACAAATTTCTGTATTGACATGATCCACGTTGCGGACTATTATTATGCGTAAGTGGTCCAGTAGCATGCGCAACTCTACCAATGGTAAGTAAGCGGCCAAACTTATCCATCATGGATTTTTTTAATTCCTTTTCCACGCAATTCAATTCCATGGCGGGGAGAAACTTACTGTCGGGCAGATGAGCAAGATTTTCTGCCTGACCACTTATCCCTGCAAATGTTTCTACATAATCATACCAAGGCGCAATTTCTTTGTAGCGCAGTGGCCAATCAATTGAGATACCGTCCTTAACATTTGCCTCAAAATCTAAATCACTCCATCTATAGCTTTGACGGCCCCATGTAAGCGAACGACCACCCACATGGTAGCCACGCATCCAATCAAAGCGCTTTCCTTCCTTTTCTGTATATGGGTTTTCAAGGTCGTTGACAAACCAATGCTTAGTAGCTTGGTTGGTGGTGTAACCAGTCCGGTTTTGTACTCCTTGCTTTTCTAAATCTTCCTGCGTGGGCCTGCCTCCATTTGGGATCTGCCATGGATCCTTGGTAGCTGTCGGATAATCGGGATGTTTAACATCCCGGCCCCGTTCAAGTACTAAGGTTTTGAGGCCCTTTTCCGAAAGTTCCTTTGCTGCCCATCCTCCACTGATACCTGTACCGACAACAATTGCATCGTAGGTATTTTGCTCTTGCGCGTTAATATTAAGATTCATCTTTAACAGAATTTTAGAGCAACTAAATTACAGTTTTTAGAATATTATTCCTTAATTAATTGACAAAGTGATAGATTATTTGAGGAGTGGTTATTTTTAATCTTGGCTAAAAAGGCTTGCAACAAAGCTCTTGTAAGTTGGATTATTCCTGCCCCATTGGTGCGCTTTCGAGGAAATGAAAAATTTTAATTAAACGAGATTTAACAAAACTTCCTACCTTCCATGCTATGAAAACATCTTCCTCCTTTCAATATGCATTTGTTGCAGCCCTAGGCGGTTTTCTTTTTGGCTTTGATACGGCAGTTATTTCTGGGGTGGAGAAGTCCATACAACAATTGTGGTTGCTCGATGATTTTTGGCATGGGTTTACTGTTGCCTCCGCCCTTATTGGAACAGTAATCGGCTCAATGATAGCTGGCAATCCTGCTGAGAAATATGGACGCAAAAGAGTGTTACAAGCTATTGGCCTACTTTACCTGGTAACATCTTTGGTTACAGCTTTAACTTCCTCGTGGATGCCTTTTTTGTTATTCAGATTTTTAGGTGGTGTTGGTGTTGGGGCTTCATCAGTGGTTGGCCCCATGTATATTTCAGAAATAGCACCCGCACATTCACGCGGCCGAATGGTGGCATTGTTTCAGTTTAATATTGTAAGCGGGATTCTTATCGCCTTTGTTTCCAATTATCTACTATCTGGAATAGGTGAAGAGGCCTGGCGATGGATGCTAGGCGTTCAAGCCGTTCCATCACTCTTCTTTTTCATTATGGTATTTTTTGTTCCTGAAAGTCCTCGGTGGTTAATTAAGCAATCCCGTATGAAAGAGGCAAAAGAAGTATTGTATAAAATTGGTGAACCTGAAGTTGAGAAAACTTACAACCTGATTCATCAATCACTTAAAATCGAAGAAGGATCATCGTCCGATACTCTTTTTTCTAAAGCGTACCGAAAGCCAATTTTATTTGCCGTTGTACTTGCCATGTTTAACCAGCTGGCTGGCATTAACGCAATAATGTATTATGCGCCACGCATTTTTGAAATGACAGGCTTATCAAAAGACACTGCCTTACTTCAATCCGTATCAATCGGACTCACCAATATGATTTTTACGCTACTGGCTATCTCGGTGATAGATAAGTTTGGCAGGAAAACACTACTCATAATTGGCTCCATAGGAATGATTGTTTCACTTGGGCTTGTGGCCAATACTTTTTATTCACAAGACTTTGGAGGATATTCTGTCATGATCTATTTGATTGGATTCATCGCTTTCTTCGCCTTTTCTCAAGGTGCTGTTATTTGGGTATTTATTTCAGAAATTTTTCCTAATGCTGTTAGAGCTAAGGGGCAAGCTCTTGGTAGTTCAACTCATTGGGTAATGGCTGCTATTATTTCCTGGACGTTTCCCATTCTCGCTGAGTCATCTCCACTTGGTGGAGCGTATGCATTTACCTTGTTTAGCGCAATGATGGTTTTACAACTGATATTCGTGTGGAGAGTTTTGCCAGAAACTAAAGGGAAATCCCTTGAGCAAATTCAGACACTTGTTACCCATTAACGGTCTTTGGTGCGATATACAAATTTCAACCCGGACCAAACCTCATCCACTGCACAGACTTTCACATCTACCAAACCATTTGCTAAGCCAAACTCTCGAATACTATTTTCGTCCAGATCAGTTGGTACTTTGGAAGTTTTCTTTGGCCATGATATCCACATCATGCCATCTCTCTTGAGACTCTTTTTAAAAAGTAAAAACTCTTTCTCAAACGTTTTCCTTTTTAAAACGAAAAGATGGACGAAGTCTACATCATCTTTCGCTGACTTTCTTATCACTGTAACTCCTTTTGGAAGAGTACTGAGCCAATTCAAGTAGTTAATTGGTTCATCCTTAAGGATGATTTGGAAATCAGGCTTTATTCCTAATTTCTTTAACAAGGGTGTTTCCGAATAACCAGCCATGTTTAAACCCAGATTATGCATTAGGAGTAAAATTCTGCCTTATTAAGCTGACGAATCCCTCCTTGCGTCATGATTGTCAGGGTTTAACCTTGACAATGAAAATCACCAAATTGGTCTATGAAAATTAGAGCTAAGTTGTTGATTTTCATTCGTCAAATTATGCAATAGTCTTTTCTATTGCATAATTACGGTTAAAAATAAAAAATCCCGACCAAACTTGATCGGGATTTTCGCTTGAAGGTTCGGAGGGGTTAGTTTTTACCCATTTTCTCCATTTCCTTATTAAAGGTGTCCTTGAACTTCTCATAATCGTAATCGATTTTAAGACGCTCGTCAGTTGAGAGGCGCTCATTATATTTTGCCACAAGCTCATCAGCTGACAGTTCGAGAGCAACGTAGGTCTTGTAAGTTCCTTGTTCAGTCTTCATCAATTTTTCACATAGCGTCTTAACTCCTGAAAGAGTTTGATCAACAACTTCACGGTTCAAGCTTTCAAAGCGCTCCTCTACCTCTTCCTTATTATTCATTTCACGTGAGTTAACGTAGTTGTCGGTAACGGTCTTTACCGTGGTGTTGATAGCCTGGGCAAGTTCGTTACGTGCATTGGTCAACGCCTTTTTCTTAGAAGTCGCTTGATCCTGGCTTTCGCCAAGGGAATTAGAGCGGAAGAATTTTGAAGTAGTAAAATAATCTGGACCAGAGCATGGAACTACTACTTCTTTCTCGCCACTTGGTGCTTTCTCTTTACTTTTGCAACCGCTGATAAGAATAACAGCAGCCATCATAACTACAAACGAAACATTCAATAAATTTTTCATATGGTTGGATAAATTTGGTTAAGCAAGTTAGCTAATGCAATTATAAGGCCAACTGAGTTGAGCCTTATTTTGATTGAATTAGTCGATTTCTCTATGAATTTTGAGTCTTATTGTAAGATTGAATTCAAAATTTCTGGCATTTTCTCTTTTTCAAGCGTTTCCAAGGTTTTGTTATAGGCCTCTTGGCTAGCCCTGTCAAAATCAAGGCTGTATCCCTTTACCCTGTCAATTGTTGTGGCGTAAATTTCCTTGTTGTCTTTTAAGCTAACCACTTTAATAACCGAGGTTACATAGGAAATATAAATGCTACCAGACACTGCCCCTTTTTCAGAATCTGAATTGATATCCACCCAAAGCTCAGCCTTTTCCCTTGACTCGGTGAGTTCAAATCCTGAATTAGTTAAAAAATTCCTTAGTCTATTCGTGATCTGAAGGTTGCTTCTGCTGTTTCCAAAATTCTTTTCAGCTGCCGTTACATACACTAATGGACGCTGAACTTTTAGTAAAATATTTGCCTTTGCCACAACTGCCTTTTGTGCAACCAACTTATATATATCGGATGGGTTTTCTCCAGCGAAACTTAATAGGTCCACTTTGACCGCCACAGTTTGTTCTAAATCACGAGAACTAATTTTAGTGATCAACATTTTAGAATTTCCATTAACATCGGTTTTATAAGTTGGAAACACATCTCCTGATCCCTTTTCAAAAGAGGCAAGTAAAGGCAAATCAGCAATTACTTTTTTTCCTTCTTTATAAAATGCTTTAACCAATACGGTTTGACCACTCTCGGCTATCCTGCGGTTAACCATTATTTCTGAAGGTGAAGCGGTAAGTTGAATTTTATCAAGCAACTGTTGAATGTTGGCATAAATCTCGTTTGTCAATAAAATCTCTTTGCCCTCAAATTCCAATCGGATTGGTTCAGCTAAGTACTTCTCAATCGCACGGAAACCTTGAAAGTAAAATCCCAACGCCTGAACGTTTGCTCCTACTCGTTCGGATTGCTTCGCCTTAGTGAAAAAATCTAAAGCGAGTGTTACTGCATTTCGTTTTTGCTCGTCCTTAATTTCCTTATAGCGCAGTTTAGAAAGCCGATAATAGACCCAATAATTTCGATCGTCTTGCCACGCCTCAACTTGTTCAAATTCCTCAATTTCATCGGCAACCGTAGTATTTATGATTTGTTCATATCGCTCTTGAAACTCCTTATTGGCATCAATCTGACTCAGAACTGAAGTAGAAGAAATATTTACTTTTATTTCAGAAACCATATCCTGAAGGGCGCTTTGTTTGGCTGATTGGATATAATTGTTGAGGCCATCTTTATTGCTATGGCCAATTCCTATATAATAACTATCCTGTATCGGTTTGGCACTAAGCCAGGCTGGTTTAGTATTCTGCAGGTCTGTTTTAAGGCCCGTGTTGGTAAGAGATGGGCTACAACCCGTCAGGATAAGTGCAAGAATAAGTAATTGCTTCACAGAATATTTAAGTTGTTTGTCCGTTTTATCAAAGCTACTTCTGTGCCAAAAATGCAACATTCCTGTGAATTCTTATCCATGTTTCCACGAGACTTTGGCCACCTTGGGTTTTGCCAGAGTAACCGGAACAGAAATGTTAAACTTTTTTTAGATTTAATCCGTAAAGAAATGCTATGAAAAAGGTGGGGGGATTCTAGGAATTTTTTTGTTGGTGACTGGATGCCAAGAAAATGTGCAATTTGAAAATGATTTTTAACAAAAAACCCGACCAAAAGCCGGGTTTTTTACTTTATTATAACTTGCTACAAACAGTAGTTAATCCCCTCCCTTTACTTCTACCTGATAGGAGCTGATCATCGCACCAAAATATTCTCTATTCAATCTGGCAATGTTAGTAAGGCTAATTCCTTTCGGACATTCTGCTTCGCATGCACCCGTGTTGGTGCAGGCGCCAAAGCCTTCCGAGTCCATCTGAGCGACCATTTTTTCTACGCGTTCCTTCCGCTCTGGTTTTCCTTGAGGTAACAAGGCAAACTGTGAAACCTTTGCGCTTACAAACAACATCGCTGAAGCATTTTTACAGGCGGCTACACATGCACCACATCCAATGCAAGTAGCTGCGTCCATTGCCTCGTCTGCAATTTTCTTAGGAACAATAACTGCATTCGCATCCGGTACTCCTCCAGTATTGACGGACACATACCCACCAGCCTGTTGAATACGATCAAATGCCGAACGATCAACTACAAGATCGCGAATAACAGGGAATGCTTTCGCTCTCCAGGGTTCCACAGTTATTGTCTCGCCATCTCTGAATGACCGCATGTGCAATTGACAAGTAGTGGTTTGCAGTGGGCCATGAGGGCGACCATTGATGTATAAACTACACATGCCGCAAATTCCTTCCCTGCAATCATGATCAAATGCGATTGGCTCCTCTCCTTTTTTTAGCAAAGATTCATTCAACACATCAATCATTTCCAGAAAGGACATATCAGATGAAACATGATCATGCTGATAAGTCTTAAAAGCGCCTTTGCTGTCTTTACTTTTTTGTCTCCAGACTTTTAACGTAATCTTCATATTATTTATAGCTACGTTGAGTAAGTTTTACATTTTCAAATCGAAGCTCTTCTTTGTGTAGAACTTCTGGCTGATTTTCGCCTTTAAATTCCCACGCTGATACATAAGCATACTCATCGTCCTTACGCAACGCTTCCCCTTCGGAAGTTTGGGATTCTACACGGAAATGTCCTCCACATGATTCAGCTCGACTTAATGCGTCATCCACCATCAGTTCTCCTAATTCTATAAAGTCAGCCACACGACCTGCCTTTTCTAATTCCTGATTTAATTCATTCGCTCCACCTAGCACATTTACATTTGACCAGAACTCGGACTTTATTCCTTGAATAATCTTCTTTGCTTTTTTTAGGCCTTCCTCACTGCGCGACATACCACAATACTCCCACATGGTAAGTCCCAATTCGCGATGAAACTCGTCCACCGTTTTCTTGCCTTTTATATTAACTAGTTTGTTTACGGTTTCATTTACTTTGTCTATAGCCTCCTTAAATGCTGGATGTTCTGTTCCAACTTTATCGTTCCAGCCAATATTGGCCAGGTAATCTCCAATTGTATATGGAATTACAAAATAACCATCGGCCAACCCTTGCATCAAAGCACTAGCTCCTAAGCGATTTGCACCATGATCTGAGAAGTTCGCTTCTCCCAACGCATACATGCCTGGTACGGTAGTCTGTAAATTATAATCTACCCAAAGTCCACCCATCGTATAATGCACAGCAGGATAAATCATCATCGGGCCTTTATAAGGATTCTCACCGGTGATCTGTTGATACATATCGAACAAGTTTCCATATTTCGCGCGAATGGTATCTTCGCCATCGCGTTTTATGGCATCTGTAAAATCAAGGAACACTGCCAATCCAGAACCTACTCCCCTGCCTTCATCACACATTTGCTTAGCATTTCTAGAGGCTACATCTCTGGGAACCAGGTTTCCAAAAGATGGATACTTTCTCTCAAGAAAATAATCTCGCTCAGATTCCGGAAGTTTTACTGCATCCACTGACTTCAGTCCAGGTTTAGCTGTCTTTGGAACCCATACCCGTCCATCATTTCTCAAGGACTCCGACATTAGGGTGAGCTTTGATTGATGATCTCCCGAAACGGGTATACAGGTAGGGTGAATTTGTGTAAAGCAAGGATTACCAAACATGGCTCCTTTCTTATGAGCTCTCCAAGCAGCCGTAACGTTTGATCCCTTTGCATTCGTTGAAAGGAAAAAAACATTTCCATATCCTCCTGTGCACAGCACAACCGCATGTGCACTGTGTGATTCGATTTTCCCTGTTACTAAATCTCTTGTGATAATACCTCTAGCTTTTCCATCTACAATTACTACGTCAAGCATTTCCGTACGATTGTACATCTTCACTTTTCCGTTAGCTATTTGGCGATTCAAAGCACTGTAAGCACCTAACAATAATTGCTGACCAGTCTGACCTCGGGCATAAAAGGTGCGCGATACTTGAGCTCCTCCAAAAGAACGGTTAGCCAAAAGACCGCCATATTCACGAGCAAATGGAACACCCTGAGCTACGCATTGATCAATAATACTAACGCTGGTTTCTGCCAGGCGATATACATTTCCTTCTCGAGCTCTATAGTCGCCTCCTTTTATGGTATCATAGAAAAGACGGAATACGCTGTCTCCATCATTTTGGTAGTTTTTTGCCGCATTGATTCCCCCCTGTGCTGCAATACTATGTGCCCTTCTTGGGCTGTCTTGAAAACAGAACGCCTTTACATTATATCCTAATTCACCGAGTGATGCAGCTGCAGAAGCACCCGCAAGCCCAGTTCCCACAACGATGATATCATATTTCCTCTTGTTGGCTGGGTTAACCAGTTTCAAGTTGAATTTATGCTTTGTCCACTTCTCTGCTAAAGGCCCTTCAGGGATTTTTGAATCTAGCTTCATAACTATAAATAAGGTCTAATCGGTTCCTACTTAAAAAACATCATGATTGGAATCAACGCGAACAAAGCAGGCACTATGATCGCGAACGCTTTGCCAACCAAGTTAATAACAGGATTATACTTGATATGGTTTAAGCCAAGTGTTTGAAATGCGCTTGAGAAGCCATGCCATAAATGAAACGCTAAAGCAATCATGCACACCACATACAGGCCAACGTACCAATTCACATTAAACCAATACGCAACAACAGTATACAAGTCCTTAACTTCCTTACCGTCATAAGTTTGCATAGGCATAGAACCAAAGTGGGATCTTGCATAAAAGTGCTGTAGGTGTACTACAAGAAAAATCAAAATAATGGTGCCAAGTATGCCCATGTTCCGGGAGGACCAATTGCCCGACTTGTTAACAATTGCGTAGCCCCCTTGTCCCCTTGCTTCCCGGTTCCTTTTGGTAAGTAAAATCGCCCAAATAATGTGAATAAGAATTAGCGCAAAATTTGCTTTTGAAATAAACTGAACGATTGGGTTAGTACCCATAAACTCAGCATAGATATTAAACGCTTTACCGCCATCGTCCTTCAAAAGTTGGAGATTGCCTGCCAAATGAGCCATTAAAAACAAGATGAGAAAAATACCCGTCAGGGCCATTAATACTTTTCTTCCAAGCGTACTTGAAAGCAGATCCAGAAACCATTTCATAGTTAGGCTTTGCGTGATTTACAACCGAATCAAAAATAGTTCGCAAAGCTTTACCAAACAATTCAGCTGAGCTAAAGCCGTAAATTGTTTTTACAAACAAAATACAGCTTTTGGTGAGTCTCAGATTGAACTGTTAATTTTAAAAGGTTCTAAATAATAGTTAATAAAAGGAGGCCAGTGAAAATACCTCCATTAGAGCAATTCAAAAAGAACAATCACCAGGGTGATCGCGGCAACCATAGTCAACAGAAACCATTCTCTCTTTCCGAAGGTCACTACTTTCTTCAATATTTTTTTCATATAGGTAGCGCTTTGGTAGCGCATGCCCTAGTTTATCAAAGGCAGCACCTATCTTTTATTATATTGATAATCAATTATTTAATAAAATGAATTAGCTACTAAATGTCCAATTTGTAGACAATAATCCCGATTTGGGATAGAATATAGCAATAAAAATAGCTGTTTGCCTGATGACACTATACTTCTATTTTTACACCTCAACCACTGATCCTTTTTTTACATGTATTTGATATTTGACACGGAAACAACAGGCATTCCGCGAAATAAAACTGCACCCATTACTGACCTGGACAATTGGCCTAGGTTAGTGCAAATCGCCTGGCAGCTTCACGATGGTAAGGGCAAACTAATTTCTCAAGAATGCTATATAATTAAGCCAATTGGATTTGATATTCCTTTTAAGGCAGAACAGGTACACGGCATTTCAACTAAACGCGCAATTGAAGAAGGCCATGATCTCAAAAAAGTACTTGAGATTTTTGCCAAGGACCTGACAAAGACAAACCTATTAGTAGGGCACAATATTGAATTCGATATAAACATTATTGGTGCTGAACTAATCCGCGAGTCACTTGAAACAGAAAAGTTCTTAGCACTTGAAAAATTGGACACTGGTCTGGCCTCCATTGAATTTTGTCAGCTTAAAGGCGGTATAGGCGGTAAGCTGAAGATGCCTCGACTTACTGAATTGCACGAAATCCTTTTTGGAGAAAACTTTATTGACGCACACGATGCATCATATGATGTTGCTGCCACCGCCCGATCTTTTTTTGGATTGATCGGCAAAAAAGTAGTCAAGCCATTTGACTCCACTCCAGTAGAAGAAATTGAATACGAAGAGCCAAGCCTTGAAGCTGGAAATTCTTCGAAGCGTGTAAAGGAAACAAAAAAGTATGGGCAGGAAACCGCTTCAGAGATTCTTTCAGATAAGCCATTCTATCACTTGCATGTTCATTCACAGTATTCCGTGTTACAGGCTGTGCCAGATGTTGCCGAACTAATAGCCAAGGCTAAAAGCCAAAACATGAAGGCAATAGCGATGACCGACTTCGGTAACATGTATGGCGCATTCAAATTTGTAAGTGAAGCATTGAAGCATGGCATTAAACCAATTGTGGGATGCGAGTTCTATGTTTCTGAAGAACGCAAGAAATTAAAATTTACTAAAGACAATCCTGACAAAAGACATAGCCAGGTCCTACTGGCAAAAAACAAAACGGGATATCAAAATCTGGCGAAACTAAGCTCTCTTGGTTTTATCGAAGGGCTTTACGGAATTCACCCACGAGTAGATAAAGAGTTGGTCACCCAATACAAAGAAGGCGTCATCGCATGCACCGGTGGGTTGAATAGCGAAGTTCCATACCTCATCCTGCATGTAGGAGAAAAACAGGCAGAAGAAGCTTTCAAGTGGTGGCACAACTTATTTGGCGAAGATTTCTACATAGAGTTGAATCGTCATGACATGCGAGAAGAAGATCGTGTTAATGAGACCTTGTTGAAGTTTGCCGAAAAGTATAAAGTGAAATACTTTGCAGCCAATGAGTGCTACTATCTTGAAAAAGAAGAATCCAACGCACATGACGTGCTATTATGCATTAAAGAAGGAGAATTTCAATCTACTCCAATCGGATCTGGAAGAGGTACTCGGTTTGGATTGCCAAACAATCAATTTTACTTCAAGTCACAGGATGAAATGAAATCCCTTTTTCAGGATTTGCCTGAAGCGATTGAGACCATTAGTGAGATAGTCGATAAAGTAGAGAAGTACGAACTAAAGCGCGATGTACTTCTGCCAAAATTTATTATTCCAAAAGAATTTAAAACAGAAGATGATTATTTGAAGCATCTCACCTATGAGGGCGCCAAAAGAAGATATCCTGAACTTACATCTGAAATCAAAGAACGAATAGATTTTGAACTAGAAACAATCAAGAAGACCGGTTACCCGGGATATTTCTTAATCGTGCAAGACTTTACTTCAAAAGCGCGAGAGATGGGAGTATCAGTGGGGCCTGGTCGTGGTTCTGCAGCCGGCTCTGCTGTTGCATTTTGTGTTGGCATTACCAATGTTGACCCTATTGCATATGATTTGCTTTTCGAACGTTTTCTAAATCCCGATCGGGTTTCACTTCCCGATATTGATATTGACTTTGATGACGAAGGCCGTGACAAGGTTTTAAAATATGTAATTGAAAAGTACGGTCACAACCAGGTGGCACAAATCATTACCTACGGCACCATGGCAGCCAAATCCTCCATTCGCGATTGCGCACGCGTGATGGAACTTCCACTCAACGAATCAAATATTTTGGCAAAAATGATTCCTGAGCGACCGGGAACTACTTTGGAAAAAGCCTTTGAAGAAAACAAAGAACTTAGTGATATTAGAAAAGGCTCGGATAAAAGAGCAGACGTATTACGACAAGCCGTAGTTTTAGAAGGCTCCTTGCGCAACACAGGAACCCATGCCTGCGGTGTTATCATTACCCCTGATGACTTGACCAATTTCGTTCCGGTCTCAACCGCGAAAGATTCGGATATGCTGGTCACCCAATTTGATAACAGTGTAGTTGAAAGTGCCGGCATGTTAAAGATGGACTTTCTTGGACTAACCACGCTTACCATCCTTAAGACGGCTTTGCGAAATATTAAAAAAAGAAAAGGGATAGAAATTGACATTGATAAAATACCGCTAGATGATCTGAAAACGTATCAACTCTATCAACGTGGTGACACTACAGGTACATTTCAGTTTGAATCGGATGGTATGCAGAATTATCTGCGCGGATTAAAGCCCGATAAGTTTGAAGATCTTATTGCGATGAACGCATTGTACCGGCCTGGTCCAATGGAATACATACCAAACTTCATTTCGCGTAAACATGGCCGCGAGCAAATCAAATATGACTTGCCCGAAATGGAAGAATATTTGAAAGACACCTACGGAATCACTGTTTACCAGGAGCAAGTGATGTTACTATCTCAGAAGCTAGCTAATTTCTCTAAAGGTGATGCCGATGTATTGCGGAAGGCCATGGGTAAAAAGCAGAAAGATGTATTGGATAAGATGAAAGACAAATTCATCGCAGGTTGCAAAACAAATAACCATGATGAGCGTATTTCAGAAAAAATATGGAAAGACTGGGAAGCATTTGCACAATATGCCTTTAACAAATCTCACTCCACTTGTTATTCATTGATTGCCTACCATACAGCTTATTTAAAAGCAAACTACCCGGCAGATTACATGGCCGCCATATTGACCCATTCACAAAGCAACCTCGATAATGTGACCTACTTTATTGAAGATTGTCGCAAACAGGGCATTGAAGTGTTGGGGCCACATGTGAATGAATCAGGTGTGTTTTTCGAAGTAAATAAAAGTGGTCAAATCCGTTTTGGGTTAGGAGCTATTAAAGGGGCGGGAGATGCTGCTGTTGAAAGTATTATTTTAGAACGAGACGCACATGGACCTTTCAAAGATATTTTTGAATTCGCAAAAAGATTCAGTCAACGAGCTGTCAATAAAAAAACATTTGAATGTTTGGCTCTTTCGGGTGCTTTTGATTGCTTCACTGAATATCACCGCAGACAATACATAGCGGCAAAAGAAGGAGATGTTTCACTCACTGAAAAAGTCATTCGATACTCCAGTAAGATGCAGCAGGAATCTCAAAGTGCCCAGGCGAGTTTGTTTGGTGAGTCATCAGGAACTTCCATGCCGCCTCCCAAGATCGATCAAATAGAACCTTTCACCGAAATAGAAAAATTGCATTTCGAAAAGGAGGTGGTTGGCGTTTATATTTCTGGACACCCACTTGACAATTTTAAATTCGAGATAGACACTTTCTGCAATACTGCAGTCAACACCTTATCCGAATTGGAAGGAAAAGAAGGCAAGGAATGCAAAGTTGGCGGAATAGTGGCATCGGTTGAACATCGAATGACTAAAACTGGAAGACCTTTCGGTAAACTTATTTTGGAAGATTATAATGGCAAAGGAGAATTTATGCTTTGGAGCGATGATTACCTTAAGTATAAATCATTTTTAATGCCTGGCCTATTTTTGTTTATTGAAGGCAATATTTTACGCAAAAGTTGGGGTGAGCAAAATCTTGAATTTAAGATCAGGAATATTGATTTGTTAAATGAATTGGCCACCAAACGGGTTCAAGGTCTGGCGTTGCGTTTCCCTGTGCAATCGGTGACGGAGGATTTTGTTGCTACGCTTGAAAAGCTTTGCAAAAAAAATTCAGGCAAGGCTGCATTGAGAATGTATTTAAAGGATGAAGTTGAGGGAGTTCAAACGGAACTATTGGCCCGATCCAGCCAAATAAAACCAACCAATACGTTTATAAAAGAGTTAAAAAAACTGGCCGAAGTCGGGGTGGTAACAGATAAATTGGAAGTGCGATGGTTGACAGAACAAACCAATAAGCCACAACAAACACTAAATTCAGAAGATGGAACAATTTCTTCTAACTTTGTGTTGGACTTAATAGAATCATAAAACGAAATAAATAACATGGGAAAAACTTTAGAATTGAACGATGCTAACTTTGACGAAACACTAAAAGGTGATAAACCAGTATTAGTTGATTTTTGGGCTGAATGGTGCGGACCTTGTAAAATGATCGGACCATTGGTTGAAGAATTAGCCGCAGATTATGATGGCAAGGCGGTAATCGCCAAATTAAATGTTGATGAAAATCCACTCGTGACGGCACGCTTTGGAGTGCGTTCTATTCCTACACTTCTTGTTTTCAAGAATGGTCAGGTAGTTGACAAGCAAGTTGGTGCAGTTCCAAAATCAGTGCTCGCTCAAAAAATTGAAGCACAGGTAGCTTAGATCTATAATTAAAGCTAAAAGGTATTGCTGAAAATCAGCAATACTTTTTTATTGGCTTATCGTCCAATCATCCGTTCTGAAAGAAGATACGGGTAAACCTTCCTTGCTAAATAGGTTAGGTATTGAACTGTTCTTCCAAGCGAACCTCACTGCTACTGGAATCTTCACTTCCTTCGACCAGACAACCACACTATTATTTTCAATTTTAGCCATTGCCGGATAAAACTTTTTGTCAGCTCCCGAAATAATAAATTCAGTAGGCATCTCAGTTCCCTTGGCAACCAATCCGGTCTGAACATTATCAAAAAAGATTTTAACCTTGCCCTTCTCTACAGTCATCGATTTATACAAAGGGTTTAGATAAACTAAGCCACTTTTCTGATAGGTCTTGGAAAGGGCGAGATTAGCTAGCCGTTCCCCAACAGGTTTCTTATACTTTGGATGAATATCTTTTATATCATCAACGAGATCAGAGATGACCACTATTCCAGTTTTACTTATCTCTAACATTTTCACTTGTTGTTCACGAATGAGGGTACCTTTTTCAAATTCACCATACCCACTGAAAGGTGCAATTTGAACATAGTAAAATGGGAACTCGACTTGAAACTGCTTACGCCACTCCAAAATAAGACTTTCCATCAATACTTTATAGGTAGAAGGTGCGGCTGTATTACTCTCTCCCTGATACCAAAGGGCTCCTGCAATTCGAAAAGGAATCAAAGGATTGATCATTGAATTAAATACTACGCCTGGCTTCGAGGGGCACCAAGGTTTATCATCAATTTGCTTTTCTGCAGACTTAGCGAGATCGACATTACTAGTAATAATCTCTTCTGGAACCCAAGTCTCCGCTGGTGTTCCTCCCCAACTTACATTGATCAAACCTATTGGAACATTCAATTCACTGTTTAGTCTTTTACCAAAAAAAAAGCCTACTGCGCTAAAGTTTTTTACACTTTCCCTATTACAAATTTTCCAGTCACCATCTCCTCTCACTTGTAAATCTGAAGCAGCAGATTTACCTACTTGAAACAAGCGGATAGAAGGTTCATCTATCTTGTCAATTAGCTCACGTCCATCAGCAGAAGCATACATGCTCCACTCCATGTTGGACTGACCAGAACAAATCCACACTTCTCCCGACATTACATCTGTAAGAAGTATTTCTTCGCCACCCGTTTCTATTTTAATAGTATGAGGACCGCCTGCAATTGGCGTACTTATATTAGCCGACCAATAAGCAGCATTGCTTGTTTTGGTTTTAACAATAGTCGTATCCCAACTCACTCTAATTATCACATCTTGAGTCGAATAACCCCATCCCCATATCGGTATTGTGGATTGCCGTTGAATTACCATGTGGTCATTAAAAATAGCTGGCAGCCTTAGCTGGGCATGTAGGTTGCTCAACAGAAACAGTTGAACCAAAATCAAAAATCCTGCTCTCATACAATTTGGTTTAGTTTTTTAAGGACCATTAAGCTATTTTTTTTAATCGTTCTACCATTTCAAATACAGCAGGGCATACTACCGTATTTTTATGAGTCAGCTCCATGATTTGCACCATCTTCTTCCGGTTAGTATGAGGATACTCACGGCACGCCTTTGGGCGATCAGAATAAACTGAGCAATAATTATCCGAGCCTAAGAACGGACAAGGAGAAGATTTTAATACATAATCTTCGTCTTCATCAATTCGCAAGTATTTTTCAATAAAATCACCGGGTTTCATCCGCATTGATTTTGCTACGCGTTCAATGTCGGTAGGGTAAAAAATCGGACTTGTTGTTTTGCAACAATTCGCGCATTCAAGGCAATCAATTTCTTCAAAGACTTCCTCATGCAAATTATGAAAAGCAGCATCTACTTTTCGAGAATCCTTTTTCTTTAGCCCGTAAAGAAACTTCTTATTCTCTGCAGACTTGGTTTTCGAAACATTCCTAAAGCGATCTAAATCCATCTTAATCGAGCAATTTACAATCAGGCTTTAGCGATAGATAAGTTTGGGCTAACTTTAAACCTGAAAGTCGCCTGTAAGAGATAATCAATTCCAGGCAGTTGATCAGTCGAAATTTTTGTCATCTATCAAAATTAACTTTTATCTTGACAATGTAATATCCTTAATTTCGCACCATAACCTTTGCCATGAAAGATTTCAAAAAATATTTTATTATTCCTGCGCCACCCGAAGACGTTTATTTAGCCCTTACCAATCCAAACACCATTCACCTGTGGTCAGGTGAAGAAGCAGAGATGTCAACAGAACCAGGAAGTGAGTTTTCGTTATGGGATGGCAGCATTGTAGGAAAGAATCTCGAATTTATTGATGGAAAAAAGCTTGTGCAACAATGGTATTTCGGTGACCAGCAAGAAGAGTCAATTGTTATGATCATCCTGCACCCACATCAGGACGGAACATCAGTTGAATTAAAACATACCAATATTCCGGATCAGGATTATGAAGATATCGTTGATGGTTGGAAGGAAAGTTACTTTGGTTCGATCCGGGAATTCTATGAAGAGTAATCCAATAGTACCACTAAATTAAAAAGTCAGGCTGTCGCCTGACTTTTATTATTCTTAGGGTTTGGATACTACTACTTTTTCCGAATGATAATATCTCCATTATAGTTCTTCATTGTAAACTCAGCGCCACCACCGTTGATGTCCCCCTTTACCCATTCATCGATCACTACTTTGTAGGTACCTGACTTAGTATCCTTCTTTTGAATCGGGCCGCTTTTGATCATCGTCATGTCAAAACCACTAAGTATTTCACCTTGCTCGGTCTTCATCTTCAAGGTGGCCTTCAAGGTGGCAGGAAAAGTAAGATCAATGTCGCCATTAAAGGTAGAGAACGACATCGGTGCGCCTTCTGTTACTTTGTCGAAGGTCACTTTTATTTCACCATTGTAGGTAGTGGCAACAACAGAACCTGAAATATTTTCAGCCACGATCTCACCATTGTAGTTTGTTATTTCCAATTCGCCTTGAATGTTGCTGATCACAAGGTCTCCATCATTGTAGGTGCTCACATTTAGATCAAAACCTGATGGCACTTCAATTTCCAGCTTCATCCTGTTCGACCATGAATCTGAATTTGCCTTGACCATGTTATCATTCTCCGTTACCTCCAGGTCCATTGTTCCACCCGAGATTTTCTTCAATCCAGCTTTATTACTTTTTTCGTTGGATTTTTGCTTATCATCATCTCTATCATGATCATTGCCATCATCCTCCACCGAAGAATATTTCACCAGAACATCCTTGCGGGCAGTCCCTCGCACTGTGATGGATCCATAGTTAAGGTGAGCTTTTAATTTGCCTCTCTTGTTGGGGTCACTCAACGGTACGGCAAAATCACCTGATGACTGTGCCTTCGCGAAGCATGAAGAGATCAGAATAAGTATTGTTATTATTATTTGCTTTTTCATTTTCATTGTTCGTTTAATTCCTCGTTTACTTTTTTGCTACAGAAATACTTACTTTATGTAACGGTACTAAGCAATGTTTAATTTTTTTAAGTAAATCTGTAGCCTCTTAATTCAATTTGTTCTTTCCTTTAGGTACACATCGCCATTGAAGGTTTCAAAATCCAGAAGCACTCCGCCATTTCCAATCTTGAAGCGATTGCCTTTTACTTTGTATTTTGTACCATTCTCACGCTTCTCTTTTTCAACGGAAACTGGCAGGGACTCTAACCTATCAACATTAGTATAAAAATCTCCATTAAAACTCTCAAAACTCATGTTGGCTGCCAGGCCTTTTTGAAACCAAGCATTGATATCTCCATTGAGGGAATAGAATCGACAATCCTTTACTGGGTTAGATACATACTCTATATCTACATCTCCATTAACTGTTGTGGCTGTCGCTTCACGTGATATTTTTGTGAGTTTGATACTTCCATTTACATTCTCCACCTTCAAAGCCCCTCTTATATTTTCAACAGTGACATCACCATCATTGATGGTACTTAATAAAAGGTTCACTGAAGCTGGTACTTTTATGGTGAAGTCCAGCGTGTAGTCGTATGGCGGATTGCATTCTCTCCCTCCCCCATACCATTCATAACCCCACCCGCCATGTGCACCCCAATTTCCATGATTTTTCTTATTGCGAGTATTCTTTCCAAACTCATTACAACCACCTTCCACGTAAAAGATCAATGTGTCTGCCCGATCTATTGAGCCAATTGTCAATTCCTTTTTTCCTTGCTCCAACCGGGTTTCTGTTTTCGCTTTTATTGTACGGGTGACTTCGAGAATAACTTTATCACCTTCATATCCCGTCACTTTAATATCCCCATTGATATTGGCTATCATCAATGCATTCTCTGACCCTTTCTTTTCAAACGAAAATTCTTTGGTGATTTTGTCGGTGAAGGTCTGCGCCACACAAAACTGGTGTGTGACCATGCAGATCATGAGTATTAATTTTACTTTCATGTTTTTAGCATTTTGGCACCTTTTCGCTCAACGCGAGCAGGCGCGAGAATTAAATCAACACTTTTATACTTTTATTTATTTTACTCCTTACTTCAATTGGAGTTTTCTCATTCTGCAAAAGCTTCTGCAGTTCCTTTACAGATTTTTTCTCTTGAATAGCAGCCATGAATTCTGCCAAGGCTACTTGAACCAATGGAGAATCTTGCCTGGCAATTGACTTCACCAATTCTTCCCTTACACCACTTTGCTTGGCATATGGTTTCAAGGCCTCGAGAGCAGCAAGTCGTACATTCGCATTATCATCTTGGTTCATCGTTTTGAAAAGTGCTGCCGTTATTTTCGCGCTTACCTGATCCATCTCACTTGTCAAGCCCACCGCTTTAAGGCGATCTGTAGCCGACTCCTTCTCAAGCAATGAGAACACCATCATCTCTCGCAGGTCGCTCACCTGCTGAGTAAGTTCATGCACTTCAGAATTTTGGGATGGTCTATTGAAAAAGTACCCCCCAATAAATCCTGTTATCAAAACAACGGAAGCAAATGCCAACCTAGGAGCCAATACATTCCAACTGGGCAGCGCAAAAGAAAAACTTCTACTTTTCTGCTTTCTCTTCTCTTCAGCCAGCAAGGTGTGAAACTGATCATCCAATCGGATAGATGGAGATGGATCTTCCAATTTAAAGAGTTGATCACTCAGCAGAGTCAACTCGCGCAGTTGGGTAGGTTCAACCTCTCCTGCTTCGATCAATTGCTCAATCATTTTTACTTCTGATGGATCCGCAAGTCCTTGGTTGTACTTTGCGATCACTTCTTCTATCTGCTTCTTTTCCATACTCAATTACTTATTTCAAGCTGCTTATAAATCACTCTCAGTTCTTGCAATGCCCTGAACACTTTAACTTTAACCGCTCCTTCGGAGCATCCTAAAATCTCTCCGATTTCCTGGTATTTCTTTTCCTGATATTTGCTCAACAATAAGATCTCTCGCTTATCTTCAGGTAGTCTTTCCATGGCCATGGATAACATGTGTTGTTCTTCCTCCTGTTGAATTTCGGTAGACCGGTTCTCACCATGACTGAGGCGGTCCTGCCATTTTTCCAAATCATCTTTTAAGTTGAGCTTGTTCTTACGATAGTGATCGTGATTCACATTTCGCGCAATGTGAAACATCCAGGCCCTGAAGTCACCATCCCCGCGAAAGAGGTGACGATATTTCAAAATCCGTAAAAAGGTGTTTTGTACAAGGTCTTCGCAAAGTTCCTGTTCTCTATTGAGTCCATAAAAGAAACCATACAAAGGTCTTTTATAACGTTCAAAGAGCAGTCCTAGCCTGTCGAGGTCACCATCCCTGACCTTTACCATCAATGCTTTGTCGGAAAGCGCTTCCAAATTAATTTGTTTACAAGCAGGGAAACTGCGGGTTATTAAATAGGTTACACGGATTTCTTTAAATTTAGAATTATTAAAATCAATGTGAAAGATGAAAAGGGTAATTGGGTTTCTTGTAGTAAGTGTTTTCCTGATTCAATGCAATTCAGAAGATGAAGGAAAATTAGTCTGGTCAGATGAATTCAATATCCCAGGCGAGCCCGATACTAGCCGATGGAACTATGACCTGGGGGATGGCTGCCCTAATGTGTGCGGTTGGGGAAACAATGAATTGGAATACTATACGAAAGACTCTAAAAATGTTCGGGTGGAAAATGATAGGTTGATCATTGAGGCCCATAAAGAATCTTTGAGTGGAGAAGGATTTACCTCCGCACGCATTGTAAGCAAACTCAAGGGAGATTGGCTTTACGGTAGAATGGAAATCAAAGCAAAACTGCCGCGAGGAAAAGGCACATGGCCGGCTATCTGGATGCTATCGACTGATTGGAAGTACGGTGGTTGGCCCCAGAGTGGTGAGATTGACATTATGGAACATGTCGGGCATGACCCTGGCGTTATTCATGGAACCATTCACACGGAATCATTCAACCATATTAAGCAAACACAGAAAGAAGGAAAAGTGATAATTGCAGATGCACAGGATGAATTTCATATATACGCTATTGACTGGACAAAAAGCAAAATTGAATTTTACGTAGATGGAAAACTTTATTATTCCGTATTAAAGGGTGTTAATGATACTTTTAAGGAGTGGCCTTTCGACCAACGCTTTCATTTGATCATGAACCTGGCTGTTGGCGGTAATTGGGGTGGAGCACAAGGGGTTGATGATTCCATCTGGCCTCAGAAAATGGAATTTGACTATGTTAGAGTTTATCAATAAGATTTTTCTATCTGAATATTCCACTTGTATGAGGCGATTACTTTTCATTATCATCTTTTTGATTAGCCTTTCTGCCTGGGGCCAAACACCATTTCATCATGACTTGAAGTTTTCAACGCTCCCAAAAACCTGGGATGAAGGTTTACCTCTTGGCAACGGCATGGTGGGCAATCTTGTATGGCAAAAGAATGGCAAACTTAGGTTCTCCCTAGATCGAGCCGACCTTTGGGACATGCGGCCAATGAAAGATATCGATAAGTTAACCTTTAACCTCATTAAGGAACAAGTTGCAAAAAATGACTACAAAATTATTCAGGAGTTGGGTGACATTCCATACGAGAGAGAACCTGCTCCTTCCAAAATACCAGGAGCGGCACTTGAATTCGATATTACTTCTCTGGGAGAAATCGCTTCAACACGCGTTTATATTAAAGAAGGGATTGCCGAAGTGAGGTGGGCAAATGGTACAACATTAAAAACTTTCATTCATCCTGAACTTCCCATTGGATGGTTTCGATTTGAAAACCCAACGATAACACCAGTCATTATTCCCCCATCCTACGCTGGCAATAATGTAGGAACAGGAAATTCTGTTGAAGGACAAGGCCTAAGTCAACTGGGATACAAACAAGGGGCAATAGAAGTTGATAAGAACTCCTCTTTGTATGAACAAGAAGGGTGGAATGGATTCATTTATAAGGTATTTGTTAAGTGGCAAATCAAAAGGGGAGGCGTGGAAGGATGTTGGAGCATCACTTCAAACTCAAACTATAACACAGAAAAAAAAGATGCGAAAGAAGAAGTGGCAAGTTCTTGGATAAGAGGCTTTGAAAATGACCTTTCATATACTAGGCATTGGTGGTTAAAGTTCTGGAATGAATCATCCATCCAAATACCCGATTCAGTTATTGAAAGACAATGGTATCTGGAAAACTTTAAATTTGGATGCATAGCGCGGAGCAATACACCACCGATCACCTTACAAGCTATCTGGACGGCTGACAATGGAAATCTTCCACCGTGGAAAGGGGACATTCACAACGATCTGAATACCCAACTAAGTTACTGGCCTGCCTATAGTGGCAATCATTTAACTGCTGCGAAAGGATTTACGAATTGGCTTTGGGAAAACAAGTCAACCTTTGAAAAGTACACAAAACAATTTTTTGGTGTTGAAGGATTAAACGTACCAGGCGTAACTACATTAGATGGACAAGAGATGGGCGGTTGGGTCCAGTATTCCTGTTCGCCCACCGTGGCAGGTTGGCTTGGGCATCATTTTTATCTCGAATGGAGGTATTCAATGGACAAGCAATTCCTAAAAGAGAAAGCATATCCATGGCTTAGTGGCTTTACCAAATTCATTGATAACATTTCCATTGTGGACAATACTGGAAAACGAAAGCTACCACTCAGTTCCAGTCCTGAATTTTATGATAACACAATCAAAGCATGGTTTAAGGCAACTACCAACTATGATTTGGGAATAATACGGTGGTCATATGTAAAAGCAGCAGAGATGGCTACAGAATTAGGATTAAACAAGGAGGCCGATCATTGGAAAGCACAACTTGCTCAATGGCCTGAACTAAGCGTTGATAACACAAATTCACTTTCATTGGCACCAGGAATACCTTATCCAGAATCTCACCGACATTTTTCCCATTTAATTGGATTTCATCCATTAGGAGTCTTAGATTATGAAGATGATAATGACAAACAAATTATTGATGCGTCAATGAAATTATTAGAGGATAAGGGAACTGACTATTGGGTCGGATATTCTTTTAGCTGGCAAGCCAATATGTACGCTAGAATGAGGAAAGGCAATGAAGCAGCAGAAACACTCAGAAAGTTTGCCACTTGTTTTTGTTTGCCGAATAGTTTCCATGTGAATGGTGATCAATGTGAAGGGAAACTTTCAACATTCAGGTATCGTCCTTTTACACTTGAAGGCAACTTTGCTTTTGCTTCCGGAGTGCAAGAGTTGCTTTTACAAAGTCATGATGGAATAGTTAAGGTATTTCCTGCAATACCCAACGAATGGAAAGAGGTGGCTTTCAATCAACTAAGAGCAGAAGGAGCTTTCCTTATTTCAGCCAGGAAGGAAAAGGGAAAGGTAAAAGAGATTGTGATAACCAGTGAAAAAGGTGGTGAGCTAATTCTGGAAAATCCATTCGAAGAATTTACCTTAAGGGGCGCCACATTTAAAACTGAAAGTGGACTGATCAAAATTCAGACAAGAATGGGTGAAACCATCACATTGCTCGCCAAGTAGGCAAGCCTGCAGTTAAGCTCTCATCAATTCCTCAATTTTATTTCGCTCTGTTTGCAACTCACGGGAAAGTTTGGTTTGCTTTTCCAATGTTTTGCGTTTGAACTCTTCATATTCATTATTGATAAGATCTGCCATCAATATTTTCTCTTTCATTCTAATCCTCATGACCTTCATCCTTCCTATCGCAAGGCTGGTAAGGATAACACTGCCAGCAAAAACAAATGACACGAGTGCTAGAAAAGTGCTTTTACTGAAATCTATACCAAGCAATGAAATGTGAGTACTTTCAAATTTAATTTGAGCTGTCGATTCGTGTTCTTTCCTTAAAGTAAATTCAATAGACTTCAAACCCGCCTCCAATCGTGAAACATTTTCTAGGGAGTGCTTTAGCAATAGCTTCTGCTTATTGAGTGAGTCCATTGCGATTTTCCAAACTCCATCCAAAACGAATTCTTTAATTACTTTATAATCCTGAAAAGTTTGTGAGTTTGATTTCATTAACTGATATCGCTCAGTAAGAGAATGATCCTTTGCTTCCAAAGCAATAATAGCTTGTTGTGAAAAGGATACATAAGACGATAATAAGCAAAGTGACAAAACAAAGCGAGTCATGATTTTTTCCTGCTAACCTATGAAGGTTAGTGGGTCCTTCCTACAATTAGCATTTGAAAGACCAAATCAGTCGCTAAAATGAACTGTTTGGCGACCAAGTGCTTTATTGTTTCTTAAAAACGATCTGAGATTGTTGAATCTGAACCATCCTGTTAAATAGTTCCCTGAGCGCAGTGTATTCTCCTGATGAATAAACGGTTTTAGACAGGTTGATAATACTAGTTAAAGAAATTTTATTACTAAAATTACTAGCGTTGAAAAGATACCTGCCTCCCTTCATTGGAAGAGTCATAGCGGCATTGGTTGGGAGTTCATCAACAACAAATTTTCCGGGATAGTCCAAAGTAAGCATAAAAGTTGTTTCCAATGGTGCCCCAAAATCTACTGGGTAAAGTCTCTGTTCCGACTTTAATGGGTTTCTTTCCCAACGTTCAACCATAAATGGATTGAGGTAAATAGTAGAGGGGTTTGATACATCTAAACTAGATTCAACATTCATCCTTTCTATTAAAGGCTTTGAGAGGTCGTCCAGATTTTCAATAGAATAATCCGAAATAGTCATTTCGCTCAGCCCTTTTTGAAATGCCGCTTCATATTCCTTAACTCCTTCTGATCGCATCTTTGTGCGAGTATCAAATGCCTCGTATCCATTAGAAGCTATTGTAAGTGACCCGCGAAAAGAATCATCATCATCTAACTTTAGATTCAATAAAATACTCTTCTTTTGTTTTTCCTGTGGCTTCAATTCTACCCAACCGCTTTCCTCAATATTCTTGCTAACTAGCCTACCCTTACCATTGAGACATCTTTCAGGTAGCATCCCAAATGGCGCGAGCTTCTCTGTAGCGTCCAACAAAACCTTGATATCCCCAAAATTTACATGGGCAACTACATAATTAAATTCACTCATAACAGGATGAAGCTCCTGAGGACTTCCATTCTTACGAGTGGATAACATCACAGGATCTGCATTTAATCCAGCTAATTGAAGAGCCCCTACGAGAGACAAGTTAATATCACCCACATTCCCTTTCTTGTTTTCAAAGGCATCCTTTACTCCCTTTTCAGTGTACTTACCGTTATTATCGTTCCATGTGTATGCGTTTTTAATGTAATCATAAATAATATTTGCCTTCTTTACCGGATCAGTCTCTGTACCCAATTTTTGTTTGACAAGATCCTCTAACATATTGCTTGCCCTTTTTATCTGCACACCAAACTCCTGATGGGTTCGCAATTCATGATCCACATCAGGCCATGATTTTGTGTAGTTATCTACTCTGCCATCAAACCGCCTTACCTCCGAAAGTTCATAGTTAATACCAGCTATGAAATTATCTTTAGCCGTCATAAAATCTTCCTCAACAAACGCTGGCACATTTTTCATTTCATATTTATTCAAGCTGCAATCTGCCTTCAGGCCTGCTGGCGTGTAACAATCCTTAATAATAGTTGATTCATTTTTAGTTAGATCTAAATAACCCTGAAGGGTAGTGTTATAGACATAGTTAGCCGGAATTCTTGCCCAGAATTCACTTCTAACTTTTGGAATATCGGATTGAAATTTCCAAGGCCAAAAATTAAAAATAAAAGGTGATTCAATCGTGTATTTAACATCCAGTACACTGCCTACTTGAACATCCGGCATTGTAAACTTAGCTACTTCCCAATTCTCATTAAATCGTTCATTAAAAATTGCTGTTTTATCCATTTTAATCTCCTTCAATTGTTTGTTGTTCAAATTGAAGGTACTTGCTGAAATAGCCTTAATAAATTGCTTTGTTAATCCATCTTTATACAGATTGATGATAAAATTGGCTTGCTCCACACCAGGCTTCTTGAGGATCTTTATTTTTACATGATACTCCAGCAATAAATTATTGTCTCCATCACTATCAATAGACGCTTCTCCGAACTCGTTAAGAACCACAGCGTTGGCGCTGGTGTCAGCAGGATAGCTGGTCATCTCCAGTTCAGAATAGGTTGCCCCCGCTGCGAATCCATTATCCTTCTGTGCTAACGAAAAGATGGGAGAAATTAGAAATAGAAGTAGGCTTATTCTATACATAACCAAGATTAAAAAATAATTTGATCAAACTCAATTACTGTTTTAAATAAAATGATTGTTAAATTGATAATGGAATATAGAAATATCTCAACCCCCTTTATCCACTTTCAAAATAGTTTGGAGCAACACATTTGCACCGTTGGTCAAGTCTTCTGCTTTGGTGAATTCTTTGGGTGAATGACTAATGCCACCAACACTCGGAACGAAAATCATGGCCATAGGTGCAATCAATGCCATGTTTTGTGAATCATGAAGAGCTCCACTTGGCATAAACTTGGTGGTGAAGCCTAGTTCTTTGGCTGATGCCTGAACTTTTTCTTGAAGTAGTTTATTCGATAAGGCGGGCCCGGTAATAAATTGTAAATCATAACTGATCTTGGTTTTCGAGGCTGAAGCAATCTCATCTGCCCTTTTTTGTACTTCCACAAACAGCATTTCCACTTTTTCCATCGACAAATCTCGAATCTCTAAACTCATTAATACTTTGCCGGGAATTACATTGCTCGCACCCGGAAAAGAAGAAATTTTTCCAACAGTGCCCACCTGCTTTCCAGGCACACTGTTGATTACTTCATTCACCGCGATGACAAACTTGGAAGCCGCAACCAACGCATCTTTTCGTATGTTCATAGGCGTAGCTCCAGCATGGTTGGCAAAGCCTTCAACAGTAACATCCCAATCCATCATCCCCACAATTCCTTCTACCACACCAATCTGAATATTTTCGCTTTCCAAAATGCCGCCTTGTTCGATGTGCAATTCTAACCAAGCATGCAAGTCTCCTTTTTTTCTGATGCACGACTGGATGTTATCTGGGTTGCCACCAATAGCCTTGATTCCTTCTGCCATTGTCAACCCACTTTGGCTTTTCTTTTTTAACATTTCATCGGTAAGCAAGCCAGCAATGGCTTTGCTCCCGATGGTGCCACCTTCCTCATTGGCAAAAATGATTACTTCAAGTGGATGATCCGTTACGACTTTGTTTTCATTCAGTACTTCAATTACTTCCAATGCACTAACTGAACCCAACGTGCCATCGTAGTTGCCACCATCGGGCACCATATCGATGTGTGATCCAAAGCCAATAGGTTTTAATGAATTGTTTTTCCCTTTGCGTTTACCAATAATGTTACCTGCAACATCGATGGTTAGCTCGAGTCCAATCTTTTTCATCTGTTCCATAAACCAGGCCCGGCCTTCCATATCTCCTTTAGTAAAGGCCACTCGGTAACCACGGCCTTTTTCATCCACCCCAAATTTTGCCAGTTCAAAAATGTGGCTTTCAATGCGTTTGCCAATTACGCTTAAGTTGGTGCCTGCTTTCTTATTATTTGAAAGTAACGAACCAAACACTCCCATACCTATTGCAGTGAGTGAGGTTTTCTTAATGAAGATTCTGCGCTGCATAAATATGTCTTATTTCGTTGTAATCTACTTCTTAAACTTTCCATAGTCCGGTTGCCCGGGCAACGCATCAGTTACTGACACAATATTTAACAAAGATTAATTTGATTTTATCGAAACTACGAAGGATCAAATCTCCAAATTTCAAATGATGCCTGATAATTTGTTGCACTTATTCCAAGTCCCCAGTACCCGTAATTTCCAATAGCAAAGCCAATTTGTCCCTTCCTGTAAATCCCTTCATAATCTGCCACTTCAAACTCTCCACTTTCTGGCACAATTTTCAGAAAGACATTGTGATTGAAATTGTCCAGTGATTCACCGCCAATAACTACAAAATCTTGAAAAATCATGTAGTTAGTGTTTGTACTTCTCTCAAAATATTCGATTGGTCTTGCTACCCATGTATTTGAATTTGGATCATATTTGTTTTCATATTGAACACCATCCGGTGATGTTGCATAAAAGTAGCCGTTCCCTTTGAAACCAAAATTTACTATTCCACGCAGATTATATGGAGGCATATCTGCTTTCCTAGCCCAAGTATTTGCAGCCGGGTTAAATTGCCAGAACTCGTTCATTCTACCAGCGTTACCACCACCCACATAAACCTTGTTCCCAATCTCAAAGGCAAATCCATTTGTTGTTGCAGACCCGGGATAGTCCATCTTACGAGTCCATAAGTTGGTATTCGGATCATATTCCCACCATTCATTATTGGAATTGTCCCCTAATCCAACATATGCTTTACCACCTCCAGTCGTACTTACCCTATAGCCTGAAAAGCGTCCTGGATAACGCGCCTTCTCTACCCATTGATCAAAAGTTGGATCATACTGCCAGAAATTTGTGGAAGCGCTGTTAATCCCCACGTAGCCTTTACCGTTAAGACTAAAACTGATTCCCATATATATTCCTGTGTTTGGAAAATCCCTTTGGAGAATCCATGAAGCCACATAGTTTATTTGTAATGGCATGGAACTGGTCACTTGCCTTCCCACACTATTTTTAACAGTAATAAAGACAGATTCATTGACAGACTTTGTGATGTCTGGCAATAAATCACTTGCAGAAACAATAATAGAACCACTATTAAAGGCGAACATACTAGCGGTATAAGAGCCAATAGTTACTTGATTACTAAATGGTTCCGAGCTGAAGTTCCTACCTGTGATAATTATTTGCTGTGAACGAGAAGTAATTATCTTTGGATTAAAATCAAAAATCTCCACTGGGTCATATTTAAATGCATCTGCCGTAGTGATATCTACACACCCAAACACTGTTACGTCCGTAAATCCATTGCTTTTCACTACTGCTGATTCCGTCAATATTCCTCTTATTTCATTTGCCGTAGTGCTTATTGTGTCAAGTATGTCCACGCCATATCCTTTCAAACCATTTCCTCTAACCACTATTTCATCACCGAACGAACCATTCGAGGGGTCAATAGAAAAAACCACAGGCGGTTCAGGAGTTATCATTGGAGTTTCGAATTCTTGAGTATCTAAATAATTGCTAGCTGGCAATACGAAAACAACATTGAAGGCACCAAAGCATTCTTCTGGAAGCTGTAGCTGTATTTCATCATTAGTTAATGATATGATATCAAGACTAAATGAGTTGCCTTTTATCGTGGCATACGTAGAACTACTGCAGTAAGGTAGATTCTTCACTTTAACTGTGATGGTGTCTTTTGACCTATAAATCAACGGTGACACAGAAACTACCTCTGGCCGAAGTTCAACCAAATCAAGGTCCTGCGAGAAGGTCGAAAAACGTCCATTGAAAATAGAAAAATAAATATCATTCTTAGGAATTACTTTAATAATGCCAATTAAGCTTTCCTTCGTGGCTTTTAGAAGCACAAATTCGCCTTGGTTGTAACCAACTTTAATAGGAAGGTTTTCAAAGGTAAAGTTTTTGCCTTTAATGGTTACGGTATCACAGGCCCTTAAGGTTGATGGAGTAATCGAAAGTATTTTCGGTAAGATTCTTTCCATATCAAGTTTGAGCGACAATGGCGATTGGGATACATTATTATCAATGGACACGAAAATAAAGTCCTCAGCTGGATTCACAGGTAAAGAACTAGGAACAATGAATGTGATTTTGTTTCTCTCTGTCTTTAAGATTGAAGAAGTGATGTCTAAGTTACCATACTTCAGCTTTGATTTGATCGTAAAGTTTCTGCCAATCACTCGCACAGTATCACCGAATGCAGCCATGGATGGCACGAGTCCAGTCACTTTAGGTCCTTCACTGCCAAGGCTATTGAAAAAAACGATATTGCCAAAAACCGTTTTTCCGGATTTCTTAACAAACGCTCTAACATAATACATTTTCTGAGCGATCAAGCTCGACCGTACATCTGTAGAGAACTCATTTCCATTTTGATTGTCCGATGGAAGTGTTATAGTACCAACTGAAAGTTTTGAATCTTCCCCCCAAACAAATCCAAAATCAGTAAGTTGATCAATATTTGCATATTCAATTCGTGCTGTAAATAGTGCGCCATCAGGTGTAATGTTTCCAATTGGATCAGTATATATTTTAGGATACTTAAAGTCAACATTTTCCTCTTTCAAACACGACAAATTCGAAATCAAGTAACAACTAACAAAAAACAGTCGAATCCCTTTCATCTTAAAATCTATACCCTAACAAAACAACAAACCTACTATTACTAATCTTCAGATTACTAGAGCTATTTGTTAACTCGCCTCCGCCATTGATATAGCTTATCTCAAAGACATTCTTAATGTCTTTGATCAAATTAAATATTGTTCCGAAAGAAATAGTTGTCTGCAAAAGCTGCTTCAAATTTTGAGGTAGTTCATAACGGTCAAAATAAACTGCGTTGACATATTCTTTTTCGCTTTCCCAAATAAGTGTAGAGTTAAAAGTAAAAGGAACAGAAAGACCAGCTTTAAAATAAGGCATTAATCGTTTGTCTTTCTTAAAAAATGAATACTGTAGAACAAGTGGGACTAAAACCTCCTTATAATCCAAATTGATTTTATCAATAGCTGAATAATCTTTGGTCGAATATCTGTTGATCTTATAAATATTCTGCTGGTAGAAATAAAGACCGGTTAGTGCTGAAACTCTTTTGCTTTTTTTGAACAAAACCATCGCATTCATTCCTGCGCTAAACAGCGTTTTATCAATAAGAACAATCTCACCAATGACAGTTGGTCCCTGTAGCGCACTTAGTGTATGGTTACTGAATTCGACTCCAGCCATTATATCAAAACGAAACCGCTTGAAGGGGATTCTGACGGACTCAGGATCGGTACAACGTTGATATTTGATTAAAAGATCTCGAATTTCCTGAGGATTAAAATGAGAACTATTAATGGAAGGCAAAATGTTTATACAAGATTTTAACGCCTCTGCTAGAATGACTTTGTAGTTACCACTTTTTAACTCTTCAAAACTATCTTTTTCAATAAAAAAGCGATTATCTTCAAACGAATACAATTTGACTAGTTCATCAATTTCTTTTTTAAGAAAGTGCGCTTGGTTCGTCTCTCCAGTAGAAATTTGTTTGGTTATATAATGAATACCATCAATTACTCCATAGCCTAAAACCTGATTAGGTGTAAATTTGGCAAACGGTTTTCCAGAAGCAACACTAAAAAGACACTCCTCATATACATTCAACGCTGGGTCAAACTTGATGAAGCCATATTGGTAGCCTCCATGCGGGAGAACGATAAATCCGTCTTTTACTTCCTGGCTATTTGCTGTATAGCAATATAGATTTGCTATCAAACTTAGAACCAAGAGTTTTAAGCTATTGCGCATTTAATTGGAACATTCTTTATGGTTGTAAAATTAGTAAAATTGAAGTTAGAAATTGCTCTTATTGGTTTGATCAACCAATAGAACTCTGTTCCAATTTTCTTTTATCCAGTCCAGTAGTTGGAGATAGATTTATTCACAATCCTTGGTTATCACGTAGCAGCTAATGCATACAAATTTTACTTCTTAAACTTTCCATACACCGGTTGTCCTGGCATTACACCCGTTACTGTTTTTCCATTCTTCAACACAAAGGTTCCGTTCACCATCACATATTCAATACCTGCTGAGAACTCTAACCCTTTTTCAAAAGTAGCTTTGTCAATAACTGTGTTGGGGTTAAAGATGGTGATGTCAGCATCGGCACCCACTTGCATTCTTCCTTTGAAGCGCATCATAGGAGAAATGCCTTCCAAGCGTTTTGCAGGAAGCAGTGTCATTTTTTCAATAGCCGTATTCAAATCAATTACTTTATCTTCTCTTACATATTTCCCCAAAACTCTTGAAAACGTTCCTGCAGTACGTGGATGAGCAAGTTTAGCGTAGGGCATTCCATCCGAAGCGATCATCACTCCCAGTGCTGCGATACCAATTTTAATCCATTCCGGCTTCATCGAGTGTAGGATGACGGTGCCTCCCGTTTTGCGGTAAGCTTCAAAAGTCTCTTTCGTGAGACGCTCACCTGTGGCAACCCACTGCAAATCGCCATAAGAAATATTCATTTTTTCCTGCCAACCATCATTAAACATGGCACTTTCTATAGAAGTAGATCCAGCTGTATAGGAATATAATTCGGTGCTGATGTCAAACCCCTTTTTGCTTGCAGATTGTACCATCTCCAACGCAAAATCAATTTGTCCCAATGCCATACTATTGATATGAACAATATGCAGGGGAGCATTGGTGAGCACTGCATCAGTTATCACTTCCTGTATAGAAATGATATCGGGGTTTCTTACATGTGTAAATACCAACGCATTGATTTCTCCTGCTAATTGAAAAACCTGGTACATTTCATCCGGATTGGTTTTAGGCAGGTATCCAATCGGAACACCAATACCAATACCTCCTTCTGCCAATGATGCTTTGATGTTTTCAAGAACGATACGTTGCTGATTGAGGTCAACCAGCAGAGTATATGTATGCCGAGTTTTATCTTGCACGTTCGCTAACGAAGATTCACCTTTGCGGCTGGCTTCTTGAAGTCCTTTCAATAATTTTTCGTCCTGGCTTAATACTTTAAATCTTTCATATGGCCAACTAACACTTGCACCATAATTAATCAGCGCCTTTGATTGTCGTGTTGCATACCACTCTCTTAGGTTTTCAATTCCCCATTCCAATTCCAATGCTGTAGTAATCCCATCATGCAATTGGTATTCCTGCTCCACATTAGTTCTACCATGCACATGCAAATCAATAAAACCGGGCGACACTACTAAGCCAGTCGCATTAATAGTTTCTTTTCCCTTCAACGACTCAGTACTGATTTGTGCAATGCGATTATTAAGGATGCCTACATTTCGAATGGCATCCAGTTTTGTTTCTGGGTCAATCACTCGGCCACCGGATAGGACTACATCGTAAACAATCGGTGATTGAGAGAAGGCGTGGAGTGATGTTGTAAGAAATAAAAAGGTGAGTAATTGTTTCATGGACTTAGATTTAGATTCTAACTTTTAAATATTTTACGGAGCACTCTTTTCGCATTTCCTCCCATTACTTTTTCCACCTCGTTTGAAGAAAGTCCCCTTGTTTGTAGGGCTTCAGCAAATGTTGGATATTGTTTATAGCTCGCAAGCACCGGTTTGAAATTGCCGTCCATATCAGTGCCGATACCCACATGATCGACTCCTACTACCTCCACCAAACGCAAGGTGTTGTCAACGTATTCGTCAAAGCTTTTATTAAAACCGGAAGGCCAAGCACCGATAATGCCACCTGTCTGCGCGATTAGTTTTGCATGTTCCTTCGAGATCGCTCTTTTTGCAATTGGTCGATCGGCTTCCATTTCTAAAATACTGTGAGACAACATCACGGGCGAGTCTGTCAACGAAACAACATCCTTAACGGTTTGATAATTGGCATGGGCTACATCAATCAACATTCCCAGTTTATTCATTTTGCGCACCACCTCTTTGCCAAATACTGACAAGCCGTTGTTGGTTGGCTCTGATGTCTGGAGATCGCCAACCTTGTTTGGAACATAGTGAACCAATTGAATAGAACGGACACCGTCTTGATAAGCTTCATCTACATTGTCGGGATTCTCTTCCAGAAAATCACCACCCTCCACCGATAGATAGGCAATGAGTTGCTGACCATTGTCTAAATCCTTTCTCTTCTTGCCTATTTTAACAGACACATTACCAAGGAAACTCTTCACGCCTTTCATCTGGCGTTGGTATTCCTTCCAGGCTTCGCCCGGTGCAAACCTCCCGGTGATTGATACACCCGTAGCGCCTAACTTTATCAAAGGTGAATCCGCTACCAACGAAAAGAACGCTCCACTCACATGAGCATTCTTCATGTCGCTAACTGTCTTTGTAGAACCAACTTCTCCAAATCCACCTTCTGCACTCGCAAAGAGTCGTCCAGGATGGCAGTGAAGATCAAATGTAAAATAGCGATCAGGTTTTTGAGCCAGCACTTCATGCTCAAAACCATGAAGCAACGAATAGCCAGCCGCTATCGCTAGTGAGTTTTTCAAAAATTGTTTTCTGGTTTGCATGTTGATTTATAAATAGGCGTCAAGACACCTCAAAGGTGTCAGACGCCTAAACGCTATTTCTTTTTATCAATAATCGCCTTCATCTGTTTGTTCACTAACACCGGATTGATCGCATCGATGCCCGTCTTCAGGGTAGTTTCTAATTTACCAAGGTAGCCGTCCAGTTCTTTGCTCAGCTCATCAAACACTTTGTATGCACCAGCAGTAGGTTTACCATCGCCTGTTTCTAAACTTCTTCTTAACGCAGAAAGGCGATTACCTAATTTGATCGGGAAGTTTAAAGGATCCTGGCCGCTTCGGTTTTTGGTCTGATATAAATCTTCTTCGATGGCAGTAATCTTGGCTGTCAGCTCTTTTGCCGATACAGCGAAAGTTGGATCGTTTACTTCTGTAGCCCGTTCTTCAATTTGCTTTTTCAAATCTCGTATGCGGATCACGGCTTCGTTGGCAGCCGATTCACTGTCACGGATTTTAATCGCTAAGTCAAACGTCTGCTTCAAATCGGCTTCACTCACTCCTTTTACGTTCGGATTCATTTTTACATTAAAAGAATAAGTCTGCGAATAGCTACCTGCTTTAAAGCGAACCTGATATTTTCCAATAGGTGCTTCAGGTCCATTCTGAGGACGTGCTCCCCAGATGATGATGCCATCAAAAATAGTAGCGCCTTCATAGCGACCATTCCAACGGAAGGTGTTCAATCCCGAGGCAGCGGTTGGCTTGCTGTCACCACCACCCCAAAAGTCTCCCTCTATTGGTTTCTCTTCTGCCTTTGTGCCAATAAATTTGCGCACCAGCGCGCCATTTGCATCTAAGATTTCAAGTGTGACTGTATCGACTTTGTCTTTCAAGTAATATTGAAAAGCAGCATCGTACACACCGCGTATCGCATCACTTGGCTGAAACAGAATCACATTTTGTTTCATCAACTCAGGTGTAAGCTGACGAAGCGGGTTGATGTCATCTAATATCCAAAAGCCACGACCGTGCGTTCCTAATACAACATCATCGTTCTTCACTACCAAGTCGCGAATAGGAGTATCGGGCAAATTCAATTGAAGCGGTTGCCAGTTGTCGCCTGCATTGAACGACACATATGCTCCATGCTCTATACCCAGAAATAATAAACCAGGGCGAACATGATCTTCCCGAACCGTTCTTGAAAAATGCCCATCTTTTATTCCGGTTACAATCTTCGTCCATGTTTTTCCAAAATCTGTTGTTCTAAAAACATAGGGTTGGCGATCATCCACTTGGTAACGGAACGCAGCGACATAAGCAGTGCCTGCCTTGTGCCGAGATTCATCGATGATGGCAACCACAGAATTTTTAGGTAAATCCTTTGGCGTAATGTTCGTCCAGTTTTTTCCGCCATCGCGTGTGATGTTTATTTTTCCATCATCACTTCCGGCCCAAATGGTATTGACATCGTGAAAGGAAGGCGCTAATGCAAACACGGTGGCATAGATTTCCGGACCGTTCATATCGCGAGTGATTTCTCCACCAGATATGCCCAATGTCTCCGGATCAGCATAGGTTAAGTCGGGAGAAATTTTTTCCCAGCTTTGTCCATCATCAGTAGTTTTCCACACGTGCTGCGAACAAGTGTATAAAATTTTAGAATCCTTTGGTGAGAAAACAATTGGGAACGTCCATTGCCAACGTTCGGGCAGCGAACTGGCCGGCTCTCCGGAAAAAAATCTTGGGTAAACTTGAATGTCGCGTGTCTGTCCGGTGGAAACATCTTTACGTGTGAGTAACGCTCCCTGACTACCGGCATAATAAATATTCGGGTTATCAGGATGAGAAGTGATGTACCCACTTTCACCACCGCCTACATCATAACCCCAAGGTCCAAGCTCGTTCATGTGATCCCAACCTTCGCTTGGGATAGCGATAGTTGAATTATCCTGTTGCGCGCCTGCCACATGATATGGCACATGGTTAGTGGTGGTAACATGATAAAATTGTGTGGTGATATAGTCTTCTGCCGTCCAGCTCTTGCCACCATTCACAGACACGGCACCACCTCCATCATTGGAAGTAATCATACGCAATGGATTGTTGGGGTCAATCCATAAATCGTGATTATCACCGTGTGGCACTTTTATCTGCGTGTCGAACTTCACACCACCATCTGTCGATTTCCAAAAATCAACATTCAAACAATAGACTGTCTCGCGATCAAATGGATCGGCATAAATGCGCGAATAGTAAAATGCCCGTTGGCGTAACTTCCTTTCATCATTTGTTTTCTTCCATGTAGCACCGGCATCATCGCTGCGATAAACTCCACCATCATTTGCCTCGACTATTGCCCACAGTCTTTTGTTGTCAGCAGGTGAGACGGTAATTCCTATTTTTCCCAATGGTCCTTCCGGCATGCCGGGGTTTTTGGTCAATTCACTCCATGTCTCTCCTCCATTTTCAGATTTCCATAGTTTACAATCCGGCCCACCGCCCCACATCTTCCATGTTCTACGATAGACTTGCCAGGTAGAGGCATATAAAATTTTTGGATTGGTTCTATCAATAATAAGATCGGCTGCTCCAGCTTTGGGGCTTACATACAAAATCTTCTTCCATGTATTGCCTCCATCGATAGATTTAAACACGCCACGCTCTTCGTTATCTCCATAAGGATGACCGAGTGCAGCTACATAAACAATGTCAGGATTAGTAGGATGAACGCGAATACGCGAGATAGCTTGTGTTTCTTTCAAGCCTAACGATCTCCATGTTTTTCCACCATCGGTTGTTTTATAAACACCATCGCCTTGGGTGATGCTTCCGCGAAGTTGAGTCTCGCCTCCACCGATGTAAACGATATCAGGATTAGTCTCGGCAACTGCTAGAGCACCAATAGATGAAGAAGAAATTTGCCCGTCCGTTACCGGAGCCCATTCTTGCCCACCATCGGTAGTTTTCCAAAGTCCACCACCAGTGGCGCCAAAGTAATATTCATTTGGCCTTCCCGGGCTTCCGGATGAACCTAGCGATCGACCACCTCTTGGGGGACCAATGTTTCGCCATTTTAATTTATCATAGTACTTCGAATCATAGGAGTTGATCGAGGCCGGTTGAGTTTGTGCCTGTACGGTAACGACTAAGCACAATAGTAAGATTGAAAAGTAATTTCTCATGACAACTAGTTTTTTAGATGACAAAAGGTAATGAAAAGACACACTACGAAAAACGAAATTGTGCCCAATGGTAGGAATCTGAAGACTTATCTCGAGGAAGTAAAAGGAATCCCTTAGCAGTGATCAGTTGCTGTATATAATTTAGAGGAGTATTATTTCTTTTGCCCTACTTCTCTTACGTTCTTCCCGACTCGAAGAGTTAGATCATCCCCTAAATCTGTTCTTGCTTTTTCAGCCAGTTCATCCAGCGTTTTTACAATTTCAGGAAACTGACCGATTACATTATAACGTTCACCCGGATCGCGCCTTAAATCATACAAGGCCTTCGGAAAAGAATAGTCTTCATTTGTATCTCCTGGAAAGCCGTCCTTGCCAACTTTGAAATTCTCGTATGTTTTGCCTGGATGAGGTAAGACTAATTTCCAATCTTCAAGACGCACTGCTTCGAGATTATTTTTCCGGTAATAATAATAGAATTCCTTGCGGGTAGCTTTTGAAATATCTCCCTTCAGAACAGGCAACAAACTTAGTCCATCAATTTTTTGATCTGGAAGTTTGACACTTAATATGTCGGCCACTGTCGGAAAAATATCAATTGTTGAAGCAAGATTATTACTAATCAAATTTTCTGGAATAGTTCCTTTCCATCGCATCAAGCATGGCACGCGCATACCTCCTTCAAACGTACCTCCTTTACCTTCGCGCAAACCTCCTGTGGAGCCTGCGTGATTGCCAAAATTAAGCCATGGGCCATTGTCGCTGGTAAATATGACTAATGTGTTGTTATCCAACCCATTCTGTTGAATGGCCTTCATCACCTCTCCTACCGACCAATCAATCTCCATCATAACGTCACCATACAATCCCTGATTACTCTTTCCCTTAAATTGAGCCGATGCATTTATAGGTACATGCGGCATGGAATGAGCGATGTAAAGAAAGAAAGGCTTCTTTTTGTTTTTACCAATAAAATCAATTGCCTTTTGCGTGTATTGCTTTGTTAAGGTCGATTGATCCTCTAATGTTGAAATAGGAATCTTCTTCTCGTTTCCCTCCAAAAGAAATAAAGGTGGGAATCTATCTTTCCTCCAATCAGTTGCAGATTCTCCTTTGAAATCTATTGGCCACATATCATTTGAATAGGGCAAGCCGAAATATTCATCAAACCCATGTTGCAGAGGAAGGAACTCATGACTATCTCCAAGGTGCCATTTGCCAATCATTCCAGTTACATATCCTTTTTGTTTCACTAATTCAGGCAAGAGTACTTCAGAGGAATTAATCCCAATTGGACTACTTGGGAAAAGTGCGCCAGATATACCAATCCGATTTGGATAACAACCTGTGAGCAAGCCAGCGCGAGATGCTGAACAAACCGCCTGAGCCGTCAAAAAATTAGTGAAACGTATTCCCTCTGTTCCCATTTTATCGATGGAAGGCGTGGAATATTCAAGTGCTCCTGTTGAACTTAAATCGCCATTGCCCATGTCATCTAAAAAAATCAAAACTATGTTTGGATCAATCCCGGTCTTCTTTTGGGTAAATCCCAACAGAGAACCAAAAAATAGCAGGACGAAAAAGCAAAATCTAACTTTCATAAGTAATAAGTTTAAGCAATATTGGCTTTATTCAAACTTACATAGAAATTACTATCCAAAAAGTACATGACGGCCAATAGATTAAAAATCCTAGTTACTTTTGATGAATTCTGAAAAAGATAAAAACAACCAAAATCATATTCTGGATCGTGGGCATTGTCCTGGCTACCCATCTCGTGGCCTCGCTCGCTGTTTATTTTTTTCAAGACAACATAATTTATCAACGCAAAGAGCTAGCTAAAGATTACTTATTTACGTTTCACCGCGACTCTAGCCAAGCCAAACTGGAAGAGTACTTCATTGTAACAGAAGACGGTGATAGCCTGAATGCTTTATTGTTTAAAACAAAACTAAAATCGAAAGGCCTAATTCTGTACTTCCATGGCAATGCAGATAACTTGCAACGTTGGGGTAAGTATTCCGTAGACTTTACCCGTTTAGGATATGATATTCTGATGATGGATTATCGGGGATATGGTAAAAGTTCAGGTAGACCTAGTGAAACAGTTTTATACAAAGATGCACTAACCACTTTGGATTGGTCAAAGAAAAACCTTCACTTTAAAAAATTAGTTATCTACGGAAGGTCGCTGGGTTCTGCAATTGCTTCTAACCTGGCTACGGCTGTCAATCCCGGCCTTTTAATTTTAGAAACGCCATTTGACGAGTTAAATGGTGCGATATACGAGCCACTCAAGCCATTATTATACCTACTGCCATTGCGGTCCAAATTTTCAAACAAGTCATTCTTGCCAAAAGTTAAGTGCAAAAAAGTAATCATCCACGGAACAAAAGATCAAGTGGTTCCTCTGTCATCAGCTCTGAGGCTTAAACCATTGCTGTCAGATGGAGATCAATTTGTAATCATTGAAGGCGGAAGTCATCGGAATCTTCGGGACTTTGAAAGTTTCCATGTGGCGCTCGCAGAGGCGCTAAAGTGAACCTTAAAAAAACAGCCACCCCCTTTTTTCCTGATCTAAGTATAATTCGCTACTTTAACTAAAATATATATTCGGGTTCATGGCAATCATACTTATTATCATTGTTGGAATCTACATTACCATCTGCCTCTCCTTCTATTTTTTTCAGCATTTAGCGTTCTTTAGACCAGAAAAACTATCCACTGCATTTGAGTATAAATATCCGTTTCCATTTGAAGAGCTAGACTTCGATATGGAAGACGGAGGTCACATTAATGCTATCTATTTTAAAGTCCCTAATTCGCGTGGGGTTGTCTATTATCTAAAAGGAAATTCAAAGAGCATAAAAGGATGGGGAAAATTTGCTAAAGACTTTGTAAGCAACGGCTATGATTTTTTTATGATGGATTATCGCGGCTTTGGCAAAAGTAGAGGCGAAAGAAGCCAGACAAAAGTGTTTAACGATGCCCAATACATTTACAAATGGCTTGCTCAATCTTATCCTGAGAATAAAATTGTTTTATATGGCCGTTCGTGGGGAAGCGGAATAGCAGCGCGCATCGCTTCCTGGAATAAGCCTGGGCTTTTGATTTTAGATTCACCCTACTTTAGTTTTTTCTATAACGTAAACCGATACTTATTTTTTACTCCTCTGAAATGGTTGTTAAGATATGACATTCGTACCGATCAATATCTTACGGTTACAGAATGCCCCATCCATATTATCCATGGAACGAACGACAGGTTGATTTCATTTTCACAAAGTGAAAAGCTGAAGGCCTTATTCCCTAATAAAATCACCTTACATAAAATTGAGGGCGGTAGACATAATAATCTTCCCGATTTCTCTGAGTTTTTTGAAATTTTATATAGCGTACTCTATGTGAAACCTCAGGTAGAAGAAACAAAAGCTACATGACATGGAGGTGACCAGGAAAACATCAAATGACTTCGTCAGAATTTTTGATATTCTGAAGTACCAAAAGGAAAAGTACCCAAACCGAACTGCCTTAAATTTCTTTCATAAGGGAAGATGGGAAGCTTATTCCATTCAGGAGGTTCAAGATAAAGTTGATAGCCTATCCTGTTGGTTCATCAACAATGGCTATTTGAAAGGCGATAAAGTTATCCTAGTACCTGTCATGGGCAATCCGGAATGGATGATCCTCGACTTTGCATGTCAACAAGTTGGAATAATTACCGTGCCCGTTCATCCCACTTCTCGCACGGAAGAAATAGAATTGGTACTGACTGAAACCGAAGCTAAACTTTGCATAACTGCTGACAGTGAGTTGTATTTCAAGTTTACTTTAGTAATTGAGAAAACTGGATCAAAAACATTAATACATCATTTAAAACAAAATGTACCGGGGTATTTTTATCCGTTGCAACAGCAGGTAGCAGCAGCAGAAACAAATGCACTTGATAAACTTAAAAAGGAAATCAAAGAAGATGATATATTAACCATCTTATACACGTCAGGTAGTTCTGGAGTTCCAAAAGGTGTTATGCTCACCCATGGGAACATAGCCCATAATATTAAAGCCATTCTCACATTATTGCCACTAGAGCCAAGCCATAAAGTATTAAGCTTTTTACCGTTTAGCCATATTCTTGAGCGGGCCACTTGTTACGCTTATCTCGCCTTTGGTTTATCCTTATATTTTAGCCAAAACAAAGAAACATTTGCGCATGATTTTAAAACAGTGAAGCCTTATTTCTGTACATGCGTGCCACGCGTATTGGAAAAAATGTATGACTTCATGCAAGAGCAATTACTGCACAAAAACTTTATTAAGAAGAATATCATCAAATGGGCGCTGGCGATTGGCAAAGAGTACGGATCTAAACACAAGGTAGTATTCATATTCACCCTGAAGTTGATGTTGGCCAGGTTCTTTGTCCTCAGGTTGTGGAGGAAAAAACTGGGGGGAAGAATCCGGTACATGGCCGTAGGCGCAGCCTCCTTACAACCTGAAATTGGAAGATTATTTACTGCAGCAGGAATTCAGGTGGTGGAAGGATATGGAATGACAGAGACTGCACCTCTTATTAGTATTAATCGATTTGAACCCGGTCTAAATCGCTTTGGAACAGTAGGATTGATCATTCCCGGTATAGAAGTAAAAATTGATGAACCCAATGAAGAGCATGAGGGTGAGATATTAGTAAAAGGTCCGAATGTCATGCAAGGCTACTTCAAAAAGCCCGACCTGACTAAAGAGGTGTTCACAAATGACGGATGGCTTCGCACTGGCGACATTGGCAAGTTTGTGCATCACCGTTTTTTGAAAATCACCGATCGCAAAAAAGATATTTTCAAGACCTCTTCCGGAAAGTATATTGCCCCACTGCCACTGCAAAATCATTTTGCTAAATCTCCATTTATCGAACGGTGCCTAATCATCGGATTTCAACGACCTTACGTTACAGCACTGATTGTACCCCACTTTGAAATCCTCGAAGCTTGGTGTAAGAAAGAGAATATACATTGGACCTCGCCACAATACATGGTGCACAATATCAAAGTGCGAGCCAAATACCATAGCGAGGTAAGTATGCTAAATGATGAACTGCCAAATTTTGAACGCGCAAAGGACTTCGTAATCTGTCATCAGGAATGGAGTACGGATAACGGTGAAATCACTGCCACCTTAAAGCCCGTCCGAAAAACCCTAATGGAAAATTACACTAAGGAGATTGAGAAAATGTATAGTTGATCAGCCAACTAAGGATACACGTGAAGGTTCCTACTTATATGTTAAACAGCCTCAGTAATAACCACCTTCTCCATCGCATCGCCCTGCCGTATGGCATCTATTACTTCTTCTCCTTCAAACACTTTTCCAAAAACGGTATGATTGCGATCAAGGTGTTTTGTATTTGCGCGGCTATGACAAATGAAAAATTGTGAACCACCGGTGTTGCGGCCAGCATGGGCCATTGAAAGCACACCTCTGTCGTGGTATTGATTCTCACCTGTTAACTCACAATCGATATTATAACCAGGACCACCATTGCCTATGCCATTCGGGCAACCGCCTTGAATCATAAAATTGGGAATGACACGATGAAAAGTAAGTCCATTATAAAAACCCTTCTCAGCAAGCGTGATGAAGTTTTTTACGGTGTTAGGAGCATCCTTATCAAAAAACTTAATTTTCATGACTCCTTTCTTGGTGTGAATTTCTGCTATCTTCATTTGTTTATCTTTGATTTTCGTGCAAGATAGCAGGAGATATTTATTTCGAGACAGAATATTTCAATATCCGTAAGATCATTAAATGAAGCCATGCCCCACTACAAAAAAGATGTATCCTTCTCTGGAAATTGCCGAAGACGCATTGATAGAAGCGCGAACCCAATTTGATTACAAACCAAACCAAGGGCCCGTGGGAGTCTATCTATGTGACGATTGTGGGTACTACCATCTTACTTCGCAAGGAAAAATGAATGAGAAACTTGCCACCCAATTAAAGGATGGGAAAATCAAACTACAGAAAGAAGCGAATCAATGGCTGGATAAGCTGAAGAAACGTTGAACTTTATTTTGTAGAAACGCAGTTTGATCATACATATTGGTATATTAAAGAGTTTTAAAAATTCTGATGCAGGACATTCTCAACTGGACTTCTTTAATTGCTAACATTACTGCATCTCTTGGCGTAATCGGTTTCATTGCCCTTTACTTGGCACATCAGCAAAGTCAAAGACAGTTCAATTTCGCGGTCATGATTAGTTGCATCGATCGTTTCCAAAAATTAATCCCACTTATAAGTAGTGGCCATGATAACTCCAGCCTAAAACAATATGTTGATTTAACAAATGAAGAGTTCTTTTACTTTCAACAAAACTATATTCCCAAGGATGTAATGGTGGAATGGCTTGATAGCATTATCAATTATTTACCGTTGTATGTTAAAGATGAGTCAGTTCCAATAAATTTTGATTTCATTGTTCATAGAACAATACATAATGATTCATTGCTGATCGGATATCCTCGCCTAATAAAAGCCTTCTTGCTCAAGGAAAGCTATGATACAGCTGTCATTTACAATCGAGAGAATATTGGATATCGTACATTGAGAAAGAAGTTGATAAAAGAGATCGCGAAAAATCTAAAAATAACTTTAAAGGATAAGCATTTTAAGAATGCTTTTTTGGAATAGGTAAAAGTGCTGGTTAAACAACAAATTCATAGACAAATTGAAAAAACTATCTACTGCTTATCTGATTGTAGTGGCATTATTGATATGTGTAAGCACCAACGCCCAATACAATCGATCCAACACTAGAAAATCTGTTGCCTACAGGGCAAACTACCAACGAATGGCATCGGGGCAAGATCACTCATTCGAAATAAGGGAAGGTACCTTATGGGCTTGGGGGGCAAATGAATTTGGGCAACTTGGCGATGGAACAACGGTTGAAAAAACTATTCCGATTCAAATAGGAACGGATAATAATTGGGTAAGCGTTGCAACCGGTAGTCACACACTTGGTTTAAAATCCGATGGAACGCTTTGGGCGTGGGGCCAAAATACATTTGGGCAATTAGGAGACGGAACATTATTAAATCGCCTTAGCCCCGTGCAAATTGGAGCAGATAATAAATGGGTGAGCATTACGACAGGTGGTGTTTATAGTGTTGGATTAAAGTCAGATGGAACTCTTTGGTCTTGGGGTGGCAATGGACAAGGGAGATTAGGTGATGGAACGAATAATAGTAGTTCAAACCCTATCCAAATTGGAACGGACACAAAGTGGCTAAATATTTCTGCAGGAGACAGCCATACTAGTGCCATAAAATCGGATGGCACACTTTGGGCGTGGGGATGGAATGGCGTAGGGCAATTGGGAAATGGTGACAATATAGACCAATCAGTGCCAATTCAGATTGGAAGTGATAATAAATGGGTAAGCACTGCAGCTGGATGGGCTTACACGCTTGGAATAAGATCAGATGGTACACTTTGGGCTTGGGGTGATAATACTTCGGGAATACTCGGGGATGGTTCCAGTATAAACAAAAATACGCCACTTCAAATAGGAATAGATAATAATTGGGTAAGTATAGCAGCAGGCAGAAATCATAGTTTTGGATTGAAGTCAAATGGCACATTGTGGGCGTGGGGGTTAAACAATTTTGGACAATTAGGCGATGGAACAAAAATTAGCAAATCAATTCCTACCCAAATAGGAACGGATAGCAATTGGGTCAGTATCTTTTGCGGTTTATATCACAGCCTTGGCTTAAAAGCCGATGGTACACTTTCGAGCTGGGGAAAAAATTGGAATCATCAATTAGGTGATGGCGCCATCTTCATTACTGGCGGACTACTAGGTGACGGAACGAACACCAGCAGAAGCACCCCTATTCAAATAGGAACAGAAAATAAATGGTTAAAGATTGCTGCTGGTCATGAACACAACCTTGGGTTAAAAGTAGATGGTACTATGTGGGCTTGGGGAAATAACGACCAAGGCCAATTTGGTGATGGTACAACAACAAGTACCAAAAGTCCAGTCCAAGTCGGATCGGAGATAAACTGGTCAAATATTGCAGCTGGTAGTAGTTACTCGATTGGATTGAAGTCAGACGGCACTCTTTGGGGATGGGGATTGAATAATAAAGGGCAGTTAGGTGACGGTACTGCCTTAGACCGAAATACTCCAGTGCAAATAGGTACAGATAATAAGTGGATTAGTATTTCTGCAGGAGCTAATCATAACCTTGCTTTGAGGTCAGACGGAACGCTTTGGGCATGGGGATCGAATACCGTTGGTCAATTAGGTGAGGGTACAACAACTAGTAGAAATACACCAGTTCAAGTAGGGGTGGACAATAACTGGTTAAAAATTTCTGCAGGAGCAAATTTCAGCCATTGTTTGAAAGTAGATGGTACACTTTGGTCTTGGGGAAGTAATTATGCGGGTCAATTGGGTGATGGAACAAAAATAAATCGTCTTAATCCTGTGCCTATTGGAACAGACAATAATTGGGAAAAAATTTCTTCTGGAGGAATCCACACACTTGGTTTGAAATCGAATGGCACACTCTGGGCATGGGGATTTAACACCTTTGGGGAATTAGGGAATGGAACTCAGGTTGATAGTAGCACACCTTTTCAAATAGGTACCGATAACAAATGGATAAGTATTAATGCCGCAGCTATCCACAGTAATGCCATCAAATCAGACGGCACTCTTTGGGAATGGGGAGCGAATTATAATGGCCTCGGCAGCCAAAGAAATTCGCCTGTTCAAATCGGTACGGATATTAAATGGCTAACTACTTCAGGAGGTCAACAACACACGCTAGGTTTAAAATCCGATGGAACTCTTTTTGCGTGGGGGCAGAATTATGAAATTGGAGGACGATTGGAGGCATTCAAGATTACTCCATTTCAAATAAGCTCAGATGATAAATGGCTTAGTATTGCAACAGGGGTTTATCACTCGCTTGGATTGAAGTCAAATGGCACACTGTGGGCGTGGGGTCGAAACCTTTATGGAGCATTAGGCGATGGTACAACAATTGATAAATCTAAACCGATACGAGTAGGAACTGACAATAAATGGGTGAGTATTGCAGCGGGTCATCTATTCAGTGCTGGACTGAAATCCGATGGCACCCTTTGGGTTTGGGGAAAAAACGACTCAGGCTTGGGAGACGGAACCGTCACACAAAGAAACAATCCGGTTCAAATAGGAACGGACAATAATTGGGTAAGTCTTTCTATACACAGTCAAACCGGTCTTGCGCTTAAAGCAAACGGCACGTTATGGGCATGGGGCTGGAATATTTCAGGCCAGCTAGGGGATGGAACTACAACCGACAGAAATACTCCTATTCAAATTGGAACCGATAATTCATGGACGAGCATCTACGCAGGCCACATGTCTAGCCTAGGTTTGAAATCTAATGGCACTCTTTGGGCTTGGGGGCGTAATATCGAAGGGCAATTGGGTGATGGTACTAACTTAGACCAAACTCTCCCAATTCAAATAGGGCTTGATAGAAACTGGATCAGTTTATCATCAGGTTCGTTTTACAGTCTTGGCTTGAAATCAGATGGCACTCTTTGGTCCTGGGGTCAAAACAATTATGGCCAATTAGGTGATGGAACAATAATAAATAAAAGCACACCAACGCAAATAGGATCGGGTGCTAATTGGCTTGCAATTGCTTGTGGTAATTTGCACTCCCTAGCTTTAAAATCAGACGGCACTTTCTGGGCATGGGGCTTAAATAACTTTGGACAATCTGGAATCTCTCCCTTTAGTAGTATAAATCCCATTAAAATTGGAACCGAAAATAGTTGGGTTAGTATCAATGCAAGCCATCCTTTTTCGATTTTATTAAAATCCGAAAGAAGTCAATTCTGTGCAGCAGGTTTAAACACTTATGGGCAATTGGGAGATGGGACTACCGAGCAGCGAAACACTTTTATTTGTAGTACAAATCCTATTTGCACCCCACCCCCCATCCCTATCGCATCTAACAAAACAATTTGCAGCGGTAACGCGGCAACACTTACGGCATCAGGAGCAGGAACACTCAGTTGGTTCAATCAAGCAACAAGTGGAGTGAACTTAAGCACCGGATCAAATTATACCACACCCGTGTTAACGACCTCAACCACTTATTATGTGGAGGATTATACGTGTGCCGCAAGTGCTACGCGCACAGCAGTAGTAGTTACTGTTAGCCCTTTGCCTACTATAACTGCCAATACAAGTGCCAACAGTGTTTGTTCAGGAACATCCGTTACGTTAACAGGTGGTGGCGCTACTTCCTACATTTGGTCAGCGGGAGTAACGGATGGAACTAGTTTTATTCCTACCGCAACTAATTCTTATACGGTCACCGGAACGAATGCAAACAATTGCTCAAATACTGCAACAATAACGGTTACCGTAAGACCTCAGCCTGATTTAACGACCACGCTTTCCTCTAGTACCATCACCGCAAATCAAATAAGTGCTACTTACCAGTGGGTTGACTGTAACAAAAGCAACTCCCCTATTTCAGGCGCTACGAGCCAAACCTATACACCCGATTCAAATGGAGCATACGCTGTAGTTGTTACTAAGGATGGTTGTTCTGGTACTTCCGCTTGTGTTAATACAACTATCACAGGAATTGATGAGGTCATAAAAAATACTGATCTCTTTATTTTTTATCCCAATCCAAGCAATGGTGTGTTTACAATTCAAGCTAAAAGAGAGGGACTATATCTACTAAAGAATGAATTGGGTCAAACCGTTCAACAAGTTGAATTAAATGCCGCAAACAACTATACAACAAATATTCAAAACCTAACCAAGGGCATTTATTTTATCGTAGGCGTAAACAACAAACAGTTATCTAACCAAAAGGTGGTTATTAAATAGGCTCTCATTTTACATTTAACATCACATACTTCTTCAAAAAAGATTGCGAATCCAACACCTCTATCTCCGAAAAGAAAAAATCATCCCTATCTTCAGTAACTATACATTTGCAATTGACCGCTTCTGCTGAATAATACTCCAGCCCATCTTCAAAATCCTGAATGGACTTATTTTGAATGGTTTTCACAACACTTGATTTGTCCGCTGCGGCAATCTCAATTTTATTACACAATATTTCCATTTTCTGTTTTGCTTTGACGGTTCCGCTTTTCTTTTCTGCAAAATAAAATGCAATAGCCAGGCAAATGGGCGATGTGTACACTTCAAACTTTGGGTTATCCATTAAGCTCATCACGCGTGAAGAATAAGTGAAGAGTGGATATTCTTTATTAAGTACAGAAACCAAAATATTTGCATCCAGAAATACTTTCATTTCCGCGACTTATAGTATTCTTTCTTTAAAGATTTCCGTGAAGGAGTTGCCTTCTGATACTGCACTTCACCTTCAGCTAGCATGCTTACCCAATCAGCAACGGGCAGCTCTTCCAATTGCTTGTAATGGCTGCTCGTAATTTTGCTATACAGAAATTCAGTGAGCCGGGATAAACTTATATTATTATCATCGGCAAATTTCTTGGCCTTACCGATAATTTCTTCATTGAAGCTTAAGGTTATTTTCGCATCCATGGGCGCAATTATTTATACGACAAATATAATATTTTTATACGTATAAAAACAAATTCTTGTTTCCATAGGTCACGCGAAAGAATTCAGAGCCAAGTCGCGCAGAATGTGTATCTTTGCGCATCACTCCTCCAAATTCCCGTAGAAAAGCGCTTTCTGCGCTGCGTTGAGCCAAGAGGCGTACAACTAAACAAGTAGGCACGGGCATCCGTGTTTCAAAAATTAAACATGTCATTTGAAAAATTAAATCTCATTGAGCCCATATTGCGCGCTCTAAAGGCTGAAGGCTATACAAAGCCTACACCCATTCAAGAACAATCTATTCCTGTTTTATTACAACGTAAAGATTTACTAGGCTGTGCTCAAACCGGAACCGGCAAGACAGCAGCTTTTGCTATTCCTATTTTGCAATTATTGCATGAAGACGAGCTGTTTAAAAAAGCTCCGGCCGGAATTAAAACATTGATCTTAACACCAACACGCGAGCTAGCTATCCAGATTGGCGAAAGCTTTACGGCTTATGGAAAAAATCTTCGCGTTCGTCACACGGTAATATTTGGTGGCGTATCACAAAAATCACAGACCGATGCATTGCGCGCAGGTGTTGACATCCTTATTGCAACCCCTGGTCGTTTGCTAGACTTGATGGACCAGCGTTTTGTGAAGCTTGAGCAAATCAAAATGTTGGTATTGGATGAAGCCGACCGTATGTTAGATATGGGTTTTATTCACGATGTGAAAAAGATCATTGCTAAAGTACCGGCAAAAAGACAAACGATATTTTTCTCGGCAACTATGCCCGCAGAAATATCAAAACTGGCCGATACTATTTTAACGCATCCCGTGAGAGTAGAAGTTACGCCAGTATCTTCTACTGCCAATACAATTAAGCAGGAACTTTATTATGTAGATAAGAATAACAAGAAGTCGTTATTACTTGACTTATTGAAAGACAGATCAATTAACACTGCGCTTGTATTTACACGCACCAAACACGGTGCAGATCGCGTAACTAAAGATTTAAATCGGGCTGGAGTTTCGGCAGAAGCCATTCACGGTAATAAATCTCAAAATGCACGTCAAAGAGCGTTGAGCAATTTCAAATCACAACAAACTCGTGTGTTAGTCGCAACGGACATTGCCGCTCGCGGTATCGATATTGATGAACTTTCTCATGTTATCAATTTTGAATTGCCTAACATCCCTGAAACGTATGTTCACCGAATCGGTAGAACAGGTCGCGCGGGAGCAAGTGGTATTTCTATTTCATTCTGCGATGCAGAAGAAAAAGAATTCCTGAGAGACATTCATAAGCTCATTGGCAAAACTATTCCAGTAGTGGAGGGTCATTCTTACCCAATGATGCAACATACGTTTGTAAAGCAGGCAGAAAAGCAACGCCAGAGTTCACCGAGAAGATCAGGCGGCAACAATGGTGGTGGTAATTCGTCCCGCAATTCTGGAAGAAACCAGAACTCACAAAGAAGGTGGTCTAGCGGACAACAAGCCGGAGGTGATAATAACTATTAGTGAACTATTAAGCTAATATCAAAGGCCATTACGAAAGTGATGGCCTTTTTTGTACCAG
>JANNAQ010000095.1:0-2648 GCA_031384515.1 Bacteroidia bacterium
CGCTGGAAATCTTCTACCGGCATAGTCTTATCTAGTGTTGTTCCGGTAAGATTTCTCTCTCCGCTATCGCTCCGTTCGAAAAGACATAGAGTCAGTTCTTTCCAAGCCGACAGTTAATCAACTGACAGTTTATTGAACAGACCCAACCTGAAACAAACCTTCGCGCCTCCGCGGTTAAGCCCCAATCTCAGATCTCAATCTTCCAATCTCCTAATTTTCCAATCTTCTAATTTTCCAATCTTCTAATTTTATAATTTCCCAATCTTCCAACCCGAAAACCCGAAACTTAAAACCCGAAACTTGAAACCTTTGCGCCTCTGCGCCCTCCGCGGTTAAGCATTTCAATCTTCCAATCTTTTAATTTTCCAATCTTTTATTTTTCCAATTTCCCAAATCGTACCTTCGTAAATCAAAAAATCACACAATTTGAAAGATCTGGTTATTGTTGGCGCAGGTGGCTTTGGCAGAGAGACAGCTTTAATGGTCAGTCAGATGCAGGAATGGAATCTAATTGGCTTTTATGATGACGGCCTCGAACCCGGAACGATCATGGAAGGAAAGCCAGTAGTGGGCAAAGTTAGTTCGCTAAATGAAAATCAGAGTGAAGTGGCCGTTGTCATCGCCATTGCCGATCCGTCCACCCGACAACGAATAGCAGAGTCGCTAACCAATAAAAAATTATCCTTTCCTACGGTTGCACACCCAACAGCACTTATGGGACATAGTTCCAATTCAGTTGGCAAGGGTTGCATAATAACAGCCGGAGTAATCCTGACCACAGCAATAACGATTGGCGATTTCGTAATCCTTAACTTAGCCACTACCGTAGGTCATGATACACACATTGGTGACTTTACATCCATCATGCCACAATGCAGTATTTCTGGTAAAGTGAAGTTAGGTACAAAATGTTTCCTGGGATCTGGTACTAGAATCTTACAAGGATTAACACTTGGAGATAACTCAATTGTAGGTGCTGGGGCAGTGGTAACTAAAAGCTTTGCCGCAAATTCTAAACTTGTCGGTGTTCCAGCTGAAAAAAAATAAGCTCATGAAACCTACTTCCCAACTTCCATCTTTTTTCATCTTTCTACTTACGTCTTTCTACCTTTGTTTTTTTTTCTCAAATCTCAAATCTTATGTCTCACGTCTCACGTCTTGCGTCTTGAGTCTTACGTCTTGAGTCTTACGTCTTGCGTCTAGTATGATCAAAGAATTCAAACCCGCTTTACTTTTCCTGTTCAAATTCCTTAGCATTTACATCCTGGGCAATATTGCCTATGGAATATACATCAATCACTACTATCCTCAAAGTGATCCGGCCACACATTGGATATCCAGTCAGGTGAGTGCAATAATTTCTTCGACTGGTAATATTGTGTTAGCAAGTCCAAATGTAAATCAACCAACTATTTCAATCATTGAAGTAGCAACAAATGAGACCATCATAAATATCTTTGAAGGATGCAATGGAATAAATGTGGTCATTGTATTTCTCGCGTTTTTGGTGGCCTATCAGGGAACGATAAAGCGAACAATCATTTTTACGTCAGTAGGGTTATTGAGTATCCATATTTTTAATTTGGCAAGAATCATACTCTTGTTTCAGCAGGCTAAAGATCATTCGCCCTATTTTTATTACCTGCACAAATACTTCTTTACAGCAATCCTATATTTTGTGGTAGTGGTATTGTGGTGGTTCTGGGTGTCAAAATTCAATGGAATAAAAAATGATCATCCCCGACAAGCACAAGTGGAGTAGATACCTGCTGGGTTTACTAGCAATCGGGCTAATGGCGCTGCTGTATGTTTTTCAGCGCAACTTACTCTGGCTATCTCCTACGGTTACACAAATACAGTACCTGCCATTCATTGTCAATCGTTTTATGCGGTTAGTAATAAACGATTCACTATGCATCATTTTATTTCTGGCCATTTTCAATAGCAGAAAGGAGTTGACGCTTGCTTCCGTTGTTTTCCTAATGGAGTTATTGATCGTACTGCCTTTTTACCTGATCGTAAAGCTTACTCTGGAAGGTGACTCCGAAATCTCTGCGCCACTATTATCTTTTATTCACCGCCTCATCGTCAATCCTCTTTTAATGTTTGTCTTACTGGTAGGTTTACTCTACCAGAAATACAGAATCGAAAAGTAAGGTGCGTTCTATCATCAAGTAGCTCATTTTTTCCCCTCTCCTCTGGAGAGGGGCAGAGAAGTCGTACGAACAGATGATAGTGGATAGGGTGAGGTCGTGCCCGCCTCATCGTCAATCCTCTTTTAATGTTTGTCTTACTGGTAGGTTTACTCTACCAGAAATACAGAATCGAAAAGTAAGCTGCTCTCTATCATCATTAACTCATTTTCTCCCCTCTCCTTTGGAGAAGGGCAGAGGAGCTGGAAGAACAGATGATAGTGGATGGCCTGCCAGCCGAAGCCGTTTCGGCATAGGATGGGGGTGAGGCCTTAACTCTACAATTTAGGATGCACCTGCATTTCAATATTACTCCCCTTGCCAGCCAATAGTGTAAGCTTTTGCAGAGCCATCGGCTCGACTTAATTTTGTAAGAATGGACTTCAGTCCATTTTCACTATACCGGTAAATGCATAGAGCCGTAGGCTCGGTACATAGTTTTTCCTTTCTGACCTC
>JANNAQ010000038.1:0-7532 GCA_031384515.1 Bacteroidia bacterium
GCCGACTGGATTGCCACCAAATGTTGCAGCAGCTGTGCTATAAAAAAGCTTATCAGCATATGGAGGAACATCTGTATCGCTACCCGCCTGTGCAAATGCAACTCTCAGTTTACCGAAATTCAACCAAGTTGGCATGTCAAACGACTCGGAGAAAACATAACTAGCCGAAACGGAAGGATACAAAATGCTTCGGTTTGCAGGAGACAAAGTTGAGAACCAATCGTTACGTGCTGTCACATTTAAATAGAGGAACTTTTTGTAATTTACTTCAGCAGAACCATAGAGGGAATTCACTTGCCTTTCAGAAAGATCATAAAGAGGATCCTTTAATCTTCCGTTTTGTACCGTGTAAAGTCCTTTCACTACAAAGTCTGTTACTTGAACACTGTTTAAGTCAGAGCGTCTATACATTTGGTTACCCCCTGCTGTTACATTAACACCGAAATCACCAAAGTCCTTAGTAGCAGATAATAGGAAGTCAACATTGGTTTCTCTAAACCTACGCGAATCCTGGGTATAAACACCGTTAACAAACCCAGGTGTTGCTGATGCAATTCCACCTTGGTTCAGATTGTTCTTTCCTGTTGGAAAGTTGGTGTAATCCTGATCGCGCGACCAATAATCCTGACCAACTCGAACCTGAGCAAATAGCCATTTGGTGAAATCATATTTTGCGGAGATATTTCCAAAAATCCGGTCTCTTCGAATGCTTTGTTTCACTTCAGACAATACCCAGTATGGATTGGTCCTGTTTGTAAATCGCGAATAACTGTATTCTCCGCCTAATGCATTATACTGATTGGCTTCTAGCATTTCAAGCGGCATCGTATTTGCCATCGCGAACAGGGAGGTAGGAATAGAGTTATCTTGTTCTGAAACTACCGGAGGATTTTTGTTGTATTCGTTTGAGTAATTGATGTTTCCCTTAACACTTAATTTGTCAGACAAATCATATCCCAATCCTAAATTGATTGTTTTTCTATTATAGGAGTTATTTGGTGTAACGCCATCACTGGTCATGTTAGCGACAGAAAGATTAATGCCCCCTTTTTCAGTGCTTGAAGCAATAGAAACCGTATTGGTAAGTGTTTGACCGTTTCTATAAAAATCTTTTAGCTTATTCTTTTGTGCTTCATACGGGACAACATTGTTATTGTAAAGCACTTGAGTCATGCCATCCTTTATTCGTGGACCAAATGACCATTGCCCTGTCACAGGATTTGCGGGTGCGTTGGGTGATGCTGGTCCTACACCATTTTCGCCTTGCCCGAATTCATATTGGTAGTCAGTAAAATCCATTACCTCATCATTCATGTAATTCATGTTATAGGTAATTCCAAGGCCTTTCTCAGTTCCCTTAGATTTAGTGGTAATCATGATTACTCCATCTTTTGCACGAGATCCATATAATGCAGAAGCAGCAGCCCCTTTCAATATGGTCATACTTTCTACGTCATCTGGGTTAATGCTGGTTAACCCGTCACCACCGTCAGTAGTCGCACCACCTCCTCTATTGCCAATAGAGTTATCACTCCCAGTGTTTCCGGGGTTTGTTCCAAAGTTTGTATTGTCGATAGGAACACCATTAATTACAATTAGTGGGTTGTTCTGACCATTAATGGATGATTGACCTCGGATACGAATTTTAGAAGTTCCACCAGGTCCAGTTCCGAGTGATGAAATATTAACGCCAGCAATTTTACCCTGTAATGAATTCATCAGGTTCGGAGTGCGATTGACGGAGAATTGATCTGGATTTATTTTTGAAGTTGCATAACCTAAGCTCTTGGTTGATCTTTCAATTCCCAATGCAGTGACTACAACTTCGTCAAGTGCTCTCACATCAGGAGCCATGGAGAGATCAATTGTTGTTCTGGATCCTATGCTGACTTCCTGCGACAGATAGCCGATTGCAGAAAACACCAATACTGCATTTTCATCTTGTACAGATAGTGTGTATTTACCATCGGCATCTGTTGAAGTTCCAATTGCAGTTCCTTTGAATAATACGTTTACTCCAGGAAAGCCTGCTCCATTTTCATCCGTTACTTTTCCGCTCACCAAAATGGCACTGTTGACTAATTCGTTTAAGCTTAAGGAGGAGGGTAAATTATCTTCATAAACGACCGAGGAAGAGAAAACAGACACATCGCCAGAAAGTTCCGGTAGTTGCAACAAGGAGGCTGTTTGAACTTCCTCCTCTTTTGAATGAGCACTCTTCAAGGAGATTACATAGAAGGATGATCCAGCCTTTTTATAATTAAGATTAGTGTCAGCCAACAACTCATCAAGTGCTGCTTCAACAGTTGTGAGATTGCTGCTCGGCTTCTGAACGGTTTTGTTTTCCACCCATTCATCTTTGTAGGCTATTGAAACCTTAAATTTTTCTTCCAGCAAACTTAGTCCGCTTTTTAAAGAATAAGATTCTAGCCGGGTTGCATTCGATGGTGAAGTTTTAAGCGTGGAGGCATATACTTCATCAAACTGTGGCAAGGCCTGATGATACATCAGACAAAACAAGCCAATTAACAAGTAGAACTTTCTCATAATTGATTTAGTTTAAGTTAGTTTTCAAAATTCCAGGGTTTTCAGGGTTACTCTTTTAATATATAGCCATCATCATCTTTAACTACTTTTAGTTGAAATGCCATTGCTATTTGTGTGACAAAGCTATTGGCATCTCCAATTGGCATAGATCCAGAAACTGTTTGCATTAACATTTTTTCTGACTCAGTCCTTATCTTAAGACCATAGTTATCCTCTGCCATACGAATCATTTCTAATAAAGAGGTTTGGTCAAGGATTATTTTCTTTTCTGTCCAGGAAGCATAGACCTTGGGATCTACCTGACGTTTGCTATACTTATCTTTTTTATATTCCACTAATTCGCCAGGTTTCATAAGAATTTTCTTTTCATTTTTCTCTACCGGAAAACTTAAAGTTATTTGACCTGTATTTAACACAACTTTCGTTTCCACTTCGCGGTGGTACACATTAAAGCTTGTTCCTAAAACTTCTACTGCTATGCCTCCAGGAGTGATGACTTTGAACGGTTGATGGTCTTGTTTATGAACAACAGAAAAATAAGCCTCGCCATTCAACCAGATTTCACGTGTTGCTAGCCGATCCCAGTTCTTATCAAAGGTGAGCTGAGAATTTGCGTTGAGTATTACTGTTGAACTGTCGGGAAGGAGGATAGTTTTTGTCTCTCCGAACTCTGTCTTGTATTCAATTTGATTAGAGTGTGAGAGTAGGAATAGAGCAGTAAGCCCCATCACTAAAATGGCGGCAGTGGCCCAATACCATTCCTTGCGAATGGAAAATTTAGCAATCTTAGTCTTGGGTTTATTAGTTTGGATATTCCTCCACAATTCTGAAACATGTTCTTGAGGAAGAGTGTATCGAGGTAAGGTGAAGTTGTTAAGAATCTTTTTGGCCTCTTCTATCTCTTCGGATTTTCCTGGATTATTCAGTATCCACGCCTTCCAAAAGGCGTTGGTATTTTCATCAGGACGAAAGACCCAGGATTGAAAATAGTCATCCTCGGCAAACTCATTGACTGAGAAATTTTGATACTTCTTCACCATTAGATTTATACAATCAGTTGCGTAATTGTGTGTCTAAGAGAGGGAGATCAGTACTTTCTCATCATTCTTCACGAAGAAAAATTTAATTTTTCTATTGAACCTACTAATTCGCCCAAAAAATGGCGTTGTTAGTACATGGGGAGATGCGGCTTTGCAACCTCCAATTTTTTGCGGAGTAGCTCAAGAGTCTTTGAAACCAGGTTGTAAACAGAATCAATTTGTAGCTCTGTTATTTCTGCGATTTCTTGATAGGATAGCTCGTTATAAAACTTCAGGTAAATTACCTCGCGTTGACCTTTCGTGAGTGATTGAACACACTTTTTTAAAAGGTTTGTCTGTTCGACTTTCACCTCGTCTTCGATAAGCATTGATTCTATTGAAGGCATGAATTCAAAGGTTGCCTTTTCTGAAAGAGGTGGCAAATGTTTACGATTTTCAATAAGTTGATGAATGAACAACCTTCGAAATGACTTAAATAGGTAAGGTTTTACATAGTGAACATCGGATATTGCCTCGCGTTTATTCCAAAATCTAAAGAAAAGATCCTGAAGGCAATCCATTACTAAATCATGATCACGACAGGCGTGCATTCCGTAATCATAAAGGCGTTGCACATACTTTTTATAAAGCATGGACATGGCCAATTCGTTGCCACTTTTGATATTGTTCCATAACACGTCATCTGTTACAGATCCTGTTTTACCTGAATCATTACTAGAAGAAGAAGCTGACGAATCGGATATGCTAAACATATTAAGTAAAGATATAAAATTTCGCAATCGATTGTATCTCCTATAATAACGATTTTAGATGCTATTTTGGAAGGCAAATTTTCTAAAATACAAGCTAGCTCTTTCTATAAACCCTGGTTATGCAATAGCCTCGACCTTTAGGTCGGGGGAAATAAAGGGAAAAATATTTGGCTTTAGCCAAAATTATAATTCGGCTAAAGCCCATCAGTTTGTTTTCATTTGTTCCACGATCTCAAGGTCGTGGCAATTTTTTCTATGGAGCTAATGATGAATCTATCAACTTGATGAAGAATGACGTTGGGCTATAATCAAAGACAGGAATGAGAGCCTTATCTGATGAGCATATAAACAAGGGTGGGCACTCTTGTTTAATCAATGGGAAATTGTTGCGACCAGCCATTGTGCTGGTCGCAACAACAAAAGGAATTAACTTCTGTTTGCTTTCTTTACTTGCTTCTCAGCCCGCTTTTCTTTTAATGTTTTTGTAGCGGGTTTTTTAGTTTCCTTTTTTTTGTCTTGTCCTTTTGACATAATTGATATGGGTTAAGGTATATCCAAAAATAGTAAAAAACTTTAACAGGAATAAAGCTCTATTGATATTAAGATGTCATGTCATTTTATATTCTCAATGGGATGTTGATTTCTCCTTACATAAAAAAAAGCCAGCCTCAAACTGAAGCTGGCTATTTTAGTACCGGTTTGATCAATCGACTTATTAAGTAGTCTTCATTTTACGGACCCAGATGAGTAGTATCGTGAATAGAACAATCAAGATGACTGGAAAGGTGATCATAGTTTGAAGTGTAGATTGGCCTGCTGCCAATATCATGGCATCACCTTCGAGGCCTGCCGCTGCTGCTTTTGAATTCGCCTGGTCGATCCAGCCACCAATAATGGGCTGCCAGATAGAAGTGGAAAGCATGCCAAATGCACCTACAATTGACATCCCAATAGCACCGCTCAATGGTATTTTTTCAGCTACAAAACCAATCATGTTTGGCCAGAAATAGCAAACACCCATACCAAAAATGACAGCCGCCACATAGGCTAGCGGGCCTGTTTGTGTACTCAGAAGAGTTATCCCTATTGCTGCCATGATTGCCGAACCAAGTAAGACACCCGTTTGGTCAAAACGGTGAACAAATTCTCCACCGAAATAACGTCCTACTGCCGCCACACCAAAGGTGAGCGCTACTATTACCATCGGTTCAGCACCACTCTTTGCCAATACGAGCGCAGCCCATGACGAAGGACCGAACTCAGAAATAGCTGTAAGCGTCATACATGCACACATGAAGAGGAAAAGCGGTGTGGCCATTGCCTTGAGATTTTGGCTAAATGAAGCAATTTCCTTTCTTGGTTCAGGAAATACTTGTCCGTAGAAAAGGTAGGCATAAATCAATGTAGGAATCATGATGATCCAAATTTGAGCCTCCCAGCCAAAATTCATTTTTGTCATAACAAAGGATACTAAACTTCCAAGGACAATGCCACCAGGGAACCACATGTGAAACCGGTTAAGCAAGGTGTTCATTTGCTTTCCGCTATAGCTGGCAGCAATCATTGGGTTACAAGCTGCTTCTGTACAACCATTGCCAAGGCCAATGAATAACGTGGAGATTAACAGACCAACATATCCTCCTGAGAAGATTGTCATGACAATACCAATAGTATGTGCTATAAAGGCAAAAAGCATGATTTTCTTTGGTCCTATTGTAGTATAAAATATGCCCCCCAAGACCATCGAAATTGGGAATCCAAAAAAGAACATTGAGTTAATAAACCCAAGCTGTTGCGCTGTAAGATCAAAAGTTTCTGCCAGCTGAGGTAAAACCCCCGCTCTTATACTGAATGAGAACGCAGTTGTGATGAGTGCAAAGCAACTACCGTAGAAAAGTCTCTTTTGGTTTTGGTCATTCATGGTCTTGTCGTTTGGTTTAGGTAGTGAAATATCAGTTTAAAAAGTTTCTTCTGCAAACGATTTCTACTTGAAATGCATTTTTTTTATGAATGGTCTTTGTTTTGGTGGGCGAGAGAAGCGGCCTTATGTTGTTGGGATTTCTTACTAGAGAACTCTTAATCGCAAAGGAGAGAATCCGAATTTGAAGTTTTGTTGATAAAACCCACCAAGGCCTATGTTCAATCCAGAAGTGAAAACAAGTTGGAAAACCCGTCTGTTAAGAGCGGCCATACATTTTAACAACCATATCTCGTACTGCGTTTCCTTGATTGGAACATAGATAGTAAATCGTACCAGCAATCTCTTCAGGCTTCACCCAATCAGAGAAATTAGCAGTTGGCATAGCAGTTCGGTTGACTGGGGTATCTATAATGCTGGGAACGATGACATGAGAGACTACATTATTGGAAGCTCCTTCCGCATTAAGAAGTTCGGCTAGCTTAAAGATGAGTGATTTAGATAAAGAATAGGCCAGCGTTGATTTGCCGTCAGCCGCATTCAACGCTGGTCGTGCACCTACGAAAACAATCCTTCCAGTGGATTGATTCATCATATGATTAAAGATTGGTCGTGCTACAAAGTAAGCTGTATCGAAGTTTAACGAAAACATTTTTTGAAGGGCAGGACCATTGGTGTCTGTAATGTTGCCCATCGCAAAACCTCCCACAAGCAGGAGGGTCGCATCAATTTTATAAGCTTTTGTAATGTTGTTTATTACGTTTTCAACGGAAGCTTCATTTGTTAAATCGGCTTCAAATGTCTCAATGCCTGTAAAATCATTGCCTAGTGTCTGGCCAGGACTTACCGTAGCTAAAACTTTATAGCCCTGCGAGAGGAATTTTTCTACGCAAGCTTTACCAAGATTTCCTGAGGCACCTGTTATGAGTACTGTTTTCATTGCTAAATCGTTTTTGAATCCCCGTTGTTAATTAATTTTACGGTTCATTTGTTTCGAACAACTAATAACGAACAACGATTTGTTAAGCATAAAGCGCTTCCTTCTGCTCTGCAACTTTTTCGCTTTCAATATATTCATCGTAGGTCATTAGTTTGTCGATAAATCCATTTGGGGTAATCTCAACAATTCTATTCGCAACAGTTTGTGTGAATTCGTGATCGTGTGAAGTAAATAAGACTGTTCCCGGAAAATCTTTCAAGGCATTATTAAATGCCTGAATGGATTCAAGGTCAAGGTGGTTGGTCGGTTCATCCAGTATCAAAAGATTTGCTCCA
>JANNAQ010000079.1:0-17883 GCA_031384515.1 Bacteroidia bacterium
AGGTATGAAACTCTCTGATGTAGAGTTTCAGGCAGATAATACGAAAGCTATCTTTTTCTATTCAGCAGAAGACCGTGTTGATTTTCGTGAACTTATTAAGGTTTTGGCCGGTGAGTTTAAAGTGCGCGTAGAAATGCGCCAGATAAGCTTAAGGCAAGAAGCAGGACGCCTTGGTGGCATCGGTGTTTGTGGTCGTGAACTGTGTTGCTCTACCTGGCTTAGCGATTTTAAAAATGTAGCCACAAGCGCTGCGCGTTATCAAAACCTTTCTTTAAACCCAAGCAAACTCTCTGGTCAATGCGGCCGCCTAAAATGCTGCCTTAATTATGAGCTCGAAACCTATATGGAAGCGCTTGAGCATATTCCAAAAGTCGAGAGCCCGCTTCTAACAGAACGAGGAGAAGCTCAACTTCAAAAGACTGACATCTTCCGTAAGATTATGTGGTTTGGATATAAAGAAGACAACAACTGGTACCCCATCAATACGGATAGAGTAAACGAAATTTTGCGCTTGAATAAGGAGGGTAAAAAACCTGCAAACCTTGAAGAAAATGTAGTTGCCCAAAAAGAACCAGTTTCAACATTAAACCGCGACTTGGAAAGTCTTGACAAAAAGTTCAAAGACAAATCTGGAAACCAGAATAGGAATAAAAACAAAGGAAGAGGTGGACGTGATGGGCGCAATCAAAATCCGAATAATTCCAATCAGAGCAATCCCAATAACCCGAATTCAAGAAATCAGAACAACCCAAGAAACCCAAATCAGAATAATCCAAATAGACCTAAAAACCCAAATCCTAATTCTAATAACCAAAATCAAAACAAGCCTAATAATCAAAACAATCCAAGGCGCCCAAACAATCCGAGTAAACCAAGGAATCCCAATCAACCAAGAAATCCTAATCAACCAGGAAATCAGGGACCAAAACCAAATAATCCCAATCCACCAGAAGCGTCAAATTGATCGATGACTTTTCCACGATGAGATTACTAAATTACTTCTTAGTCTTTTTGGTACTTACACTAGTCCTTAGCTCGTGCGATACTAACCGTGTCTATGAAGCCAATCATGATTTTGAAGATCGTACGTGGAAGGTAAACGAACCACAAGAGTTTGAATTCAGAATTGACGACCCTGAAAAAAGATACAACCTCCATTATAATGTACGCAATTCTTTAGACTATCCATTTTCAAGAATATTTATTACCTATCATCTTCAAGATTCACTTGGCAACGAGCTTCAAACTAAACTAAACACTCAGGATCTCTTCGATCAAAAAACAGGAGTACCCTTTGGAACCAGTAGTCTCGGTGATATTTATGATCACCGTTTTCTCATACTCAGTGATTATGAATTTAAACTGCCGGGCAAATACAAACTAAACCTCCAGCAGTTTACAAGGCAGGATACTTTATTAGGTATTCTGGCAATCGGAATACGTGTGGAAACAGCGCAAGCTAAGTAGTTCACTTGCAATCCTTCATTATAAAAAACAGTTACTAGTTGATCATTCTACCTATTACCTCTTTACAACCAAACTAGTTGGTTTTGCTTTACTAAAGATATTACCTAAATCCCAAAGACACTGTAGCATAAGTTCAACAAATGGAAAACCGCCAGATTCTCCAAAAAAAAGAGAAGCAGACCCATAAGATCTGCTTCTCCATTTTAAAGGAAACTGCTAAGGTTATGCCTTCGCCACCCCTTGTTTATCAAAATCCACTACAATAGGAGTAGCAATGAATATAGATGAATAGGTTCCAATTACAATGCCCACAAACAGGGCAAATGAAAACCCTCTTAAGACTTCGCCACCGAAAATTAACAATACCACAATCACAATGAGGGTAGTTCCAGAAGTAATCAAGGTTCGACTTAATGTGCTATTTATAGCACTGTTAAAGATCTTATTGCGGTCATGGCTGGTTCCCTCGCCTAGATATTCACGAATACGGTCGAAAATAATTACCGTATCGTTAATGGAGTATCCAATTACCGTCAATATAGCCGCCACAAACACCTGGTCAATTTCAAACGAAATACCTAATGCATTAGCAATGGCAAAAGCGGCAAACACAAATAAGGAATCGTGGATAAGTGCCACAATAGCTCCTGTGCTGTATTGCCATTTTCGAAATCGCACTAAAATATAAAGGAAGATTCCGATGATAGAGAATAAACCTGCCTTAAATGCTGAGTTCTTGATATCGTCCGCTACGGTTGCGCCCACTTTAGAAGAAGATGAAATGGTGAAATGTGTTTCATCAACGGTCGCATCATTCTCTACGTATTGTAAACCGCTAAATTTTTGAACTCCCTGCACCAGCGCATTCTTGACTTTATCATCTGCCAAGTCAGAATCGTCTTCGATTTGATAGGAGGTAGTAATCTTCATTACGTTATTGCTTCCGTAGTTTTTCACTTCTGTACTTGAGTTTTCAAAACTTTCAGCCAGGCTTGTTCTCATGTTCGTAGCTTCTACAGGCTTGTTAAAAGTAACTATATATGATCGGCCACCTTTGAAATCAACCCCCAGATTTAATCCCTGGACAAGTGCCAACGCAAGGCCAACTACAATTACAATCCCAGAAAAAATATAAGCCTTCTTGCGGTTGCCAATGAAATCAAAATTCGGATCTGATTTGATCAGTGCAAATGGCGTCTTAAACGTCATCTTAGCCGAATCTCCTTTACGAACCATCCATTCGATCATTACTCGTGAAATATAAACGGCTGAGAAAAATGAGGTGGCAATACCAATCATTAACGTGATTGCAAAACCTTTCAATGGTCCCTGTCCTAGAATAAACAAGAACATGGCAGTGAGGAAGGTGGTTACGTTCGAGTCAAAAATAGAAGAGAAGGCGCGCTCATATCCTTTCTTAATGGCATCGCGCAATAGCCTGCCCTGCTTAAGTTCTTCACGTACTCGCTCAAACACCAGTACGTTTGCATCTACCGCCATACCCATGGTAAGTACAATACCCGCTATACCAGCAAGCGTAAGAGAAGCATTAAACTGGGCGAGTATACCTAAGATGAAAAAGATGTTAAACAACAATGCAATGTTGGCAACCCATCCCGCCTTAGCGTAATAAGAAACCATAAACAATACCACAATGCCGAGACCGCAAGCCATTGAAATGAAACCCTGGTTTTGTGCTACTTTTCCAAGAGAAGGTCCAACGATAGCTTCCTCCACAATTCTCGTAGGCGCAGGAAGTGAACCTGCCTTCAATACATTGGCCAAATCTTTTGCCTCTTCTGCCGTGAAATTTCCGGTGATTTGAGAATTCCCATTTGGAATTTCACCCTGCACAGTAGGAGCTGTGTAAACATAGTTATCCAATACAATGGCTACACGTCCCTGAGGTGATTTCGCTGCCGCTGCAGCCGTAATCTTAGCCCACTGTCTGGAGCCGGTTGCATTCATGGTCATACTTACTGCAGGACGCGCAAACTGATCGTTATCAAGTCTAGCATTGGTAATTACTTCGCCGGTAAGCAATGCCTTTCCGCTCCTATCAACATTTACAAAATTCAATCGAAGGTCATCTAAGCCTGGTGTTAACTCTGGCTCCACTTTTACATCCCAAAACCAACCTACTGAACGCGGCATCATTGATTTTACATCAGCACGCTTCAAAATAGCATTGATAACGGATGTGTCCTTTACAGGATATAAAAAGGGAATGGCCTGGTCGCTCAAGGCAAACAAAGGTGAAAGATTAGCACGCGTAAGCGAGTCCAATGCGTTTGCGCTGGTATCTGCTTTAAGTTCGGCAAGCTGTTTTTCCAATGCTGTCTTCGTGGTATCGGATGAAAGGGTTGAAGCCAGATCTTCAGATTTAGCATTAGTAACCGGAAGGGCTTCCGCTTTCTTTTCATTTTGCTCCCTTAGCAACATTTGATTAATCCCAACAAGTGATTGATTAAGCCGAGGATCACTGTATTCTACAATGTCCCAAAACTCAAGACGTGCAGCACCTTGCAAAAGTTTTCGTACACGCTGCGGATTATCTGCACCTGGAATCTCTATCTGAATCATACCCGACCCGAGGCGCTGAATGGCTGGCTGTGAAGTTCCAAACTGATCGATACGCGTTTTCAAGATGGTGTAAGAGCGTTCGATAGCACTTTCAATTTCTGTATTCAGGAATTTCATAACCACATCATCAGCATCCGACAAGCTAACACGCCCACGTGTAGCTGCCGTAGCAAATATGGAGGCAAGTCCTTTGTCAGGATTTGCCTCTTTGAATGCTTTATAAAATAATGCGCTATAGCTTTCCTGACTTGTCTTTTGCATTTCGCGCGCCTTCTGCAAGGCCGCTATGAAAGCAGGATCTTGATTATTATCACTTAATCCTCTGATGATTTCTACAGGTGATACTTCTAAAACAACGTGCATTCCACCTTGTAAGTCAAGGCCAAGACTAAGCTCATTTGCTTTTACTTCTTTGTAGGTGTATTCGGCTCCGAATAAATTATAAACAGGTTGGTTCCACAATGAGTCGAGATAATTCTGTTTGCGGGCTAGATTAACTACCCCTGTTTTTTCTGTGGCCTTGTCGGTTGCTTCTTGTTGCACTCTGCGTGACACGAACGTGAACGACAGATAATACAAACAAAGCGCGGTGATGATAACCGTTAGTACGATTACGAGTCCTTTGTTACGCATAAATTAAAATTTAGAATTAAGAATATAGTATTACGATTTAAAAGGTTGCTGAATTTCAAACGAGGTTGAATTTTCTGCGTGCCTACCTGAAGGGAGACATGAAACTAAGAAGTGACTTAAGGTGCGTTAGGCGAAATGCTGGCTCTGAAAAGTGCCCTGAAAAAATTCGTAAATAAAGTAGGGACAATAGAAACTGCTTTAGCTTCTTCATCGGTAGTAAATAATTCCTCCAGCAACGATGGTACTTGCTCATTTACCTTCTCCACTGAACTATTGACAACAGCATCTGATGGTGCACTTACAAAGCTTTGATTTGAATCCTGATCTGGTGATTGTTCAGACTTAATTTTCTCCAGATTAGATTGAGCCTGGTAAAAGAAGGATTGCGAAAAAAGTATAACCGCAGCAGCCAGAATTCCGGCTACCATCATTAAGGGTCTATATTGAAGGGTTTTTCGCATTTGGGATACAAAGGTATCGATTCGATCAAAATTTGCAAGTCCTAATGAGGCATTGGGCCCTAGGCCTTAGTGAAGTATTACTTAATTAGGCTTTTCAGGTATCCCGTCAGCACTTCAAGTGCCATATTAAAATTTGAATTGTTCGGTATTACCAGATCCGCCTTGTGTTTGATTGGCTCAATCAGAGTTTCAAATACCGGCATTACGTGGTGTTGATATCGATATAAAACGTCATCAATGTCATAGCCCCTGGCCATCTGATCGCGTTTTATTCTACGGCCTATTTTAATATGATCTTTTGCCTCAATAAAAACCTTCAGGTCAAGTTCTTTATCAATCTCCTCGAAATACTGAACGAACAAACCCTCTACGACTAAAATGGGGGCTGCATTAAAGTGCAAAAGTTTTGGAACCGCATTGGTATTGTTAAACATGTATTCCTTCTTGACCACATTCTGCCCTGCTTTTAATTTTAGTAAGTCGTTTTGAAACGACATACGATCTATCGAAATGGGAAGATCAAAATTCTCCACACCATTTTCATCAATAGGTTGTTGGTCGATAGATTTATAATAATTATCCTGAGAAATGAGGCAGATTTCTTCTGGCTTAAAATGCGAAGCCAACCCTTGCAAGAAATAGGTTTTTCCTGATCCGCTGCCGCCTGTTATACCGATAGTGAAGGGTTTACTCATAACGAGACATTAGATGCAATACATAAGACTTAGATTTCCCTATAAACCTAAACATGAATAAGGAATTCAACCAATTTTTGTGTGGCTCTGGCCCTATGACTGATTTGATTTTTTTCTTCCATGCTCATCTCAGCAAGTGTCTTGGAGAATCCACTGGGCAAAAATATGGGATCATAGCCAAATCCACCTTTGCCACTTCGCTCCTTTAAAATAGTGCCCTCTACTATTCCTTCAAATTGATGCAACCCGCCAAGTTGAATTAAAGTGATCACTGTTCTGAATTGTGCCTTCCTATCACTTTTCCCTTCAAGATTTTTCAGTAAGAGATCCATATTATCTTCGGCACTTCGTTGCTCGCCAGCATATCGAGCCGAATACACTCCTGGAGCTCCTGCTAAAGCTTCTACTTCAAGACCGGTGTCATCGGCAAAGCATGCAAGGTTGTATTTATTAAAAACGTATTCAGCTTTTTGTAAAGAATTGCCCTCAAGCGTGTCCCGCTCTTCGGGCAATTCTTCATGACATCCTATTTCAGCTAAGCTTACTACTTGCCAGCCAGCCGAAGCTTTTTTAATCAACGAAGCTTTATCGTAGTTGATAGCGTAGGATGGAAATTTGCTTCCCAATATCGCTTTGATTTCTTCAATCTTGTGAGCGTTGTTGGTGGCAAAACAAATCTCCATCGCAATGTTATTTCACATCAATCAATTCGACATCAAAAAATAAATTGGTGTTTGGCGGAATAGAAGTTCCAAAACCTTTCTTTCCATAGGCTAGACCAGATGGAATATACAAGGTTGCCTTACTACCTTTTGGCAGCAATGGAAATCCAATCTGCCAGCCTTGTATAAAATTTGATAGTTTAGATGAATAGGTTGGCTTTGAACTATCAAACTCTACACTTTTAGCCACAGTTACTCCATCTGTGAGAAACTTGCCAACATATTTTGCTACGATGGTGCTTGACAATGATGGCTTTGCTCCTGTGCCGGCAGTTGTAATCACATAGCGCAATCCACTCGGATCGGTTACCGCAGTAATTTTATTATCCACAAGCCATTTATCAATGATTGCTATATCTTTCTCTAACTGTTCAGCATCTGACAATTGAGCTTCCTCATCCTTACAGCCCACCGCCAGAATCAACATACACAATACAGAAAATATCTTGATCATATTTACTGGTTAATGCCTAAAAGGAAATCAATTCGATATCAAAAATCAAATTGGAATTTGCTGGAATAGAACCAGCTGCATTTTTTCCATAAGCAAAAACAGAGGGTATATAAAGTGTTGCCTTTGTTCCTTTTCCAAAATTGGGGAACCCAATTTGCCAGCCTAAAATCAAATTACTTAGCGGAAATGTAACCGGAGTACCTTTTGACGAATCAAAAACAACTCCAGTTGTCAAAAGCTTTCCTGTATAGTTCACCTTTACCTGACTTTCCAAGCATGGTTTAGAATCATCACCAGCCGTAGAGACAACATACCGAACACCACTTGCATCTTTTATTGCAACAATTGATTTAGATGCGAGATAAGCGTCAATAGCGGTAATGTCTTTTTGTAACTGTGTTTGATCAACGGCTGCAATTTTGTCGGCAGAGACTGATGACGAACATGGCGAAATGTCATCGTCTTTACAACTAAAAACAAGCGCTGAAAGGCTCAACACAAAAATAACTTTCTTCATACTTGTTATCACTTAAGATCGGTCAACTCCATTTCAAAAGATAAAATGGTATTCTCTGGAATATCTTCGCTCCTTTTACGATTACCATAGGCAAGTGTTGACGGAATGTAGACGATCATTTTTGAACCCTTGTTCATTAACTTGATCGCTTCATGCCAACCCGTAATCACCTGACTAGCGTCAACAACTACATCGTATGGTTCGTACGGCCTTCCCTCGGTGAACGTATTCGTCTTTCGTGCTACTGCTTCAATATTTGAATCGAATAGCTTTCCGCTTAACAAATATCCTGCATAATTAATGGATGCCGATTGGCCAGCTGCTGCATTTTCGCCTTTACCTGCCTTTACCATTACATACCTTAATCCTGATTCAGTGGTCTGTGCAGTAATACCTTTTTCTTTCAAATAGTTATCAATTATGCCAAGGTCAATAGACAACTGCTCGGTTTGTTGTTTTGCATAATCTTCATTTTGCTTAGCCACCATTTTCTCCTGGAACTTCTGGAATTCTTCAGCACCAAGAACATCTGTCAAGCCCATATTGAATGTAAAAAAGCTCGCTGAATCTACCGAGTTTGGCATCGGGCTTTTAAACGTATTTTGAAACAATGATCTGGCCGGCACTTTTAGCATAATGCTGTCGCCTTTCGACATCATCATCACAGCTTCTAGTACACCATCGCCAGCAGGTACTGGCATCTGCATTTGAATAATTGCAGGAATACCATTTTTGCGCGTATCATTCCAGACAGAGTCTTTACCATCTTTAAATACCATGCTCAAAATAAGGTACTTGCCGGAATCCAATTTTACGCCATCGCCTTTTCTTAGCACCGTAAACTTCTGGCCAGAGGCGGTTTCTTTTTCATTAGAGCAGGCCATGCATATCAGTAACAACCCGATCAGTACTATTAATTTTTGTGTCATTCGTTTGTAGTTAAAAAATTATGGATTTGAATTTAGTTTCTCTTTGAATTCAGGAAGTATGTCCAGAAATTTCTGAAGGGTTGCTTCCAGGGATAACTTCGATTGACCGCCAGAAGCATTTTTATGTCCGCCCCCCTCAAAATACTTACGAGCGACTTCGTTAGCAGAAAAATCTGCCAATGATCGAAATGATAATTTGATTTCATCTTTCCGGTCATACATCAACACCGAAAGTTTGATTCCTTTAATTGAAAGTCCGTAGTTCACCAATCCCTCCGTATCGCCTGTTTGCGAGCCAAATTGTTTGAGCTCCTCGGACGTTAGCGTCATGTAGGCCGTTCGGTATTCGGGAAGCACCTTTAACTTTTGACTTAGCACATATCCTAATAATCTCAATCGCTCTAGCGTATTGGTGTCATATACAAATTTGGATACCATAGAAGGGTTGGCTCCTTGGCCCACTAACTCGGAGGCAATTAAAAATTCTTTTTGAGTTGTGTTGTTATGCCTAAATCCACCTGTATCCGTCATTAAACCGGCATAAAGACAGTTTGCAATATTGACATCGATCAAATCCTTATCGCCCAACTCAACAATCAATTCGAAAACAAGTCCGGCAGTTGAGGCCGCATGTGGGTTCCAGTGCTGGAACTGGGCAAAATCCTCGGGCTCCAAATGATGATCAATCATCACTTTAGTTGCAGTTGAATTCTTCACGAGGTCAGCTAAGTCATTAATCCGGCTAAGGCTAGAAAAATCAAGGCAAAAAATAAGGTCAGCTTTGGCAATATGGGTAGCCGCCTTTTGTGAGGGTTCTTTCGAATCTTTAGAAAGCGCAATTACTTCTTCATTGCCTGGCATCCAAGTCAAAAAATCCGGGTAGTCGCTTGGTGTGATAACCGTTACCCGATGCCCTTTCTTCTTCAAATACCCACTCAAGCCAAGCGAGGAGCCCAACGCATCGGCATCAGGCTTGAAATGCGTGACGATTACAGCGTTTTTGGGCTGAGCTAGAATTGACTTAAATGCCTGAATATTTTTCATCGAGGGGGCAAAAATGCTTATAAATGGGTGAATAAAAAATCCCTCCAGATGGCGGATTGTGCCGTTGTAAATTTAAGTGCCCGAATATTGATTTATGACTTCCTGATTCTGGCTTCTTTTGATACTTTTGCGCCCAAATTCTAAAGAGAAACAACCTTACTTAACTAAAAATGGCAACAAACAGAACTTTTACAATGCTCAAGCCGGATGCAGTATCGGCAGGAAATAGCGGTGCAATTATCAAGATGATTGAGGAGGCAGGCTTCCGGATTGTGGCAATGAAAAAAACCAAACTGAGCAGCGAGCTGGCAGGGAAGTTTTATGAAATTCATAAGGAGCGCTCATTTTACGGAGAGCTTTGCGCTTACATGTCATCTGGTGCCATAGTGCCAATGATTCTTGAAAAAGAAAATGCAGTAGAAGATTTTCGCAAACTGATTGGAGCAACAGACCCTAAGAAAGCTGCTCCTGGTACTATACGCGCATTGTTTGCCAAGTCTATCGATGCCAATGCGGTTCATGGTTCTGATTCTGATGCCAACGCTGAAATAGAAGGAAGCTTTTTCTTCTCACAGTTTGAACGATTTTAAATTCGTTGTTGGTTATTCGTTAGTGGTTGTTCGCAAGGCGCTACCACGAAACAACCAACAACTTCTTTATTATTTGAAAACAGTCCGCGCTGTTAATTGTTTGATTTTGGAATCGAATAACCAACAACGATCAACTACTAACGAAATACAAAACGAATGATAGATCCAACCTACTCCGAAAAATTTGAATCGCGTCACAACGCACCCAATGCGGCACAAATTGCTGAAATGCTAAAAGTTGTTAAAGCAAAGTCAGTAGACGAAGTGATTGATCAAACCGTGCCTGCAAACATTCGCCTTAAAAGGCCTTTGAATCTACCAAAAGCACAGTCGGAGTTTGAATTCTTGAATGAGTTTAAAAAACTGGTTTCAAAAAACAAGATCTATAAATCGTACATCGGAACTGGATATTACAATTGCATTACACCTGGAGTTATTTTAAGAAATATTTTAGAGAATCCAGGATGGTATACTGCTTACACACCCTATCAGGCGGAGATTGCCCAAGGTCGTATGGAAGCGTTGATCAACTACCAGACAATGATCATCGACCTTACCGGGATGGAGATTGCAAATGCTTCGCTATTAGATGAGGCAACTGCAGCTGGCGAGGCTCTTCACTTGCTTCATGCTTCAAAAAAGGGTTCAAAGAAAGAAGCCCATAGATTTTTTGTGGATGAAAATACTTTTCCTCAGGTAATCGATCTTTTGAAAACCAGATCAGCGCCAATTGGTGTTGACCTTGTCGTAGGTGATGTTTCTAAACTAGATATCACCGATACAAACTTATTTGGTGTTTACATTCAAAATCCAAACAACAATGGTGAAGTAAAAGATTACTCTGCCTTCATTGCTGCAGCTCATGAAAAAGAGTTGTTTGTTGTGATTGGAACCGATCTCATGAGTTTGCTATTAGTTAAGTCTCCAGGCGAAATGGGTGCCGATGTTGTTGTGGGTTGCTCACAACGGTTTGGTGTTCCTATGGGATTTGGCGGACCGCATGCAGCCTTCTTTGCAACAAAAGACGAATTTAAAAGGCAAATGCCAGGACGGATTATAGGTATCTCTCAAGATGCGCAAGGCAACCCAGGTTATCGGATGGCCTTACAAACGCGCGAACAACACATTCGCAGAGAGAAGGCAACTTCAAACATTTGCACTGCTCAGGTTCTGTTGTCAGTGATGGCAAGCATGTATGCAGTTTATCATGGACCAGAAGGGTTGAAAAAAATTGCAGGAAGAATTCATGGGCTCACAAAGGTGTTGGACTCAAATTTGAAAGCCGCTGGCATCAAACAAGTCAACGAAAATTATTTTGATACATTAAAGATTGCAGTATCAGAGAAAAAAGTGATTGAACGTAAAGCGGTCAAACACGAAATCAACTTTAAGTATTTTGCAGATCATCACATTGGAATTTCTATTGATGAAACAACGTCCTTGAAAGATGTTGAAAAAATACTCAAGGTGTTTGGAGTTACGAAAACGCTCGCTGGCGCAACCGCTGAGTTAAACTTTCCATCTACATTGGTTCGGAAATCTAGCTATCTCACTCATCCAGTTTTCAACACGCATCACAGTGAGCATGAAATGCTTCGTTACATCAAAAAATTAGAGAGCAAGGATTTATCGATGGTACATTCAATGATTTCGTTGGGATCCTGTACAATGAAATTGAATGCTACTACAGAAATGATTCCTGTGACTTGGCCAGAGATGGGTCAGATTCATCCTTTCGCGCCAAGCGATCAGACACAAGGCTATACCGAAATGATTTCTAATCTAGAGGTGTGGTTGAAAGAGATTACTGGTTTCACCGGAATTTCCTTGCAACCAAACAGCGGAGCGCAAGGTGAGTACGCTGGATTGTTGGTGATTCGTGCCTATCACCAGAACAGAGGAGATCATCACAGAAATATTGCCTTGATTCCTTCATCAGCCCATGGTACCAATCCGGCTAGTGCGGTTATGGCGGGCATGGAAGTAGTGGTAACAAAATCAGATGCGGATGGTAAGGTAGATGTAGCTGATTTGAAAGCAAAGGCGGAACAGTATAAAGACAAACTTGCTTGTTTGATGGTCACCTACCCTTCTACGCATGGAGTTTTTGAAGAAGCCATCATTGACATTTGCGAGATCATACATAAAAACGGTGGCCTTGTTTACATGGATGGTGCTAACATGAATGCGCAGGTTGGATTAACATCGCCTGCTAACATTGGAGCAGATGTGTGTCACTTAAATCTTCACAAAACATTTTGTATTCCACACGGAGGTGGTGGGCCTGGCATGGGTCCCATTTGTTGCAACGATAAATTAAAGGCGTTTCTTCCTGGACATGCTGTTGTAAAGACGGGAGGTGACAAGGCTATTTCAGCTGTTTCCGGTGCCCCATGGGGAAGCGCAAGCATTCTTGCTATTTCCTATGCCTACATCGCGATGATGGGTGGCGAAGGATTAACCAATGCTACCAAGCTTGCGATCTTCAATGCGAACTATATCAAGGAAAGATTAAGTGATCATTATAAGATTTTATATACGGGCACTCAAGGACGATGCGCGCACGAGATGATTGTCGATTGCCGCGACTTCAAAAAGTTCGGAGTTGAAGTTGAAGACATAGCCAAGCGCCTAATGGATTACGGCTTTCATGCGCCAACTGTCTCTTTTCCAGTGGCAGGCACCATTATGATCGAGCCTACTGAAAGCGAACCAAAAGCAGAGATGGATCGGTTTGTCGAAGCCTTGATTGAAATCAGAAATGAAATTCGTGAAGTAGAAGAAGGCAAAGCCGATAAAGAAAACAATGTATTAAAACATGCACCGCATACGGCTGCTGTTATAACTGCTGATGAATGGTCAAGACCTTATAGCCGGCAAAAAGCAGCCTTCCCTCTTCACTTTGTGAAAGAGGCTAAGTTCTGGCCATCAGTGAGCAGAGTTGATAATGCGTATGGGGATAGGAACTTGGTGTGTAGTTGTTTACCAATAGAGGAGTATGCTAAGGCAGAAGCCTAAGCACATCTAGTAACAATTGAGTTTGTAAATAATACGAGGCTGCTCCCTAAAGGGCAGTCTCTTTTTTTTGTCATCAAGGAAGTATTACTTCAGATACAGACACAATCTTGAATAAACCTACGCATTAAGATTTTCTAGGGAATAGGTTGCTGTTGGCGTGAAACTTACATCGTGATTAGTCTATACATTTAGTTTGTGTCCTTTCGACCGAAGGGAGAAATCTTATCTAATGGAAACAGCCACATCAATCAGAGAAGATTTCTTGCAATTTCATGAATGCACTGTATAAAGATGGCACGCTCGAAAAGACTCCATTAAAAAAAATTGCAAAAGGGTTCTAATGCGTAATCTGGGATAAATCAATTCAACGCAAAAGCAATGTAGTAATCTCCTGTTTTTGTTCGTTGAAAGCCACCTCCGCCTGCCGCAATCACCACGTATTGCTTACCATCAATTTGATAAGTCGAGGGAGTAGCATAGCCCCCAACTGGCAATTGATATTCCCATAAAACGTCACCTGTTTGTTTATCAAAGGCTCTGAACTTTTCATCTTGCGAGGCGCCAATAAAAACAAGTCCACCGGCTGTAACAACTCCACCACCAAACAACTGAGTACCCGTGTTACGAATTCCTTTTTCAACCAAAGCTGGATATTCACCCAATGGCACTCTCCATTTTACTTCTGCTGAATTTAAATCCAATGCACAAAGTGTCCCCCATGGTGGTTTGATTCCGGGATAACCATCCTGATCGAGCAATTGCTTATAGGCCTTAATCCGATAACGCATTGGTTTTCCCAGTGAAGTTGTGGCCATCGGGTCTTTGCTTTGATACGTTTGGGTTTTGTTGATGTCAAACAAAAAAGAAACAAGCGCATCAATCTGTTCTTCCTTTAAGTCCGTGAAAGAAGGCATGTTCCTCTGGCCCTTTTTTAGAATAATAACAGCATCGTTGGGTTTCATTCTCTTTGAAATATCCACAAGCGAAGGGAAGCCTGGATTTCCTTTTCGTTCTTCTCCGTGACAGGCCATACATTTTGTAGTATAAATTTTTGATCCAACTTCTGTGATGGGCTTTCCAAATAAACTTTCCTGTTCAGTTCCTTCAGCAACCAGTTGTACAATATTGGGTATATCATTCAATCCGACATACATGATTCCAGATTCAACATCGACAGCAGCACCGCTCCACTCAGCACCACCTCTGAAACCTGGCAGCTGAATAATTCCTTGCAAGCTTGGCGGCTGATAAATACTTCCCCACGAATATTTACTTGCTTCTGCTTTAATAAACTCATGCGATTCTGTTGAGATGTCGGTGATCATGCTTTCATCAAACGATGTACGCGTGAGTGGCAACGGTTTTACAGGAAAGGGTTGTGTAGGCCAAGCTGATTCATCAATCATGGTTGAAACTGGTACATATCTTTCTTCTATTGGATAAATAGGTTTGCCGGTTTCTCGCTCCAACATAAATACCAACCCTTGCTTCGTAATCTGAACAACAGCATCAACCTCTTTTCCATCTTTCTTTAGGGTGACTAAGTTAGGAGGTGTAGGTAGATCATAATCCCACAAATCGTGATGGGAAGTCTGAAAATGCCAAACATGTTTTCCACTTGATGCATCAATCGCAATTATGGAATTGGCAAATAAATTTTGACCCTTGCGTTCGCCTCCATGAAAATCGAAAGCCGGTGCACCTGTTGCAGCAAATACCAATCCCCTTTCACGATCAATGCTTAATCCTGCCCAGGCATTGCTACCACCAATGTTTTTGTAGCTTTCTTCCGACCAGGTATCAAATCCAAATTCTCCCGGATGTGGGATCGTATGAAACGTCCATCGGAGTTGTCCGGTGCGCACATCATAGGCGCGTATATCACCCGAAAGAGCTTCATAATTTTCCTTTAGAGAAGAACCTACAATAATGAGATCTTCATAAACCACTCCCGGAGAGGTATTGGTCACATCATATTTTTCAAAATCAACATCAGTGCGAAGGCCTTTCCGTAAATCAACAAAACCATTGTCACCAAAGTCAGAAAAAGGTTTTCCGGATAACGCATCTAATGCAATCAACTTATTTTTCGCACACACCAAAATCCGTTTGTCGTTGCCCTCTTCCCAATATGTGAGGCCCCTGTTAAACCCACCCTCTTTGCTGCCCGGTTCGAAAGGATCAAACACCCAAAGCTCTTTTCCAGTGTTAGCCTCTATTGCAAAAACTTTCATCTTAGCCGAAACACCATATAGAATCTTACCAATGATAATCGGATTGCACTCAATTTTGGAAAAGTCTGAGTGATCGCCCGTGCGATAGATCCAAGCTACCTGCAGGCCATTTACATTTTCCTTATTAATCTGATCCAACCGTGAGTATGCATTGATGCCATCATCACCTCGATAAGTTCGCCAATCTTTATATCGTGACGGACTGTCACACGAGATGATTACCAGTGGAATCAAAATGCAAAGTATTGGACTTTTCATTTTTTTGAAGTTGAAAACTCTCACTTCAATCCATATTTATCGATAAGATACACCAACGCTGCCATAGAAGCTGACCCCAATTCAAGCTCACGTTTATCTACTTTATCAATTGTATCTTCTGGTGTGTGATGGTAATTGAAATACCGTTGTGAATCGGGAAGGAAACCTATCAGTACAGTGCCTTGCTTACCAAGTGGACCAATATCCGCGCCACCACCTTCGTGGTCAAAGTCAGTAAGTCCATAAGGTTCCAGTAATGGTTTCCAACTTTTAATCTTTTGTCGAACTGCATCGCTTGCCGTCATGGTAAATCCACGAGGTGTAAATCCTCCCCGATCTGACTCAATGCCTACAATATGTTTTTCTTTATTCTTATCTGCCAGTTCAGCATACTTAAGTCCTCCTCGCAAACCGTTTTCTTCATTCATAAACATAACCGCACGAATTGTACGCTTTGGCTTATAGCCAATCATTTTAAAAAGCCGCAACACCTCAATGGATTGAACACAGCCCGCTCCATCATCATGTGCTCCTTGAGCTAAGTCCCATGAGTCCAAATGGCCACCTACTACAATGATTTCATCTTTGAATTCCCAACCTTTGATTTCGCCAACAACATTAAAAGAAGGAGCATCTTCTAGCGTTTCGCAATGTGTTTCTATATAAAACTGTAACTCTTTATCTTCTTTCAAAAGCTTGCTCAACAAGTCTGCATGTCTTGTGCTGATTGCAACTGCCGGAATCTTTGTAACGTTTTCTGCGTAACGCATTCCACCTGTGTGTGGGTAGTCCTCTATGTTTGGGCTCATGGATCGAACAATAACTGCGACTGCTCCATACTTGGCTGCCTCAGAAGCACCTCCTCCTCTTTGATCCACTGCCTTGCCATAAGCTGTAAACGTGTCGATGAACCTCGGGTCCATCGGTCTGTTAAAGAATACAATCTTGCCTTGTATATTTTTGGTGCCTAGCTGTTTCAAATCGTCAAAACTTTTTACCTCAATAACGGTAGTAGCCACCCCATCGGGGCCCGTACCTATCGATCCACCCAAGGCGCAAACATTCATAGAAACAGTTCCCATTTTCTTTGAATTGATAACTCTTCCAATTTCCTGTTGTCCTCTTACCCAATGAGGGACCATCACAGGTTGCAGCCAGACAGAGTCAAAACCAAAATCCTGCATGACATGCCTACTCCACTCAACAGCTGCGGCAGCTCCTGGTGAACCTGATAATCTTGAACCAACCTTTGTAGAAAGATGGTGAAGCATCTCGTACGATTTGCCATTCTGTAAAGCATTATCAAATATTAATTTAATGCTTGATTCATCCTGGGCTCTTAATGATCCTATCAAACCTGAAACGAAAAGGGGTATTAGAATTAACTTCAACATTGTCTTTAATTTAGAGCCCTAATATACACCAAGCAATTGCGCAAAAATGAATGTCTGCTTGACTTTTATTTATTTGTATCTTTACTCTTAAGTATGATTCATCCCTCATTTCTGGAAAAATTACCAGCTGTCGTAAATCTTTTACGTAAACATCAAATTAAGAACGCATTTCTGTTTGGCTCTGCGGTTACAAATCAATTTAATGACAATAGTGATATCGATCTCTTGATCAATTTTAATGAAGGGCTTGATCCCGTTGAGGCTGGAGAGCACTGGTGGAGTCTTCACGATGAATTAAGAGATTTATTTCGCAGGGAAGTAGATTTGGTTACGGACCGCTCTCTAAAAAATCCATATTTTATTGATGAACTTAATAAAACCAAGTTCCTGATTTATGGATAACATTCGGAAAAAACTTTTAATGGATATCCTTACTTGTATCGAGACGATTGAAAAATATATCGGCACCAGCAAAATTTTCTCTGATTACGATAGTAATTTTTTAGTTCAAGATGCAGGTGAACGCAACTTGATTACTATTGGAGAAGCGATGAAACAATTGTTGGCTTTATCTCCTGAAATTCCAATCTCAAATGCAAGGAGGGTGGTCGATGCCCGCAACAAGCTCACGCATGGCTATGATGAAATTGAAAATGTTCAGGTCTGGAGCATTCTCATTAATCATCTTCCTATTTTAAAAAATGAAGCCAGAAATCTTCTTGGTGAAACTAAAATTAATTAGTTATGGCATTTCTATTCGACTCCTTCGAAAGCTGGAAGAAGTACAGCATCGAAAAAAATATTCCTCTACACCAAGTAGCCATGGAATACGAGAAAGAACAACGAGGCCGCACTGAAAAAGAAATTTGGGATGGCCTTGACAA
>JANNAQ010000084.1:0-143222 GCA_031384515.1 Bacteroidia bacterium
TTCAAATGCAAGTTTTTTTAATACTTCAGCTAATGACGCGATAAAGGTGGCATTGATTGGCTGCGGTGGCAGAGGTACGGGTGCCGCCATGCAGGCCTTGCTCACTACGCAAAATGTAAAACTTGTTGCTATGGCTGATGCGTTCCGCGATAGACTTGACGATTGCTTCAAGGCATTATCCGATCCCAACAACGAGGAAGGAAATGTATCTGGCAAGGTATCCGTTACTGAAGAAAATAAGTTTGTGGGTTTTGATGGATACAAAAAAGCAATCGAGATGGCAGATGTTGTTATCTTGACAACACCTCCAGGATTTCGCCCAATTCATTTTGAAGAAGCTGTAAAAGCTGGCAAACACATTTTCATGGAAAAACCTGTAGCAACTGATCCTGCTGGAATCAAACGAGTACTTGATGCTGCTGTGATTGCAAAGCAGAAAAAGCTAAATGTAGTTGTAGGATTACAGCGTCACTATCAAAACTCCTATAAGGAGCTATACAAGCGAATGAAGGATGGAATGATAGGAGATATCGTTTCGGCACAGGCTTGGTGGAACAATGAAGGTGTATGGGTAAATATGCGCAAGCCCGGCCAGACCGAGATGGAATATCAAATGCGCAACTGGTATTATTTTAATTGGTTGTGTGGTGATCATATCACAGAGCAACACATCCATAATCTTGATGTGATTAACTGGTTCAAAGGAAGCTACCCAGTGAAAGCTCAGGGTATGGGTGGACGAGAAGTTCGCAAAGGAAAAGAGTTCGGAGAAATTTTTGATCACCACTATGTAGAATTTCACTATGCAGATGGCAGCATTCTTAACAGCCAATGCCGTCACATCAAAGGCACTATGAGTAAAGTGGATGAACAAATCATGGGCACAAAAGGAAATATTTTCTGTGGCGATATGAATATTAAAGATCGCACCGGAAAGGTGTTGTATCAGTTTGACAAGGAGAAAGAGAATAACCCGTATCAAACGGAGCATGATGAACTTTTCGCTGCAATCACCAAAGGTGAATACAAATTTGCCGATGCTGAAAACGGAGCAAGAAGTACGATGACTTCCATTCTTGGAAGAATGGCCACCTACTCTGGTAATGTTGTTGAGTGGGATGCAGCCATTAATTCTGGTTTGAACATCATGCCAACTACTTATGACTGGAAAGCAATGCCTCCAGTTCTTCCAAACGCGGAAGGATTTTATCCGGTGGCGGTTCCTGGCGTCACTAAATATTTTTCATAAAATTCATTAGCCACAGGTTCACGGAAAAGTAAAAACAATCTGTGTATCTGTGGCTTTGCTGCAGTCCGATATCCGAGGTGTTGAAAATTCTTTCCACTATTCTTCTCAAGATCTACGCCCTCTGGGTATTTCTGGTGTTTACTATATCCATGCTTGTTCTCCTTCCTGGCATGACCCTTCCGTTTTTTTTTGGCAACAACTTAAGTTGGCTGGGTTATAAATTCCTGTTCGCTTGGTCATGGATTTTTAGTCAGCTTACATTTATCAGATATAGATTCTATGGGCGGGAAAATTTCAGGGAAGGCCAAGCCTATATCTATGTCAGCAATCACACGTCATTCTTGGACATTCCCGGTCTGTGTATGCTCATCGGAAAGGAGTTCCGTCCCATGGCAAAAAAAGAGTTATTGAAAATCCCGGTGTTTGGATGGATTGCCAAAGGTGCATGTGTTATTGTAGATCGTTCCAGTAGCGAAAGCAAGAAAAAAAGTCTCGAGAAATTAAAGGCAACATTAGAAGAGGGCATCTCGATATTATTATTTGCAGAAGGAACTCAGAACAGGAGCAAAGAACTTCTTCAACCTTTTAAGGATGGGGCATTTCGAATTGCTATTGATACGCAAAAACCTATCCTCCCAATGGTTGTGGTTGGTGCTGGCCCACTGATGCCTCCCGGCACAATTGAGATGCACCCTGGTTTAATCAAAATATTTGTAGGCCCAGAAATACCGGTTGATAATCTTTCCTCAGATAGCACGCAATCTCTAAAACAAAAGACATTTGGACTGATGAAGGCGATGATCGAAAAACAAAACAAATAATGTTATGATAAAGTCCTTCTTTGTTATTTTTATTGGTGGCGGACTCGGTAGTGTTCTGCGCTTTGGGTTGAGTAAATGGATTGGCACATTACATTCTATTCAATTTCCGTTTGGCACGTTACTCGTAAACATCCTTGCCTGCTTCCTTCTTGGGTTAATCATCGGACTTGCAGATCACAAACAACTCTTCTCTCCTACCACTCGCTTGTTCTGGACAGCAGGATTATGCGGTGGCTTCAGTACATTTTCAACATTTAGTATGGAAACACTGGAACTTATTCAAAGTGGTTTATCCGTTCAGGTATTATTATATGTAGTGTCAAGCTTATTGCTATGCCTTGCAGCAACATTCGGTGGCCTTTACACCGGCCAACACTTTTAACAGAAAATCAATAAAAAGTTTGGGTACGTAAAATCGCTACCGATTATCCAATGGCATAAATACCACTTTCTTAGTCTCAAAAAATTCTTCCTTAAAATAATCGGGAAGCGAATAGAGACTATAAGGCTTTTTTAATTCATCTAATTCTTCATCAAGATCTCCCCCTTTGAGATAAAGAATTCCGTTGTCTAAGCTATGAAGGGATTCAGGTTTTGTTTTTGTTTGCACCCACCCATAGAATTCCTTCATACGTGTAACGGCACGGCTTACAATAAAATCATACTTTGTCTTTAATTCCTCAGCTCGCCTTTGTTCTGCCAATACATTCTTTAATCCAATGGCATCTGCAACTTCTTTCACTACAGTAATCTTCTTGCCTATTGAATCCACTAAGTGAAAACTTGTCTTAGGAAAGAGTATCGCAAGCGGAATCCCTGGAAAGCCTCCTCCAGTCCCAACATCTAAAATAGATGCGCCTGCTTTAAATTGAAGTACTTTTGCTATTCCAAGCGAGTGGAGTACATGGTTGATATAAATATTATCAACATCCTTCCGGGAAACCACATTGATTTTTTCATTCCATTCTTTATAAAGTGGACCAAGTTGGTCAAACTGTTTTTTTTGTTCCTCCGATAAATTTGGAAAATAATGGAATATGATGGACGCGTCTTGCAAAAGTTTAAAAATTAAGGTTAATTCATTTTCATTGCTTAGTCGTCAGACCGCTGTTAGCGTAAGAAAAAAGAGGTCACACGACTTTGTTTAAACAAAATTAAATGAAAGCTTTTACAAAACTATCCCTCGCTCTGCTTTTCCTTTATTCTTTACTGGCCGCCTGTGGCCCGAAAGAAAAGGAATCGCCTGTTGTTAAAACTTGGGAACAAAAAATGGATTCTCTCTTCGCCACCGTTCCGGATTTTAGCGGTGTGGCGTTAGTAGCTGAAAAAGGTAAGCCGGTCTATCACAAAGCATTTGGCTATCTTAATTTTGAAACAAAGGCCGACATGGATACTACCAGAGTTTTTGAACTTGCTTCCGTTTCCAAGCAGTTCACAGCTATGGTAATTATGATACTGAAAGAAGAAGGCAAATTGAATTACGATGATTTGGTTGAAAAGTATTTGACGGGACTTCCTTATAAAAATATCACCATCCGTCATCTTCTTACACATACGTCTGGTCTTCCCGAATATCAACAAATAATGGACGAGCATTGGGACAAAACTAAAGTAGCAGGCAATCCAGAAATATTGGAATACCTGAAGAAGTATCATCCGAAAAAACAATTTGAGCCTGGCGATAAATATGAATACAACAACACAGGATATGTTCTTCTTGGAAGTATTGCCGAAAAAGCATCAGGCAAAGATTTTGTAGAGTTCTGTAGAGAGAGAATTTTTAAACCAGTCGGCATGAGCAAAACAGACATTAGATCACTACAAGAGAAAGCAGATATTGATAACTTTGCACTAGGTCATATTTACGTTTCTGAAAAGAAACGCTATGTGCGTGCCGATTCTTTTCCTGCCAGCAACTACACCATTTGGCTTGGCCACCGCAAAGGACCGGGCCGCATAAGTTCTACTGCCTCCGATCTACTAAAATGGGATCGTGCACTTTACTCAGAACGTTTGATAAAGAAAGAAACAATAGGTGAAGCCTTCACACCTATGAAACTCAAAAGCGATTCATTGTCTAATTATGGCTTTGGATGGGAAATTGAAACATCACCTCTTGGCAAGGTAGTTCGACACAGTGGTGACAATCCTGGTTACAAAACACATATCATCCGTTATGTTGAGGCTGATAAAACGGTGATTTTACTTTGCAACAATGCAAATGAAAAGTATGAAGAGGTGTTGAAAGGAATTGAGGGATTAGTTCAATAAGTACTATACGGATGAACAAAGTGTACTTAGAAGGAAAAACCTTTACCGGGCTTGCTGCTACCAATCTACAACTCGCGGAAGGGGAGTATGAGAATTGCAGCTTTAGTAATTGTTCATTCTTAAATTTCAATTTGTCCGCATTTAACTTCATCGAATGTGAATTCAAGAATTGCGATTTAAGTATGGCCAAAGTAAAAGATACTGGATTTAAGACGGTAGTCTTTAAAAATTGTAAACTTGTTGGTATCCACTTTGGCGATTGTAACCCGTTCTCATTATCTCTACACTTAGAAGACTGTTTGCTGAATCTTTCTTCGTTTTATAAGCTGAAACTAAAGGGAACGCTATTTAAAAGGTGCAACCTGCAAGAGGTTGACTTTGCTGAAACTGATTTGACAGGGTCAATATTTGATACTTGTGATTTAGCGGGTGCACTTTTTGAAAATTCTATTTTGGAGAAAGTCGATTTCGAAACAGCCTTTAACTACTCCATTGATCCGAATATCAACCGGATAAAAAAGGCGAAGTTTTCTATGGCAGGAATTATCGGGCTTTTGTTCAAATACGACATCGAAATAAAATGAGGCCCTGCGAACCAAGTTTGTTCCAATTGGCTACCGAAACTATCATCAATACCACAGGCATCGTACTAATTCTCCTCGTTTTCTTCCAGCTGATCTTAACAATTATTAGTAGCTCACAATCTTCAAATAGCATTTACCAAGGCTCCTAATGCTACCTAGTTCAAAAAAGGGTGAAAATTTGGCAAATTCAGCCTAAAAACTTACAATTGAATTGAATACTTAGGCATTATTAGTAAGTTTCTATTTCTGAATGACTTATGAGGCGTATTTTTTACTCTTTTGTGGCTTTATTTTCCCCTCTATTTTGCTCCGCGCAAAATCTGATACCCAGTGTTATCAACCTGGCTGGCTATGATCTTGCTATGGGAGGATTAATCACTACAGTTTCAATAGGGGAACCAGCAATCCTCACCCTTACTTCAGATAACAACACCATTACCCAGGGATTTTTGCAACCTGAGATTTTACCCTGCGAGGATTTGACATTCAACTATTACCCCAATCCAACAAAGGGTGACTTAACAATAGAGGCGTTTGGATGTGACGTAAAAATTACCTCAATCGAAGTCCTTGATATTTGGGGAAGGCTTATCACAACTCTCCCACAATCGAAAGACAATAAGTTGGAACTAGGTTTTTTAAGCTCAGGATTATATGTCTTAAAAGTGTTTTTAAATAATGGTCAATTCAATGCAGTCTCTATTGTAAAAATCAGTTAGACTATGCGATTTTTTCTAATTGGTTTCTTGTTCTGCGCAGCTTTAATCTTTCAAGCCAGGGGGCAGGCACCTCAGGGCATTAATTATCAAGGAGTAGCCCGAGATTCGAATGGCAAACCGTTAATTTCTCAGGATATATCTGTGCGAATTACTATTCTAAAAGATGGATCATCTGGCGACACAGAGTTTGCAGAAATACATACTGTGAAAACCAATTCATTTGGATTATTCATGCTCGTGATTGGTCATGGCAAAGCTACTTCAGGATCATTCGAGTTTATAAGTTGGGCCATCGGAAACAAGTGGCTGCAAATCGAGTTAGACCCCGCTGGCGGAAATTCCTTTCAACTGATGGGTAGTCAACAATTGATGAGCGTTCCGTATGCATTTTATTCAACCTATTCCGGAAACGGTCTTACCGCAGGACAAGGAATAAAAATTCAAAACAGCCAAGTCATCAACACAGGCGATGCCGATAGCAATCCAGCTAATGAAACGATAACGGACTTTACACTTGAAAACAAAAAATTGAAACTCACCGAAGCCGGTGTGACGAAGGAGGTTGATTTGAGTTCTATGACAGCAGCACAGAATCTATCCGAAGTGCTGACTTCAGGAAATAATGCTGGTGGGCAAAAGATTACAAACCTTGCCACACCCAATGCAACAACGGATGCTGCAACAAAGCAATATGTCGATAATCACTCCGATGCCGATAACAATGCCTCGAATGAAATTCAGGATTTGACAAAAACTGGTAATACCTTAAGTCTTTCAGGTGATGGTTCTACTGTTGACCTCACTCCCTACCTTGACAATACCGACAGCCAGTCGTTATCGCTAACAGGAAACACAATAAACCTCACAAGTTCCCCAACCTCCATTGATCTATCGTCTTTTTTGGATAACACGGACAATCAGGATTTGTCATTAACAGGCAATACATTAAGTCTTACTAATGATGCTTCCCCTATTAATCTATCTTCTTATCTGGATAATACCGATAATCAAGACTTGACATTAACTGGAAATACCCTTGGGCTCGCCAATGATGCAACGACAGTTAACCTTGCACCTTATCTTCAAACTTTAACTTATGCAGGTGCCACTAACACGCTATCCATTTCAGGTGGGAACAATGTAGCGATCACCACAACGTTGAATCAGGTTTTGTCGACCAGCACAGATGCAAATGCTCATACGATCGCCAACCTTGCTGCACCCACAAACAACAATGATGCAGCCACAAAAAAATATGTCGATGATGCTGACGCATTGCTCTCCTCAAGGATATCAACTACTTATGCGTTTAAAACAGCTTTCTCATATTCGAATACTTCAGGAAGCGTTGTGAATGATCAACAGTTGCCCTTTACAACGGAAGAATTTGATGACTTCAATATATTGAGCGGAAGCACATTCACAGCTTCTGAAAATGGCACCTACGTTTTTATGGTAGAGGGATCCTACTTTACAGCAGCCGTTGGTCAATTGAGCCTATTCTATAATTCCGTGAAGTATTCCGTTGCCCTTGTCGTTCCATGGGGTGCAACGATACCAAAGTTTAATGCCACATTCATGTTTAAGCTAACAACTGGACAAACCGTGCGCCTGATTGGAGACAATGTTCCCATTAACGGACAATTCTCAGGAAATTTCTACGGCTATAAACTATAATAAAAAAAGCAGCGCCACTCCTGACGCTGCTCAAACCCACTCAATTATTAAGTCAATATAAATTCTTAATTACCTGCTCCGTCATTGATCGCAAAGGTCACTGTGTATCCTCCTATCTTTGTGCCATGTGCTACACCCTTCTCGCAATCCGACCGATAATGAATAGCTCCATACAATCGGGAAAGCGAAGCTTCAGTTGCCGCTTCATTAAAGTATTGCGAAGCGGATGGAAACAAATAAGATAGCACAGTAGCTGCGCTCGCTGAAAATGTAGAGTGCCCTGATGTATAGGCAGGAAAATTTGGAATGCCAGTGCCCGTACGTATTGACTCTTCTAACTGGGAAGGCCGTGGATTAAAATAAAAGTACTTTGTTTCCCAGCAGCCAACTCCTGCATCGTGAATGGCCATGTTGAGAATAGCAAAAGCTCTTGCGGCACGCACCTCACTATAATTTGCCGCTGCTATGTATTCTTCTGCAATGTCGTTCCAATGACCAGGAGGTGTATACGTTCCTGCGCCATCGGCCCATTTGTGTACAATAGCTAGGTTCTCGCGTGTAAGATTATTTGCATAGGATTTTACTTCTTCAACTTCCTTCGCCATCTCAGCTGATAAAGTAGGTGGTGGTGGCAATGGACGCTCGGCCGTAATTTGTGCCGGGGTCATATTCCATGCTTTCACTTTTCCAAAACCAGGTAACATAGGAGGTCTTGCTGGCGTCTCTAAACTTATCCATGGAATTTCACCTCTTGCTATTGCACCATCAGCAAGTGCTTGCCATGAAGCCGCATTACCAACCGCAGCTCCCATACCATCCGTTCTAAATCTTCCAGTGCCCGGAGCCAGAATGATGGCCGCTACGGCTTTACCCAATGCAAGTCCTGCCGAAATATCACTCGATGTTGCCTTTCCCGCCCACAGTGCCGCATTGCGTTGACCAGCTGCACGCAATGTAATTTCTTCCAAAGCGGCTGGGAAAAGTACTTTCATCATTTCAGCAGTCACGCCAGATAGCACAGCATCTTCCGATGGATATGCAGGAAGATCTGATGCCGGCATCAAAGACTCCACTGAGCTATCTACTTTGTATGGCGAAGGTCTGTTATATTGAAACTTGTAGAACCACGCTGCCTTAAGTGCATCATATTGCGCTACGGATACGTAGCTGTAAGCACGTGCTGCATATGGAGGATTTGAAAAAGGGAACGCAGGATCGCCAAATGGATTTTCTGCATCTGGCAACGGATAGCTGCCATCAGCTTTTGGAGCTGGTGGAAGGTTATACTTTGCTACTAAACCGCGAAGAATTTGGTTCCACCTAAGTACACCACCTGCACTCCAATATTCAATTATACTTCTTTGACTTTTTGTGAGCTTGCTTTGCGCATCTTTAATAGCCGCAATTTCTGCCACATAAGCTGCCGATGTTGTAGCCGCAGGGGCTGCTACTGGCACTTGCGTGGAATAATTGGTGAGTATAACGGGTGTCCATGTACCAGCGGTTTGATCAAGCTTTGCAGGAGTTAAAACTCCCAATACTTCTTTTGTCTCTACTTCTTTGTCGCAACTCTGAACGCCCAGCACAATTCCAATGATGCTGAATACAAAGAAGAGACTAGCGACTTTATGATAAAATGTTTTCATGTTGTTTTATTAATTAGCGGTTTTTGCAAAATGAAGTGTGTAGAGTAATCCTCCCATATAGTAAGTTGATTGACCCACGTTACGGCCAGTCAACGTATAACCAATACCTGCCCATACAGCCAAGCTATTAATCTTGGGAATAAAATATTTTACCGTAGCATCAATTTTTGAAAAGTTCATACGATTAGACGCGAAAGGCATGTCTTGTCTTCTGATGTCTCCTCCACCCAATGTATTTTGTTGAGTGTAACCTACAAAAGCCTGCAAGCCATTTTTGAGATAGCCCACATTGAATGAATAATCCAATACGTTGGGCATCCATACTTCATCGCTCATAGTTAGCTGACCATCGGTGTAATAGGCAGGACGATCAAGTGTAATATTGCCGCGCCAGGTGTAACCGATATTGCCCGTTGCATACCAACCTGAGCTTACTTTATAATGTGAAGTAAAGCGCCCAGAAAGTTTTTTGGAAGCCAGGCCGATTGAAAGTGGCAAATAATCTGGTGTATAGTCACTAAGTGGGGTTGAAAAACTGCCCACCACAAAAGTGCTTAACTCGCTTGAGCCTATTGTCTTTTTTAAGAAGTTGTACTTGGCACCAACAGTCAAATCCTGAAGGCCACTCATATCGTGAAGAGTACCCTTACTTGCATGCGTCCAAACATAGGGTACCATGGCAATCACATTAATTTTATCAGTAACACCATAAGCACCCATCCACGCAACACTCTTGGTGGTTAAGGTGCCTATGTTTCCATTATCACGTTTAAGAGGTCCTTCCCAATAATTTTTCCATGAATCATTAGAATAAATAAATCCAGTGCATAAATCCTTGCTATTCATCATCAATCCATCTGTGAAGGTTTGTGCTTTCACTAAGCTCAATCCCAATACAATGGCAGCTATTAAAAAAGTAAATTTTTTCATCATTGGTTAATTTCAAAAGTTTATAAAAAGATACCTGTTAGTTGCCCACAAGCATTTTCAAGTTATGTAGTAATAAATACTGCATGTCTGTACAGACATGAGTCCTCTAAAATCTTAGTTGATTTACCCTGAATGAAGTTTTCAGGTTACCTGGAAATTAAGCCCTGGGTGGTGGGCCAACCAATGAATTAGTAACTAATTCATATTGGTGATTTGCTGAATAAAATGAAAAGGTCTTCACCCAACCCGTGTTTTGGTTCTCTATGGATATGGATTGGGTAATATAATCTTTAATAAAATTTTGAATGTTTTTGGAGTTGCCTTTCGCACTTACCGGCTTATCTGAAAATGTCTTTACATAATCCTCCAACGCTTGATTAATATCCTTTGAGGTATGGTCTTTAACACAAACAATATATAAGGTATCACTCTGTAAACGTTGCTTGACAAGGCGAAACACGTCACCGTTGTGTTCAAATTCACCGTCCACCCTCACATATTCTTTTGAATCGGTAGAGTAAGGAACTGTTAGAGGAACTTTAAAGGTAATTTCTTGATGATCGTAGTTACCATCATCAAAATTTTGCCTCATCTGTTGGGTGGTTTTAACTTGCAGGCCCACAAAAACGCCATAGTATCCCAGCACATTGAGCAGGAATAAAAAAAGCAGAAACAGGGCAACTATCTTTTTCACCGCAACAATTTTAAATAAAATACATGGGATTTAAAAACTCACAGATGTTAGCCGAGACTAAATATGCTCCTTTTTATTCTTAATTAGGTCATACATGAGTTCGCGTGCGCGGTGAAGTTGGGCTTTTACTGTGCCCAGAGGAGCTTCCAATTCTTTGGCAATTTCCTCGTAAGACAGCTCGTGAAAATACCGAAGTCGCACTAACTTCTGATATTTTGGTGGCAACATACCCACAAACACCTGCATCAATTCTTCCTTTTGCGCTTTTATAGCCTCTTCCTGCGGGTCGTTGTTTTGATCCTTAATATCAATGGAAACCGATTGGCCATCATCATCCGTATAGGTATTCTCTATGCTAAACGTATTCAGTTTTTTCTTGCGGATAAAATCAATGGTATTATTGGTAGCTATTCTAAATAGCCAAGTGCTAAAGGTGAAGTCTTTTTTGAATCGATGGAGACTGCGAAAAGCTTTTGAGAAGGACTCCATAGTAAGGTCCTCGGCATCATCAGTGTTGCGCACCATTTTTAAGATCATATGATAGACGGGACGTTTGTAGCGCGTAAGCAGTTTGGCGTAGGCTTTATCGTCACCAACCACGGCCATATCAATAAGCTTAAAATCCTCGAGCGCCTTTGTTGAGAACCTGCCTTCTTCTAACTCTTCCATCTTACTTTTTTGGATACTAACGCCATTGGGCCGGTGACAAGATAATAAAAGGCATAAATAAAATCTAAAAGAGGCACTTTCCACTCTTCAAACGGCTCTCCAAGCTTTCGGGATGCCTTGCGAAAAAGAAAAATGAGAAGTACCCAGCGAAACAAAAAAGCGATTAGTATCCAGTCCATTAACGGGCTAAAAAAAGAATACGGCAAGGCTATTGTCCAAGTCAGCACCCAAGTCAACGAGAAAGTCCCCAGGATAATCTTATCAGAAAATTTATACGATTTGCCCACTACCAAATGCCTGAGCTTTTGAATATAATATTCATTCCATGTGGTTTTGGGTAAAGACCTCATCAATGATCCTTTGCCGATACAAATATTGGTGTCCGCACCAACCGCATGCTGATTCACAAACAAATCGTCATCGCCACCTACTATGCCTAAGTGTGAGTTGAACCCTTTATTGTCTAGGAATAAAGATTTTCGGTAGGCAAGGTTTCGACCAACTCCCATATAAGGCTTCCCCAAAATGGCTAGACCCATAAATTGAATTCCTGTAAGGAAGGACTCAAGTCGTATGAAGGAATTAAGTAATCCTTGTGATTTGATATAAGGAGAGAAACCCAGCACAATATTAGTATGGTCAGTCATCAGCGCATTCATGCTTGCTATCCATTTATTTCCAGCGGGCCTGCAGTCTGCGTCAGTTAACAATACCCAATCGTACCTCGCGGCTTTTATTCCCAGCGTTAGTGCAAACTTTTTCCCGCTCACATGATCAGGCTTGTGAACTACCCTCACCATCCGAAGCCGAGAGTCAAGTTTGGTTGCTGACAGTAAAAAATCATAAGTGGAGTCATTGCAGCGGTCTTCCACAATTATCACCTCAAACTCAGGATGATCCTGAGCAAGTAGTAAAGGAAGTAGTTCGCGCAGGTTATTTTCTTCATCGTGGGCACACACAATGACTGAAACAGGTTTTATAGCGTTGCCAGCAGGCTTATTCTTCTTTAAAAAAGCAACGAAAAAGAAACTAAAATATACTATTTGGATACCCAGAAGTGCGAAGCAAAGTATGGTAAGTATCACTAAAACAAATTATTTATTTGAAAACCTAGCAAAGATAGGGGCTTATGAACAATGAAAAAGTGGTGATGCTCCGAACCAGGCTAAAACAAGAATAATCAACTGCTATCTTTGCGGCAATGAAATTCAAGCTCACCTCAAAGGATCCACAATCCAAAGCCCGTTCAGGGGTGTTAACAACTGATCATGGAGATATTTCAACACCTATATTCATGCCCGTTGGTACTGCTGGGTCCGTCAAGGCAATTCACCAGAGAGAACTTGAAAACGATATTAAGGCTAAAATTATTCTAGGAAATACCTATCATCTGTATCTACGACCTGGAATTGAGCTGTTGGAAAAAGCAGGAGGTCTGCACAAGTTCAATGGATGGAACCATCCGATCCTTACTGATAGTGGTGGCTACCAGGTTTACTCTTTATCCGAAAACAGGAAAATCAAACAAGAAGGAGTGACGTTCAAGTCTCACATTGATGGATCTACGCACTTTTTCAGTCCAGAATCGGTAATGGATATTCAACGGTCGATTGGCGCAGACATTATTATGGCGTTTGATGAGTGTACCCCCTATCCATGTGAATATCCCTATGCAAAAAAATCGATGAAGATGACCCACGATTGGCTTGCTCGATGTGTGAATAGAATGGATAATACAGATCCTAAATACGGGTATGAACAGACGTTGTTTCCTATAGTGCAAGGAAGCGTTTACAAAGATTTAAGAAAAGAATCGGCTGAATTTATTGCCGCACAAAATCAGCAAGGCAATGCTATTGGAGGGTTGTCGGTAGGAGAACCACATGAGCTTATGTATGAAATGACAGACTTGGTTTGCGATATTTTACCTTCCGACAAACCTCGTTATCTAATGGGCGTTGGCACCCCCGAGAATATCTTGGAGTGCATTGCGCTGGGTATTGATATGTTTGATTGCGTAATGCCGACACGAAATGCCCGCAATGGAATGTTGTTTACTACTCAGGGCATCATAAACATTAGGAATGAAAAGTGGAAAGATGACCTGAGTCCAATCGATGCGGAGCTCGGTGGCTATGCCAGTACATTTCACTCCAAAGCCTACCTGCGACATTTGATTATCAGCAAAGAAATTTTAGGCGCGCAAATTGCTTCTATCCAAAACCTTACCTTCTATCTTTGGCTGGTGAATCAGGCCAGGCAAAAAATTGAAGACGGTATTTTTACAGAGTGGAAAAACAAAATGGTGAAAGTAGTAACACAGCGATTATAAAAAGTCAGCAAGTCAGCAAAGTCGGAAAGTCCGTTATAGGGTTCTGACTTTACGGACTTCTGACTTTCTGACTTTTAAAATGAAGATCCTCGACAGATACATTCTCAAAAAAATCCTCACTACATTCTTCTTTGTGGTGCTCATCATTGTGGCCATTATTGTGGTTATAGATGTGACAGAGAAAATGGACAAATTTGCAGAGAATGGATTAGGCCGAGCAGTTATCATAAGTTACTATTTGGATTTCATTCCATGGATAGCTGGGCTAATTGCACCGATAACTGTCTTCATAGCCATTGTTTATGTCACCTCCCGAATGGCTGGTCAAACCGAGATCATCGCCATCCTTAGTAGTGGGATAAGTTTTAGGAGATTTTTACTTCCTTACTTTTGGGGAGCCTTGCTTATTGCTATTATCAGCTTTTTATTCAACGGCTGGCTGATTCCAAAATCCAATCGCGACAGGCTTTCGTTTGAAACCCAGTATTTTAAACGAAACAATTATTTCGATACACGTAATCTGCATCTGCAGATCGAACCAAATGTGTATCTCTTTATTCAAAGCTATAACAATCAAACCAACATCGGGTTTCAATTTACTCTTGAAAAATTCGAAAATGATGAATTGATTAGAAAATTGACATCGGATAATATCCAATGGGACAGCACGAAGAAGAAGTGGACTCTTCACTATTGGAAAATTCATAATGTTCAAAAAATTTTCAATGTCAGCCACGAACTTGACTCTGGATTGAGTATTACCTCAGGAGATAAACTTGACACAACGCTTGCCATTTCTCCGAAAGATTTTGAAAGTGAGAATAGGAAATATGATGGCATGACTATTCCGGAACTTAGCGCACATATTGCCAAGCTAAAATTCAGGGGTGCAACGGGTGTTGAAACATATGAAGTGGAAAAGTATATTCGATTCGCATCCCCTTTTACAATTTTCATTTTGGTTTTTATGGGAGCAATTGTGTCGGCACGAAAAAGCCGAGGTGGAACTGGCTCACAAATAGCACTTGGCTTTTTTCTATCCTTTGTATTCATTCTTTTTTTTATGATGTCGCGCACATTTGCAGAAGCCGGCTCACTATCTCCTCTTGTGGCAGCATGGATACCCAACATTGTTTTTGGAACTATCTCATTGGGGATGTATAAATATGTTCCGCGTTGAAGGCGACAGCAAAAGATTATTTCAAGCTGCACTTCATTGTTTTTCTGTGGGGCTTTACTGCAGTTCTGGGCAAACTAATAACCATTCCCAGTGTGGAAATGGTCTTCTATCGAACCTTGCTAGCTGCTTTCGGGATGGGTGTGGTCATCCTCTTTGCCCGGGGAACTTTTACTATTGAAAGAATCGATCTGCTTAAACTATTAGCTACAGGATTTATTGTGGCTATTCATTGGCTTACTTTTTTCGGATCAGGAAGAGTGTCGAATCCTTCGACCAGCTTAGTTGGTTTTGCTACGTGTTCATTTTGGGCAGCGTTAATCGAACCATTGGCAAAAGGAAAAAAAATTCAGCCTCTTGAAATTGGACTGGGCCTAATGGTCTTATTTGGTTTATACATCATCTTTTCATTTGGTTTTCAGTACCCTATGGGTCTTTTTTTAGGAATCATGTCAGGCCTAACAGCAGCCATCTTTAGTGTTATCAATTCAAAATTGATCAATCGAGTTACAGCAAATACGATTACCTTTTATGAAATGGTTGGGGCAACGCTTGGCGTCTTGCTATTTTTTCCTATTTACCAACAACCATGGGGTTTCAATTCAACTTTGCAACTAGTGCCAACATCGATGGATTGGGTTTATATTTCTATCATGGCCTTGGCCTGCTCTGTTTATGCCTATGCTGCAGCGATCAACCTCATGAAAAAACTTTCCGTATTCTTTATTCAGCTCGCGCTAAACCTTGAGCCACTCTATGGAATTATTCTTGCCTTACTTGTTTTCGGCCAACAAGAAATAATGGACGTAAATTTTTATGTTGGCACCGCAATTATCCTAAGTGCTGTCGCTTCTTATCCATTTTTAAAGAAGAAAATTGGAGTAAGCAGTTTTTAGGTTAGGTGTTCAGCTTCACACTTATAATAAAAATTAGAGTTCAAGTCCTCCACTCCAATATGTCAACCCCATAAAATCAGTTTTTACATCAATGGGCTCATCAAAAATTCCAAATACTGTGGAGCCCGAACCGCTCATACTCGAGTAGGTTGCACCTAATTGATATAACCTTTCTTTCAATTCCCTTATTCTTGGATAGGTTTTGAATACACTATCTTCAAAATCATTGGTAAGCAAATCCTTCCATTCTGTTATCGAGGTTTCCTCAATAGTTTTTTGAACAGATTGTGAAGGCCTTCGTGCAGTTATACCTGCATATGCCTCAGCCGTTGAAACGTGAATATCGGGTTTCACCAATACCATAAACTTTCCCTTGAGTGAAATTGTAACCGGGCTTAAAATTTCGCCTCGGCCTGTTCCCATCATTGCTTTTTGTTGAACAAAAAACGCACAATCACTTCCTAACTTTGAGGCATATTCAGAAAGTCTGGTAGTTGAGAGGTTGAGCTTGAATATTTCATTTAACGTTCTCAAGGTAAAAGCAGCATCCGAAGATCCACCTCCTAAGCCAGCACCTGTAGGAAGCAACTTATGTAAGTGAATATGAACTGGTGGCAGGTCGAAGTCTGTTTTGAGGAGGCCATAGGCTTTTAAACATAAGTTGTCATGTACTTCTCCTGGAATACTCAGACCAGTCGAATCAAAGTTAAGTGTATCAGAAGGAATGATTTCCAGAAGGTCACTCCAAGGGATCGGATAAAAGCAAGTTTCAATATCATGAAATCCATCTGGTCTTTTGGCGATTACATTAAGGCCAAGATTGATTTTGCAATGGGGAAAGGAAACCATAATTGCCAGTTACCAGTTATCGGATTCCGATAACCGGTAATAGAAAAATTATTTAGTAAGGCGTTGAACTAGATCTTGTGTAATTCCACTTGAAGAAAATCCTCCATCATGCATTAGGTTTTGCATAGTCACCATTCTTGTGAAGTCTGAGAACATCACTGTAATATAGTTGGCGCAATCTTCAGCTGAGGCGTTACCAAGTGGAGACATCATTTGAGCGAAGTCAAAGAAGACATCAAATCCAGAAATTCCAGAACCTGCAGTTGTTCTGGTCGGAGACTGAGAAATAGTATTCACTCTCACTTTTTTCATTGTGCCATATCGTTGTCCGTAGCTTCTGGCAATGGATTCAAGCATCGCCTTAGCTTGAGCCATATCGGTGTAATCTGGGTAGGCACGTTGTGCTGCGATATAACTTAATCCAACTACTGAAGCCCATTCATTAAGGGCATCCAATTTTTCAGAAGTCTGTAAGACTTTATGAAATGAAAGTGCTGAAATATCAAGCGTTTTCACATACCAATCATAATTCATGTCACCATACTGCTTCCCTTTTCTGATATTCGGACTCATGCCAATAGAGTGAAGAACAAAATCAAGTTTCCCTCCCAAAATTTCCATGGACTTTGAAAAAAGATTGGTAAGATCGGGTTCTGAGGTTGCATCAGCAGGAATAACCTCGGACTGACAGACTTCAGCAAGCTTGTTAATAGTGCCCAGTCGCATGGCAATGGGGGCATTTGTTAAGGTGAACATACCCCCCTCTTCTTTAACTCTCAAAGCAGTCTTCCAGGCAATTGAATTTTCGTCTAAAGCACCGAAAATAATCCCACGTTTTCCCTTTAATAGGTTGTTGGCCATAGTTTTGTTAATTTACTAATTAGTACCTTTTTTGATTTACAATATTACAAATAGTCGTGACAGGCGAAAACCTGCAAGGAAATTTGCTTTGTTATTACCAATTCTGAAAAGATTCTACTAAATTTCCCCATTAAAACCACATTCTATATGCAAACACCTGCCTTTCTTGAATCCTGGGACCAGTATATGTATTTAGCGATGATCGCCTCCATCGCTATTGGGGTAGGTATCTTACTTTTTCATGAGTATCGGGTGCTTAAACGCAAAGATTACAAGGAAAAATATGATTATGTAAACACCCATGAAATCAAGTACTTCTGGTATGCCATGATGGCCTTTGTTGTCGCAATAGCCTTTTATGCAAATTCAATAGGAACACATATGGTGCAGACAAAAGGAATGCTTTATTTCTACGTGAGGGTATTTATTACACTAAGTCTTTTAACTATCTCTTATTACGTGGTTTATAGCCTTGTACAAATTTATTACGCTGGATATTTGGAAAAAAAACTTGTGAAATTTCGTAATACTCCACGGATTTCTCCTGCCGGCAACCCTATGAGAAAACTAAGTGAGAATGAGGAGGATGCACACTTGGATGCGGCTCAAATTGCGGAAGAAGCAAATGTCCATTCAGTTGATTATGATGTGTGGCTGGATGATGCCACTGGTTTTAAGATGGTAGAAAAATATGACGCCTATCTACACGCAATTGAATGTACAAATTGCGGATATTATACCATGAAAATTTATAATGAAGAGATAGGTACAAAACCCACTGAGACTGAACCCGGAGTGTTGATTAAGCATTTCAAGTGCAGCTATTGCAAACACCGTGAATTACGCGAAGTAGTACTAGCTAAACTTTCTGATAACGCATAAAATTCCACATAAGGCCTTAAAAAACCCCATTCCTCAACATGGGGTTTTTTATTTTTAATTGACAGCTCATTTGGAATCTCCTATAGGCATATTTGACAGCGGTATTGGTGGTTTGACGGTAGCACACGCCATCTCAAAATTACTCCCAAAAGAAAGTATCGTTTACTTTGGGGACACGGCACATCTTCCCTACGGTGACAAATCAGAAGCCTCCATCCAAGCCTATTCGATCAAGATCGCAGATGTCTTACTCAAGAAAGGATGCAAAGTCATTGTAATCGCATGCAATTCTGCAAGTTCCTCAGCTTATGAACTTTTGAAAGAATATGTGCGAGCTGATGCTGAAATAATAAATGTTATTGACCCAATGGTAGAGCTGGTACTCGCACAATTCGCCAATAAAAAAGTTGGGCTCATTGGCACTAAGCGAACGATACAGTCTGGTATTTACTCGAGAAAGATTAATGAGGCTGATAAAAATATTAAACTTGTCTCCCTAGCCACACCTCTCCTTGTGCCAATGATTGAAGAAGGATTTTTTAATAACAAAATCAGCCACGATATAATCGAAAAATACCTGACTGATTCTACGTTGAACAATATTGATGCCTTGATCCTGGGATGCACGCATTACCCACTTATCAAAAATGAAATTTCTTCATTTTATTCCTGGAGGGTAAACTTGTTAGATTCATCAGAAGTGGTTGCATTGGCATTAAAGAATTATCTGACCAGGAAGGACCTATTAAGCAACGCTTCTTTTCCAAAGCATCAATTTTTAGTCTCAGATTATACTGACTCTTTTGCAGCCTCCACCCGTATATTTTTTCATGAAGAAGTACACTTGGTCAAGCATCCGCTTTGGAATTAATCTTCCACTTCATTTTATTAAACATGTATGGTTTTTCGGCATTCTAAAGGTTTTCCATTCAGTTAAATAAAGATATTTGAAGGTACATATGGCCTTTTTGAAAGGCTCATTTGACTTTTTACCTTCATGAAACTAAAGAGGCTATTTTTCTTCTTGATTGTATTGCTTGGGCTAGCCTTGCCTGTATTCGCACAGTCAACACTCGATAGCCTAAATACCTTATTGAAGCAATCGACCTCAGATTCCTTGAAGGTTAGAATACTTGTAAAGCTTTGTGACATTTACAAAGTTATAGATATCGACCAAGCTCAAAATTCTGCTAATGAAGCACTTCGCATTTCTGAGAGGGAAAATTGGGAATGGGGACTTCTTGAGTCCAGTGTTCGCAAAGGAACAATAGCCACTCTTAAGGGTGACTTCACAACTGCTTTAAAATATGATAACCAGTATCTCAAATTTGCCCTTCGTCTTAAAGACAGTCTAGCCACTGCAAAAGCGTACAACAACATTGGTCAAGACTATAGCGATTTGGGCAAATATGATGATGCCTACTACTATATCACAAAAGGCTATAAAGCTGCCAAATTGATTAATGATACTCTTTCCCAAGCTATTGACTTATACAATTTGGGCAATGTTTTTGAAGAACTCGCCCAATACGATATGGCGATGGATCATTTTGCTATATCCTCTGAGTTGAGCAAAAAAATTGACGACTTTGACGGTGCGGCCTATATAGCTGACGGAAAAGGATCCTTGTACCTTCACAAGAAGGACTATAAAATGGCAGAAGAAAATCTGCTCACAGCCTTAAAGATTGAACGAGAACGGAATCTCCTTGACATTGAACCCCGCACGCTGGTTAAACTTGCGCGGCTTTATCTGGAAAAAGAAGAATATCCAAAGGCATTTTCCTATTACGAAATGGCTGACCAACTTTATACGAATTCCAGAAATACTTTTGGGCAAGCTGTAACAAGATTGGGGAAAGGAAAAGTCTCTGCTCATCAGCAACAATTTTCAACAGCCATGGCCTTGATAAATGAAGCTCTTTCTTCTGCAAAGATTTTAAATGCCCGTATACTTGAAATCGAATGTATTGAGCAACTATCCTTATTATATGAGTTCCAGGGTGACTTCAAAAAAGCGTTTAGTTACTATAAAGAATTTAAGGCAATGAGTGATAGCAACCAGCAGTATATTGAAAAATTGTTCCTAGACTTACGATCTGAAACTCAAACTAAAGATTCTGAAATAGAAGAACTAAGTCTATCACGTTCAATACAAGAGGCTGAAATTAAAAGACAGAGTTTTATTACCAATATACTCGCTGTTTTAGCTACGTTATCTGTTATCCTACTCTTCTCTGTTTACAGAAGCAACCAGAGAAGAATAAAGTTGAACAAACTTCTGATGGAGCATCAGAATGAAATAAAAAAAAGAAGCTTGGAATTAGAGCAATTGAATGATGTGAAAGACAAGTTCTTTTCCATCATTTCCCATGACTTAAGATCTCCGATAAATGGACTAACTGGAATTTTGGATTTATTGGACAAAGATCTGATCAAACCAGACGAACTACCTCCTCTCATCAAAGAATTGAAAGTTCAATTTAATCACACCAAAAGTCTTATCAATAATTTATTAGATTGGGCGCTTTTGCAAATGGATAAGCTTACTATTAATCCTCAAAAGATTAATGTGTGTCAGCTGGTAGATGAAAATATCAAACTCTTAAGTCGTATTCAGCCAAAAAGTATTGAAATGATAAATCTCGTGCCGGAAAGCCTATATGCAATGGCGGATTTAAATACTCTTCGTTTGGTCTTTAGAAATCTGATACTAAACTCAATCAAATTCACAAATAATGGAGGAAAAATATGGGTTGAAGCTAAAGAAAGTGAAAATGAATTAACCATTTCTGTTTCTGACAATGGAGTAGGAATGACACGTGAGGTTCAAGCCGTCATCTTTGATAAAGCTGCTGGATATACAACGCCTGGCACGGCTAATGAAAAAGGAACTGGATTGGGACTTATACTTTGTAAAGAATTTGTCGAACGAAATGGAGGTAAAATTTGGGTGAAGAGCGAGGAAGGAGAAGGAAGCACTTTTAGTTTTACCCTAAAGAGGGCATAGCACCAGTTAACTAAGGTGCAAGCCTTAAGACAATTCCATCAATTTCTGGAGTAAGGCGAATCTGGCACCCCAGTCTACTATTCTCTTTTACATGAAAGGCTGCATCCAACATGCCTAGTTCGGCATCACTTTGTTCCGGGAGAATTGTATTTGACTCTAGATAAACCTGGCAGGATGCACACAAGGCCATACCCCCGCAAGTTCCCTCTACGGGTAGTTCATACACCTTACAGATTTCCATGATATTCATATTCATATCAGTGGGTCCCTCCAACTCGTGCGGTACTCCCAATCGATCGATAATGGTTATTTTGATTGTATTTTCCATTAGTTCTAAAATCCAGTAACTCCATTCACGGTAGTATACTTTAACACATTTTTCTTATTCGGATAAATTCTTGCAAAAGCAGACTGCACCGCAAGCGTTCCTTCGTGAAAACCACACAAGATCAATTTCAATTTTCCTGGATAGGTGTTAATATCACCCACAGCATATACTCCTATGCGATTTGTTGAATAATCTAACGTATCCACTTTTACCGCATTCTTGTCGATATCTAAACCCCAATTTGCGATCGGCCCAAGGCTTGGCGTTAAGCCAAAAAGTGGAATAAAATGATCGGTCTCTTTTACAATATCACCTAATGTGGCATGACTAATTTTAACTGTCTCTACCTTTTTATCTCCTGAAATTCCAACTACTTCAGCTTCTGTAATTAGGTTAATTCTTTTTGATGCAGCCATGTCCATAACTTTTTGAACTGAATCCAAATGGCCGCGAAAGGAGGTTCTACGGTGCACCAAGGTTAGCTCACTAACAATGTTATTCTCAACCAAATAAATGGACCAATCCAAAGCAGAATCTCCTCCACCAGAAACTACAACGCTCTTACCTTTATAAAATTCAGGATCACGGATAATGTACTCCACGCCCTTATCTTCATATCTTTCTAAATTCTCAATGGGAGGCTTTCGTGGCTCAAAAACACCCAAGCCACCAGCAATAATCACAATGGGAGCTTTGTGCTTTGTACCTTTTATTGTGGTAACAATAAACTTACCATCTCCTGCTTCTTCCAAACTCATGGCTGATTCGCCCAGAGTAAAACCAGGTTTGAAGACAGAGCATTGTTTCATTAGGTTTTCCACAAGTTCACCTGCATTTACAATGGGGTAGCCAGGAATATCATAAATTGGCTTTTTAGGATAGATTTCAATCAATTGTCCACCTGGGGTAGGTAAGGAATCTATCAAATGACATTTCAGTTTTAACAATCCTGCCTCAAAAACGGTGAAGAGACCAACAGGTCCTGCCCCGATAATAATAATGTCTGTTTCTATCATAATAAAAAGGTGTGCAAAAATAAGCAAACTGTGATAAATCGAGCATGGATCTTAAGTGGGTCTTTTTGTTAAACATCAGACTCCTAAAACAGGATAAGGAGACAATTTTCTTAGTTCAATACGGTAGGTAATCTTACTGCAAAACGTACGAAATCAGAAGTTGAGGATTGAATTAATCGAATTACTTTTGTGTTTAAATACATAAATCAATCTCCGGACTATGAGCGATGCCATACTACATGAATGCGGAATAGCCCTCATTCGTTTGCGAAAGCCTCTTTCCTACTACATTGAAAAGTACGGCTCTACATACGCCATGAATAAGATGTACATTTTAATGGAAAAGCAACATAACCGCGGACAGGATGGTGCGGGTATCGTTAACATTAAAATAGATCAGGACCCGGGATATCGCTTTTTTAGCCGCTACCGTTCTATTAAACCGCAACCAGTAGCCCACCTATTCAAAAAAATTGGCAAAAAATTTAAGAAGGCACAGAAAGAAGGAAAAGCAAAGTTTAAAGATGAAAAGTGGCTCAAGCAAAATGTTGCATTTTCTGGTGAGTTATGGCTTGGGCATCTTCGCTATGGAACCCATGGCCTAAATAGCATTGAAAACGTCCATCCATTCCTAAGGCAAAATAACTGGCGAAGCCGCAATCTGGTGATGGCGGGTAACTTCAACATGACTAATGTTGATGAGCTATTCAACATTTTGGTGGATCTGGGCCAGCATCCAAAAGATAAAGTGGATACGGTAACTGTGATGGAGAAAATTGGTCACTTCCTGGACGAAGAAGTGGAATCGCTTTTTCAAAAGTATAAAGATGATTATTCAAATAAAGAAGTATCTGAAATCATAGAGAACGAAATTGATTTGCCACGTATGCTGAGACGAGCCTGTAAAGACTTTGATGGCGGTTATACAATGGCAGGACTTATCGGATCAGGTTCAGCCTTTGTAGTTAGGGATCCATCCGGGATTCGGCCCGCCTATTATTATGCCGATGAGGAAATAGTTGTGGTTGCTTCTGAAAAACCAGCTATCAAAACTGCATTCAATGTAGATTATAACCAAATAAAAGAAATAGAACCAGGTCACGTTTTGGTAATCGCAAAAAATGGAGAGTACGCTCAACACCAAGTACTCCCGACATTGGAAAAAACCTCATGCAGTTTTGAACGAGTATATTTTTCGCGAGGCACGGATCCAGAAATTTATCAGGAACGAAAACAACTAGGAAGGTTATTGGTACCTCAAATTCTTAAGGCCATTAATTTCGATCTCAAGAATACCATTTTCTCCTACATACCCAATACAGCAGAGACAGCCTTTCTGGGTATGATGGCTGGTATTGAAGATTATATGATCAGTAAGCAGAAAGATGTTATTCTAGATGGCAAACCTTCAGTTGACTCTTTAGATGATATTCTCTCTTTCCGTCCCAGAATTGAAAAGATTGTTTTGAAGGATGTCAAGTTAAGAACGTTTATCACCGATGACGCCCATCGTGATGACATGGTGGCTCACGTATACGATACAACTTACGAAGTAGTAAATAAGGGAAAAGATACGTTGGTTGTAATTGATGACTCCATTGTTCGTGGCACCACGCTTGAAAAGAGTATTTTGAGAATGCTAGATCGTTTAGCCCCAAAAAGAATTGTAGTCGTTTCTTCAGCACCACAAATACGTTTCCCTGATTGTTACGGAATTGATATGAGCCGCATGGGTGACTTCGTTGCTTTTCGTGCTATTATTCAATTGATTAAAGAACATGGTAAAGATTATCTGTTAGGAGAAGTGTATGAGCAGTGTCTTCAATCAAAAACGAGTGGGCAAGTTGACAACTACGTAAAAAAACTTTACGAACAATTTACCTATGAGGAAGTATCTGATAAAATTTCAGATATCGTTCGCCCTTCTGGTATGAATGCAGAAGTGAAAGTTGTATTCCAAACCATCGATAACCTTCATAAGGCAATTCCTAAACATTCTGGTGATTGGTACTTCACCGGAAATTATCCGACTCCGGGTGGCATGAACGTGGCTAATAAGGCATACGTAAATTATATGGATGGAAAATTGGTGAGAGCTTATTAAGGTCAGGCCGGCAAATAGAAATCAAGGAGGATTTCTTTCATGCATTTAAAGTGCTTCTTTGGGCATTGGTTGTAGCCAATTTTTGAGCACGGTCTGCAATTCAATTTGTTATTCTCTAAAACAGTAAACTTGGTACGATATGGGTACATACCAAACTCTGGTATCGTGTTTCCCCAGATACTAAAAATCTCTTTCTTAAATGCAGCGGCAATATGCATGAGCCCCGTATCATGAGTAAAAACATACTTAGCTTGCTTTACTAAACTGGCCGATTGATTTAAGTTATACTTGCCACAGGCATTATAGATAACAGATTTTTTGTTCAATTCTTTCAATCCATCTTCATAATCAGAAGAACCTGTTGTCTTTTGAAAGAAAGCACAAATTTGTTCACCTGTCTCTGCATCCTCCTTTCCTCCCAACAATACTATTGGGCGATTTATCTTATCACACAATTCAATCATTCGCTCAATCGGAAGCTTTTTAGTAGCATGTTGTGCACCAATGGCGTAGGCTACGTATCCATTGTGATGAGTTTCAGGAATCCAATCGATTGGTACATGGTCTTTCTCCGGTATAAAGTAATCCAAACCAAGAGAATCATTCTTAACTCCTAATCCCTCAACTGCTTTAAGATAACGATCAACTATATGGAGGTTGGGTAGTTTGTTTATCTTAAAATTAACCAGTAACCATTTTTCGATGTTTAGTTTATCAAAAACTACAGACTTTGTTTGGAGTGCGGCTTTAATAATTCTTGTGCGAAGATTATTATGTAGGTCGATTATGATATCAAATCTTTCAATTCTCAGTTCACGAATAAGTTGAGGCAAATCTTTGTGAAGGTAATGGACTTTATCAAGGTATGGATTTTCTTCAAAAATGGATTTGAATTGGATTTTCGTTGCATAGTGCACCTGAACGTTCTCTAATTGAGTTTTAAGGACCCTAACTACCGGTGTAGTTAACACGATATCGCCAATAGAAGAAAAACGCATAACTAGGACTTTCATCAAAAAAGTTTGGCATCACCCAAAGCAGGTGAATATATTAATTTATCTAAACTTACAACGAAATATCAAATACTGTTTTACCACCTCACTATGCTGAACAAAATCCTCACTATTTAGTATTTTAGGAACTGAAACAAAAGGATAGTTTATGAATTATTGGTTAATGAAATCTGAACCTAGTGTGTATTCTTGGACAAACCTAGAACAAGATAAGAAAGCAACGTGGGATGGCGTCCGTAACTTCCAAGCCCGCAACAATTTGAAGGCAATGAAAAAGGATGATTTGGCTTTTCTGTATCATAGTAATGAAGATAAGGCAATCATCGGAATAGTGAAAATTGTTAAAGAAAATTATCCTGACCCTAAAGATAAAAACTGGATTGTTGTAGATATTGCTCCTGTTGAAAAACTTAAATCGTCTATTTCTTTGGCTCAAATTAAAGCAGATAAAAGGCTAGGAGAAATGGTTCTTGTGCGATCTTCCAGACTCTCAGTCCAGCCAGTAAGAAAAGAAGAGTTTGATATGATAATCAAGCTGAGCACAGGGAAATGACCCACTACAAACACGGCACACGCCCCGCTTTAAGATGGCTACATGTTAGTTGTGCCTTGATATTCGTTATAACGAACTTTTCGATACCCGCTATTGCACAACTATCACAACCCTATCGTTTTGAAAAGGTTCAAAGCAATTCGGCTAATAGTTTTAATATCATTTCATTAAAAGAACAAGGGCTAGCCTTAATCCGGGATAAAGAAAAATACAAGGATGGTGATAAACTCTGGGAGGTGATCTTACTTGATTCAACTTTACATGAAACCTGGACTACTGATTTAGCTTTACCAAATCGATATAGACTAATTGGATACGAGTATTTACCCAACCAAATTTTCTTTTTGTTTCGAGCTGGAGAAAGTGAAGCTGACCTTCTTCATTTAATACACATTAATCTGGTTACGAATGAAATAACAAAATATGATATAAAGCACCAATTCAATTTAAGATTAACTTATTTTATAGTTGCCGGCAATCACGCTGTTTTAGGAGGATACATAAACCGAGAACCCGCTGTTTTGGTATTTGAGATGATTTCAAATCAAGTAAAAGTAGTACCAGGATTTTTTCTTGCCGACTACGAATTGCTGGACTTACGAGTTAACGTCAATGACACATTCACTGCTGTTCTTGTAGAGAGGGGAAAAAAGGAAAAAAAGAATCTCCTCGTCAGAACATTCGATGAGTCGGGTAGGTTAGTACTGGAGAGTGAAATTGAAATTGAAGATGGTAAGACAATACTAGCTGCCCAAACCTCTACACTAAAACGAGATGAACTGATGATTTTAGGAAGTTATGGACAAATTAATTCAAAACAGGCAGTTGGTATTTTTTCAGTGCCTATTGATCCGTTTAATCAACACAAAATTAGATATTTTGACTTTGCTCAATTAGATCATTTCCTTGACTACTTACCAGAGAAAAGAATTGGTAGAATAAGAACAAAGTCGCTGCGGAGCAGAGAAGCAGGAGAATTGCCTGAGTTTAGTGTTCACTTACAAGCATTGAGGATAGATGAAAATGATCAAGGCTTTGTATTGATTTCGGAGGTATATACTCCTTCAGGCAATGTGACCCCCTATCCTTATTGGAATAACTATTACAACCAAAATGGCTACTATCCATATGGGTTTAGTTCTCCATCCAATAGGTATTATAATTCTCCTTACTCCTCCAGCAATTCACAAACCAGTGACTATAGGATGATGCAAACAGCATCAGTACTTTTTGATGGCCAAGGTAAAATTGTGTGGGATCAAAGCATAAAGTTACCCGACATACACGTTCCTGTGTTGGAGCAAGTAGGAGATTTCACACTCAATGGAAAACGAGCAATCATCGCCTTTAAAAAGGAAGACGAAATACATTCAAAACGTCTGACCCTAAATGATCATGAGGAACATTCGGATACTACAAAGATTGATGTGAAGAATCCATTAGCTGTAGTGCGTGATAATTCCAAAGATGAAAATGGTATCAGACATTGGTATGGTTCCAATTTTTACTGTTGGGGCAATCAATCTATTCGCGATACATCCAAGGATTCGGATCAGAGTCGAGATGTTTTCTACATAAATAAAGTTAATGTCGACTAAATTTTTTTTCTGCTGTATCATTTTGGGGTCCTCTTACTTCATCTCGTCAAGTCAGACGCTGCAAACTGAGCGTTATGAAACGCTTATTCAAGAAGGAGAAAAGGAACCCTACAAAGTAGTTTCGGCAAAAGAACAAGGCATTGTACTTTTTAGGAGATTAACGGAGTCCAAAGAAAATATACTTGAACTAGTGCGTGTAGATACGGCACTTAACGAAGTATGGCGTGGCAGTGTTCAACTTAATTCGGACGAAATTGTCCTATTCACCTATGCAAAGCAAGACTTTCTTTATCTACTAATTAAAAGCAAGAGTAATGCGCTCGGAGACTTTTTAATAATCGAGTTAACCGTAGAAACGGGTACCTACAACCTCTACACCGCAAAAAACCTAATCCCGTTTACTCCTACTTCCTTTGTAATGACTACTGGTGCTGCATTAATCGGAGGCTACTTCAATTATCGGCCGCTTATTTTGCATTTTAATTTTAAGCTACTTCAGTCGAAGATACTTCCAGGTTTCTTTAATGAGCCAGGTGAACTAACACAGTTAAAGCCAAATGAGGATGGCTCGGTTGATGTAATTGTAAGCGCAAAGAATTATAATAAGCAAAAAGGTTTGTGGATTAGAAACTATAGCGCTGACGGAAGTCTGATTAAAACCACTATTCTTCAACCAGAAGAGAATAAGAATTTGATTTTTGGACGCTCTCTAAAAATGCCAAATGGAGAGCAGGTTGTATCAGGTGTTTATGGAAGATATGGCGAATACTCTAGAGGGATTTTTGTTGCTTCCATAAATGTAGTTGGAGAATATGCAATTAAGTATTATTCCTTCGCTGACCTCGAACATTTTTTTAACTACATGAAGGCAAAACGAGAGAAACGTATAAAAGAAAAGATAGAACGAAGGAAAATAAAAGGGAAGAAAATTAAGTTCAATTATAGAATCCTTGTTCAGGAACTATTACCGTATGGAGATCAATATATTCTTCTGGGAGAGGCCTTCTATCCCCATTATTCCTATGCGCGCAATTATGCCCCCTATTCATACAATTACAACACGCGGTCATATCACATACCCATGAGCCGAAGTGATTTAATCTTTGATGGGTTCCAATATACTCATGCCGTTGTTATTGGTTTCGATAAAAACGGGAAACTGCTTTGGGATAATAGTTTTCAAATTAATGACTTGAAAACGTATGAACTTGAGCAATTCGTAAAAATATACCCTCAAGAAAAAAGTATTTCCTTGCTTTACTTATTTGAAAACGAGATTCGCAATAAAATCATACGTGACTCGGAAGTGCTGGAGGGCAAAACATATGAAATGAAATTGAAATTCAAAGAAGATCAAGTGAAGGATAAGGAAACCGAAACTAGTAAACTTGATTATTGGTACGATCGGCATTTTTTTGCGTATGGGGTCCAACAAGTCCACAACTTGCGTGAACCAGGTGTTAAGTCTACTCGCAAAGTCTTTTTTGTCAATAAAATTACACTTAACAAATAGAATTCTACCCGCTATCTATCTGCCTAATTTTTCTATCTTTGTACCCAGCGTATGCAGAAGAAACTTATTCTAGACTCAGACCTGCTCGATATCACGCTTAGTCGCCTTTGCCAACAACTTATTGAAAACCATAACGATTTCTCCGAAACGGTAATCCTAGGTATGCAACCGCGGGGAATTTTTCTTGCCGAATTGATTCAGGAAAAATTAAAAAAGACCCTTAAAAAAGATATTTCTCTGGGATATTTGGATGCTACTTTTTATCGCGATGATTTCCGGAGACGTGATATTCCTGCTAAAGCCAGTGAGACAAAAGTGCCTTTTGTAATTGAAGGGAAAAAAGTTGTCCTTATTGATGATGTGCTTTTCACCGGCAGAACGGTGCGAGCCGCACTAGATGCCATGATTGCGTTTGGACGACCCTCTAAAGTAGAATTATTAGTTCTCGTAGATAGAAAGCACACAAGGGACTTGCCCATTTCGGCCGATTACGTTGGAAAATATGTAGATACCCTGACATCTCAGCGGGTATTGGTGGAATTGGAAGCCCAAGGGCACAAACAAAATAAAATCTGGTTAATAAAAAAGGAAGAATAAGCCTATGTCAAAGCTAAGTCAAAGACACTTGCTAGGGATCAAGAATATTACCCGCGAAGACATTGAACTTATTTTCGAGACGGCCACCAATTTTAAAGAAGTTATCAATCGACCCATCAAAAAAGTGCCTTCCCTGCGGGATGTTACTATCGCAAATGTCTTTTTTGAGAACTCAACGCGAACCAGGCTTTCATTCGAACTTGCACAAAAAAGGTTATCTGCAGATGTCATCAACTTTGCAGCATCAAGTAGTTCGGTCAAGAAAGGAGAAACCTTGCTTGACACTGTTAATAATATTCTAGCCATGAAAGTGGACATGATTGTCATGCGCCATGCAAGTGTTGGCGCACCTCATTTCCTGGCTAAACACATCAGCGCCAATATAATTAATGCTGGGGATGGTACGCACGAACATCCTACTCAAGCGCTATTGGATGCCTTCTCCATACAAGAAAAACTTGGGTCTGTGGAAGGTAAGAAGATTGCCATCATTGGAGATATTCTCCACTCCAGAGTTGCACTATCGAATATTTTTGCCTTAAAGAAACTAGGTGCCAAAGTGATGGTTTGCGGCCCCCCAACGCTTCTCCCTAAATTCATTGGGCAACTTGGCGTGGAGGTTGAATTTGATATTAGGAAAGCACTGGCATGGTGTGATGTAGCCAATGTGCTTCGAATTCAACTTGAGCGACAGCAAATAAAATACTTTCCCTCACTTCGAGAATATTCTCTGTATTATGGAATAAATAAAAAACTCCTTGACAGTTTGAAAAAAGAAATAATTCTAATGCATCCAGGGCCAATCAACCGTGGAGTGGAACTCAGCAGCGATGCTGCGGACTCCAGTCATTCCATTATTCTAGATCAGGTTGAAAACGGAGTAGCCGTAAGGATGGCTGTGTTATACTTGCTGGCTGGGGCATCGGCCTAAACTCCGTGGGATTTCTTCCAACCCGCAGTTCATCATCTTCCCCTCTTATTCGTACTTTTACCACGCAATTATCTATTTGAATATGATCTACAATTCCATAATTGAAACCATTGGCAACACACCTATGGTGAAGTTGAACAAGATTTTCAAAGGCATACCGGGAACCGTGCTGGCCAAATTAGAGTATTTCAATCCGGGAAATAGTACCAAAGATAGGATGGCACTGAAGATGATTGAGGATGCCGAGAAATCCGGGCAGCTAAAGCCAGGAGGAACTATTATCGAAGGCACAAGCGGTAACACGGGAATGGGATTGGCGCTAACTGCTATTGCAAAAGGCTACAAATGCATTTTTACAATGGCTGATAAGCAGTCACAAGAAAAAATTAATATTCTTCGTGCCGTTGGTGCCGAAGTAATCGTTTGCCCCACAAATGTGGAACCTGAAGATCCAAGATCTTATTATTCGGTTGCCCGCAAACTCAACAAAGAAATCCCAAACTCCATTTATCCCAATCAATACGATAATCCTTCTAATGCACAGGCTCATTATGAAAGCACAGGCCCGGAAATATGGACACAAACAGATGGAAAGATCACCCACTATGCTGCAACAGTAGGTACCGGAGGTTCGATGTGTGGCACCTCAAAATATTTGAAGGAGCAAAATCCCAGCTTGCTTTCGGTTGGGATTGATACATATGGTTCAGTTTTCAAAAAATATAAAGAAACAGGCGTCTTCGATAAAAATGAAATATACCCCTATCTGACAGAAGGTTTTGGTGAAGATATTTTGCCCAAAAATGTAGACTTCGATCTTATTGACTTATTCATAAAGGTGACTGATAAGGATGGTGCAATTATGGCGCGTAGATTATCACGTGAGGAAGGCATGTTTGTTGGATGGAGCTGCGGATCAGCAGTGCATGGTGCCTTGGAATATGCCAAAGAAAATTTAAAGAAAGATGACGTAATGGTAATCCTAATGCCAGATCACGGTACACGCTATCTCAACAAAGTATACAACGACCAATGGATGAAAGATCATGGATTCCTTGAAGAGCGTACTTTCTCAACTGCGCGTGAAATTATCGTTGCAAGAAATGGGCGCAATAGTCTCTTTACGATATCCAAAAATTCAAAAATAGGTGAAGCGATACGTTTAATGAATAAAGAAGGCATTGATCAAGTGCCTGTTGTAGATGGCGATGAGTTTGTTGGAAGTGTAGCTGCATCTAGTTTGTTAGAAAAAATAATTTTCGAGCCAGGAATGAAAGACAAACTGGTGGGTGAGTTGATGGACAAACCAATGCAATTTGTTGCCTTGGATAGCACGTTGGATGTACTCTCCTCCTTATTGAATAAAAATAGTAAAGCCCTATTAGTAAGGGATCATTTGCACGCTGTACATATCATTACACAGCATGATATTTTGAAAGCAATCACCAGTTAGGACAACTAATGCTGGAGTGGACTAACGGCCTCTTAATATTTCAACCTCTACCCTTTCATTGCGATTTGCAAGTGTACTGGTACGTGGGTAAATCATCATTTTGCCGCCCTGACCTTTTATTAATATGCGTTCTGCATTTATGCCTTGGCTTGCCAAGTAATTCTTAACGGTTTCTGCTCTTAACTCAGTGAGTCTCTTGGCAGTCATCGTTTCCTTCTTATTGTGGGTAGGATCAAGAGCGAAAATATTTGTACTGGTCCCAAGGGTAGTAACAGATCTTGAATCATCTCCATTGCAATGACCGTGTATTTTCACCTTATAATTTTCATTTTCCTTTAACAAATCAACCAATCCATCTAATTCAACTTGTGAATGAGGCTCCAGAATAGTGGTATTACGGAAAAATCTAACGTCATTAAAGTCAATATAGTCGCCTCTTTTTGCCAACACTAATTCAAATGTGATAATCGTCTCTTGCTGCTCACCTACACCTGAAGAAACTGCCAAGGGATCATCATAAGTGAATACAAGTTTTGCAGGTCTGTATCCAGGTGCTTGAATGGCTACTTGATAAACCCCTGCTACATTTTTTGGTTTCGTTAAATAGACCAATTCATTACCCTTAACACCCAAGTATTGGGTAGCCTTTGCTTCTACAATGTGAACTTCACCCGAGACTTTGTTTCCAGATTCGGCATTTACAAGCTTAAAGTAAAATGGTTTTCCGTCAGGCTTTTTTTCCAACGGCTTAACTACATTTGGTTTGGTTGTAGACGAATCTGCTTTTGCAACGGTCTTTGGCTTCGAAACAATTGAGTCTTTCGTGGGTAATTCTTTGACAATTGGCTGAGTGACTATTGGTTCTACCTTTCGGTTCTCAATTACAGGGGTTGGCTTAATCACCACAACAGGAGTGGGTTCCTTATCTTTTCCCGAATTCTTTGGCGTGGGTGAAGCCTTCTTACCAAGGATTACTTCTTTCTTATTTAGTTCAAGTTCGGCTTGCGCAATGTTTTGCGTAACAAAATCACGCACCTGTTTAACTTTTTCCAATTCTGATAATAGGTAATCGCGCGATTTTGCCTGATCTGCAGAATCCGTCTGAGGATCGAAATTCTGCATCCAACTCTTCATGGAACCTTCAGCAGAATCCAGATTCAAAATTACCTGCCCAAGCTCTTTTTCCCGGGAACGGCCAATGTTGGCCGTGTTTTCAATTTTATCCTCTAAACCAGTTTGCAGATTGTAGATATCCTCCATTCTTGGCATGATCTCATCATGCACTTCCATAATCTGCTTATATAATTCCTGATTTGGATTTTCAGCAACTGGTTGCTCATTCTTTGTGGTTTTGCCACAAGCAGCTAAAAACAAAAGAAGCACAAGGAATTTAAAGCTAGATTTCATACCAGATAAACTTATTAAAATATCGAATGGTTTTAAAAAACTAAATTAGGAAAAAAGGCAATAACTGAAAAGGATTTATATTCAAGGATTCCTGAAGACTCTACCTTTTTGCCCTTAAAACCTCAATCTCAACCCGATCATTTCTATTTGCCAGCGTACTTGAAGGAGGGTATATCATCATTTTGGCTCCTTCTCCTTTTGTCGTTATCTGACTTTGAATAATGCCCTGACTAACCAAGTAGCTTTTGACTGCTTCTGCTCGATATTCAGTCAACTGCCTTGGGGTAGCGGTTTCTTTCTTATTATACTCTCCATCAAGAGCAAAAAAATTAGTGCTAGTCCCAAGTGTTACAATGTCTCGGGATTCAGTTCCATTGCAATGACCATGTATTTTTATTGTGAATTTCTTGTTTTCCTTCATGAGTATAACCAATCCATCCAACTCACTTTGTGAAGAAGGTTCAAGTATGTTGCTATTAGTCAAAAATCGAACTTTATTGAAGTCGATGTAATCTCCTTTTGCAACCTTCACAAGTTCAAACGTGATGATAGTCTCTTGCTTGTCACCAACGCCAGAAGATTTGGAGGATGAGTTATTATAATCAAGGGGAAGCTTTGCCAGTTTGTAACCTGGTGCCTGAGCTGTTATTTGAAAAACACCAGAACTATTTTTGGGTGGCTCCAAATACACCAATTCATTCCCGTTGACAGCCAGGTATTCTGTTGTCTTTGGTTCTGAAAGATGAATTTCTCCAATTACCGTTGCTCCCGATTCAGAATTGATAAGCTTAAAGTAAAATGGTTTGCCTGCGGGCTCTGCATCAACTATTTCCTGAACAGGTTTAATAAGTTGTGAAGAATCTAAAGCAATAACCAGCGGCACCCTAGTAGAATCCCTCTTTGGTAATTCTTTCAATGCCACCATTTCACCGGTAGGCTTAATTTCTGCAAGGAGAATAGGTTTACTTTCACTAGCAGTAATGGTGATATCTCCTAATTTGCCAATGTAAAGCCAAGCATCTTTATATTTCGTCTCGGCTTTTATTTTAATCAGGAAAGCTAAAGCGCGTTGTCTTTCTGTTACATTCAAAATGAAAACATAATAAAGGTTTCGTTCTGTTTGAATGGCATATTGAGCCTGAAAGTTATCCTGATTGGCATCATCAGTGAATTTAACAGCATTTTCAAGTTGGGCGAAGGCCCCAACCACTACATAATAAGAAGATTGGCGAGAATCTTGCGACCATCCTTTATTGATAATCCCAAAAAACAAAGCGTTGACCGTAAAAAAAAATCCCAGAGCCTTCATAAAGTTTAGAAACTATTCCAAGATAGGAAAAAAGGTAACCATTGAATACTACCGGTTAATCCGATCAGTTATCTCTTTCAGCATCTCCACTTGAATATGTTGAATCTCGAATAAACGCTGTTGTTGATTCAAAATAAGGTGATCCATTTTTTCATGCAGCATTCTTATCTCTACTTCAGCCTTTAGATTGACCTGATAATCATTTTTTGCTCTAAGTCGATCTTTTTCTTCGAGCCTATTCTGGCTCATCATAATCAATGGAGCCTGCATGGCTGCCAAGCAGGATAATATTAAATTCAACAAAATAAATGGATAGGGATCATAAGCGCGAGTTGCCAAAAACAACGCATTCACAACTATCCATAAAAAGAGAAATACAAAGAATGAAATAATGAATGTCCAACTGCCACCAAAGCTCGCAATTTTATCTGCTAATTTTTGACCAAAGGTCAGATTCTCATCTATCTTCTCATCGATATTGTCTGAGATAATCTGATTGCTGTGCAGTGCCGATAATACCTCACTTTCAAGATTTGAAAGTGAACCCAACTCATCAAGCATGGTTGATTCAATGTAACGATTTCTAAACTCATTTAGCTCGGAAGTGGCGAGACATCCACTATCACCAAAATCAGGAAATTGCTCCCGTACCTTTTTTAAAATAGGTGGCCTAACATGTTTGGCGCTGACGCGTTCGCTCTCTGGGTATTCTTTTCCCGAAAGATCACTAATGAAATTACCCATAAACCTCTAGAGAGAAAGATTAAACAATAACTCCATATCTAATCCTAATTCTCCAGGATCTCAATTTCCACTCGAACATTTGCCCTCGCCTGATTATCATTCTTATCATAGAGGGGTCGCTTTCCTCCCCAAGCCTTTATTTCCGTTCTACCTACCAAAATCCCGTTGTCGACCAGGTATTGCTGAATAACTTCAGCACGCTTTTCCGAAAGATCTTTGGCAGATCCTCGCCCTTCCTTAGTTCCCGACAAAGAAAAATAGTTCTTTGAGTCACCCATGGTAATTATCTTTCCAGCTGAATTCCCATTGGTATGGCCGTGGATTCGTATTTTATAAGCAGCATTTTCGTTCATCATACCAAGTAGGTTATTAATTTCGTATTTCGATTCTGGCCGGATGATCGCGGCATCTTGATAGAAAAAGACATTGTACATAACTGCAATATCTCCTTTCTGAAGTCTTACTAAACCAAAGGGAATTATTGCTTCATCATCTTCACCTTTCACCACCCCATCCACAAGAAACGGATTATCGTAATTTAGTTTAAATAGAAGTTTTCTAAATCCTAAAATCTCGCATGAAAGGATTATTTCACCAGATGCATCTTTGCGCTTCACTTGAATCACTTCATTCCCCTGAAAGGAAACTAATTTTCTGCCCGCCTCTGTAACAAGATCCACCCCACCCACTACTTTACGCCTATCAACAGTATTGAAAATATCAAACTTAAATTTACGATTGCCTTCCGCATCAAAGCCGGTTGCTTCGCGCACTGCAATAGCGAGGTTATTGGCAGTAGCTTTCAAATTCTTACTACTTATTGCAATTTCCGGAGGCTCAACACCCAGTGATTGAAGAATTTTTGCAATAAGACTAGTGGCTTCTCCTCGCTGTTGATCCGCATTGTCAAAAAGCCCTGCGTTTACATCTGCCAACATATTACCAAGTGCCTCTTCTGGAGTCCCTGCAAGTTCTCCATACGTCTTTCCTTTTGCTGGATGTTTCATTGCTGCTGCTTGACGAGCAAATTGCTCAAACAACTCCGGATTCTTCTTCTTTAAAAATTTAACCACAGGCCTAAGCCCTTCATGAAAAGGTTCGTCTGTCTTAGATTCTGAAGCATTGATTGCAAGAATATTATTTTTTGAATCGAAGAAGCCCCCAACAGGTTTACCCTCTTCTATATCATATCCTAATGAGCGTAGAGCTTCTCTACCTTCCTTATCATCCTTGAAGACAATAACTTTTGTGGTCGCGTCCAATCCAACTGCTTTCGCTTTTACACTCTTAATTGCTTCATAGTGCATTTTTTCATTAGTGCCAACTGCTTTTTCTATAGCTGTATTTAAATCCAATCCGCTAGATTCTTCACCGGTGGAGTAGGCTTTAACTTCATCCGCTAATTTCAAATCTTGCTGACTCTTACTACTTACACTCGTTACACTCCCGTTACCAGGAATCCCACTATTTGAATCGGCTCCTGCTGATTTAGTTTTATCTTCGATGGCACTTAAATCATCACCCAACTGCCCATAAAAAACCCAGGCATCAAAGAACTTAGACTCCTTCCTTAGCTTTCTAGCTAAAGCAAAAGCCTGAACCCTATCATCAGTCTTTAGAACATATACATAATCTAGATGCCGCAATGAGTTTACTTCAAGTGCTACATCAGGGTAGGCCTCCTTTGTTGAGGTAACAAGGTGGACGGCATTTTCTCTATTGCCAAAGGCTCCAATTACAACGTGATTAGAATAGTCTCCTACTTTTGGCTTAATAGGTTGAGCCTCTAATGTAAACCCAGAAAAAAATAGGAGCAACACTAGGTTTAGTTTGATTGCTATTGACATGATCAGTTAGTTTAAAACCCTAAAATAGTAAGTATTAATCAATAAATTCAACATATTATTGACAAAACATTACATGTCAGTTACTTATGAATCAGTTTATTGACCAGACAGGACCTTAAAACTCTTGGATAACGATTCTCCATTTTCATCAACTAGACTTAAGATATGGCTGCCAACTGAGGGTGAGAGAGCAAGCTTATGTGATCGCCTTGTAGTACCAATATAAGTTCCATCCAAATGCCAATAAACATTTATGACAGGGTTATGATGAGCTATTTCGAAAACAGTATTGCCCTGCCTACCATCTAATTCTCGGGGAACAAATATTTTTGCGTTCAGCTTTGGGTAGATTAATTCCATTGAAGCTACCAAGGATGAATTTTCGCAATCTTTCCTAAAAGGAGGAAGCGATTGATAGCTTACATTCCTCGATTTGAAATAATACTCCTGAATAGGAGGCAACACAAACCAACTTACATTCGCCATTTCACTAATGGATGCGCAATTGGAATGAACTCTATATTTACTGTCTGTTGTCAAATGAATTTTTCGATGATACTGACAAGGTCTTGTTTGCAAGCCAGCACGTGTCACGGAAATTGTGTCCAACCTGTCACATAGTTCTGTTGCTCGTTGTCCACTTAGCGAGCAAATGGAAATTTTTTCCATTTCAGACAATGGAGGTTTGAACCAGTTATTACCTGGAAGGGATGAAAAAATATCGAACATTATCGGTGCAGCTGTTTCAGTGCCAGTAAGTCCCGGTCTTCCTTCGCCATCCGCGTTACCCACCCAAACGCCAACAGCATATTCAGGGTTTACACCTACAGCCCAACCATCTCGGAACCCAAAGCTGGTACCTGTTTTCCATGCAATTTGTTTTGAACTGCTAAAATATTTCCAACCAGTTCCTTCACCCGGCCTATGCACTTCTTTAAGTGAATTAAAAGTAAGATAAATAGAAGCCGCGCTTAGCCATGATGATTCTTCAACATCCCTTACCATGCTTTCCTTAGTTGAGTTTGGATTTCTGTTTGCTTTTCTAACATAGGTAGGTTCATGAAAATCATTCTTTTTATATCGGTTCTTTCCCGGGCGTTCAAAGTAATTATTTAGCGTTCTTGCCAGAGAGGCATACGATCCTGTAATATCCCACAAAGTTCCTTCCGCGCCACCAAGGATTAATGATAGCCCATAGTGGTCGGCTGGTTGATTGAGGGTTGAAAGTCCTATGTTCTTTAACAGCGTATAAAACTTTTCGTAGCGATAATCCCTAAGTTCATGAACGGCCGGAATGTTAAGTGATCTAATCAAGGCCTCGTCCGCAGCAACTGCACCATCATACTCTTTAGAAAAATTTCGTGGAGAGAAACCATTGATGATGGTAGGTACATCAGGCACGAGTGTGTGCTGGAGCATCTTTCCTTCATCTAGCATGGCGGCAAACAAAAAGGGTTTTAAGATACTACCTGTGCTTCTTGGGGAATTTATCACATCAACCTGTTGATTGTTTTCTTGACCAGCCTCTGTGTTTCCAACATACGCCAATACTTCACCTGACTTTACATCTAAGATAATAGCAGCAGCATTAAATATCTGATTTGCCTTTAATTGCTGATGTCGATCATTTAGGATTTGAGTTGTTCTTAGTTGAAGCCGACTATCCAAAGTTGAAATGGTTCTTTGTTGGTCTCCTCCTTCCTTTGAAATTCTATCTAAAAGATGGGGAGCCATTCGAGGAAGTGGCAACGGGTTCACTGGAAGAGATTCCGATTTTGCAAGGTTCAGCGTCAATTCATCAAACTTGCCAGATTTTGATAAGCGATCAAGAAGTCGGTTCCGTTTCACCAACAACTTCTCCCTGTTCTTTCCCAAATGAATAAGAGAGGGGTTATTGGGTAGGACTGCCAACAAAGCGGCCTCAGACCAGCTTAATTCTTCGGAGGCTCCGCCAAAGTATCGCCAACAGGCAGCCTCAAGTCCTACTACGTTCCCCCCGAAAGGTGCATGCGCGGCATATAAGCTAAGAATCTCATTCTTCGAATAACGAATTTCTAAACGTGCGGCCAGAATTATCTCCCAAATTTTTTCCAAAACCGTGCGGCTCTTGTTCTTTCGCGACAAGCGAATAACTTGCATAGAAATAGTACTGCCTCCACTTACTACTTTTCCTGCCGCAACATTTTGTCGGATCGCACGGCCAATGGAAAGAAAATCAACTCCAATGTGCTGATAGAATCTCTTGTCTTCAAAAAGAACAATCGCATCTGCAAATTTAGTCTCAACCTTCTTAGCTGCCGGAAATCGCCATTGGCCGTCTAAAGCAATGGAAGCACTCAATAGGTTTTGATTCTTATCCTCAAGTACAGTCGAGTAAGGATCTTTAAAAATAATTTTAGGAAGAGCGAAGAAGTAAAAAACACAAGCAAAAAATAGGATACCTAATGCTAAAACTAATTTTGCTTTCTTAGTCATACCTCAAAGCATCTTATTGGCGTGCCTCGATGCCAATAACCAATGGTAACCTTTTCTTATGTAAACTTCGGTGTACAAAAGGTTCATTGAAAAAGAAATGCCCGACACTGCTCCGGTAAATTTACCCTTGCCTATTACAATAGCTGTTTTGTCGAATAAGCTTATAGACGACTCAACCACTTCAATACTTTGATAGCTCAATTTTCCACTTATGAAATCCACGAGTACTTCTTTTTTTGATTGAGCCCAACCGTTGGAATGAATATACACGAGTTGATCGTCCAAAATAGTTGCCAGTGAATCAGTTTGCAGAGAAACCATCCAGTTAAATTTCTTACGCGAAAGGTCAAGGATTAACTCCTCATTCTTTACCAACTGAGCAAAAGCTGGCAAGGAAAACAACAAAAAAACAATGAACAATAAATTAGCGTTCTTCATAAAAGAAATAGGTGAGCATTTGCTCGCATGATATATAAAGTATACTGCTCTATTGAATAACTTTCTTTACTACCTCCACCACTTTACCTTTCTTACGTGTATAAATACCGTGATCATACATGGCTTCACAACTAACTGCCGGCAAATAGTAGGAGCCTGCGTAACTTGCTGTTAGCATAACCTTGAACGTCTTGCGTTGATTGGCGCCCAAATCAAAATACGTATAAACTCTATCATCGCGAATATCCTGATAGGTTGGCTTATCACCGGCCAACCTATCTTCGTCACCACCTAAGCGCAAGTTGTTTATCTCCCAACCAGAAGGAAAAATCTGATTCAACGCCAGGTTCTTATAGATTCCACGCAAGCCTGGGTTGCTGATTGTAACACTTGCGATAAACTCTTTGCCTTGTTCCAATAGAATAGGGTCGATAACATTTCCATCAGCATCTGTATACGCCACAGAAATATTTAAACTATTATCAGCATCCTCTTCTTCTCCGCGAGCTGGGACACCTTCTGAGATAATTCGAACAAATAAAGTTCCTCGACTTGTGTTGACCAGTTTCAGGTTGCCTGGTTTTGATCCTTCGCTTGGCAATGATACTTGTGCAATGGGCAACTCAGTATTCGCAGAAACTTCTTTTCCATTGTATGAGTAGTTAAACTTTAAATCACCTTTTTGCTCTGTGCTGGCAAAAGCTCCAACAGATTTTAAACACCAGGCTACAGTTTGTGTATTCATCCAATACGTAGAATTGCTTAAAGAAGCAGAGATTTCTTTTAACAATTCAAAGCCTTTCGTCCGTTCATTTAATAAGAGTAATGTCTCAAGTATAATGGCCTTATCTCGAAGATCAGAGCCATAGGAGTAAGCCATCTCCTGATAAGGTTTAACATTGGTGGAAAGATTGGCAACAAGCTTTTTGCCTGCTTCAGGTTGCCCCGCCTTAACGTAGGCAGCGGCCAACATCCAACCTGCTGATGGAGGAAGTGCAGTCACTTCGCGAAGACGATTCATTGCACCTAGTTCCGGGTCACCAGCTATTGCTAATGTATATAGTCGATAGGCCTGAATTAATTCACTGCTTGAATGTTCCTGGTTTTTACGCCAGCCTTGGGCTTTACTCTTTTGATATTTCTTCCATCGTTTAATTAAGTCTTGCGGAACAAAGTATCCCTTTGCATCTGCTTCCACCAAAAAATGACCGGCATATGTTGTCCCCCAGCTATCAGAATCTTCTCCTCCAGGCCAATAGGCGAATCCTCCATCGCGGTTAGCAAATAATTTAATGCGTTCCACACCGGCTTTAACATTTCGCTGAATCAGTGATTTTTCTTCAGGTGTCAAAGCCTTGACGTTTTCCAGATAAAGCTGCGGGAAAACGGACGAGGTAGTTTGTTCTATACATCCGTATGGATATTGGATAAGGTACTTTAGTCGCTGACCCAAATTAATTGGTGGCAAACTTGATACCTCAAGAAGAGTCGAATTCGTTCCTACAATACCAATTGTTGCAATACTGCCTGTCCAGGTTTTGCCTGCCTCCAGAATTGCTTCTTGCACTTTTGTAACAGGCGGATTCGGATTACGGACTTCTATTTCAATAACATCAGTTGCTTTGTATTTGCCAGATGAAGCCGTGACTTCTATTTTCGCAAAACCAATTTCGCCCTTAACAGACAGATCAAAGTCAATCGTCTGATCACCAATACCTGACATAGTAATCGTTCGACTGTTTCCATTTGGTAAACTTATAGGGCCACTTACTTTAACTTCAACTTTCACATCGCTTATGTTTTTCTCACTGGCAAATAAGGTGATGGGTAACTTCAGCTTTTCTTCTGGCCCCAATACCCTTGGCAATGTTGCCAACACCATGAGCGGCTTACGAACCGGAGTGGCTTTATCTGTCTTTCCATAGGCGCCTTCATAACCTGCGACCAACATCGTCTTAACCGACCCGATGTACTGCGGCATCACAAAGCGATGTTCATTGCTTCCGCCATCCAAAGTAAAAGGACCAAAATATTTAACAACAGGTTTAAAGCGATTAGACTTGGAGTCATCCTCCTTGGAAGCAAGCTCTCCGTCTCCGCCAATTGCCATCAGGCGTTCAATCTTTCCACCATATGATCCCATCACTTCATCATACAAATCCCAAGTCTTTACACCCAACGCTTCTCTGGCATAAAAGCGACTCCAAACATCAGGGGTACGATAGCGTGTTAAATCAAGAAGTCCTTCCTCCACCACAGCCAGAGTGTAAGTCATTTTACGTTTAGATTGCTCTGAAACTTTAATCACTACTTCTTGTCCTGGTTCTAAAACATCAGGCATCGTAAGTATTGGATTTAAATGCGTCTCCGGATCCTCAACTTGGATGGGAATCATACCATACAAACGAATTGGCAGATCATTGACAGTTTGCACATGAGGCTGTAGCATGGTCACATTCACAAATACGTTTGGTGTCATTTCTTTAGTGATCCCAAAGCTGAATTGGTTATCGCCTTTTTGTGTTTCCAACCAATACGTATCGATCACACGACTTCCATTTTCAACACTTATCAATGCACGTCCTTTGTCTCCACCGGGAATAACAAGGTTAGCTTTCTCTCCTATATTATAAGCCGGTTTATCTGATGAGAACGAAAGCATTGTTGCGCCTTGTCCATCCTGCCGTGCACGACCTGCCCAACCTGGCCAATCGATATAAACTATTTTCCCTGAGCTATGACCTGATTGTGGATCATAGGCTTTCACATAGTAACGGCCCCACTCCGGATATTTGATTTTAAAATTCCATGACCCTTTACCATTATTCGTTCGGATATTCCATACAGCTAATGGCTGTGAATAATTTCCTGACATATAGTTTACTGTTCCTTCTTCGGAACTATCCCACCACCAGCGCCATTCTACTTTGTAAAGACTCATCTCAATGTTTCGAGTAAGTGGATTTCCTTCTGCATCAAGGGTTACTACATCTACACGATGAGTTGTATCCGTCAGCAACATACCACGAGCCTTGTCACCTTTCGGTAAAAGAATACCCGCAAAAGACTCATACGGATAATAGGGAATGCTAAAACGATCAATACTGAAGTTGCCACTCTCTTCAAAAACCTTTCCTCGGAAGATGGCGTTGAGCATGCCGGGTGCTTCACCAGAAACCTTGAGATCAGCATTTACGGTTGCGTGACCTTCGCTATCCGTATGCCCTTCGAAAATAGGCTGAGATTCACTATAGAAATTGCGTGAAGGATCGTCAAAGACATACTCAGAATACTTAGCAAACTTTGTTTCCGCTTTGGTTAATAAGACTTCAAATTCTGCTTTCAGATTTTTGCCAGGCGCACCATGAAGCCAGTTCACAGTTAACTTTCCTGTCACGTTATTATTACCGGTTGTTAATTTATCAACACCAAAATCAAGATTTATTTTGAGGCGATTCGGCTTAACCATTTCAATTTTTAAAGGTTGCGTAAATTCCGTACCACCAACTTTCAATCGGCCCAACCAATTTCCCGTTGGTGCATCAGAAGAAGTAGCAGTAGAGAAATTGTAAAATCCGTTTTCAGATCCTGATCTCACCAATCGGCTGGTAACTTGACCTTGCGGGTTCTGCAATTCAAAGACTACCGGATGGTTTGAAGGAAGTGTCTTTAACTTATCTTCTAGGATGAAACTTAGATAAAGGGAATCGCCTGGTCGCCACACTCCGCGCTCTCCATACAACAAACCTTTCAAGCCTTTGCTTACTTGTTCGCCACCCACGTCAAAGTTGCTCAGTGAAAGAGATTCTCCATCTTCCAACTTCAGGTAGCCACGCTGAGATCCACTCTTCGCCACCAACACAAATGGATTTTGCTTCGTGTTAATGATGGCTTTACCATCTGCACCTGTCGAAGCTGAACCTATCACTTGTTGTTGATAGTCATACAAATCAAGTTGAACACCTGAAATGGGTTGGGTGGTTTTTAAATCTGTTGCAATGACAACAGTGCTTCCATCACCACCTCGCTTTGCAATCAAACCAAGGTCTGAAGCTATCACATTTCTTTTGACAGTACGGTTGCTTGTATAATAGGATGAATGGCAGGGATTATCACGTTGTTCCCAATCATAATCCTCGCCATAGTAATAGTCTTCATATGAATCCCAATAGCTGCTTTCATCTCCCCCTTCAGAATTATCCTCTGCAAGATCAAAGTCCAACATAGAATTGGAAACGCTAGTCTCTTCCTCTGCTTCGCATGCATAGGCCAAATATGATTTTTTAAACCCTACCCGAACTTGATAGATAGCACCTGGCTCTGCATTAATTAAAGTAGAAAGGTCTAACGTAAACCGATTCCATTTACCTAAATCAGCAACACCGGCTGTCTCCAGGGAAATCACTTTCTTCAAAACTGATTTTCCAACCCTACGCAGTTCCTGATTGCCTTCATAGTTATTGACTTGTAAAAACTGCAATACATTGCCCTCAAAAATCTTGATAATCTGAACATCAACTGACTTAAGATTAACAGTCTCAAAAGGCATGACAAGGCCATCGCTACTAGGTAGTATTGTTCCTTTCCCGGTAAAGCGAACCGCAGGAAGGAGTTGCTCAAAGGCAACCTCGAAGGAACCACCCTCAGGCATTTTGTAGTTTAATGAATTTCTTATTCCAGATTCTATAACAAGGGTCCTGCTTCCCGTTTGACGGACAGGAGGATAAACCCTTATCTCGTTATCTTTTATTTCAAAATCGAGACTGCTTAAATCAGTAATATTAATTAGGCCCTCCAGATTTTGAGTCTCACTTAGTGGATCAGAAAACTGTAATACAATATGCTGGCTGTTGCCCTGCTCTACCCGAACATTTGTCACTTTAAAATCACCAAGCGCCAGAATCTCTACATCTCTACTAACAGATTGATCTATTCCTATGGTTTGACCATTGATCGATAACTTAACTAAACTGGCTGCCTCTTTCCGTGAGACATCTTCAACCACAAATAAATGTTGCTTACCCTCACCCGCATGTGTCCAGTTCACTTTTAATGACTTGCCATCCTGGTCTGCCATCATCATCTTTTCAACGGCCTCACTTTCGGCAAAGTCCGCAGTCAACAGAGTTCCTTCAATTTTCTGCCGAGCCAATTGAGTCTTGACGTAGGGCTTCACATTTTCTACCGACACTTCAAAATTCTGTGGGATTACTTGGAAGGTATATTCAAACGTGCTCAAATCATTCGCTACCTGAAACAGTTTTCCAAGCAAAACATTCACTTCATAAATCTGCCCGGAAATAAGTCGGGCTGTGGGCTTGAATTCAACTGTGCGCCTGTCGTGCCAGACCGTTGTGCCTTCAATTGATGGACTAAATGTAAAAAGTTTGGCGCCTGACTCATTGCCGATGGCGGAAGAATCTACAGCATCTTGTGAAAAAATGATTCGGATCGGTGATCCCGAACTCACTACGCCTGCCGTGTAAGACGAAATATATTCGCCAAATGCAGGATTCATGGCTGAGTTAAAAGTCTTTGCTCCCTTGCCGGGACCAAAATAGAAGACAGCAGCGATTACAGCCACTAATCCTATACCAATCAGACTAATTTTCTTCCACGGAAAGGTTTTCATATTATCCTATTTTGAGGATAGTAAATATCGGAAATTGAAACACCTGAAGCTGAGCTTTGAAAAAGTTTAATTTCACACAATTAAAACTCAACAGTCTTTTTCATCCTTGGATTTAGAGACTCTGAATTAGAAGAAATGAGATCACTAAATAATAGAAATTTTAACACCTCATAAAAAAAGGGTTGTTAGACCCTTTCTGTTGTTGCGTTCATTATTTTTTCCTGAACCTGAATCGATTCATGGTGAATCAATCTCAATAGATCCCTTGTGAAGCCCACATCCATTCCCATTGCTTTCCCTAGCGACACACGGGTTTGAACAATCTCTTCCCACCGATTTACCTGAAGGATGGTAACGTTATTCTCTTTTTTATATTGACCAATCTTCTCAGATATCTTCATACGAGAAGCCATCTTAGACATGATCTCATCATCGAGCTGATCTATCTGTTCGCGCAAAATGCTCAAGGTGTCTTTGAAAGCCTTGTTATCGGTTGATACCGTACGAACGACCAGTTCACTAATAATCTTGCCAAGTACTAATGGAGTAACCTGCTGTTTCGCATCGCTCCAAGCAGCATCCGGGTTAATGTGGCTCTCAATCATCAAGCCAGCCATATCAAGGTCAAGTGCTTTTTGTGATACAAATGAAATCAGATCACGATTACCTGCTATATGACTTGGATCGCAAATCATATCCAACTCAGGAATTCTTGTTTTCAATTCAATGGCTAGATCCCACATCGGAGCATTACGGAAAGGACCTTTTTCAAAGGATGAAAACCCCCGATGGATAGCTGCCATTTTGGTAATGCCGGCCTTATTCAAACGCTCGAACGCACCCAACCATAATTCAAGGTCAGGATTGATTGGGTTTTTGATCATCACTGGAATATCAACGCCTTTCAACGAGTCGGCTACTTCTTGAACCGAGAATGGATTCACAGTAGTACGTGCACCAATCCAAAGAATATCTACACCCGCTTTCAAGCAAGCCTCAACATGGGCAGCATTGGCTACTTCGGTTGTCACGGGTAAACCCGTTTCTTTCTTTGCCTGAATAAGCCATTTCAATCCTTCTTCACCAGCACCTTCATATTGACCCGGTCTGGTTCTTGGCTTCCAAATACCCGCGCGTAATGCATGCACCCTACCTGTCGCAGCTATTTGTTTGGCAGTTGCCACCATTTGCTCCTCTGTTTCTGCGCTACACGGCCCACTTATAATGATAGGGCGATCAGCTTTCAGCCAGCTTGTGATCGATTCGAGTTGTAATCCTTTCTTGCTCATGATTGTTAAAATTCAAAGGTTAAAGTTGGTTAAAATTCTTGTGTTTATTTATTTCCTAGTACTCTTCTAATCTGATTCGCACTTGTCATGATGCGATGTAATTCCTTTGTGTCATGCTTCATTAGATGATAATGGAATTTCTGAAGATGCATAATGTATTCTAATAAGGCCTGGCTTAAATACTCTGCGTTTTGTTCAAAGATGGGTGCCCACATATCTGGTGAGCTTTTCGCCAAACGCACGGTTGATGCGAACCCGGAACTTGCCAAATCAAAAATGTTTTTTTCATCCTTCTCAATATCCAATACAGTTTGACCCAGTAAAAATGAACTCACATGAGATAAGTGTGAAACGTACGCAACATGGCGATCATGTTCTTCCGGTTCCATAAATCGTGTGGTCATGCCAAGCGCATCAAATATTTTCTTTGCAACCGCTAGCGCCTCTTCAGAACTTTTATCTTGCTCGCAAATAATATTGGTTTTTCCTTGAAACAAACCCTCCAGTGCAGCAGTTGGGCCAGAGTTCTCAGTTCCTGCTAAAGGATGTGCAGCTACCAGCTGATTTCTCTTAGGATGAAGTGCTACTGATTTACAAATTAGATTTTTTGTAGAACCAGTGTCAATTACCACAGCTCCTTTTTTCACTGCATCTAATATAGGCGAGAGAAAAGCACATGCCGCATTTACAGGGATAGCAATAATAACAAGATCAGCAGTTGCCAAGGCTTGAGCCTCATTAAGAATTTTATCTACCAATCCAAGCTCAAGTGCCTTTGATTGGTGATCAGTATTCAAGTCAACTCCAATTAACTCCGTAGCAATTCCTGCCTTGCGCAAATCAAGTGCCATTGAACCTCCTATTAACCCAAGACCGATAACAGTTGTTTTCATTCCTTAAATAGTATTAAGTATAGAGCCTTGAGTCTTGAGTTTTTTAGACTGAAACGATTTTATTCGTTCAAGTGCTTCGGTTAATTTCTCAACCGTTGCACACAAAGAGATGCGAATGTATTTTCTTCCTGCTTCCCCAAAAATGAAACCTGGGGTTATAAAGACTTTAGTACCATACAAAATTTCATCAATCCATTTCTCTACATCATGAACATGTGCTGGTGCTTTAGCCCATACAAACAATCCCGATTGTTCGGTGGAAAACTTGCAGCCCAATTCATTTAATATCTTACTAGCAGCTTCTCGCCTCTTCCCATACATCTCATTCAATTCACTAAACCAACTCGCTCCATTTTGCAACGCTTCTACTGCGGCATGCTGCAATCCCAAAAACATGCCTGAATCCATATTACTTTTCACGCGGAGTACGGCTTCAATGTATTCCTTCTTTCCAGCTACCCAGCCAATTCTCCAACCGGCCATGTTGTGAGATTTACTAAGCGAGTTTAATTCCAGCGCGACATCCTCAGCTCCCTCAATAGAAAGAATACTAAGAGGATGCTCATTTAAAATCAAACTATATGGGTTGTCATTCACGATAAGGAAATTATTCTTCCTTGCTAAGTCAACAAGTTCTTTAAGTTCTTCGCGAGAAACAACACGGCCTGTTGGCATGTGTGGAAAATTTACCCACATGATTTTCACCTTCGATAAATCACTATTTCTAAGAGTCTCAATATCAATTCCCCAATTTGATTCCTCCTTCATTTCATAGGTACGAATCTTCCCACCAACAAGCTTTGCTACAGAAGAATAGGTGGGGTAACCGGGATCAGGTATTAGCACTTCATCGCCTTCATTAAGGAATGCCATGGCCACATGCATAATGCCTTCCTTAGATCCCATCAGCGGAAGGATATCGGTTTCCGGATTTAACGAAACACCATAGGTTCTATGATTAAAATCAGCAATCGCTTTCCTTAATTGGGGAATGCCTTTGTAATTCTGATAGCCATGATTACCCAAATTCTGAGCCGAAGAAATTAATGCATCAATTGTCTTTCTTGAGGGTGCTTGATCTGGGCTTCCGATCCCAAGGTTAATCACTCTTACTTCGCCAGTATCAAGACCACGAACCTCTGCCAGCTTCTTACTGAAGTAGTACTCTTCTACGTTGGCTATTCTATTAGCTGAATGAATCATATGTCTTGATTATTAATACTCAATTTTCCCCTTCTTATATTCGCCCAAAATATTCAAGTTCTTTACCTGCCGTAAAACCAACCGAATCGCATCATCATAATTCTTTCTTTTCTTCCATTCTACATCAACATGTATAGAATATTCGCTTGGCTTTCCAATGATTGGAATGGATTGGATTTTGGAAAGATTCAGTTGGCAATCCTTAAAAGTGAGTAGTGCATCAGCAAGACTCCCGACTTCGTTAGCCACTTCAAAGCTCAATGAGGCCTTATTACCTTCAATTTTTCCATCCACCTTTTTTGTCAAAATCAAAAACCTAGTAAAATTCTTTTTATGGGTTTCGATTCTCTTTTCCAGGATTTCCAATCCAAACTTCTTAGCAGCATATTCATTCGCAATAGCAGCTGTCTCGGTAAGGTTTCCCTCTTTCACATGTTTAGCCGATAAGGCTGTGTCATCGCTTTCGCGGATATCTACCCCAGTTAATCGATGAAGAAAATCAGAACACTGGCGTATCGCCATCGGGTGTGATTCAATATTCTTAATATCCGCCAGCTTTACCCCTGGCAAGGCAAGCAAGTGCATGTGGATCGGTAGGTACACTTCTCCAATGATACTGAAGTGATATTCCTGCAGAAGGAAATAATTTGGAATAATGCTACCTGCTATTGAGTTTTCAATAGCCATCACAGCAAAGTCGCTGGTTCCATTCCTTAGCGATTCACATAGGGCATGAAAAGTCAGGCACTCCACCGTTTCAATAGGCTCTTTGAAGTACGTCATTGCAGCCACTTCGTGAAAGCTGGTAGCAATCCCTTGTATGGCAATCCTTAATTTTTTCTTTTTGCTCATAGCCTTCTAAAACAAAAAGTCTCCCGAGTGATCGGGAGACTTTTGAGTTTCTTTGTTTATCTATTTCTATTTACAAAGCGATTCTCTTTCAAGTCCCCCAAGGGTTTGAAAATAATAGTAGTAAAAGTAAAATCGCTTGTTCATTTCTTTGTTCGTGGGCACTAAGGAAAAACAAAAAATCTGTTTACACAACAATCAAGCAGGATTTTTAAAAAAATCAAACTTGCGCTAACTACTGTTCGGTGACCAAATTTTGAGCAGACCTATATAATATCGACCTTCGGATCATCAATAACTCTCTCATGCAATGAAATCTATTTTAAGTGTTCTCGCTCTTGTTTTGATCATGGCCTCTTGCGGCAAAACCTCGGAACATTCTGGTAATGGGCATGATTCTGACTCCAATGCTGACGATAGTCCGAATGAAGCACTCTACAACCAGGCCATGGAGGTTCACGATGAGGTAATGCCCAAAATGGAAGACATCTATCAACTAAAGAGGAATCTTCAAGAACAAATTGCCAATACTCCTGACATGGTAGTTGAACGTAAAAATCAATTAGAGCAAATCATTTCTAACCTTGACTCAGCCAACAATGCCATGATGGACTGGATGCATAAGTTTAACCCGCTACCCGATTCGACCGATCAGGAGCAGGCACGCGAGTACCTTGAATCAGAAATTGAACGGGTAAAGAAGGTAAAAGAGTTGATGGTCGAGTCTATAGAGAAAGCCGAGGCTGAGGCTACCAAAAAATAAGGACTTCTATTTGCTTTGACGCTTGGCTACTTTATGATGAGGAAGCTTATCTTTTGTCAACGCCTTTTTACCTGCCTTTTTTCTGTTCTCTTGTTCCAGTCGCACATTGTATCGTATCACTTGCCAATACTCTGCTCCATAGCCTACAAAAATCTCTGACCCCTTTGGTATATCTCTGGATGCTTCAATAAAGCAACGTTTCTTTTCCGTAACATATTCTGAATTATTCTTCAACCCTTCCACTCGGGTAATCCCTCTTGCATCATTCGCATAGCGCGCTACAGATTTTTTGGTACCCCACGCATCGATACAGTATTTGCTATTAAAGTAAAAGACATATCCATTTCTATAATCAGCCATTTTCTCTACTTCCTTCCAGGTAACTATTCGACCTTTGTATTCTACTATTCGAGCTCCCTTTTTGATAGAAACCTTTGTAAACAGACCCTTGCCTGAATCAGGAATAGTTGACTTCTTAACGAATAGACTTTTTTCGAGTAGTGCCATAGTAAATTGGCCGCGAATATACCCCTAATCATGATTTAAATAGCAATTGTTAATTTACTAACACATACATCATCGGGATTATACTAACTGAATTGTAGAAGTTCCCATCTAAAATTTATTGGGATCAAAGGAAGAGCAGACTACTCTTCGTTCATAATGGATGGCGCCACATGAATCAAATTTCAATTCAAAAAATATCAAAACTCATTCAGGCAAACGGCTGATCTATTGAAGGGCTTGGCTCAGAAAACCATTTTGGTCCTTCTTCGGTCATATAAGCACAATCCTCCAGGCGAACACCAAACTCTCCATAAATAGAAATATTCGGCTCAATACTAAAACACATACCTGCCTGAAGCGGTGTTTTATTTCCGAGCACCATATTTCCCCATTCATGTCCATCCATGCCAATGCCATGACCTGTGCGATGCGGGAGTCCCGGAACCTTATAGCCCGGACCAAACCCAGCATCTATTAATACTTGACGAGCCGCGATATCTACATTTTCGCAAGGATCACCAATCTTCGCGGCAGCAAAACCAGCAGCTTGTGCCTTCTTTTCCAAATCCCAAATCTCGCGCTGGCGTTTTGTTGGCTCGGCCCCAAACACAATAGTGCGACTTATATCAGAACCATATCCGCCTACGCTGCATCCTCCATCCAATAAAAAAATATCTCCTCTCTTCAATGTTTGGGGTTCAACACTCCCATGAGGATAAGCTGATGCCTTTCCAAAATTTACAAATGCTCCACCAGACGCCCCCAACTTAGCGTGAGCCTTTTTAGTCATGTCCCCAAAATCGTCAGGTGTCATTCCTTCAAAAAGCAAAGGTAAGACCGCTTTATAAGCAGCTATTGTTACATCATTTGCACGCTGCATCAGAGCTAGTTCAGTAGAAGATTTAATAAGTCGGCAGGGAACGCTCACTGGGTCACCACTTATAAAATTAAGATGTGACGCCTCTTTCCTAACTCCATCAAACAAAAAGAAACGAAGGCGCTCCTCCATTCCAATAGTACCGTTGCGAATGCCCAAGTCTTTAAGGGTTGTGGCGATCTGCGCATATGGACTTTCATGTTCTTCCCATGTTCTTACATCCTTCCCAATTGTTATTAATTGAAGCAGCCTATCCGCTTCGAAGGCTGGGCTTACATATTTCACCTCGCCTTTTGCCGGGATTATAGCTACCATTGTCCGCTCACTAGGCGACCAGCTTACACCAGTAAAATACTTCATGGAAGTCCCAGCATCTAAAAGCAAGGCTTCGATCTTATTTTCCGCCATCAAGCGTTGTGCCTTTTCAATTCGAGCTTCTCTCTCCTGCACCGAAATGGGGACTATATCTTTGGTCATCGACTTCAACTCATCAAGAGGATCTCCTTTCGTGGCTGGGGTGGGTGTGACACAGCCTGACATACTCACAAATGCTGTACTGGCTGCTGTTCCAGCCGAAAGGCGAATAAAATCTCTTCTTTTAATACTCATACAACTAGGGTTTGGGTTCAAGCAGTTAAAGATAGAAAGTAAATGCTATCGACAAATGATTGTATGATGAATGGACGCTTGACTTGATGGGTGTAAGAAAATTAACCTAAGTTGTACGCCATTGGAATTGGTCAGCGAATCCGAGTCAATTCAATTTTCTCAAATACACGTTCCCATACTTAGATTCAAAACTAAAACGAGGGCCAATACCAGGCTTGGCAGAAACATAAGTATGAAAATCCTCCTCTCGAAAGTTTTCATAGCTAAACTTAACATCCAGATTAGAATAAATTTGCCCGTAGTTTGTTTCTGCTGTTAGCTCTCCGGTGTTCTTTTCAGGAAGAGCTGCATCTACACCTTCATAAGTTGCATCCACAGCAAGCGGACCATTAAACAGTTTCACCTCCACCATTCCATATACTGACTCTACACGTGTTTCGATATTCTGTGGCACTTTTATTTCTAGTGTAATATCCATATCCACACCCGTTGACATAAAACTAAAATCCTTTCCATGTTCCTCACAATACTTTCGATAATCTGGCTTGGTCTTGAATACAATCTTCTTGCTTCCTTCCATAACCGTTATTCGCTGAGGCAAGTTTTTTAAACCTTTAATTTTTGATTCAACAGTAATAAGGTCCCCTGCTGTCGATGATTCCAAAACAAAAGCATCATCGTTTTCTCCACCATTGATTAGTACCGAACCTTGTATAGAAATTTCATTTTTATCCCATGTGCTGACTCTGACAATTTCTGGATAATCAAAGTGCATGGTAATTTTCTGGCCTTGTGAAACAGACACTGATTTGTTAATAACTATCTGCGCCAAAGAATTTAATGACACAAGAAGTAGAGCGATTAATAGTTTCGTTTTCATATCCGATCTATTTTTTACGGAGATAAACATTTCCATGTGTAGAAGACAAATTCACTTCCAGTCCTCCACCATTGATCTTGCCACTGACATTATCACTGTACTTGACCATGTTTGTTTTTTGATCAAATTCTATTTTAAAGTCAGGGTCAACAAATATTTCGCCCCAGGATGTTCCCAATTGAAGATTTGCTTTTGTTTGAACAGGTAAGGCCACGTCCAAATGACCATGAACAGAAGAAATTGAGATCGGGTTCTTCATGGAAGCATTCATACTTGCATCTATGTCGCCATGAACTGTTTTAACATTCATTGGCCCCGTTACATTCTCCAACTCTACCGAATTATGAACCGTTGAAACCTCAATCTCACTTTCTACATTCTTGAAGGTAACATCGCTTCCATGAGGTGATGAGTGGGTATATGAAACAAGAACTCCTTTCGGCACCTTGATGGTGATGTCTGGGCCATCCATCTTTTTTAATTGATAAACCTCAATGATCCCGCCTTTATCCTGAACAGAGATGCCAAGGCCTGTGTTGTCTTCCAATCCAAGGCTACTCACAGCACGAAGCCCTTTTGCACGTTCATCCTCATCCCGATTTCGATCCGTTGAAGAAAAAATGATTTCGTTGCCTGCATATCCTTCAATCGTTACTGTATTCACTTCTTTAATTTCAAGGCGACCTGTACTCTTTGCTACTTTAAACTCCTGACCAAAGGACAAGCTTAGGCTCATCGTGATCAATACAATAGTTCCAATACTCTTTTTCATATTTATACTTTTAAAGTTTTAATTCTGAATTGTTCTATAACCTCTGGCATTTCTTTGTGTCTTGGTGGCAAGTATCAATCATTAGCCACAAAGGCACGAAGGCACAAAGAGATTAATTTATTTTTTCCTTAGATACACTTTCCCGTAATCGCATCGGATGTCCATGTTCAAACCTCCTCCATTGATTGTTCCGTTCACTTTATCACTGTATCGAATCATATTTCCCGACTTTTCGATTTCAATCTTAAACTCAGGCGCCACAAATATTTCTCCATAAGAAGTACTCATCTTAAGGTTTGCTTTTGTAGTTACAGGAAGTGTAACATCCGCATAGCCGTATACCGAAACAATTGAGATTGGTCCCTTCACGTTTTGGCTCAAGTCAGCTTCCACATGTCCGTAAACGGTTTTCACTGTCAATGGCCCCGTTACATTCTCTAACTCAATGCTGTTGTAGTGCGCAGATACTTCAATTTCGTTTTCCATATTTTTGAAAGCCGCTGTACCACCGTATTGCGATTCGTACGAGAAAGAGACGATGACACCCTTTGGCACCATGATCTTAACATCAGGAGAATTCATCTTCTTCAATTGGTTTACTTCAATTACACTTCCTTTATCAGTCACGTTAATACCCAACCCGGTATTATCCTCTAGCCCCAGGCTGTTGATAGCCTTCAAACCATTTGCTCGTTCATCCCCTTTCTCTCGTTGGTCCTTTGAAGAGAAGATTATTTCATTTCCATTATACCCTTCCACTGAAACTCTTCCTATATTAAGCTCTAGCCGTCCTGTGCTCTTTGCTACTTTAAATTCCTGTGCATAGGTTGCTCCAATTGCCGCCACCACTATTCCAATAATCACTACTAACTTTTTCATTTTTATTTTATGTCTTTAAATTTCATTTACTCCTTATCGCTTCTCGCTAAGGTTATGATAGTTTCAAAATTCCGTTGTATGCCTCGTCTTTTACTGCTTTGAGCATTTCAGGATCATCCGCAATTTTTTCAAGATCTTTCACTACACTTTTTTCCTTCATCTGTACCAACAGCTGAATCAGGGCTATTTGAACAACTGGATCTTTTTGAATAGAAAGTGATTGAATCAAAACTTTTTGAACACCTGGTTCTTGGTAAAATTTACTCAACGCATCCAAAGAGGCAAGGCGCACATTCGTATTGGCATCTTCGTTCATACTTCTGGCTAGAGCATTCACAATCTCATCATCCATCGATGCCATCTTATAGGCAACTGTTGCCCCAACCATTCGTTGACTTGCGGATTGCTGATTATCCAACAAAGCCATCATCATTTGTTTTGTGGCATCCATTTCCATCTTCAACTTGGTCAACTCCTGCTCCTGACGGTAATTTTTGTTGACCTGATAGCCGATACTTACGCTCAGTATAACTAATGCCAACCCTGCTGCAATTCGGTAAGTATAGGATTGGAAAGAAACTTCTTTTCCCTTAGGCTTTTGAATGCCTTCGATCTCGCTCTTTAAGAATTTATTAAAATCACGTCTCAGCGAAACAGTAGGTTCAAAGGAAGCCGATTTCTCCATCACCTGAATTACTTCACGCAATTGCGCATACATCGCATATGCTTCTTCGCTCTTGCCAAGCTCATGCTCTACAAGCGACCGATCAGCCTCATTTAATTTTCCATCGATGTAATCGATCAACAACGATTCTAATTTTTCCTTTTCCATGGCCACACCCTACCCTCTCCAGAGGAGAGGGAATTTGTTTAATTAAATTTTTTCTAATTCAAAATAATGTTCTCTCAACTTCGCTATTGCGCGGTGCACTTTTACTTTAATGTTTGCTACTGATGTCTCCATGATGATCGCTACCTCCTCATACTTCATCTGTTGGAACCGCGTGAGCACTAGTAACTCACGCTGGTCCGCAGAAAGCATAGCCATCGAGCGTTGAAGGATTATTTCTCTTTCCTCTTGCCCAGCGCCATCCTCATGATCAACAATTGTATCACCCATTTTTTCAATGTCAATAAAACCTGTCTTTTGATTTTTGCTCGCCTGATAATGATCTGAAAAAATATTCCTTGCTACCTGATAAATCCACGATTCGAATCTGTTCCCTTCGCGGTAGCTGCTCCGGTATTTTATAATTCTTAAAAAGACATTCTGCGTAAGGTCTTCTGCCAACTCACGATCCATGGTCATGCGCGCCAGAAAATTAAAAATCTTCTTATGGTACCGATCAAACAGCACAGAAGCCTGTTGAAGATCACCGTTTTTCACAGCTTCCATAATCAATTCATCGGTCATCAGCGCTTCAGATGTTTTCAAGTTTCGGGTTAGTTACCGGGAGGTGTTCGAAAGGTTACAAAGAAATTTACTTTTGAGAAGGGCCTTTCCAAATTCTAATTTCAAACCGGTAAAACCAAATACCCTCCTGCGGGCTAAAATAAGCGGTTCATCAGATTGTAGCATCAATTTTTTCGGAATCAATGGGTGTTACTACCTATTCCTTGCAACACATAATCGTTTTTTTACCCTTAAATAAATATTAGTTTTAGGAAGCCTACTGTAGGTAATCTGGAATTCATTGTAAAGGAAAAGACCGCTTTTCAGTTTGAATAAGATACTAGACAACTCATACCTTATGATTTCTAAAAATCGAATCTACAGTTTGTCCCTTCTGGTTGGAATTATTTTATTTCAAAGTAGCTGTAAAAAAGTAGTTGATGACGAAAGTAAATACAGCGGGGACTTGTTCACCGAAAGTATTCGATCAACTGAACCACGGACTGCTGAAGAAGAAATGGCAGGGTTCAAACTTCCACCAGGATTTGAAATTCAATTGTTTGCTTCAGAGCCCAATATTGATAAACCCATCAACATGACCTTTGATGCAAAAGGCCGAATGTGGGTAACGCAGTCTTTTGAATATCCTTTCCCCAACGCACCCGGTGAACATGGAACTGATCGCTTGACTATCTTAGAAGATACCGACCACGATGGGATTGCCGACAAGTTTACGGAAGTGAGTGATACGTTAAACATCCCTGTTGGTATTCTACCTGTGACCGGTGGATTTGTCAACTTTAGTGTTCCCAACATTTACAAGTTCACCGATACTGGAGATTCGAAATCAGCGAATAAAAAAATACTGATCGGGCCCTTTGGCTTTCAAGATACTCACGGCATGGTTAGCAATTTCATTCGAGGTTATGATGGATGGGTACATGCCTGCCATGGGTTTACCAACTTTTCTAAAATTGTTGGTGCGGACGGTGACTCCATCACACTAGTTTCGGGTAACACATTCCGCTTTCGTTTAGATGGAAGTCGAGTAGAGCAAATGACATTCGGCCAGGTAAATCCATTTGGATTAGCGTATGATGAAAACGGCTACATATACTCCACTGACAGCCACAGCTCACCGCTCTATCAATTGATTCGTGGTGGAGACTATCCCCATTTTTCCAAACCAGAGATCATGGCCTTTGGCCCTGATATGAAATCATTCGAAAATGAGGCCACAGCGCTTTGCGGAATTGCATACTATGGAGATAAAAAGTTTCCAAAAGAATTTCAAGGCAATTTTTTTATTGGCGATGCTGTAAGTTCCCGTGTTCATAGATACACATGGGAGAATAAAGGCTCTTCTCCAGTTGGCAAGTCAGAAACAGATTTCATCAAGAGTGCTGATCCTTGGTTCCGCCCAGTGAATGTAAAACTGGGGCCTGATGGAGCAATTTATGTTGCTGATTTTTATAACGCCATAATTAGTCATTATGAAGCACCGCTTGGTCACCCGAAGCGTGATAAGGAGCGAGGAAGAATCTGGAGAATAACATATAAAGGTGATCGAAACAATACGGCAGATTTAACTACCGCCTCGTTGGAAGATCTATTAAATGCATTAGATGCTGACAATATAACTTTCCGGATGGCCGCGGCCGATCAATTAGCTGATCGCATTGGTGCACCGGCTATTGAGCCATTAAAATCACTATTGACCGATGATGGAACTAGTCCAAGAAAATATGTGCATGCCCTTTGGTTACTGTATCGACTAAATGCAATAACTGAGGAACTACTGAAAAAATCTGTCGCTCACTCATCATCGCAGGTAAGACTTCATGCCCTTAGAATCTTAAGGGAATGGAAATCAAGGCCAGAAGCATTTCATCAGGTGATCTTATCTGCAGTAAAAGATAGCGATCCACATGTACAGCGGGCCGCCATAGAGTTACTCATGGATTACACTGATATGAGCACTGTAGAGGCTATTCTTTCTATCTTAAACTCCGCACCGAACACTGACACTCACTTAATTTATACATCCCGGCTTTGCTTGCGAAACGCATTGCGGGAAAATAGTTTGATGAAAGAAGTGGGTAGAAAAAAATGGAGAGATAAAGATGCTGGCTTTATTGGCGGCACATTGGTTGATGTAGCTTCTGCAGACGCTGCCTTATTCCTGAATACTTATCTTACTTCCAATTCTATGCAAAAAGGAAAAACACAACTGGCCTATCAGCAAGTTGCACGATACATTCCAGCTGCGCAGATAGAGAATGTGATCACACGTGCTAAAGAAAAAAGGAGTGATGACATCGATTTGAACACCCAAGTATTTAAAGGAATAAAAGATGGTCTTGATCAGCGCGATGCAAAATCCAAACAGTTGGAATCGTGGGCTGTTGAAATTGCAGAAGGGCTACTCAAAAAGTATCCGGCCAATTACGACTCAGTGTCCGACAATATCATAGAACAACAAAGCTTTGCTATTCAACTAGCGGGTGATTTCAAAGTTCATTCCCTTCAACCGGTTCTCACCAAATTTGTAGAAAGTCACACGAGCAATATTAATTTAAAATCATCTGCACTTAGTTCGCTTATGAAAATATCCGGCTCATCAACTATTGAACTGGCGGGAAAAATTCTTATGAACGATTCAACTCCAATCGATTTTAAAAAACGAATAGTTAACATACTGGGCGAATCGCCAAATACTGAAGTCAACTCCGTGCTAATGAAAGTAAAGAAGGCCCCTGCTGATCTAGAGGCCTCCATCGTTGCAGCGCTTTCACACTCACCGGAAGGAAAAGATATTGCCCTTAAACAGGTAAGAGACGGATCGTTCATGACCCGAACATTGATTGACCCGCGTGTTGAGGAAAGCATGCTTGCTAATATTTCTGTGAAACAGAAAAAAGAATACGATGCTATTATTTCTACTATTGAGCCAGTTGATAATGATCGTCAAGCGCTGATTGATCGAAGATTGGCTGCATTCAAAAACTTTAAGACCACCAATACAATTACATTAGATTCAGGATCGATGATATTTAACGCCAATTGTAACTCGTGCCATCGCAAGTATACCATGTCGGGCATAGGTCCGCAATTACATGGCATCGGTAAACGAGGGGCTGAGGCATTAGCTGAAAAAATTCTGGATCCCAATCGAAACATTTCCGAGGCCTTTCGAAATTATACGATTACATTGAAAGATGGAAAAGTGACTACCGGTTTGTACAGAAGAGAAGAAGGCGCAGTAGTAATTTTTGGCGATCTAACCGGGAAAGAATTTTCAATTCCTAAAAAGAATATTGTCGCGCAAACACCATCTCGTTATACCATTATGCCTGATCACTTCGGAACAACCCTGAGTCAGCAGGAATTTAACTTACTGATTAACTATTTACTCACTTGGTAAAAAAAACAGTGTTAATAACTTCTTCCTACTTGTTATGAAAAAAGTAAAGTTTCAAACCTTGTTCATCGTCACAAGCTTAATGGTTCTCCTTTTGCAAATGGGTTCTGCTCAAACACCAGGAAAAGACGTGAAGTTTAAAAAATATCATATCTGGGATGAATTCTACACCGAGGGCGCAACTGTTGCCGATGTGAATAAAGATGGGAAAACAGATATCATTGCCGGTGCCCGTTGGTTTGAAGCTCCAGACTGGAAAGCTCATGACATATGGAAGCATAAGAAGTTTTACTATACAAAAGGATATAGCGATTCGTTTCTCAACTTCTCAATGGATGTTAATGAAGACGGGTGGCCAGATCTAATCTGCTTTGATTTTCCCGGTAAGGAAGTGTATTGGTTTGAAAATCCTGCCGGTATCGAAATACTGTGGAAAAGAAATCTGATCGATTCAATCGCTTCCAATGAATCGCCCATGGTAGTTGATGTGGATGGAGATGGGAAAAAAGATTTAGTATTCGGAAATGAAAAGATTGGGCAGATGGCTTGGTTTAGTGCGAGCGTCAAAGCAAAGAAAGTAACCTGGAAAAGAACTGCCATCAGCGAACCAAATTCAAAAGGTGTCGGCTTGTTTTCACATGGTCTTGGTTGGGGAGATATTAACAAAGACGGAATAAAAGATATAATGATCCGTGGTGGTTGGTGGGAAGCTCCAAAAGATATAAAATCATCGCCATGGAAATTTCATGAAGCTGATTTAGGGGAAGCTTGTGCTCAAATGTTGAACTATGATTTCGATAGTGATGGTGATAATGATGTTGTTGCCTCTTCTGCCCATGCCTATGGAGTTTGGTGGTATGAACAGGTTTTTGATAAAGACCAGAAGAGCTCCTTCATTACACATCTGATCGATAGTACGTTTTCAGAGTCACATAGTCTGGTACTCGAAGACATTAACCGAGATGGCTTGCCTGATCTGATCACTGGCAAACGATTTTTCGCGCATCAAGGAAGTGGGCCTGGGGGAATGGAACCTCCCTTTTTATATTGGTTCGAATTATTAAAAGATGGGAAACAAAAACCAGTCTGGGTACGCCACCTAATTGACGATAGCTCTGGCGTAGGCATACAATTTGTAAGTGAAGACATGAATAAAGATGGGCTTCTGGACATTGTTATTGGAAACAAGAATGGAATATTTTACTTCGAACAACAGCCACTTGTTAAGTGAACCCACAAGAGCTACCTCCCTTTACTATCTTAGCCCAAAAGTAAATGTTTGCACTCTGCAGGTTGTTTAGTTAATCCCTTTTGTAATATTTGAAGATGGAAATTCAAAAAGGCAAGTTCTGGGCCCTGTTGCCGCTCATCTCTTTTATCATCATATATCTGGTCACTTCGCTCGTGCTGAATGACTTTTATAAGATGCCTATTCTGGTAGCGTTTCTATTTTCCGCCATCATCGGATTTATCCTATATCCTAAGATATCTTTTGCACACAAGACGGAAGAGTTTTCAAAAGGCGCAGGTGATCCGGGAATCATGCTTATGATTCTAATCTTTCTTTTGGCAGGCGCTTTCGCTGAATTGAGCAAAAGTATAGGAGCTGTTGAGGCTACCATAAACTTTGCGCTGTCTTATATATCTCCTAGTCTGTTAATTGCCGGGCTCTTCATGACGGCCTGTTTCATATCGCTTTCCCTTGGGACTTCTGTAGGCACAGTCGTTGCACTAGCTCCAATAGCTTCCGGTATAAACGATTCATTGCCCGGAACATTGGCGATTAACTTGGCAGCCGTGGTGGGGGGTGCCATGTTTGGCGATAACCTTTCTATGATCTCTGACACAACGATTGCCGCAACCCGTACGCAGAATGTAGAAATGCGGGCTAAGTTTAAAGTCAATTTCTGGATTGCCTTACCCGCTGCAGTTATCACCTTCCTTTTATATGCATTTACCAACGACTTGCCAGAATCTTCAACAGGCCAATATGATTACTCTGTCATTTACATTGTACCCTACCTTTTCATTTTTGTAGCGGCCTTATTAGGAATGAATGTAATCTGGGTATTAATTGCCGGAATCCTACTTGCACTACTAATAGGTTTTTTCTCAGCGCACATTGGTATCTGGGAAATGATAAGTTCAATAAATTCAGGAATGGCTTCCATGTTTGAACTTAGTCTAATCTGCATCGTGATTGGAGGAATAGTAGGGCTCATCAGATACAATGGGGGCATTGATTTCATCCTGTATCACATCTCCAGAAAAATACGTTCTGCCCGAGGAGGAGAATTCGGTATAGCGTCATTAACTGCCTTGGTGAATGCCGCGCTTGCTAATAACACGATCACTATACTTATTGTAGGTCCATTAGCAAAAACCATTGCTGACAAAAACGGCATTGATCCCCGGAGAAGTGCTAGTATTCTGGATACTATTTCCTGCTTCGTTCAAGGCTTTCTTCCCTATGGTGCTCAAATGCTTGCAGCCATGGCTATTGCAGGAAGTAGAATCTCACCCTTTGATATCATGAAGGAGTTATATTATCCTTATTTACTTGGAATATGCACGATAGTTTTCATTCTTATCGGGCAGAGAAAAGATTACCAAAAGCAGGATTAGAAATCCTGACCATTGAACCAGTAATCATTATAAATCAATTTTGAGTTTTGTAGTCTTTAAAAGTTTACAAATCGATGTTATCAAGGGAGGGCAATTGAAACGGTTAAGTCTGTTAAATTTCCTGGAAATTATTCTGTGATCAGCTGTAATTCTTTGCCTGTGAAGAATACTAATTCCCGAAAGAAGCCAGTGCATTTGTTAATACATATAGCCAACATTTCTGCCCAAAGGCGGTTTTATGATCAGCGAAAGCGGAAATAATGGCATCGGATAGAACGTTTACTGAATTGATCGATCAGAACCGAGGAATCATTTACAAAGTGATTCGCTTGTATGTACGCCATGAAGAGGATGAGCAAGACTTGTTTCAGGAGATACTATTCCAGGCTTGGAAGTCCTTTCCAAATTTTAAAGGCAATTCCAAGTTCTCTACTTGGCTTTACCGAGTGGCATTAAATACAGTTTTGACTTTCAAAAGAAGGCCACAGTTGGTAGTTCCATACGAAGACCTAACCCTATTGAAAATAGCGTCTGTGGAGAAAAATCAAATAGATGAATCAGAGGCCTTATACATCGCAATTCGTGAACTTAATGAAGTTGATCGTATGATTGTGACTCTTCACCTGGACGGATATGAGAATGAGGAGATTGCCGACATTTCGGGATTAACCAAAAACAACACAGCAGTAAAATTACACCGCATCAAAGAAGTGTTGATGCAAAAACTGAAAGGATATTAAAATGGACTTGCGCGAAGCCTGGAAAGAATTGGAAACCACAAAGTTGAATAAGCCACTCTTGGGCACGTTAAAACCTCGGAAGACTTCTAAACATCCTGTACAGAAACTTAGAAGGTTGTACAAAATAAGCACTGGCTTTGCCATCATTTTTTTAGCTTGCTTTATTGCACTTTTTTTTGTTTTCCATGAACCGATCGTGAAAGCGAGTTTAGCGCTTGTAATTTTGGGGTATGTTTTCTTTCTTTTGACCAATATGTCGATGTACAGAAAGATTGTAATAGAGTTGCCGATGGACAATAGCCTTAAACTTGTTCTCGCTCAAACGCATGACTTTATTTCTTCAAACATTCGCTTTCAGGAAAGAGCTGCCATTTTTCTTTACCCTATTGCTGGAACTGCAGGATTTTTAATGGGGGGATCTGTTGGAAGCGGGGATCTTGAGAGAATGTTGAAAGTAAAAGGTGTACTGATCATCCTTATCATTACCCTTACCATACTGACCCCAATATGCTATCTTCTCGCAAAATGGATGTATAAAATTTCCTACGGTAAATGCCTCACTGATATTAAGCAACTGATCACTGAATTAGAACGACCTGACTAGCCATTTTTCTTTAATAATCCCTACCTTAGAAATTAATTCAACCAGGATGGACACTCAAACCCGCAGGGCTTTTTTGACAACAGCCACTGCATTAACTTTAGGCGTTACTTATACCTCCTTTGCTATGGAAAAAGAAAATCCACCCCTTGTTCATCATGTTTTCTTCTGGCTCAAAAATCCATCTTCAAAAGAAGATTTAGCCAAATTATTGGAAGGCCTTAGAACTCTAAAGAAAATTGAAACCATTAAAATGCTTCACATTGGCATACCCGCCAGCACCGAAAAGCGCGATGTAGTAGATAACAGTTATAGTGCTTCCGAGTTGATGCTCTTTGACGACTTGGCTGGGCAAAAAACCTATCAGGATCACCCAATTCACCAAAAGTTTATTGAAAACTGTTCACACCTTTGGGACAAAGTGATTGTGTACGATGCGATTTCTACATAGCTGTCGTCTCTAAAAAGCTCCTTAAAAAGTCTGTTTACCAGGAAGTATTAATATCCTGTTATTAAGACAACTTTCTTCTTTTTTTCCCATGCGGTCTAGGCTCGGTAATGCTGAAGACTTCTCCTCTTTGAGCAAAATGGTCAAGTTTTGAACAGCTATTTGAAATTGCTTCAGATATAATTCTGCGAATTCAAATCGTAGTTCAATTCCGATTTCAGTTTTAACATAATCTAAGTGTTTTCCTTTAGACAACTGTGTAGTAAAGTACCCCTATCCTTACTTAAGGTGGAGCCAAGTAAAACACAGCTTTGTAAGTGCTTCATCAGATACAACAAACCTCAATACTTTAACCACACGGATCTGCAAACTCAAAAATGAGAAGAGTTCTCATGTAAATAAAAAATGTAGTATAGGGTAATCGCCAACAGAAATCGCCTTATTTTGTCACAAAAGACACTCTATCAAACGCGAACTCTTTCTTGCTTACTTGTGCCTTATTGGCATCTGTCTGATCTGGGGCACAACTTTCCTGGCCATTCGAATTGGTGTACAGGACTTTCCTCCGTTTCTATTCGCTGCTATACGACAGATAAGCGCAGGACTATTCTTAACTTCAATCATTCTCATTACCCAGAAGCCAAAACTTCCTGACTTTAAATATTTTCTTCAAATGGCATTCATTGGTTTTCTTATGATCACTTTAAGTAATGGCCTTGTTTCGTGGGCGGAAGTTTTTGTAGACAGTGGCATTGCTGCTATCATCTGTTCCCTAATGCCGGTGTTGGTGATCATCATTAACCTTTCAATCAATCGCTCTGAATTACCAAACATTACTATACTTATAGGCGTACTGATCGGGCTTTTAGGAATAGTAATGATATTTAGTGAGCATCTTGAAAGCTTTACAAATCCAAATTACACGATTGGAATTCTTCTGATCTTTGTAGCTACTGTGGCATGGGCTGTTGGAAGTTTATTGGTCCGCCAGTCAAATCAAAATTCTAACCTGGTTCAAAATGCAGGCGTTCAAATGATATTCGGTGGCCTGTGGTGTTTGCCTTTAAGTTTTGTGTTCGATGATCTCACTGAAATTCATTGGACTTCGCCTACCGTTTACTCTTTAATTTATCTCAGCATTTTTGGCTCTGCGCTTGCCTATGTTTTGTACTATTATGCTATTAGTAAATTGCCCATGACAATTGTTTCTCTGTACTCATATATCAATCCAATGGTAGCAGTTGCGTTGGGAACCATTATCTTAAACGAAAAACTAAACTTAAAAATAGCGGTTGCCTTTGTAGTTACAATTGGTGGAATTTACCTTGTAAACCGAGGTTACCAAATAGCAACAAAAAAGTCAGAACTTGAAAAAACAATCCCATGATTTCAACGATCTCATTTCATCCAATTGAAGAAAAGGATCATTTTGAAGGAAAGGTTGGATCACCTGTTTTCTCAATCCTGATTCCTTCTTGGAATAATCTTGACTATCTGAAATGCTGCATACAAAGTATTCGTAAAAACTCTAGATACAATCATCAGATTATAGTTCATGTTAACGAAGGTAAAGATGGTTCACTCGAGTGGGTACAAAAACAAAATATCAGCTATTCCTATTCTAAAGAAAATGTTGGTGTTTGCTATGGCTTTAATGCTCCATCGTGCTTGGTAAAGACCAATTATATAGTTCTTTCAGATGACGATTATTACTTTGCTCCTGATTGGGATCATTATCTACTAGAAGAAATCAAAAGCCTGAACCATAACTATTTTTGCATTACGGGAACGATGATTGAGCATAGCCCAACAAAGTTCAAGGGAATCATTGCGCCATTCAACTATGGAAAAACTGTTAAAGATTTTCAAGAAGAAAGATTTATAAAAGAGTTTGAATCCATCCCATACTCCGATTGGACAGGGGGTAACTGGTATCCCATGATACTTCATAAAACCATGTGGACCATGATTGGTGGACTTAGCACTGAATATACTCCGGGAATGGCATCTGACCCTGACATGATGATGAAATTATGGCATTGCGGGGTGCGGTACTATAAGGGTATCAGCAAATCGAGAGTATATCATTTCACATCTAAGAGTACAGCACGTGTAAAAAGAAATGATGGCAACAAACAATTCTTATTGAAATGGGGATTTTCGAAATCAATCTTACTTAATTTTTACTTACAGCTTGGCCATAATTTTTCAGGACTTACCCCAGAACCAAACAAAGAAAAATTTAGACTAAAACTATTTTTAGACAGATTGAAGAGAAATGTTTCTGTTTGGAAGAAAGACTAATTCCGATTACGAATTAGGCAAAATTGACTACCAACCCTTTCTAATCACCTCACACACATAGTCTACATTCTCTACCGTCATATGGGTATGAAGTGGTAAGACAATATAATTTTCTTCTATGGCGTCCATATTCGGAAGATCTTCTCTCCTTCCTCCTAAAACGGAGTAACGGTCATTTCGATAATGTACCTGACTTGATTCTATTTTGTGATCGCGTAGGCGTTTCATAAACTCAATCCGCTTTTCTACCAGGCAGGTGCAAAGCCAAGCTGCATGAGTTCTATCGGTATGTTCTGCTCCAAGAAGTTTGATTCCATTTGCTCCTTTAAGTCCTTTGCGATAAGCCTGGAATAATTTTTGGCGATGAGATAGGATTTCATCAAACTCATGTAAAGCGGCTATGCCCATGGCTGCACTTATATCCGTCATTTGATATTTATAACCAACTTCCCATATATCGTTTTCCCAATTTCCTTTTTGTTTGTTTGATCTGTCAATTCCAAACCACCGTATACGCTCAGCTTTTGGCACTAATTGCTTGTCCTGAATAATTAACATACCTCCATCACCCGTGGTAATATGTTTGATGGCCTGGAATGAGAAAATTGTAAAATCGGAAATTTCACCAATCCTTTTTCCTTTATAAGTTGCTCCAAGAGCATGTGCCGCATCTTCAATAATTGGGATATTGTATTCCATGGCTAATGCCTTAAGTTCATCCATATCGCATGGAAGACCTCCATAAGGAACACAAACAATTGCTTTCGTTTTTTCAGAGATCAACTCGCGTACATGCTGGACGCTAATATTTAATGTTTCCGGATCTACATCTGCAAATCGGAATTTAACTCCCATATATAAAAATGGAATGGTAGTCGCGGTGCAAGTAAAAACAGGCGTTATTACTTCATCACCTTCTTTTAAACCTGCAAGTATATAAGCCAGATGAAGGGCATCTGTACCGGAACCAACTGCAAGCGAAGAACCATGGCCAGCGAACTTTTCAGAAAACTCCTTTTCAAACTGGGCCACCCTTGGGCCTTGTCCAATCCACCTAGATTGAAGAACTTTTGTCACTTCTTCGATGGCGGTCTTAGGAATATTAGGATAAAATAACACAATGCCCTCGTTTTCATTCATCACAGGCATTTCATTCATCGGCTTTTCTTTCTGACCTTTTTCCATAAAGCTATTTCTGGTGTAAAAATAAACTTATTTGAGGTAAACCCATTAAAACAAAAGAGACCCTAGCATCAGGGTCTCCTTGTTTAAATAATACATACCTGCAGGCTAAATGTTAGGCTGAGGAGTTGTCCGTAGATAAGGCTTTATTCTTTTATGTCCTTTAGGGAATTTTGCAGCCACATCTTCGTCTTTGACTGCAGCTGTAATAATTACATCTTCTCCTTGCTTCCAGTTTGCTGGAGTTGCCACACTATAGTTTGCTGTTAATTGAAGGCTGTCTATCACGCGAAGTATCTCGTCAAAATTTCTTCCGGTAGCTGCTGGATAAGTAATAGTTAGTTTCACTTTTTTGTCAGGCCCCACAACAAAAACTGAGCGTACGGTAAACTTATCGCTTACCTGAGGGTGGATCATATCATAAAGATTGGCCACCTCAAATTTAGGATCGGCAATTATTGGAAAATTTACATGCGTATTTTGTGTTTCATTAATATCGCCAATCCAACTCATGTGAGAATCTAGTGGATCAGCACTAAGTGCCATTACTTTTACATTTCGTTTGTCAAACTCCGAACGTAGCTTTGCTACCGCGCCTAATTCAGTCGTGCAAACTGGTGTAAAGTCTGCTGGGTGAGAAAATAATACTCCCCAATTTGGGCCAAGCCATTCATGAAACTTGATTTTGCCTTCGGTAGTATCTGCTTGAAAATCTGGTGCTATATCACCTAATCGAATAGACATAATTTTTTGGGTTTTTGATTGAGCTCAAAAATACACTTTTTGTCTATAGATTTAGTAGACTATAATAATATTTTTTATACCCTTCTGGTTCCCTTTTGGCGTTCCAGGATTTGGGCGAGTGTACTTTCTGACAAGATTCTTAGCGTCTCATCCCTAACCCCAATAAAAACATCGCGAATTCCGCAATTTTTCTCATCCCTACATTCTTCGCATGGCTCGTAATAATTAAGAGAAACACAAGGTAGCATGGCAATCGCACCATCCATCAGCCTCATAATTTCCATCAGATTTACGTCTTCCGGCTTTCGGTAGAGGTAATAGCCCCCACCCTTGCCCTTTTTACTATGCAGAATTTTTGCGTTGCGAAGTTCAAGAAGGATGGCCTCCAAGAATTTTTTGGGAATATGTTGCTCTTCCGCAATATCCTGAATATGAACTGGACCTTGTTGATAACGCTCGGCTAGGTAAACCAAAGCATGAATCGCATATTTACACTTCTTGGATAGCATATTGTTGCCTACAAGATAGACTTTTTACGAATAAGTATAATTTTACAATGCTTCAGATTTGCAATTCGCGCTATAGAATGCCGAGGTAGCTCAGCTGGTAGAGCAACGGTTTCGTAAACCGTAGGTCGTGGGTTCAAGTCCCATTCTCGGCTCAAAAAATTTATATGATTGTTTCTAGAACACAAAAAAGCACGCTCATCTCATTCATAATTTTTCTAACGGCTACATTCATTGTACTCGGTATGAATATATACGTTATCATAAAAGACCTACAACCTGCCTGGTATACTTATCTTATAATAGCTCTTCTTACACCCATAGCAATTTTTGTTCTATACAAAATCTTTATCCGATATAAAATCCTCCGCCTCGGGAACAATCTGATCGAACTTAGCTACCCAGTACTTAGAAAAACAAAAAAGTATTCCTTAGATCAAATTGATTATTGGGCTGAACACACGGTCAAAACAGGAAAAAATTCAGTTTATAAAGAAGCTGAAATTAAATTCACAGATGGACTACTAGTAACCATAGGTAACAAGGAACATACAGAGTATCCACGCATAGTTCAATACTTGAGCCTAAAGGCGCTTAAAAAGAAACGACCAGATGCTTAACTGTGTTCCGTTGGGAAAGTATCAAATCCTTTTTACTTTTGCCCGCCCACCCGAAGCGTGGGTAGCCTCAGTTGTAAGAGAGTTTTTGATTGCCCAGGTGGCGAAATTGGTAGACGCACTACTTTGAGGTGGTAGCGCCCGTAAGGGTGTGCTGGTTCGAGTCCAGTTCTGGGCACCAATAGTCCTTCTCCATATGGAGAGGGACTTATTTAGCCGAAGTGGTGAAATTGGTAGACACGCACGTTTCAGAGGCGTGTGGCGTAAGCTGTGCGGGTTCAAGTCCCGCCTTCGGTACCTTATATTTAAGACTGTCGACTTGACGGCCTTTTTATGGTTCTTTTACTTTCAAAAATAGAATATCAAATTCTATTGTCGCTGCTCGACCTCTCCTGCGGTACCTTGGAGTAGGTTGGGCATGTATAAGATGAGCATGCCGAAACCATCACGGAGGCCAAGAGGATCAAAATAACAATTGATTTTTTCATAACTATTTATTCATTTTTAATAGTGGCCCAAGTTACTGCTCTATAATTTTCATTTCTGCCAGATAACCCAGATTTCTTATATGTGTTTCTTATATTTCTAAAAATTAAAGGAGGTAACCTTTGAACCAATTGAACTTTATTCAAGTTGGAGAACAGAAACGATGGAATATTGGTTATACAGGAAGTTAAGTTATAAAAAATGCTAGGCTACCGTTTTTCAAAGTTTACTCCGCCACCCGAAGACCAAAAAACTGATTTTGAAAAACTCTTAAATATCTTCAATCAGTTGGTTTTAATCACTTCCGGCAACGTTTCGGAAGCACTTCAATGGCTAACCGAAGTAGATAAACAATATAAGTTGACGAATGAGACTTACGGCATAGGTGATTTTATTGAGGACCTGAGAAAAAATGGAATTATCTCTGAAAATGCCAAAGGAGACTTTAAACTTAAAGCCAAAGGTGAACAAAATCTAAGGCGATCTGCTTTAGAAGAAATCTTCGGAAAACTGAAAAAGTCTAAAGGTGGTGAACACAAAACGCACCAAAGTGGCCGTGGTGATGAACCCACAACTGATAGAAGAGACTACGAATTTGGTGACACGTTGGAGCAAATCTCTATGACGGATTCGTTAAAGAATGCACAAATAAATCATGGGGTTGACGATTTCTTCATGACGGAGGAGGATCTTGAAGTAATCGAGAGTGAATTTAAGACACAAACTTCAACGGTGTTAATGATTGATATTTCCCACTCGATGATTTTATATGGTGAAGACCGCATTACACCTGCTAAGAAAGTAGCCATGGCCCTGGCTGAATTGATAACAAAAAAGTATCCCAAGGACACCCTCGATATCTTAGTGTTTGGAGATGACGCCTGGCAAATTGAGATTAAAGACCTTACTTACTTACAAGTTGGACCTTACCACACCAACACTGTAGCTGGTTTGGAATTGGCAATGGATATTTTGAGAAAAAGAAAGAATACCAATAAGCAGGTGTTTATGATTACTGACGGTAAACCCACCTGTATTAAACAAGGCATTAAGTATTACAAAAATAGCTTTGGTCTCGATCATAAAATTTTAGCCAGGACATTAAACCTTGCAGGCCAATTAAGAAAAATAAAAATCCCAGTCACTACATTCATGATAGCGACCGATCCATATTTGAAAGCCTTCGTTAGGGATTTCACAAAAGCAAATAATGGTAACGCGTACTACAGCAGCTTACAAGGATTGGGAAATCTTGTTTTTGAAGATTTCAAAAAGAATAAAAGAAAAAAACTATAATCTATTACAGATAGCACTACCTAAAATTCATGAACGACCAGAAAAACATTAAAACCATTGCCCAACTAAAAAGTGCAGGCTATCAAACCAAAACAATCAAAGACGAACTCCGACACAACCTTATTACTCGGCTTAAAAACAAAGAAAATGTTTTTGAGGGGATTTGGGGTTATGAAGAAACAGTAATTCCTGACCTGGAAAGAGCAATACTGGCAGGCCACGATATCAATCTTTTGGGTTTACGTGGCCAAGCCAAAACTCGATTGGCGCGGTTGATGGTTAAGTTACTCGATGAATTTATTCCTATCATTGAAGGTTCTGAGCTCAATGATGATCCACTTCATCCCATCTCACGGTTTGGAAAAGATAAAATTAAGGAGCTAGGTGATGCTACACCAATTGAATGGGTTCATCGCGATGATCGCTATACAGAAAAGCTGGCTACTCCGGATGTTTCAATAGCGGATCTCATTGGAGATGTTGATCCTATAAAAGCCGCAACTTTAAAGCTACCCTATTCAGACGAGCGCGTCATTCACTTTGGGCTTATTCCCAGATCGCACCGTTGCATTTTTGTAATTAATGAATTGCCAGATCTTCAGGCAAGAATACAAGTTGCTCTTTTTAACATCTTACAAGAGGGTGATATTCAGATCCGCGGATTTAAAATAAGGCTGCCACTTGATCTTCAGTTTGTGTTTACTGCTAATCCAGAAGATTATACAAATCGGGGAAGTATTGTTACTCCGCTGAAAGATAGAATTGATAGTCAAATAATTACCCATTATCCTAAGACCTTAGATATCGGCAAAAAAATTACCCAACAGGAAGCCTTCATTCGTGAAGAGCAAAAGAAAAATGTTTCGGTAAATGATTTAACAAAAGACCTCGTTGAGCAAATTGCTTTCGAGGCCCGGAAAAGCGAATATGTTGATGCTAAAAGTGGTGTCTCTGCTCGACTAACCATTTCGGCCATGGAAAATCTGGTAGCAGGAGCTGAGAGACGAACTATAATTAATGGTGAGAAAAATACATTCGTTCGGGTTTCAGATTTCATTGCTGTTATACCCTCTATCACAGGAAAGGTCGAACTGGTTTATGAAGGTGAACAGGAAGGGCCAGGGATAGTAGCGCAAAACTTAGTCGGAAAGGCTATACGCACACAATTTCTTAATTATTTTCCCGACCCGGATAAATTCCGAAAGCAGAAAGAAAAAAGTCCGTACAAAAAAATTGCAAATTGGTTTGGTGATGGAAATACTATTGACCTTTTGCATGATCTTACGAATCTAGAATATGAAAAGTTGTTAAAAAGTATTCCTGGTTTGGTTGACCTTATCACTGAATTTCATAAGGCCCAAGATCAAAGTACAAAACTCTTTCTAATGGAGTTCGCTCTTCATGGCTTAGCAGAATATAGCTTGATTAGCAAACATAATCTTACCAATGGACTTCAATTTAAAGACCTCCTTAGCAGTATGTTTAGTATGCCAAAGGCTGGACCTGAAGAGGAAGACGAAGACAATGATGATGAAAATTTTAAAGGCCTAAAGTAACGCTGAATTAACTCCTCAACTTGTATTAGAAATGACAGTTTTGGATCAACCCGTGATTGATATCAGCAAAAACAGCGAGCGGCTTACGGTTGACTTGGCCCAAATTCAAGCCTTAAAAAAATTAGTTAATAGTGGTGAAGGCTATCACCTCGAATTTAAACGAAAAGCTGCTCATCCAGATAAAATTGCGAAGGAACTTATAGCCTTCGCTAACTCCGATGGAGGAACAATGCTTATTGGAGTGGATGATGATAAAAGTATCCCAGGTTTAAAATATCCAGAAGAGGAATCGCATGCTATTCGCAACATTCTTGAAAAACACTGCCGCCCTAAATTGGTATTTACTGAACGGGTAATCCGTCTATCAGAAAAACATTTCGTCCTTCATCTGGATATCCCTAAAAGCACAAGATCTCCGCATTATTTTGTAGTCAGTCAAGATCGCAAAGATGCCTTCATTCGGTTTGAGGACAAATGCATGAGGGCTAGTCGGGAAATGCGAGAGATAATTAGACGATCACGATCTAAGAATGGCGTAAAATTTACTTATGGCGATAAAGAAGATCAATTAATCAAATACCTTCATCAAACCTCTAGCATTTCTCTTGATGAATTTAAGAAAATGGCCACACTAAATCGGTCCACCGCATCAAAGAAGCTGGTACTCCTAGTACTTGGCCATGTACTCAAAATTACCCCCACCGAAAAGGGAGATTTGTATTCAAGATTTTAGCCTGCTACACCCCAAGCAAAAAGCCTTGCCATTCACAAAAGATTAATACAAACAGTTGTTTTTTTACAAGCCGTTTGCTTAGTTTTATTCAATTGATTGAATGTCGCGAAGAAACGTTTCATACTTAGAGGTCTTTTTGCCAAAGTAAGAAACGCGTCTTCGCGATTTTTTTTGAGTTGTTGAACCTTTCTTCTACATATGGCTAAAAAAGACAAAGACCAATCTGCAGGTAAGGCCGGGAAAAAAATCTTCGTGCTCGACACGTCTGTCATTATCTACGAACACAATAGCATTCTAAACTTTGATGAACACGACATTGGCATTCCAATTACGGTGTTGGAAGAATTAGACAATTTTAAAAAAGGAAACGACACTAAAAATTTTGAAGCTCGGGAATTCATCCGGTTGATCGATAAACTGGCTAAAAACCAAATGCTCCATCAATGGAACCCTATTAACGGAAAGGGGAAAGGAAATTTTAAAGTTGTGATGGACACAGGTGGAGATGGACAAGTTGATGCCAACAAAGTCTTCAACGAAGACAAAGCTGACCATCGAATACTTAACTCGGCCTTACTTCTTCAAAAAGAGGAGAAAGGAAAAAAAGTCATCTTAGTTTCAAAAGATATTAACCTACGGCTTAAGGCGAAAGCATTAGGATTAAATGCTGAAGATTATACAACTGGTAAAATCCAGAATATAAGTTCTCTTTACACGGGCAGTAAGGTTGTAGAAGAAATTGATCCAAGCTTGATCAATTTATTGTATGACAAGGGCTATTGCCCACCGGATGATGTGCTAGGCAAAGAAAAGCCGATGAAAAACCACTATTACATTTTAAGAAGTGGAAAGAAATCGGTGCTTGCATTTTATAATTCAGCCAACGGGATGTTGGAACAAGTTGAAAAACGAAATGCCTATGGTATAAAACCAAGAAACGCAGAACAGGCGTTTGCCATTCATGCCGTTCTTAAGCCTGAGATTAAACTTGTGTCTATGCAAGGCGTAGCCGGAACAGGGAAAACACTGATTGCGTTAGCTGCTGCATTAGAACAAAAGAGGGAATACAAGCAAATCTATTTAGCGAGACCAATTGTTCCACTTAGCAACAAAGACATTGGATACCTTCCCGGTGACATCAAATCGAAGCTTAACCCATATATGGAACCTTTGTGGGACAACCTTAAGTTTATTCAAAACCAATACAGCGAGAATGATAAGGAGTATTCAAGAATTACCGAAATGGTAACAAATGAGAAACTTGTTATCACCCCGCTTGCTTATATTCGTGGTAGGAGTTTGTCCAACATCTGCTTTATTGTGGATGAAGCTCAGAACTTGACTCCACATGAAGTTAAAACGATCATAACCAGGGCTGGCGAGAATTGCAAAATTATTTTTACCGGAGATATCCATCAAATTGATACTCCTTATCTCGATTCGCAAAGCAATGGTTTGTCGTATATAATTGATCGCTTAAAAGACCATGAGTTGTATGCTCATATTACACTTGAGAAGGGTGAACGGTCTGAGCTAGCTAACCTTGCAAATGATCTTTTATAAGTAACTGGGCAAAAGAACGAGGCACTCAATTAATCCTGATTTCGTTAATTGCTTATTTCCTGCCTAGTGCCTTCAGCATTGTCTCACCAATTAGCGCTGGGGATTCCACTACGTAGATTCCGCATTCGCGCATTATTTTCATCTTTGCAGCTGCTGTATCTTCAGCCCCCCCAATAATGGCACCCGCGTGCCCCATTCTTCGTCCAGGAGGCGCTGTTTGGCCAGCGATAAAACCAACTACAGGTTTTTTGTTTCCTGTTTCTTTAATCCATCGGGCAGCAACCGGCTCGTAGTTTCCACCGATTTCCCCAATCATAACAATTGCCTCCGTTTCGGGGTCGTTCATTAATAGTTCAACCGCATCTTTTGTTGGTGTTCCAATAATTGGATCTCCGCCAATACCAATAGCTGTTGTAATGCCAAGTCCGGCTTTTACGATTTGATCAGCAGCTTCATACGTAAGTGTTCCTGATTTCGAAACTATTCCAATAGTACCTTTCTTAAAGACAAATCCAGGCATGATTCCAACCTTAGCCTCACCAGGCGTAATTACGCCTGGGCAATTTGGACCAATTAGAGTAACTCCTCGGTCCTTAACATATTGCTTGGCAAACATCATATCCTTAACTGGTATACCTTCAGTAATGGCGATTATCACCTTTATACCAGCTTCAGCCGCCTCCATGATAGAGTCGGCAGCAAAGGCAGGAGGAACAAATATGATGGAAACATCTGCTCCCGTTTTTGAAATTGCCTCCTTTACTGTATTAAAAACAGGTCTGTCCAAATGAACTTGACCACCTTTTCCTGGGGTAATACCACCAACTACATTAGTTCCATACTCGATCATTTGACTTGCATGGAAAGTACCCTCGGTTCCTGTGAATCCCTGAACAATTACCCTTGAATTTTTATTGACCAATACGCTCATAGAGATTTAAAATTAGGTGTGTGTACAAAATTAGAACATTATAGCTGCTTGCCAAATGGAGCATTTTTACAAAAAAAAGCTCCTCCCAAGGGAAGAGCTATCTAATATTTGTTAATCAAACCTTTACTTTGGAAGCTTTAGCTTATTCCTAAGAAGAAATTCATCATAAGCCTCCTGATAGGAAGGAACATCTGGAGCCATTTTTATGGCTTGCTCGTATGAGGTAATGGCATCAATAAAGAGTTTATTTTCTTCATAGAAACCAGCCATAATGAATTTATTAAGCGCAGTTTCCTCTTGAACATCCATAGTAATTTCCGCAAGGGATTTTTTTACTCGCTCATGATCCGCAGGAGAAAGTTTTTTAATAAGATGTTGCTCCGATTTACTTTTTGAATCGTTCTTGGATTTTATTTCGATAAGAATAGCAGTTTCATTGGCAAATTTAGGGTCATTCAAATCGATTTGAATTTTGGTTTCAGGTGTTTCTGTTTTCATCAATTCATCATCAAACATATTCTTAAGGGTAACCGTATAAGGACCTCCAGCTTTAGACGCTTCCCAGTTAATGATGGCTATGTTGTTGAATATACCTGCGTATTGATTTTCAGGGAGAAATACTTTGATGTCCTCAAGCCCACGGTGCACGGCTCCAGTTGCACTTAACCTGTTTTTCTTAGCTTCAGCTGAATTACTGCTAAGGATAAAATCAGTGTACTTGTTTAGCACACTTGTGCCTCCACTAACTTTAGCCGCAAGGTCAGCTACTTTATAATTACCTGCTTGCTTGAGTTCCATTGGCTTGCCAGTCGCATGCACCAACCCGAGATAAGAGTTTTCGGTGATTTTGACTTCATCGCCTGTCTTAAGGCTTGCACCTGTCTTAACAGCCTGCCAAGTGTCTCCTGACTTCATTTCATTAGATCCCTTGTTGGCTAACACTTTAAAGGTGTAGTCCTGACCTTGGGCCAAGACATTTATGAAGAGTAAGCCTGACAAAATAATAAGTCTACCTTTTTCCATGGTTTTTAAATAATTAGGAATACGAAAATAATGAAAAATCGTGCCAAATTCGTTCATCACGATGTTAATACTTGCTCCCTTCGTTTAGTAAGCCTTCTATTTATCTCATTTTGGAAGCTTTTGTAAATATCATAGCTAGGGCCAACCAGTGCTGAAACTCCGATGGTCAAACTTAAATCAAGTTTAAAGGTAAACGAGGCAAAGAAATAAACCATTAACCCTGAAAAAGCAAGAATTTGAACGATCTGGATTACGACAGATAAAGCATCGAACCAGGCAGGCAATTTTTTATCGATTGCGATAAAGAGGGCAACAGTTAATAAACAAACAAGAAAAGCAACCGCATATTTCTGCCAGTCGGATAGTTCGTTGACATAGTCTTCATTTAGAATCATAGCAGCAATATTTGCATGAACCACCACACCAAACATATCGGGATTTGCCCTTCCCGCTACTTTTTTATTAAGCGGTGTAAAGTATTTATCGCTCCATGTGATATCACCAAACCGTTCACCTAAAAATCCCATGACGACAATATTATCCTTGAACAAGTCGCCTAAGATTTCACCTTTCTGAAGTTGATCCGCATCCACTGCATAAAACATTCCATTAAAGTTGGTCGTCTGCGTATCTCGGGTTCTCAAACTTTTCAATCTCACATCTTGTATCTCAACATTGCCACGGTAGTTAATAAGTTCCTCTTCATTGTTTCGAGCTAGGAACTTCATCGTTTTTGCGGAATCATACATCATACACATTTGAACTGCAAATGCATACTCCTTCTTCCCATTTACCGTCCATTGAGGAACAAATTTCCGGCATAACTTCACGTCTTCCTGATAAACAGCATCTGTCACTAAATTCGCAAAAGCATTCTTTGCATGATCTCTGAATTCAGGATCAGAATATTCTATTGAATCATACCCATCAATCTCATTGGAGTTGGACAACGAATCGGATTGAAGAAGTTTAGAAACCAACACTACATTTCCTGCCTCCTGAATTGCATTGGCTAGTAAAAGATTACCCATTACATCAAGTAATTGGGGGCAATTTACAGTGTCTCTCAGTCCACCTTCACAATCGAAATAACTATCTATCCCTATAACTTTTGGCTTATACTGGCGAATAATTTGAATCTGCTCGGCCACCTCTCTCCTGGAAAGATTTCCTATGTTGACAAGGATAATGCGTTGATCAACCAATGGATCAGGCCTTAAATTGGAGAATGCATAATCAGTCAACTCAAAATCGGAAAGGGCCTGTGAAATAGGATCAAATGCAGCAAAAAATTTCAAATCAGTAATTTTTGAACCCATCCATAACATAAAAAAAACGAATACCGTAATGGATAGGCTTTGCACCCAAAATTTTTTCATGTTGCGTTTGACTAAGTTAGTGAGGTCGAAACAGAGTAAATTTAAAAATTTAGCTTTGTAAGTCCTACAACATGAAAGGCATTAAAAACGAATCCTTAGGTATTGAAGAATTGGAAAAGGGTATTCTTTTGGGAGACCGGATTATTCTAGCCAAAGCTATTACACTGATAGAAAGCCACCTTAAGGAAGATCAAAAAAAAGCGGAAGAACTAATCGAAAAAATTCTACCTAAAACAGGCCATTCAATCCGCATAGGCATAACGGGTGTACCTGGCGTAGGTAAGAGTACTTTTATCGAAACATTTGGACAGTACTTAACCTCCCTTGGCAAAAAGATTGCCGTCCTTACTGTGGATCCAAGTAGTAGGAAGACAAAAGGCAGCATTTTAGGCGACAAAACAAGGATGAATGACCTATCAAAAAACCCAATGGCATTTATTCGGCCCAGTTCGACTGGGGGTGCATTGGGTGGTGTAACAAATGCTACGCGCGATGCAATCTTGCTATGCGAAGCTTCAGGCTTTGAAATTATTATCATTGAAACTGTTGGTGTTGGTCAATCTGAAGTTACTATCAGGGAGATGACAGACTTTTTTTTGCTCCTCATACTTCCTGGTTCAGGAGATGAGCTTCAAGGAATTAAGAAAGGGATAATGGAAATGGCTGACGGAATTACCATCACAAAGTCAGATGGCGAAAATATCTTACGAGCTAAACAAGCCCAGGCTGATTATCAGCAAGCGCTCCATTTATTTGGTGCGACTGATTCCGGTTACAAACCAAAGGTACTTATTTCATCTGCACTGATGAACACCGGAGTAAGCGATGTGTGGGAAATGATTGAAGAGTATGTGGCACACGCAAAAGTCAATGGATACTTCCTTGAACAGCGCATGAAACAAGATGTCTTTTCAATTAATAATCTCATTGAAGAGACCATTAGGACGACTGTTGCGGAGAAATCGAAAGACCTTATCATTTCATTAGAAGAGAAAGTAAAATTGAAACAGCTCTCACCCAGACGAGCCGCCAGAATGGTATTGGAGAATTTTGAGCTGAAAAAACATACCGATGAATAAGCCCTATTTCCGTTTAGTTATTTCATTAGTTTGGATCACCTTAACCTGCTGTCTTAGTAAGCAGAAAGAAGGTGCGCTGCCAACAGTTGATTTTTCCTTAAAGTATGCGGAAGGCTTCAAAGTCGCCTATGAGGGAAAAGTAAAATGGGTGGATGTAAACTACCCTTATCAGGGTGCCGAATCTGGTTATCATTACCTGTTAGTTCCCAAAGGCGATTCTATTCCTTTCCACGACAAAAATACTCAAGTCATTTCAATCCCAATTGAAACTATTGTTTGTACATCTACCACACACATTCCACTGCTAGACATTATTGATGAAACCGATAAATTGGTAGGTTTTCCAACCACCGATTACATAAGTTCTCTAAAAATGAGAAAACGTGTAGACGATGGAAAAGTAGTTGACCTTGGTATAGATAAAGGAATGAATCTCGAAAAACTATTCGTTCTATATCCTTCCCTTGTTATGGGATATGCCATGAGCGGGGATCTTGGACAATTAAAAAAAATACAAGAAATGGGCGTACCAGTAGTCATCAATGCGGAGTACTTGGAAAAGCACCCACTAGGCCGCGCTGAGTGGATAAAATTCATGGCGTTGTTTTTTAATAAAGAGAAGGCAGCTGATTCTGTCTTTCAGATAATCGAAACAGAATATCTAAATACATCAAAACTCGCACATAAGGATTCAGTTAAGCTTTCAGTAATAAGTGGTGTTGTTTATGGCGATGCCTGGTTTATGCCAGGAGGTCAAAACTTTGCAGCCAGGTTATTTAAAGATGCTGGCTGCACTTATTTATGGGAGGAAGATACATCCCAGGGATTTCTTGAGCTAAGCTTTGAATCGGTATACGAGAAAGCAAATAATGTTGACTTATGGATTGGCGTAGGATCTTTTCTTTCCCTTGAAGAACTTAAAAATTCCGACCAACGATATTCCAACTTTAAACCTTTCCGTCAGAAGAAAGTATATACATACAACGCAAGAAAAGGGGCCAAGGGAGGTAGCGAGTTTTTAGAATTAGGGTATGCGAGGCCTGACATCATCTTGAAAGACTTGGTGAAAATTGCACATCCAAGCCTACTAAAAAATTATGAATTATACTTCTATAAGAAGCTCGAGTAAATTACTCGCGACTGTCCAGGCATAAAAAAACCTGCCTCAACAAATGTCAAAGCAGGCTATGTAATTATTGTTTTTGGTAGCCGTTAGGCATGTAACTAGACTTTGATTTCAACATCAACTCCACTCGGAAGCTCAAGCTTCATCAAGGCATCAACAGTCTTTGCGCTATTAGAATAAATATCTACTAAGCGCTTGTAGGTGCAAAGTTGAAATTGCTCACGGGCTTTTTTGTTCACATGTGGCGAACGAAGTACAGTAAACTTCTCTTTTTCGGTTGGCAAGGGAATGGGGCCACTTACTACAGCTCCTGTTGCTTTCACTGCTCTTACTATTTTCTCAGAGGACTTATCCACCAAGTTGTGATCGTAAGACTTAAGTTTAATTCTAATTTTCTGATTCATGATCTAAACGTCTTTTAGATATTTATTTTGTGGCAACAGCGCCTTTTACTTCTTCTATTACTTTCTCCGCTAAGTTTCTTGGAACTGGTGCATAATGAGAGAACGTCAATGATGCAGCAGCACGTCCTGAGGTGATGGTTCTCAAATCTGTAATGTAGCCAAACAGTTCTGATAGAGGCACATCGGCCCTTATCACCTGGGCGCCATTACGCGTGTCCATACCCTTCATGATGCCTCTTCTCCTGTTCAGGTCACCTGTTACAGAACCTGTGTATTCGTCAGGGCTTACCACCTCGACACCCATAATGGGCTCAAGTAATTGTGGAGCACACTTACGTGCAGCTTCCCTGAATCCAATGCGTGCGGCCAATTCAAATGATAACGAATCAGAGTCAACATCGTGGAAAGAGCCATGATACAAGCGCACCTTCATGTTATCAATTGGATATCCCGCAAGAGGTCCATTTGACATGGATTGCTGGAATCCTTTCTGAATAGCTGGAATAAATTCGCGAGGGATAACTCCGCCCACAATGTCATTCTCAAACTCAAGTCCTGGCTTATCTTCTGGGCCAAGAGCTTCGCGCGGTCCGATTTCAAATACAATGTCGGCAAACTTACCACGACCACCCGTTTGTTTCTTGTAAACTTCTTTGTGTTCAACAGACTTGGTTAGAGCTTCTTTATAAGCAACCTGAGGAGCACCTTGGTTGATCTCTACTTTAAACTCACGTTTTAGGCGGTCGATAATAATCTCTAAGTGCAACTCACCCATTCCGCGAAGAATAACCTGACCAGTCTCCTGATCGGTGTTAACACGCAAAGTTGGATCTTCTTCCACCAATTTAGAAATAGCCATACCAAGCTTATCGGCATCTACTTGCTTCTTAGGCTCGATGGCATAACCAATAACTGGCTCAGGGAATACCATTGATTCCAATACAACTTTGCGTTTTTCATCGCATAGCGTATCACCTGTTTTAATGTCTTTAAAACCAACTACAGCTCCAATATCACCTACTGGAAGTCTATCGATTTGATTTTGCTTGTTTGCGTGCATTTGAAACACCCGTGAAATTCTTTCCTTCTGTTCAGTACGAGTGTTATAAACATAAGAGCCTGATTCCAATACACCCGAATAGGCGCGAATGAAACACAAGCGGCCTACGAATGGATCGGTTGCAATTTTAAAAGCCAATGCCACAAATGGTTCTTTCTCATCAGGCTTAATCGAAACAGGTAAATCTGTATCAGGATCAATGCCTATAATTTCTTCTTTATCCAATGGAGATGGCAACAACTCCATTACATAATCCAGCATCGTTTGAACGCCTTTGTTCTTGAAAGAAGAACCACACACCATCGGCACAATTTTCATGCTGATAGTTGCTTCGCGCAATGCTTTTAATATTTCTTCTACTGAGATAGAATTAGGATCAACAAAATACTTCTCAATCAATGTTTCGTCTACTTCAGCTACGGCTTCAAGAAGTTTCTCGCGATATTCTTTGGCTTCTTCAACCATGTCTGCGGGAATAGGAATTTCCGTAAAGGTCATTCCTTTATCACTTTCATTCCAGATAATACCTTTGTTCAATACAAGATCAACGACACCTCTAAAGTTTTCTTCGGCACCGATCGGAAGTTGTAAAGCAACTGCTTTGCTGCCCAACTTTTCTTTCACCTGCTTAACAACATCAAGGAAGTCAGCACCTGAACGATCCATCTTGTTCACGAAACCGATTCGTGCCACTTTGTAATTATCCGCAAGGCGCCAGTTCGTTTCTGATTGAGGCTCAACACCATCAACAGAACTAAACAAGAACACCAAACCATCCAATACACGCAATGAACGGTTCACTTCAACTGTAAAGTCAACGTGGCCGGGTGTATCAATAATGTTTACATGGTAATCATTGGCTTTGTATTTCCAATAAACAGTAGTGGCCGCAGAAGTGATGGTGATACCACGCTCTTGCTCTTGTGCCATCCAATCCATGGTAGCTGCACCATCGTGCACTTCACCAATTTTGTGGTTTACTCCGGCATAATAAAGAATGCGCTCGGTAGTAGTGGTCTTACCGGCATCGATGTGCGCAGCAATACCAATATTTCTGGTGAACTTTAAATCTCTTGCCATTGGGGATTAGAATCTGAAATGTGAAAATGCCTTGTTCGCCTCTGCCATACGGTGTGTATCATCCTTCTTCTTGATCGCAGCACCCTCTCCCTTCGAAGCAGCCAAAATTTCAGCTGCCAATTTATCCATCATGGTTTTTTCACCACGTGAACGAGCATATTCAATCAACCATTTGATGCTCAAGTTAATTTTGCGCTCAGGTCTAATTTCTACCGGCACCTGAAATGTAGCACCACCTACCCTTCTGCTTTTTACCTCAACACCAGGAGTTACATTGGTCAATGCACGCTTCCAAACCTCAAGTCCACTTTCTCCAGCTGCCTTTTTTTCCACAATGGCAATTGCATCATAAAAAATATTGTAGGCAACACTTTTCTTTCCTTGTTCCATCATGTAGTTAACGAATTTCGTTACCAACGTATCGTTGAACTTAGGATCAGGTAATAGATATCTTTTCTTTGGTTTTGACTTTCTCATGGTTCAATACTTTTATTTCTTGCCTTTTGCTGCTGGGGCTCCTTTTGCTGCGGCTGCTGCCGCTGCTCCTGCCTTAGGACGCTTAGCGCCATACTTAGAACGACTCTGAAGCCTTCCACCTACACCTGCTGTGTCAAGCGCACCACGAATGATGTGATAGCGAACACCTGGTAAATCCTTAACCCTACCACCACGGATCAACACGATCGAGTGTTCCTGAAGATTATGACCTTCTCCAGGTATATATGCGTTTACTTCTTTACCGTTGGTTAAGCGTACACGAGCCACTTTTCTAAGAGCCGAATTTGGCTTTTTAGGGGTAGTAGTGTAAACACGGGTACATACTCCTCTGCGCTGAGGACATGAATCAAGAGCGGGAGATTTCGACTTAAACGTCAGTTTCTTCCGTCCTTTTCTTACAAGCTGTTGAATGGTAGGCATTTATATTTTCTTTTTTAACCCTTCAAAAATAAGGACTGCAAAGGTATCCAAAGAAAAATAGGATGCAAAACCTGACTTAAAGTTTTTTCGGATGGTTGAGGTGCCAAAAGGCTAATAAAACAGCGAAATGGTCAATTTTTTTGAGGCTAACCTAATTAGGCCTCACCGATGGTCCCACCAAAATTCACAGGAAACTGGGGCACGTCATTAGTCTGCTTAATAGGTCCAAAAGTTGCTTCGTACTTACTGATGTTATCCTTAAGGGCGGCTAATAGCCTTTTGGCGTGCTCAGGCGTAATAATGATTCTGGATTTGACACGAGCCTTAGGAACACCAGGCATCAATCTGATAAAGTCAATAACAAACTCACTATTTGAGTGTGCAATCATAGCCAGGTTAGAATAAATTCCCTCAGCTATTTCTTCGGAGAGCTCAATGTTGATTTGATTCTCGGCAGGTTTATTTTTTTCGTCAGCCATAACCTCACCCCAAACCCCTCTCCAAAGGGAGAGGGGCTTTGTGGAGTTAAATTTTATACTTGTAACTCTTTTTCTTTTGCTTTTGCAGGAGCTGTCGCCTCTGTCAACCGATCATATTCTTCTTCTGATCCAACGATCATGTTGTTAAATCGTCTCTGACCTGTACCCGCAGGGATAAGATGCCCTACAATAACGTTCTCCTTCAATCCTACCAACCTGTCAGCTTTACCACGAATCGCAGCTTCACTCAAGACCTTGGTTGTTTCCTGGAAGGAAGCTGCAGATAGCCAGCTTTCAGTCTTCAACGATGCTTGTGTGATACCTTGCAAAGTTGGTCTTGAAACTGCCGATAATGCATCTCTTACTTCAACGATCTTCTGATCTTTTCTCTTCAATGAAGAGTTTTCATCACGAAGTTCACGAGCAGAAATGATCTGACCTGGTTTGAATTTTTGTGAATCACCTGTTTCCGTAACAAACTTTTTGTCAAGGATAGTATCGTTCTCTTCACGGAATTCAAACTTATCTACATATTCTCCTACCAAGAAGCTTGTATCACCTGAATCGATGATTTCAACTTTCTGCATCATCTGGCTAACAATAGCTTCGATGTGCTTGTCATTGATCTTCACACCTTGTAAACGGTATACTTCTTGAATTTCATTAACTAAGTATTCTTGAACTGCTGTAGGTCCCTTGATCGACAGAATATCTGAAGGAGTAATCGCACCATCAGACAGAGGTTGACCTGCTCTTACAAAGTCATTGTCCTGAACAAGGATATGCTTAGACAGAGGCACCAAGTAACGCTTCTGAACACCATCGCGCGATTCGATAAAGATTTCACGATTACCTCGTTTGATACCTCCATAGGTAACAACTCCATCAATCTCACTCACAACTGCCGGATTTGACGGGTTACGAGCTTCGAACAATTCTGTTACGCGTGGAAGACCCCCAGTGATATCGCGTGACTTACCCATTGTGCGTGGAATCTTAGCCAAAACTTGTCCGGCTTTAATCTTCTCTCCTGCCTCAACAGCTAAGTGAGCTCCAACAGGCATGTTATATCCTTTTGTATCAGATTTACCTTTTACTAATACTGCAGGGTTTTTAGTCTTATCACGTGTTTCGGTGATAACTTTTTCGCGGTGACCTGTTTGCTCGTCAGACTCTTCCTTAAAGGTAATTCCTTCAATGATTGCTTCGAATTCAATCTCACCATCAAACTCAGATAAGATTACAGCGTTGTACGGATCCCAATAACAAAATTGGTCACCCTTTTCAACTTTCTGACCATCCTTTACCTGCAAGAACGCTCCGTATGGCAAGTGATTGGTTATTAGTATGCGTGCCTTCTCTTTATCCAAGATTCGGATTTCTCCAGTGCGACCCATTACCACTTTAACCTTATTACCATCCTTATCAGTTGTGTCAACTGTTCTTACTCCTTCAAATTCAACAACCCCGCTAAACTTAGCTTTGATGTTTGCATCAACCGCAATGTTAGATGCTGTACCACCTACGTGGAAAGTACGAAGAGTAAGCTGTGTTCCTGGCTCGCCAATCGACTGAGCTGCAATAACTCCTACCGCTTCTCCTTCCTGGACCATCTTCCCTGTCGCCAGATTTCTACCGTAACATTTAGCGCAACCTCCAACTTTCGTTTCACAGGTTAGTACAGATCGAATTTCTACCTCTTCAATACTTGTCTCATCAATTCTTTTTGCAACTTCATCAGTGATCTCCTCATTTGCTTTGCAAATCAATTCGTCATTGATAGGGTCATAAATGTCATGAACTGAAACACGGCCGAGGATACGTTCTGACAAGGCCTCCACAATGTCTTCATTGTCTTTAAGAGCTGATACTTTCAATCCTCTTAATGTTCCGCAATCATCTTCTGTGATAACCAAATCCTGCGCAACATCTACAAGTCTTCGTGTTAGATAACCAGCATCAGCTGTTTTCAAAGCTGTATCTGCGAGACCCTTACGAGCACCGTGTGTAGAGATAAAATATTCCAATACATCCAGTCCTTCCTTAAAATTGGAAAGAATCGGGTTTTCAATAATTGAACCAACAGAACCAGCTAAGTTCTTCTGTGGTTTAGCCATCAATCCACGCATACCACCCAACTGACGAATCTGTTCACGCGATCCGCGAGCACCAGAGTGCATCATCATGTAGATTGAGTTGAATCCTTGCTGATCTTCTTCCAACTGCTTCATAAGCGTATTGGTCAACATGGTATTCGTACGAGTCCAGATATCAATTACCTGGTTATAACGCTCGTTATCCGTGATCAAGCCCATCATGTAGTTGTTCCATACTGAATCAACTTCTTTCTGAGCTTCGTCAACAAGCTTTTGCTTTTCTTCAGGGACTTTCACGTCACCCAAGCCCATTGACAATCCGCCTTTGTATGCCATTTGGAAACCTAATTCCTTAATCTCATCTAAGAATTTTGCAGTCTTAGCCAAGCCAGCATACTTATAAACGTCAGCAATGATAGTTTGTAATTTTTTCTTTGTCAGCAGTTCATCTACAAATCCCACTTCCTCAGGCATTACCTGATTGAAAATAACTCGACCTGCAACAGTCTCAACTATTTTCCGTGAGATCAAACCTGACTTCTTGTCTTTTGAATGTACTCTTACTTTTATGATAGCATGCTTGGAAAGCTTGCCTTCATTGTACGCAATAACTACTTCTTCAGGGGCATAGAAAGTTTTTCCTTCGCCTTTCTCTCCTTTACGTCCTTTAGTCAAATAATATAGGCCCAACACCATGTCCTGAGAAGGAACTGTGATTGGTGCACCATTGGCCGGGTTAAGAATGTTGTGTGAAGAAAGCATCAACACCGAGGCTTCCAAAATAGCTTCTTGTCCAAGTGGAACGTGAACAGCCATCTGGTCACCGTCAAAGTCAGCGTTGAACGCAGTACAAACAAGCGGGTGCAACTGAATAGCTTTTCCTTCAATCAACTTAGGTTGAAATGCCTGAATACCTAATCGGTGAAGCGTTGGAGCGCGGTTCAAAAGAACAGGGTGTCCTTTCAGAACATTCTCCAAAATATCCCAAACAACTGGATCCTTGCGATCAACTATTTTCTTAGCTGACTTCACAGTCTTCACAATTCCTCTTTCGATGAGCTTGCGAATAATAAATGGCTTAAACAACTCTGCAGCCATGTCTTTAGGAAGACCGCACTCATGCAGTTTCAATTCGGGTCCAACCACAATAACTGAACGACCAGAATAGTCGACACGCTTACCCAATAAGTTTTGACGGAAACGTCCTTGCTTACCTTTGAGCATATCGCTCAATGATTTCAACGCACGGTTACCATCTGAACGAACAGCGTTAACTTTTCTTGAGTTGTCAAACAATGAGTCAACAGCTTCCTGGAGCATACGCTTCTCGTTACGGAGAATTACTTCAGGGGCTTTAATATCAATCAATCTCTTCAGACGGTTGTTACGAATGATAACACGTCTGTAAAGATCATTCAAATCTGAGGTTGCGAATCGACCACCATCCAAAGGCACAAGGGGACGTAACTCTGGAGGAATAACAGGAACCATTTTAATGGTCATCCATTCTGGTCTGTTTTCTACACGAGTATTAGCATCACGGAAAGCCTCCACTACTTTCAAACGCTTTAATGCTTCAGCCTTACGCTGTTGGGAAGTATCAGTTGCAGCCTGATGACGCAGTTGATAAGAAAGTTCATCAAGATTTAACCGTGATAACAATCCTTCCAACGCATCCGCTCCCATTTTCGCTAAGAATTTTTTAGGATCATGATCATCCAATAATTGATTCTCGCGTGGTAGCTTATCTAAAATATCCAAATACTCTTCTTCAGTCAAGAAATCAAGACGGTTAATACCATCTTCTTCCTTGATACCCGCATTAATTACTACATATCTTTCGTAATAGATGATTTGATCAAGCTTCTTAGTAGGTAGGCCGATTAAATATCCAATTTTATTTGGCAATGAACGGAAGTACCAGATGTGAGCAACCGGAACCACCAATTCAATGTGACCCATGCGCTCGCGCCTAACCTTCTTCTCAGTGACTTCTACACCGCAACGATCGCAGATGATTCCTTTATATCTGATGCGCTTGTACTTTCCGCAATGACACTCCCAATCCTTAACAGGACCAAAAATTCGCTCACAAAAAAGACCGCCCATCTCCGGCTTATACGTTCTATAGTTGATGGTTTCTGGTTGCGTAACCTCACCATAAGAGCTTTCAAGAATTGATTCTGGAGAAGCAAGACTGATAGTGATTTTAGAGAAATCGTTGTTGATCTTTTTATTCTTTCTGAAAGACATGCTAGTGTAGAGTTTTCAGTTTACTAAATCATTTATAAAGTCCACGGCTCAAAGTCGACAGTCCACTGTTGTCTGTGGACTGTCGACTGATGACCGTTTTAATCCATTGTAATTTCAAGTGCCAAACCTCTGAGTTCGTGTACTAATACGTTGAATGACTCAGGGATATTTGGTTTTCTCATCGCTTCACCCTTCACGATAGATTCGTAAGCCTTTGCTCTACCAATCACATCGTCAGACTTAACCGTAAGAATTTCCTGGAGAATATGAGAAGCGCCAAATGCTTCAATTGCCCACACTTCCATTTCACCGAAACGCTGACCTCCAAATTGAGCCTTACCACCCAAAGGCTGCTGCGTAATAAGTGAATATGGTCCGATTGAACGTGCGTGCATCTTATCATCCACTAAGTGCCCAAGCTTCAACATGTAAGCCATACCAACCGTAACTGGCTGATCGAATCTTTCACCTGTTAATCCGTCAATCAAGTACGTGCGGCCAAATTCTGGCAATCCTGCTTCTTTCAATTCCGCTGACACTTCATCTAATGAAGCACCATCAAAAATCGGAGTAGCATATCTTCTTCCCAACTTTTTACCTGCCCAAGCCAATACAGTTTCATAAATCTGACCCAGGTTCATACGGGATGGTACACCAAGCGGGTTTAAACAAATATCAACCGGTGTTCCATCTTCAAGGAATGGCATGTCTTCTTCGCGAACGATTCTAGCGACAACACCTTTGTTACCGTGACGACCTGCCATCTTATCCCCTACTTTCAACTTACGCTTCTTGGCAATATATACTTTAGCAAGTTGCACAATGCCTGCAGGCAATTCATCACCCACTTCAAGGGTGAATTTCTCACGTTTGAATTCGCCTCCAATTACATTCCGCTTGTTAAGATAATTCTTTACAATTTCAGAAATGAGGTCATTAGTGTGCTCGTCAGTTGTCCAACTATCAAGGCTTATATCAGCTATAAGATTAACATCTTCAGGAACATTGTAATTGCTCTCATCACGGTAGATGTTCTTATCTGGGAATAGATTGCTCTCGATTACTTTAGACGAGAATTTTACTCCCTTACTGATTAGTTCATCTCCGAATTTATGCCTTACTCCCTGGCTAGATTTACCACTGGTTAGTGTAGTCAGCTTCTTAATCATCTCAGCACGAAGTTCAGTGAGATCTTTGCTGTAACGATTCTTAAGTGCATCCAACTCTTTCTTTGACTTAGACCGCACATCTTTGTCGCGTTTAGGTCGAGAGAAAAGTTTGGTGTCAATAACCACGCCTTTCAAGGATGGAGGTGCCTTCATTGAAGCATCTTTCACATCACCAGCTTTGTCACCAAAGATGGCTCGCAAAAGTTTTTCCTCTGGCGTAGGATCAGTCTCTCCTTTTGGAGTTATTTTACCAATCAGGATATCACCTTCTTTTACTTCTGCTCCTACACGGATAATACCATTTTCATCGAGGTGCTTTACAGCCTCTTCGCTTACGTTTGGTATTTCTGAAGTCAATTCTTCTTCACCACGCTTGGTATCCCGAACTTCAAGTTCAAACTCTTCTACGTGGATCGAAGTGTATACATCATCGCGCACAACACGCTCAGAAATTACAATCGCATCTTCAAAGTTATATCCCTGCCAAGGCATGTAGGCAACAAGCAAGTTGCGACCAAGGGCAAGCTCACCATTAGCTGTTCCATATCCCTGACAGATGGGTTGACCCTTGTATACCTTGTCTCCCTTCTTAACTAAAGGTGTTAGGTTAATACAAGTATCTTGGTTAGTTCTTCTGAACTTAATGAGCTTATATGTTTTAAACTCATCATCAAACCTCACCATTTGCTGCTCTTCGGAAACCTCGTATCGAACAGTAATTTTCTTAGCGTCTACAAATTCAATAACACCATTCGCTTCTGCTAAAATCAATGCGCGCGAATCAATGGCGATTCTTCCTTCCAAACCAGTTCCAACAATTGGAGCTTCTGGTCTCATCAGAGGAACAGCCTGTCGTTGCATGTTTGATCCCATCAAGGCACGGTTGGCATCATCATGTTCCAAAAATGGAATCATTGAGGCAGCAATCGATACAATCTGGTTAGGAGCAATGTCCATGTAGCGAAGTTCTTTCGGATCCACTACAGGGAAGTCACCTTCAAAACGAGCTTTCACTTTTTCATCAATGAATTCTCCGTTTGATTTAAACTTAATGTTTGCCTGGCCAATGTTATGTGTATCCTCTTCTTCTGCTGTTAAAAATATAACATCATCTTTCACCTTCACTTTGCCATTTTCAACATGGCGATAAGGTGTTTCGATAAAGCCCATCTTGTTCACTTTAGCATGAACACAGAGAGACGAAATCAAACCGATATTTGGACCTTCTGGAGTTTCGATAGTACACAAACGACCATAGTGAGTATAGTGTACGTCACGAACTTCAAAACCTGCGCGTTCACGAGAAAGACCTCCGGGTCCAAGTGCCGACATCCTACGCTTGTGCGTGATCTCGGCAAGAGGGTTAGTTTGATCCATAAACTGTGAAAGCTGATTGGTTCCGAAGAATGAGTTGATCACGGAAGACAACGTACGCGCGTTGATCAAATCAACAGGCTTGAAGTCTTCGTTATCGCGAACATTCATACGTTCTTTGATCGTTCTCGCCATACGGGCAAGACCAACACCGAACTGTGAATATAATTGTTCACCCACTGTTCTTACCCTTCTGTTGCTCAAGTGATCGATATCATCGACAACTGCTTTAGAGTTGATCAGACCGATCAGATATTTTACAATCAGAATAATATCTTGTGTTGTTAATACGCGCTGATCTGAGCTCAGATCAAGACCAAGTTTCTTGTTGATCCTGTAACGGCCAACTTCACCAAGGTCATAGCGCTTTTCGCTGAAGAACAAACTCTGAATTACATCACGAGCTGTTTGCTCATCAGGAGCTTCTGTATTTCTAAGCTGACGGTAGATTTGTTCCACAGCCTCTTTTTCAGAGTTGGAATTGTCTTTTGCCAGCGTATTAAATATAATATGGTAATCTGTAACATTTACATCATCGCGGTGTAGAATGATTGACTTTACACCAGACTCGAGAATGGTATCGACATCTTCAGCGCCCAACACGTGATCACGCTCCAATAACACCTCATTCCTGTCAATAGAAACTACCTCACCAGTATCCTCATCCACGAAGTCTTCCGTCCAGGTTTTAAGAAGTCTTGCGGCTAGTTTGCGTCCTACATACTTCTTAAGAGTACCCTTGTTAGATTCAACCTCCTCCGACAAACCAAACAAGTCCAAAATAGCTTTATCTGAACCATACCCGATAGCACGGAGTAGAGTTGTTACAGGAAACTTTTTCTTACGATCGATATAGGCATACATCACGGAGTTTACGTCCGTTGCAAATTCAATCCAAGAACCTTTGAACGGGATAATCCTTGCAGAATACAACTTCGTTCCGTTGGTGTGTTTACTCATGGCAAAGAACACACCAGGAGATCTGTGAAGTTGAGATACAATAACACGTTCTGCACCATTGATGCAGAAGGATCCCTTCCCGGTCATGTACGGAATATTTCCAAGAAACACTTCCTGCTCAATTGTTTGGAAATCTTCGTTGTCCTCATCATTACAGGTGAGGCGAAGCTTTGCCTTAAGCGGAACTGAATAGGTTAAACCCCGATCGATACATTCATCCACCGAATACTTGGGAGGATCAATTGTATAATCCACAAACTCCAACACGAAGTTTTCGCGGGAGTCAGAGATAGGGAAATTCTCAGCAAATACTTTGAAGAGCCCCTCATTCTGCCTTTTTTCGGCAGGGGTTTCGATTTGCAAAAAGTCATTAAAGGATTGTAGCTGGACATCTAAAAAATCCGGATACTCCAGAACTTTTTCAATGTGTGAGAAATCAATCCTGCTGTTAATAGTCTTCTTTGCCAAGGTGCGTATAAGTTTAAAAATCCTGGACTAGAAATATGAAACCGAAAGTGGGGACAAATAAGTAAACCCCAGTCCGCCAGTTGGCGGATAGGGGCTCAAATTTATTTATAAGACGGTACCCTTCGCCTTCAAGAATTATTTCAACTCTACTTCAGCACCAGCCTCAACGAGTTGTTTCTTCAGGTTTTCAGCTTCGTCCTTAGGTAAGCCTTCTTTGATAGTTTTAGGAGCTCCGTCAACCATGTCCTTTGCTTCTTTCAAGCCAAGACCGGTAAGTTCCTTAACAAGCTTCACTATTTGAAGTTTGTTTGGACCAGCTGCTTTCAAAACCACATCGAAATTAGTTTTTACTTCAGCAGCGGGAGCACCACCAGCTGCAGGGCCTGCTACTGCTACTGCAGCGGCTGCCGGCTCAATGCCGTGAGTTTCTTTTAAGTAAGAAGCAAGTTCATTTACTTCTTTAACGGTAAGATTTACCAGTTGATCGCCAATTACTTTGATATCTGCCATGTTAATAAGTGTTTAAAAATTTTGAGTCAAAAAATTATTGTTGTCTTTCTTCCAATGTCTTCACCAAGCCTGCTATTGTATTCTTGCCGCTCAAGAGAGCAGAAATAACATTCTTCGCAGGTGATTGCAACAAGGAAATGATTTCGCCAAGGAGTTCGTTTTTAGACTTCAACTCGCTTAACGTGTTAAGATGTTCAGCCCCAATAAATATGGAAGCATCTATGGAGGCGGCTTTTAATGCAGGTCTACCTTCTAATTTCTTCTGGTATTCCTTGATGGCTTTTGCAGGAGCATTGCTTGACTCTTTCGAGAAGATAACACCTGAAAACCCGTGTAACACTTTGTATAAGTCTTCAAAATTTCCGCTTTGCTTTTCAAGGGCTTTGCGAACAAGCGTGTTTTTGTAAACACGATATTCAACTCCGCTATTAAAGCAGATTCTACGAAATGCATTAATCTGAGCCACTGTTAAGCCAGAAGCATCTGTAATGTAAAAGTGAGGATGCTGAGAAAATTTCTCAGACAGCTCATCTATAATTAATCCTTTTTCTTCCTTGGTCATGTTAGTAAAAATTAACCTGCTATTGAACCTGTATCAACCTTAATACCCGGGCTCATCGTTGAAGAAATACTAATACTTTGCAAGTACGTACCCTTCGATGAAGCGGGCTTAAGCTTAGTCACCATGTTGATAAGTTCAGCAGCATTATCTCTTATTTTATCTGCGCTGAAGGAAGCCTTACCAATACTAGCGTGTATAATTCCTTGTTTATCTATTTTAAAGTCTACTTTACCAGCCTTTACTTCTTTCACTGCTTTCGCAACATCAAGTGTAACTGTTCCAGACTTAGGGTTTGGCATAAGACCACGAGGTCCAAGCACCTTACCTAGCTTACCTACCTTTGCCATAACTGTAGGCATTGTGATAATTACATCAATATCCGTCCAGCCAGCTTCAATCTTCTTAATATAATCATCTAGTCCCACGTGTTCTGCTCCAGCATCTTTCGCCTCTTGTTGCTTATCAGGTGAGCACAATACTAAAACACGAACTACTTTTCCTAAACCGTGTGGCAAGCTAACTACACCACGAACCATTTGGTCTGACTTTTTAGGGTCGATGCCTAAGCGAATGTCCAGATCTACAGATGAATCAAATTTTGTGAAAGAAATAGACTTCAGCACATTTGAAGCTTCTGCCAAAGTATACACTTTCTCCGGATCGTATTTGGCCATTACAGCCTTTCTATTTTTTGATATCCTTGCCATGTCTTTAATTATTTATCCCAAGGGGCTGCACCACTAACTGTAACTCCCATGCTACGTGCTGTTCCTGCAATCATTCTCATCGCTGAATCAATTCTAAATGCATTTAAGTCAGGCATTTTGATCTCTGCGATCTTCTTGATCTGATCCCAAGAAATTGAACCAACTTTAGCACGATTAGGCTCCTTTGATCCCTTTTGTAACTTTATCGACTCCATAATCAATATCGCTGCAGGAGGTGTTTTAATAACAAAGTCAAAAGACTTGTCATTATATATACTGATCAACACAGGAAGAACCTGACCTGGTTTATCTTGGGTTCTGGCATTAAACTGCTTACAGAAATCCATAATGTTCAAACCCTTTGAACCAAGGGCAGGACCAATAGGAGGTGCCGGATTTGCGGCTCCACCTTTTACCTGCAATTTTAAATACCCTACAATTTGCTTTGCCATTCCTCTGTTATTCTAACTTTTCAACCTGCATGTAACTCAGTTCGACCGGAGTGTTCCGACCGAATATCTTTACAGTTACATTCAATTTTTTCTTGTCTTCAAAAATTTCTTCTACAGTACCTGTGAAACCACTGAACGGGCCATCCATTACTTTGACCGATTCACCTTTAATGAATGGTTTATCAAGTTTTGCATCCTGTTCATCAATCTCATCAACTTTCCCTAAGATCCGATTCACTTCAGATTGGCGAAGCGCAACTGGATCTTTTGAGGAACTTGTACCATTATTTCCTAAAAAGCCGATCACACTTGGGATATTATTCACCGCATGATATGCCTCTCCATTTGTCAAATCTGCCGAGAGAAGAATGTAACCCGGGAAAAAATTCTTTTCCCTAACACGCTTTTTCCCGTTTCTCATCTCATATACCTTCTCAGAAGGTATTAGCACTTGAGGGACAAACTCGGTCAATTTAGAACGTTCAACCTCGTTTTCTAAATGAGCTTTCACTTTCTTCTCTTGCCCACTAATCACCCGAAGTACATACCACTTTAGCTCGCCCATTTCGATTTTAAACCTTAAAATTCTTTATAAAACCAAGCTAAAGCATTCTTAAATCCCAAATCAATTACTCCGATCACAAGTGCAAAAATCAATGAGGCAACCAACACTAGAATAGCGCTGCTTTGTAGCTCATTAAATTTCGGCCATGAAACCTTATTGCGGATTTCATCGATCGAATCAAGAATATAGTTTTTAAGCTTTTCCATTCCTTTTTCTTTCTTCTTTGCACGGGTGGAGAGACTCGAACTCCCAGCCAATGGTTTTGGAGACCACTACTCTACCAATTGAGCTACACCCGTAAACCTATTAGTTCAGCTCTTCCCTTTAAATCCCACCCGTTTGCCTTTATTTAAAAGGACTGCAAATATAGACCAAAAGAGAAATAAAACAAAAGCGTTTCCGAGAAAAATCTAGGAAACGCTTAGTTATTGATTATCAGTCAATTGCCCGCCATTGCTGAAGCTTTGGCAGAAAAATCCGTTTAGTCAAGGATTTCAGTCACCTGACCAGAACCAACTGTACGACCACCTTCGCGAATCGCAAAACGAAGACCCTTTTCCATAGCAATTTTGTTGATTAACTCAACTTCAATTGAAATGTTATCGCCAGGCATAACCATTTCTACACCGGTAGGAAGCTTACACTCTCCTGTTACATCTGTAGTACGGAAATAAAACTGAGGACGGTATTTGTTAAAGAATGGAGTATGACGGCCACCTTCTGTCTTAGACAACACATAAACTTCAGCCTTAAACTTAGCATGAGGAGTTACAGTATTCGGTTTGCAAATAACCATACCACGGCAGATTTGCTCTTTTTCAATACCGCGCAGCAACAACCCTACGTTGTCACCAGCTTCACCTCTATCCAAAATTTTACGGAACATTTCAACACCTGTAATGGTAGAAGTAAGATCTTCTGCACCCATTCCAAGAATTTGAACTGGATCACCAGTTTTGATTATACCACGCTCAATACGACCCGTTGCAACGGTTCCACGACCAGTGATCGAGAACACGTCTTCTACAGGCATCAAGAAATCTTTATCAATCAAACGAATTGGGATAGGAATGAAATTATCCACAGCATCCATCAATTCTTCTACCTTGGTAACCCACTTCGCATCACCGTTCAAAGCACCAAGTGCAGAACCACGGATAACAGGCATAGTATCACCAGGGAAGCTGTATGAGGACATCAATTCGCGGACTTCCATTTCAACAAGGTCAAGCAATTCTGTATCGTCAACCAAGTCTACCTTGTTCATGAACACGACAAGGGCCGGAACACCTACTTGGCGAGCTAAAAGAATGTGCTCGCGAGTCTGAGGCATAGGACCATCAGTGGCAGCAACCACAAGAATAGCACCGTCCATCTGAGCGGCACCTGTAACCATGTTCTTAACATAGTCAGCATGGCCTGGACAGTCTACGTGAGCGTAATGTCTTTTAGCAGTTGCGTATTCTACGTGTGAGGTATTGATAGTAATACCTCTTTCTTTTTCCTCAGGAGCGTTGTCAATGGAAGAGAAATCTCTCATTGTAGCTAATCCTTTAGAAGCGAGTACCTTAGTAATTGCAGCAGTAAGAGTGGTTTTACCGTGGTCAACGTGACCTATAGTACCAATGTTTACGTGCGGTTTCGAGCGGTCAAATGTTTCCTTTGCCATATTTGAAAATCCCAGTTAAAGTTTAAAAGTGTATAAATTGTTTAAATACGTTACAACCTAGTGACCTCTTAATTTCAAGAAGTCTTATACACCCCAAACATGATATGCCTGTCGAATAAGGGTTATTCGTGTCTGATTTTCCGCAGACTGATTTTCATTTTATCACTTTCTTGATGGTCGCTACTCACCGGTGATAAAATTCAATATTCAAAATTTCAAATTCAAAATTGCCACACTAGGCAATTTTTAACGCAAGACCCAAATTTTTTGAATTTGGAATCGTGAATTAATTCAAGAGAGCTGTTGAAGGGAATTGAACCCTCGACCTCTTCCTTACCAAGGAAGTGCTCTACCCCTGAGCTACAACAGCTTTAAAACCGTTGTTGGTCGTTCGTTAGGCGTTATTCGTAAGGATCGAACAACGAATAACCAGCAACGAACAACTTTTCAGCTGAGCGGGAGACGAGGCTCGAACTCGCGACCTATAGCTTGGAAGGCTATCGCTCTACCAACTGAGCTACTCCCGCTTTTCAAGTGGGGAGAACAGGATTCGAACCTGTGAAGACATAAGTCAACAGATTTACAGTCTGTCCTCGTTGGCCGCTTGAGTATCTCCCCAGCAATCTTATCAAACTCTTTAAGAACGAATCAAAAGCGGCCTATTTAAGATCAGCTTTTTCCAAAATCTTGGCCCAATGCCAAAAAATAGGAATGCAAAATTATACGGTTTTTCGGTTTAGCCAAACGGCAATGGATGATTTATTCCCAAAAAGGGGTCAAGTATAGTTCAAAGACCCGTTTTAGTGGCAGAAATTGGAAAGTAACTTTGAATCACATCAAAACTATTTCCTGAACGGCATCATTTCCGAACTCATTTTTTAAAATATCCAAGATCTTGGATTTATGTAGGTTAAGATCATGCTTTAAGGACGGAGAATCAAGCTCGATAAAAAGGACTTTATTGCGGATGTAAACCTTCTTGGTACGCTTTGCAATTGGTTTGCCTACTAATCTCTCCCATGAATTCACAAGATTGGCCTCATCAAATTTCGACTTAATGTGATAAGTGCTCAGCAATTGTTGGATTGCCTGCCCAATATGCCTGGTATTTCCTTCAGTATCATCCTTTCCTTTACCCATCAGTTTTAAAGTTACCATTTTCAATTGTAAAGAGGTTGGCCTTAAGTTTGGCTTCACTTAAAATCTCTTTGCTGCGACCTTGGCGGGCGTCTGTAATAAATAGCTGACCAAAAGATCCCTGAGCAATTAATAGCATTAACTTATGAATTCGCAGGTCATCCAATTTATCAAAAATATCATCCAGCAATAACAAGGGTTTAAACCCCTTACTGTCTGAAATGCTTTGAAATTCAGCGAGCTTAAGACCAATCAAAAATGATTTTTGTTGCCCTTGCGATCCAACTCTTTTCAACTCACCCTCATTCAACGCAAATAAGAAGTCATCCCTATGAATTCCTGATGTTGTTCTTTGAAGCAATAGATCACGCTGAAGATTTCTGCTTAATAGTTCTTCCAAATCCGCTGTATCAAGGTCAGAACGGTAAGTGATATTAACCTCTTCGGACGCTTCGCCTGCCAGAAAATTATAATGTTGCTTAAAACGCGGAAGAAATCCAACCAAGAATTCCCTTCTTAATTTATTGATGAATTTTCCTGCCGAAACCAGGTGACGGTCATATGTTGCTAATAAATCATAATCTATTTTACCACTTTCAGAAAACATCCTCAGGGAGCTATTGCGCTGCTTCAGGTGGTTGGTATAGACTATTAAATTACTGAGGTACGCTTTATCAAGTTGAGATATCAAACTGTCAAAGAATTTCCTTCTCAATCCGCTGCCATCCCAAATCAATTCAATGTCTTGTGGAGCTATTAGCACGGCAGGATACTTTCCAACATGTTCAGAAAATTTTAAGTACTCGGTTCCGTCTTCGCGGATGATCTTTTTTTGTCCTTGCTCAAAAGAGCAAATCACTTCCTTCTTTTTTCCATCTTCAAATAAAAAATCGCCTTTTATGGCAAATTGAAATTGACCCTGCCTGATGTTGTGTGAGTCTGTGGGATTAACCGCGCTTTTTGTAAAAGCTAAATAGTGAATCGCGTCCAACAAATTGGTTTTACCGATTCCATTATTACCTAAAAAACACTGGATTTTATCAGAAAAAGTAAGCTCAGCCTCCTCATAGTTTTTAAAATTGAATAATCTGAGTTTTTGAAGTTGCACGAGCTGACAATGAAAATTTGAATTTCTGACCTTCCTTGGTTATGATAAACATCCGTTCGTTTGGCGATTGATAGGTTGTGCCGTATTTTCGCAACTCACAATTTGAATCAAAACTAGCGATATGGCCATCACTACCCAAGCCAAAGGTAAGGCAACAAAAGAAAAAACATCGTTTTCAAAAGAGACCTATCTTTTCTGGTACGAAAGCATGGTTCTAATGCGGAAGTTTGAAGAACGTACAGGCCAACTTTACGGCCAACAAAAAATTCGGGGATTCTGCCATTTATATATTGGGCAAGAGGCTTGTGCGGCAGGAGCTGTGTCGGCACTTACAAAAGATGATAAATGGATTACTGCTTATCGCGATCATGCGCATCCGCTTATTTTAGGTACTGATCCTAAGGCTGTGATGGCCGAACTCTTCGCTAAAGAAACAGGCATTTCTAAAGGCAAAGGCGGATCGATGCATATTTTTGATAAGGAACATAATTTCTTCGGTGGTCATGGTATAGTTGGAGCTCAAATTCCTTTAGGGGCTGGTATTGCCTTCGCGGAAAAATATAATAAGACCAAAAATCTTTGTGTTTGCTCGATGGGAGATGGTGCAGTACGCCAGGGTGCTTTTCATGAGGCACTAAACCTTGCCATGCTGTGGAAACTACCGGTGATTTTTGTGATTGAAAACAATGGTTACGCTATGGGTACGTCTGTTAAACGAACCTCAAATGTTACCGATTTGTATACTCTTGGTGAGGCCTATGATATGCCATCGGAACCGGTAGATGCCATGAGTGTTGAGGCTGTACATATGGCGGTAGCTCGGGCTGCCGAGCGTGCGAGAAAGGGTGATGGCCCTACTTTATTAGAATTCCGAACCTACCGATATAAAGGTCACTCCATGTCTGATCCAGCTAAATACAGAACAAAAGAAGAAGTTGAAGAATACAAACAGCGCGATCCTATCGAAGTAGTGAAGCAGACCATCCTATCCAATAAAATGGCTACTGAAAAAGATTTGGAAGCAATTGACCAAAAAATAATTGCACAAGTAGAAGAAAGTGTCAAGTTCGCTGAAGAGTCAAATTACCCAGATCCAAGTGAGGCATTCAAAGACGTTTATATGCAGACTGACTACCCATACGTTTTGGATTGATCTATTCCCCTTTTGTTTAATAGACCCTAATTCTTAATTTTGCAGCCCCGTATTTGACGGGGCTAATTTTAATACAGCTATGTCTAAAAAAGAAGAAACCAAAGATTTACTCGAAAACCCGGAAGTAATTGCTGAAAAACTGGAAGGAGCCGAACATTGGGTTGAGGAAAATCTCAAACTCGTAATTGGCGTGTTGGGAGCAATTGCTTTGGTCGTAGGGGGATATTTTGGTTATAACTACTACATCGGTGGGCAAGATGAGCAAGCCCAAAAGGAAATGTTTCAGGCCGTGCGGTATTTTGAAGCCGACAGCCTTAGCATCGCTCTAAAAGGTGACGGAAATAATTTGGGTTTTGAACAGATTATTGAAGATTATAGCGGTACTGCTGCTGCAAATCTGGCCAATTTTTACGCAGGGGCTATATCCCTTAAGCAAGGGAAATACTCATTAGCTATTTTATACCTCGAGGACTTTAAATCAAATGATCTGCTCGTACAACCAAGAGCCTATAGCTTGATGGGAGATGCCTATATGGAACAAAAACAATATGAAGATGCTGCTAAATTTTATGGCAAGGCTTCAGGCATGAGTCCGAACAAATACTTTACACCAACCTACCTAATGAAGGAAGGACTTGCCTACGAAAAGTTAAATCAACCTGATAAGGCAAAGGAAGTCTATCAGAAAATTATAGATCAATATTTTGATTCTTCTGAATATCAAAATGCAAGAAAGTTTAAGGCGAAATTGGAGACTAACTCTTAATGATTTTCACCTAATTTTGAAGGGATAGAATTTCTATCCCTTTTTTTATTACCTCACACTGCTCTCTCCACAAAAGAAGGCAATTCAATCTAACTACATATGGCAGGCATTTTAAAATCAGTTTCCCAAAAAAGTAAGATTAACCTTAGTACAAAAAAATTTGCGATTGTGGTGGCCGAGTGGAACGAAGATATCACTGAGGCGCTATTCTTGGGTGCACATGATGCGCTATTAAAACTTGGTGTAAAAAATAAGAACATTATTCGGAAAAATGTTCCAGGAAGTTTCGAATTGGCTTTAGGAGCACAATGGATGATCGAAAAAAAAGAGATTGCAGCTGTTATTGCATTGGGCTGCGTGATTCAGGGCGATACACCTCACTTTGATTACATCTGTCAAGCCGTTGCAACCGGAATCATGAAAGTCAACCTCAAAGCAAACAAGCCGGTTGCGTTTGGCGTAATTACAACTTTGAATAGGAAGCAGGCACTTGAACGGGCCGGAGGAAAACTTGGGAATAAAGGGGAAGAAGCTGCCTTGACCGTGGTGAAAATGTTAGAATTCTAGTACTCTTTTTTCTTTTTGCCACTTATGCAAAGAGTCTGAATTTTACCCCAGACTCTTTGAAATAGTACTGATAATTTTTCTTACATATTCTTTACTACTTCCTTACCAAACTCAGAGCACTTCAATAATGTTGCTCCTTCCATTTGGCGATGGAAGTCATAAGTAACTCTCTTTGTAGAAATAGCTCCCTCCAAACCTTTAACAATAAGGTCGGCTGCTTCTTGCCAGCCCATATACTCCAACATCATCACACCTGAAAGAATCACTGATCCTGGATTTACTTTGTCTTGGCCAGCATATTTTGGCGCAGTTCCGTGAGTTGCTTCAAAGATGGCATGACCGGTCATATAATTAATGTTTCCACCTGGTGCAATTCCAATTCCACCGACAATAGCTGCTAATGCGTCTGAAACGTAATCCCCATTTAAATTTAAAGTGGCTACTACTGAATATTCATCAGGACGAAGGAGAATCTGCTGCAAAAACGCATCAGCAATAGAATCTTTAACTACAATTTTGTGACCTCCAGAATTGATCTCCATCCACGGTCCTCCATCAATTTCTTTGGCACCAAATTCATTCTTAGCTAACGCATATCCCCAGTCGCGGAAACCACCTTCGGTGAATTTCATGATGTTGCCTTTATGTACTAGCGTGACGTTAGGTTTCTTTTGTTCAACAGCAAATTTTATAGCTGCACGAACAAGTCGCTCTGTTCCCTCTTTTGATACGGGTTTTATCCCTATACCCGAGGTTTCAGGAAATCTGATTTTCTTATACTGCTTAGGGAAGGCTTCCTTGAAAAAACCCATGAATTTTTTATTATCGTCACTGCCCTCTTGAAATTCTATTCCTGCATAGATGTCTTCAGTGTTTTCGCGGAAGATAGTCATGTTAGTTTTGTGAGGTTCTTTTACAGGCGATGGTACTCCTTTAAACCATTGAACAGGGCGAACACAGGCATAAAGATCCAAATCCTGACGTAGCGCCACATTTAGTGAACGGATACCTCCACCAACCGGAGTTGTCAAGGGTCCTTTAATGCCAACCAGATATTCCCTAAAAATGCTCATGGTTTCTTCTGGCATCCAGCTACCTGTTTTGTTGAAGGCCTTTTCGCCAGCCAGCACCTCTTTCCAATTGATCTTGCGTTTTCCTTTATATGCCTTTTCAACAGCTGCATCAAAAACAAATTTTGAAGCAGGCCAAATGTCAACTCCTGTGCCATCACCCTCTATAAAGGGAACAGTTGGATTTTCAGGTACAGTTAGTTTTCCATTGCTAATGCTGATTTTTTGATCGCTCATCTTGTGGGTATTTTAGGGGGTAAAATTGCTTATGACTTTATTATTGGGTGCGAAAATTATAAAATTTATACCACTCACTAGTACTTTTCCTCCTGATTCGGAAACTCTTTTGATTTGACGTCCGACACATACTTACCAATTGCGTCAGTAATAACGGAATGGAGGTCTGCATAGCGCCTTAAGAACCTTGGCTTAAAATCCTTAGTGATGCCAAGGATATCTTGCATGACCAACACCTGGCCGTCTACATCAGGGCCTGCTCCTATTCCAATCACTGGAATCTGCAATTGACTGGCAACCTTTTTCGCCAAATCAGCTGGAATTTTTTCAAGCACAATTCCAAAGCAGCCACATTCTTGCAAAAGCTGTGCGTCTTCAATCAGTTTATTGGCCTCTTCTTCCTCTTTGGCTCTTACTGAATATGTTCCAAATTTAAAAATTGATTGTGGGGTCAAACCCAAATGGCCCATTACTGGAACACCAGCGCTTAAAATCCTCAACACGGAATCTTTTATTTCGCTTCCTCCCTCCATTTTTACAGCATGTGCGCCAGACTCCTTCATAATTCTGATAGAAGAACGAAGTGCTTCACCAGAACTACCCTGGTAATAGCCAAATGGAATATCCACTACCACCAAAGCCCGCGCTACGGCTTTCACTACAGACGTGGCATGGTAGATCATTTGGTCTAACGTAATAGGCAACGTGGTTTCATTTCCTGCCATTACATTGGAAGCTGAGTCTCCCACTAGAATAACGTCAATTCCTGCACCATCGATAATCCGGGCCATACTAAAATCATACGCGGTGAGCATGGCAATTTTCTCGCCTCTCTTTTTCATTTCCTGTAACTGATGAGTAGTTACTTTTTTTAGTTCTTGCTTTTTGTGTACCGACATGGTTATTCAAAGTTTAAACTCCCAAATTCAAATAAGACTTAAACATTGAGCGATTTGAATTATTTGAGATGAACAGAATTTTCCTTTCCAAGTTTTACCTCCACGTGGTCTTTTAATGTTGTGGAGAGCTCAAAGCCGGTATAGTTGGGCAATATGGGAAAAAGTGTATGGCTGCGATTAACGAGAACGGCCACCTCAATTTTCTTTACTTCAATTGTTAGAAAAGGTTTGAGCCCATAAGCTAAGGTGCGTCCAGTATTAAGAACATCATCAATCAGTACAACACATTTTTTCTTTATTTCTTTAAGATCGCAATCAAGCTCAACTTGACTCTGAAGAGGAGATAGTTTATCTAAACTTACTTTAACAACTAATGGAGCAATGGGCGAAATTCTAGTTAGTTCTTTGGATAAAAGTTGTGCAAAGACATAGCCTTGTCCATCAATACCTGCAAGGACAATAGAATTTTCCTTAAAGTTATTCTCATAAATTTCAAAAGCCATCCTACGGATCTTTTGGTTCACCTGGTCTTCATCCAAGACCAACGTCTTATCAAGAGTCATCTCGCTCATGGAATTGGTACTACTTTACTATCCTTAAATGTAGAGAGGATCACCATAGACTGTAAGGTATCGACTACTTCAATATTAGAAACTTTTTCTAACATCAAGTTTTGATACGCTGGTATATCCGTGCAAACGATTTTCAGAATAAAATCGGCTTGCCCTAAAACGTGGTGGCATTCAATAACTTCCTCAATTTTGCCAATCGCCTTCATGAACTTCTCAATGTTGTCCTTGTTATGCCCTTTTAACGAAACCATCACAATGGTACTTACACCTAATCCTACCTGACCAGTATCGACTACTGCATGATAACTACGAATCACATTCTGGTTTTCTAACTTTTTTACTCGCTCTAGGGTTGGTGCAGGTGAAAGGCCAATTTCAAGGGCCAGTTGTGCGTTAGTAATATTCGAGTTTGCTTGAAGTATCCCGAGAATCTTCCGGTCAATGGCATCTAATTTCACTTTCATGAAGAGGTTTTTGGTAATGAAAAATGATCGATTTGGGTAAAGAGACGAAAATTAACAGAATAAAATTTGGTATGAAACTAGAGTGGAAAATAAAATTCTTGAGGAATTTAGATATAGTCCATATCAATTCAGGATTACGAATGAAAAAGTCTTCCCACTTCCTGCACTTTCAAAGATCAACATGTAGAAACCTGAATTCAGATTAGAAACATCCAGCACAATTTGATTTAAGCCAACTTCAACACCAGAAATATCTTTTTGAAAGGCCAACTGACCCATTTGAGTGACAACAGAAACCTTTACCGAGCCCTGCACCTCGGCTATCCAATCAAAATTCAACTGATCCCTAACTGGATTTGGATAAGGTGAAAAAAGAATTTCATTTGATTCAATGCTAATACACTCACTGTTGTCTGTTAAATTGGTTTCATCCGACAAGCGGTCATCCGACAATTGAAGCTTAACACATAGGTAATCAAGTTTGGTATTACGTGGAAGTAACTCGTATTTCAAAATTTGAGAAGTTGTCGCATTGGGTAATACAGTCAAATTAATTATTTCTTTAACTAAGGCGTTTCCGGCTATATCCAGAATCACCTCCAGGTTTTTAATGGTATAGTTGCTATTGTTTCGAATCGAAAGTACTGGCCTTACAGAACCAGTTACCTGATCATGCAGCAAAGTAAATTGCTCCAATTCCACTTCCGAGCTAGGTACAATAACATGTATTTTTTCACCCTTAGTATCAACGCAGCCCTGAACATTGTTTGCCGTTAAGTCGGCCATGAACTCACCAAGGGCCGTATAGGTGAAAGAAGGAGACTCCAGAGAGCTGCTCGAATTGTTAAGATCATTAAATCGCCATTGGTAGGATGTCGCATTCTTCGATTCGTTTTTAAATTGAACGGCAAGCGGAGGCGGACCGCTTTCAATTGAAGTCGAAAAGTCTGCAATTGGCGCAGGTACAATGACTGTGCCTTTTGTTAATGAGTAAGTACAACCTGATTGGGTTGATGTTGTAAGCTTGACATTATAAGTTCCGGGTGAAGGAAAAGCAAACTGAGTTGACGAGCCCGTTCCATTGCCCTTCCCAGCAAAATCCCAAACTCGAGAAATGGTTGGGTCTTGATTTGGGGCCGTAACGTCTTTAAACAAAGTGGCTTGAGGCGAACAATTATTCTCGGTTAAAAAGTCTAATGTAGGAGGAGCGTAAACTATGATAGGTTTAGATAGAATCGACACGCAATCATTGTTTCCCGTAACCATCAATTCACCTTTGAAATTGCCAGGAGCTGAGAATACATGAGTAGGATTTTGAATGGCATAAGAAGTGCCTCCAATTTTCCACAACCAGGATTTATTATTGGCACCGGAAGCGTCAGTAAATAAAGTTGGTTTACTTAAACAAGAAGCACCAAATGTGAAGTCAGGTTTAGGTGACACTGCGATCTGAATTGTTTTAAGTTTTGTTGAAGAGCATCCAAAGTTTGTGGTGGCCGTCATCGAAACATTATACGATCCAACTAAAGCATATGTATAGGTAGGGTTCTTTGTAGTTGAAATTCCATTTGCAACATCTCCAAAACTCCAGCTCCACGAAGACAGATTGCTATCCGTTGGGCTTCGTGTAAGGTCATTGAATTGCGAAGGTGTACCGGAACAAGAAAATGGTGGAAGGTCTAGGGAGAAGTCGGGTTTTGGGGTAGTGTAAATGGTGAGCGATTTATTTGTCGAACTTATACAGCCATTTGTTCCAGTAGTCTGTAACGAAACCAAATTATTACCGATTGAAGAATAAGTCTGTGTTGGATTGATATCGGTACTTGTTTGCCCATTTCCAAAATCCCATAAATAATCTGAAATATCACCTGATGAATTATTAGTGAAAGTAATCGCTTCATTTTCGCATTGACCCTTGTAATCAAAATCTACTGTTGGACCCAATTGAATATTATTGAGTGTTTGCGTTAATTCACTTGAACATCCGGGAATTGAGGTTTTCAATTTTATGTCTTGGTTGCCCCCGATTGAAAAAGCATATTTTAAATCGCGAGTGGTGGCCTGCAGATTATTATCAACAAACCATTCATAGGTCAGATTGCCATCAAAGTTATCTACTGTATTGTTTGTGAAGGTAGATTCATTGTTGGTGCAGATGAGACCTGGGGGTAGTTCAAAAACAGAGGAGGGAGGATTGTATAGTTTTATTTTTTTTTCAGCGAAGTTCTTGCAGGTATTGGAAGACATCACATTAAAATTTACCAAATACTCTCCAGACACACTGTAAATCGTAGAAGCGATCGCCTGTGTTGAAGAGTTGGTATCTCCAAAATCCCACTCATAACTTGTGATATCTCCTGATGTGTTTTCTGGCATGAAATTAATTAAACTACCAACACACATATTTTGAGCTGAGAAATTAATATCAGGTGATTGAAGATTGGAGATAATAATCGAGGACGAGGCATAATCAAAATTCCCATTTTCATCAGTGGCCTCTAATGAAACATCATAACTACCCGGAGTTAAATAGATAACGCTATCTGGTGCCACTAACACGGAAGCTGGTGTGCTGGTTGAACAGGGATTTTGAAAAGTTATACGATTGATACCCAAATTGCTAAAATCCAATATGAACCCATACCAATTAGAATTTACTTTAATTAATTCGAGATTGATTGAATTTGTCAGAAGTCCTAAATTTCCTAGACTAGTATAAGAAGGTGATTGGTTTAAAAAATCAGATCCGTAATCACCCTGATACAATTGACCGGAAAATGTTTGAACGAAACTTGTAAATTTCCCTGCATCCCAGTGGAGAGCGATTCCCGTAGGAAAGTCACCTCCTGATGCCGTTAAGTTGCCAGTAACATTTACAGGTATGGGAGTTGAAAACAGATTTAGTCCAAAATCCAGCCTTATTATGTTTTTGGAACTTCCACCGACAACGAAACCATACCAATTACCGCGGTAGTTCAAAATCTTTATATCATCCAGCTCAAGGGCTCCGGCAATCGGTGTAGTTGTTAATAAGTCACTTGGTGTAGGGGTGTTTAGAAAAGAATTTCCGAAGTTAACGATAGTCAAAGTGTTCGTATTAATATTGGTTGCGATCGCTATTTTTTCAATCCCGGTATCTTCAATCGCTAAGCCATTGTTACCGGTGAATCCCTCGATTAAAGTCTCAGAAAACGGTGTGCCGTTTACTAAACTCGCTCCAAACAAAATCCTTACTAATGAACCTGCATTATTCACCACCAATCCCAACCAATCTCCGTTCTCATGTGCTATTCTAATCGAAATTGGCCTATCCAATAGATTCCCAACGTTTCCCAAATTTGTTACAAAAGGAGACACATTGCTTATTGTTGGTCCAAAATCAAGTCGATAAATTTCATTAGTTCCAGTGCTCACAACAAAAGCAAGCCAACTCGTTCCATCGTTTATTACTTCCATATTCCTAGGGCTAAAGGCTCCTGTCAAAGAACCGATGTGAAAAGCCGATGGCAATGTTGCAAAATCTCCTTCGCAAAAATCCCATTGATAACTGGATGCCTGTTGGGAAGTGTTTGTGCTTTTTAATCGCTCGTTGAGACACCCCGTTGAGGGAATCAAAAAAGCAGCTTGAGGGATTTGCGAATTACACGGATAAACAGTGATGAGGTAGATAAAAAAACTTAGCCAATACAACAGACTTTTTTTACTCACAAGCTTCATTCGCACAAATGGATATTATGCCTTATAGGCAAGATCATACAAAGTTACTCCATTTCGCAAAGAAAGTCTTTGCAAGGCAATTTTTGGAGTTTGCTTTGCTGCATTCTTTAATTCATCCAATCTGTCGATCGCCTCATGAAATTGACCTTGAGAGAATTCTTTAATTAACAAGATTCCTGGCTCCTCCTTAAAAAGTGAATCATTGTCTCCCACATTAGTGTTGGCAATAATAGGCACATTTAACGCCATTAATTCTCCAAGCTTAGTAGCAGATGAGGCCTTCTTTGAAAAGGATGGTTTAATAAAACAAAGGGACGCACTAGCCAGTGATATGTATAGAGGTACTTGCTTTCTAATTGCGTAGGTAACTATGATATCTTCTTTGTTTGGATGATTTCCTACATCAACCCTATCACCGGTTACAATCAAAAACCTCGCAAGCGGTTTTTTCTGTTTTAGTATTAAAAAAAAATCCAACATTTCGTTGGTCAAGTACCACGTACCCCAAGATCCCAAATACATAAGGACAAAATCATTCTCATTTAGGCTTAACTTATTTCGGAGTAAAGCCTGTTCTTCAGTGTTGATTTTTTTTGGGTCGAATAAATCCAAGTCAACACATGTGGGTATTACATGGATTGGAGCACTGTTGATTTCCCATGACTCGATCTCTTTTTTTGCATTGTCTGTTAGGGAAATCACTTGATCGGCTTCTCTTAGAAATTGTTTTTCCTTTACCTTGAAAAAGGAATAGATGATCTTAAAAATTGGGTTCTTTAAATTCCATAATCCACCTTCTACCCTTTCATCCACCCAAAAGCCACGCATGTCAAAAATAAACTTTACCCCCCATTTCCTTTTCGCCAGCAACCCAATCAATGCTGTAATATAACTTCTACAATGAATAATCTGGAATGCGTTTCGGTGATAGGCTCTTCTCACTTCAAGCCACAGTTTCCATACATCATAAACGGTTGACAGTACGGGGGGGTGTTTGTGATAGGTGAGTGGGATCCATTCAATTTTGTTTGTTGCACAGATAATTTTTATCTCATCGTAACGGACTTTAAGTACTTTTCTTTTCTCAAAACTGACGATTACAAAATCATAACCTGTTTTAGCCAAACCCACGACATATGGCAATACTTGAGATTGTCCTAACGGGTCGGAAAGTCCATCATACGAAAGATAAAGTACTCGCTTATGTGACACTCTGCTTGGTCAAAAATTTCTGAATGATTATCAGTGCCCACAGGCGATTATACAAATAATCTTCACCCTTCATAAAACGAGTAATCAAATCGTTAACAAATGAGACACTGAAAAGTCCGGTTTTGTTTAATTCCTCTTCACTTAAGTATTTCATGAAATACTTAAGTTCATTTTTCATCCATTGGGAAAGCGGTATGCTAAATCCTCTCTTGGGTCTATCAAAATATTCCTTTGGCGTCATCTCAAAAAGCATTTTGCGCATCAGAAATTTTGTCACTCCATTTCTTTTTTTTAGGGATTCCGGCAAGTTGACTGCAAATTCTACGAGTCGATGGTCTAGCAATGGACAACGACATTCCAGGCCGTAATACATACTTGCTCTGTCTACCTTCACCAAAAGGTCATCACGCAAATACAACTGAAAATCAAATAGCGCTTGCCGCTCAGCTTCAGATAAAATATCTAAATATCTAAAATCATCGTATTCCCAATCAGCATAAATTTCAGCCTGCCTTAACAAACCATTGTTTAGCTCAGATTCCGAAAAGAAATATTGCTCTTGCGAAAAAATATGTTTTCGCCTTTTTTCTAAACTCACCTTGTCAAAAAGATGAGAGGCACGCTGCCACCGGGAAGAAGGAATTAATTTTAAAGATTGTTTTAGGATGGGCCTCCAAATAGACCAAAATGGACTGCCTAATCGTTCGGCCCACGCGTAAGAACCATAACCTAAGAAAAGTTCATCCCCACCATCACCTGTTAAAGCGACCGTTACATCCCGTCTTGCTAATTGAGAAACCATCATAGTGGGAATAGCTGACGTGTCCGCAAAAGGCTCATCAAAATGATCCATATATTTTTCTACCATCTCTACCGCTTCACTTTCGTGCAAGCGGTAACTGTGATGATGCGTTCCTAGAAATTTTGCCACTCGCTCAGCATAGATAGTTTCATCGAATTTACTCTCCTTGAAGCCAATTGAAAAGGTCTTTAGCTTTGCTGCCTGGGAAGCTGATGCCGCTACCAAACTTGAGTCAATTCCCCCACTTAGAAAAATCCCGACTGGTACATCTGCCACAAGCCTAGAATGAACTGCATCTGTAACTAGTTCTTTTAATTTTCTAAAAGCGCTTGCCTCTGTTGTCGGGCGGGAGGTTGTTAACTGATGCGCGACATTCCAGTACGGTAGTATGGAAAACTCTAACTTAGACGAAAGAATACCATAGTGTCCCGCTGGAAATTTATAGATATCCTTATAAAATGTTTTGGGTTGTGGAATATATCCCAATTGAAGAAATGTGGAGATGGTTGAACGATCAACACGTTGACTGGAGTGCATGATTGGATGCTTCAGGATTGATTTTAGTTCCGAAGCAAATAAAAACAACCCATCCTTGAAAGAATAAAACAAAGGCTTTTTACCAACGCGATCCCGGTATAAAAACAATTTATTTTCCAGGGTATCATAAATTGCAAAGGCAAACATTCCATTCAACTTGTGCACAAAACCAGTTCCCCATAAAGCGAAGGCCTCAATGATTACTTCGGTGTCGGAAGTCGTTCTAAAGGTTATGCCTTCCTGAGCTATCTCTTTCGCAATCTGCCTGTAGTTATAAATCTCTCCATTGTAGACAATAACATATCTTTTATCACGTGAAAAAAAAGGTTGATTGCTCCTGGCGTCAAGATCGATAATACTCAACCTCCTATGACCAAGAGCAACTTGCGCGTTCATAAAATAGCCAGACGCATCCTGGCCGCGATGACGAATTGAATCAGTCATTATACGGATGTCTAATTCCGTTGGAGTCTTTTGTGAAACAATTCCCGCTATGCCGCACATATCAAATCACCAAAGTAAGATTTTTTTGAGGGCTACTCCAAAACGATAATTAAATACCACATATGGATATTCTCTTACCGAATATACCAGGCTCTTCAATGCCAGCCACCGTGCCCCGGAAAGTGCCAGGTGCAAAGCTAGGTATAACGTACTGAATGAGTTAAACATTTCCAATCGATTACCAAAACGTTGCATAAATAGTTCGTTGCCTTGTAATTTTCTGCCCAATGATGAAATCCGAGCCATGAGCGATTTTGGATTCGTGTGAATAACGCTTCGATCTTTGTGGTTAATCAATCTAGAAGTGATTTCATCAAATGTTAGGATGGGTACGCGTGCCGCAATCCGTAGCCAAAGCTCATAATCCTCTGAGCCCGATAATTGACGATCTGCATCAAATGGATTTTGTTCTGCTATATCTCTTCGAAGAAATACACCCATGCAACTTAGAAAATTACCTTCAAGCAGTTTATCATTGACCGGGCTTGGCAGTAGTGGGGGCAAATCAACAGATCCATCCAAAAGCAATATTTCATATCTCAAGTGAAAAACAGGAGGAGAATTACTACTTCTGATCTTTTCTAATGCCGTTGCCAAATGCCAAGGTAAAAAAATATCGTCCGAATCAAGAAACGTAATATAATCTCCTTTCGATCGAAGAACACCAAAATTCCGTGCAGCGCCCCGCTCAGAATTCTTAATCTTAAAATAAGAAATCCTTTTATCCGCTAGATACGGCTTGACAAGCTCAGAAGTATTATCCGTACTGCCGTCATCCACAATGATAACTTCAAAGAAAAAATAGGTTTGATCCAGAACAGAATTAATCGTGTTGGGTAATAGAAACCCACGGTTGTAAGTTGGAATAATAATAGAAAAGATAGGATGAAAATTCTGTTCCATTATTTTGCTCTCACCATTTCATAGACTCGCTCAAACTGAGGAATTATCTTTTGAATTGTAAAATTCGTCTTGACGTACCTCTCTGCAGTTTCAGAGACAGTAACGGTTAGTTTTTCGTTTAGGTAAATTACCTTCACGGTACGGGCAATGCTATTTTCATCTTTAAAGGGTATTAAAAAACCATTAATCTGATCTTGTATAACATCAATGACTCCCGAAACCGGGGTTATTACTAATGGTTTTCTCAAGGCCATCACTTCAATCATAAGTTGAGGAAAGGCCTCCTGAAGAGTTGGATGTACGACTACGTTCATGCCATTAATCAATTTAGTACCGTCCTTTCGCCATCCCATAAAAATAACAGAATCCCCTAAATCAAGTCGGCCGACCTCATCTATTAACTCCTTGTGATACGGACCATCCCCTACCATGATCAACAGACTCTGCGGAATTTCTCTTTGAATGAGTTTCAAGGCCCTAATTAAATAAATCTGGCCTTTGATACTATGATGGCGACCGATGTTACCGATTATGAATTTTCCGGTCCAGCCGAGCTCGCCACGCAAAACTTCAACCTGTTCATTGGTAAACTTTTGATACCGTGAAGAACTAAAATCAAAACCATATGGTATCAGTTCAATTTTACCTGGCTTCACTCCTTGTTTGATCAATAGGTCCACAATAAGTGAAGAGGGAACAATAATTACTTTGGCTAAGCTATTGATTATATGCTCAACCAAGAGATAAAATCTCAACTTCAGCCCGCTTGTTGTTAAGTAAAATTGATCATGGTAGTGTCTACCAATTATATGTGCTGTTTTAGGATGAAGAAAGCAAGCAAGCCTTCCGATGATGGCTTCGTAAAAGTGATGGGTGTGAAGAATGTCAATTTTCTCTTGCCTTAGAATTTTACTTAAACGCCACGCTCCTCGAAACATATCCATCCACCCATGATCAATATGAAGGGTAAAGGATGGTATTCCAATTGCCTCATAATTTGTATTTTCAATATTACTAAAACCCCGATAAGAGGATGCCATCATTAAATATTTCTCCGAATCCGCATTTCTGACAACTGTATCAATAAAGTCATCTCGGTTAATAATACTTGTAAAGTGGAGGACTCTTCTCTTTCCCATAGACAAGCTAACAAGGCACTGCAAGAATATTTGTTTGATAAATTTTATCCATATCAGCTACTTCAACAATTGGAACCAGTCCCATTTCAGTTTCTCGCCACAATTTATACTGTATATCCCTTAGGTTTATCAGAAGTTGAAAAGGATCACGGTTTCGTTGGCGATACCATGTGGGTGTGAACTCGAAAAATAATGTAGGTCTTTGGCTTGTTATCAATGTCCATGCCCCATCAAAAACATCAGGTTCAAACCCCTCCACATCAATTTTAATAAATGAAATTCGCTTGTAACCACCAAGTTCTGTCATAAAAGAATCACATGTCATCATTTTAACTTCGACTTCAGACTTTTCATCCGTGATTTTGCCGGCTCCTGAATTTCTTCCACCTGACTCAAAATAAGTAGTATCATTTTTATAACCTAATGCAAGTTGTACTGGTATTATTTTAGGCTTCCAGTCACTATTTAAGGAAAGGTTTTGAACGAGTACACTGAAAATCGTTGGATTCGGCTCAAACGCATAGATATCAATATTATCTCCTCGTTCTTTATGAAGAAAGCTTGCAAGACTAAGACTGAATTGACCCACATTGGAACCAATATCTAAGACTATTGAATCCCTTTTTACACGCTCAGCAGCAATTTTCCACGAAATATCTACACCATTCACATACAAATACCATTGCATATAGTCTGATATATCTAAATTAAATTTTGCTCCATTGCGTGTCACTCTTTTGATAGAGCCCTGAGGATAGTTGGTATGTGGAGGAATAAGCTTTTTGAAAAAAGGGTGGAGGGAATAGGCAAAAACAAAAAAACTTTCAAGACGTAAAGTCAAAACAATAAAACGTGCTGTACTAGGGATGATTTTCATATTACGATCACCATTTCAAGTACCCTTTGAAAGGGAATCATACTTTACTTTCATCACCAAAAATTTTTTTTCAAAAAACTCAAAGGAAAGATATGAAACAAAAATTGTAACAAAGAAGATCGACACATATACCGCAAAATAACCCGGAGTAAACTTAAAAAAACCCACTGCCCTGGCTGCATAAAAAATTATCAACGGGTGAAGAACATAGATTCCATAGGATATTCTTCCAATAAAATTTAAAGCTCTATTTTCAAGGTTAAGCACCCTGTGACTTTTTTCAATTTGGCCAACAATTAAGACAACCGTTACCACTGCAATTAGTTCATTATCAAGAAAAGAGGCAACATGAAATTTGTTGAATAACGCCAAGAAAATAACTAACCAAGCTGAAAGTTGAATTGGATAATTATTCATCATTTTCAAGAATCTCCAATCTCTTCTAAAGTAAAAAATTGCACCTATTGCCCCCATGAGCATACAATGAAACCTTGTTACATGAACTGAAAGGTAGGGCCAGGTGCTATTTCCATCATGGAATCGAATATCGATGTATCGTAAAGCACACTTAATTAGGATAAGCGAAATAAAAACCATGATGGTTAGAACCAGCATCGAATTTGTCCTCTTAATTACCCATGGCCAGAAAGAATAAAATTGTTCTTCTACACCCAACGACCAGTAGTGACCTAGAAAAGGGATTTCACTGGCCATTATAAAGGGCACATTAGAAGCCATGAAAACATAATAAAGGATAAAACTTTCTCTAAAATCAATCTTAAACAAAATCAACGTGAGTATGGACAATACCAAATAGGCGTAGTATAAAGGCCAGATTCTTAAAATTCTTCGGATATAAAAGTTCTTAATGTTTATGGTTGTGTTCCATTTATGCTCGTGTAGCAAGAGATAGGTTATTAGAAAACCGCTTAACGCAAAAAAAATCGTAACCCCGAAACCAGCCAAAAGAGTTGTTATCGGGGTACCGTCTGGATATTTTCCAAATACAAATGAACTTAGGCCAAAGTTGGCAAGTTCAGAAGTAGTGTGAGAAAAAAGTACAGCCAATGCCGCAATTGCCCTAAGGCCATTAAGTCCATCGAGATATATCAGTTGGTCGTATCGTTTTTTCACTTCACTAAATAAACAATGAGCAATTAAAGATCAACCTTCTTGAAGTGGCTAGGGTTAAAAGTTCCTAACTCTACCGAGTGCACCTTTCTCACCTTTAAAAGATTATATATAAAATGAATTACAACTTTCAACGATTTCGGAAAATACTTTCGGTAGAAAAGCATGCCCGCATTTTCGGTGGCGAGTGGACTGTTGATTTTAATTGATGATGCGACATTCCAAACGGATTGGTAATCACTTTGATGAGGGTAACCCATATTAAACGCCTCCTTGTCTTCAGTTTTCCTTGCAATAACCACAAGATTTAAGGCAACGTCATTTACAAGCATGACACGACTATTAACCGTTTTCGGATCTGATACTTCGTACCATCCTCCTTTTACATCCGTGGTGGTAACAAACATCTTGATAACCTCAAAACCATTTTCAGAAGAAAATATCCGATAGAACAACTCAGGACTAAACTGATAAAATCCATGTCCCATTTGATTGTTGGCAGGACTAACCCCGAAAAAATGTCCGCCCACCTCCAAAAGATCCATACAATTTTTAATCGCTATTGGCATGTTGAAAACATGTTCGAGCGTTCCCCCATCTACCAGACAGGTAAATTTGCCATTAAAATTTTTATCGATCGGCAAATTCATATCATGAATTATAGTCGCCTTTTCGTAATCTGAATGATCAATACTTTCCACATTTTTGGCTCCCAAAATTCTAAAAAGAGGCTCAGCGTATTCATCGGGCCAAGCAACATCATTTATCTTGGTTAACTCCGGACTATTATATTTTTCCAAGCATGATTCGATATCTGATTTGGAAGCGTTGAGATTCAGACGGCCCAGCATGAGCGTCCTTTGAAAAGAAAGGCCTAATGCTTTCTTTGAAAAAAAGAGAATCGCACAATCTTTTGCTGAAATAGCCATCGCATCACATTAATTAAACTATAAAGTATAAGGAAATCCGCTTTTTGTAATTACTTTATAAAACTTCCGTAAATCTGTTTGAATGTATCTTGATAATGTTTCACTGCATTCTCCTGCGTATAAGCGCTTGCTGTCAATCTGCATTTCGCAGAAATTTCAAGTCTTTCCTCAATCGACAGTCCAAAATACCAAAGCATTCTTGAAGCAATTACTTCAGCATCATTTGGAACAATAAATCGAATATCTATTTTTTCTACAACTTCTTTGGTACCTGTCCACTCCGACACTACTGTTGGTATACCCGCCATCATTGTTTCGAGTGTTGACGTTGGAAAGGCATCCCCTCGACTGCAATGCAGGCACAAAGATGCTGTAACCATGAACTCTTCTATACTTGAAACGTTTCCTTTGAAGTGAACTTTTTCTTTGGTTGCAGGATCGACCAATTTTTCAACTACATCGGCTGACCAATTACCCAGAATCAATAATTTCAATTGATCATTTTTTTGAAGCGCAATATTGAAAGCTTCAATCATTAAATCCAGTCCCTTATAATGAGCTCTGAACTCAGCAGGGCCGTTGGCAACAACTATAACAACGGTTGACATTAGATCGGGCTTAATATTTTTTAAAGAGAGGAATCGTTCGGAGGGAACACCCAAAAATGTATTAAAATGAACAGGAAGTTTTTTTTTCAATATAGAAGAGGCAAAATCTTGTGCCATTAAGCCTTCAAAAATTAGGACATCATATTGCGAAAGTATGAACTTATGAAGCCACCTGTTAGCTGGTGAGAATTTTTTAGTAACGATAAAATATAGTGTATGACTACCTAGGTGTACAACCAGCGTTTTTTTCTTTCGCAGCAACCAATTCATTATAACAGGAGTGAAATGGAGATTATCGATTAGAAAAATATCTTTGTCCTTGTATTTTTTTGCCAAGTATTGGGCATTCAAAACCCAGGCAAAAAAATTAAAAAAAATACCTTTACTCAAGTCTTGCCATCTAATAAACGGATCAATAAAATCGATTTTGCAGTCCAATGACTCCGCAAGTCTCCTGTGAATAATATGGGCAGCTGGTCTTCCTTCCAGGTATACGACCTCTCTTTTTGGCATTACGTCAAAGATAGGATGCTGTCATAGATATTTTGATACGCCTTTCTATTTTCGCCATGGCTAAAATTCGACAGCACAAATTCTCTGGCATTTGCCCCTAAGGCTTTTCTTAACTCAGGATCTTCAATTAATATCTTCAGTCTCTCGGATAGCTGAGCCGTGTTCTCTACTTCAAAGAAGAGACCGTTTACGCCCTCCTGTATGATAGTCTTAAATTCTGGAATGCTCGATACAATCACTGGTAGACCGCATGACATTTTCTCTAAAAGAGATAGTGGCAATCCTTCATTCAAAGAAGGAAAAACCCCCACATGTGCTGCTTGAAGGAGCGGCAAGACATTATTTACGTTTCCGGTAAAAACAATTGGATGAATAGAGGGCGTTGCCTTTGCCATATCCCTCAATTCCAACTCCAATGGTCCATCTCCTACCAATATCAATTCGGCCTTCTGTTTTGAATTCAATACGGTCCATGCCCTGATCAAAGTATCATGTCCTTTTTTAGAGTGAAGCCGGGCAACATAAATAACCTTTATTACGGTCTGCTCTTTACGTTCAGTTGGGGTAAAAATACTTGTGTTTACTTTATTTGTAATCGTGGCATACAGCTTCTTTTTAGAAATAATCTTGAAGTGTTTATGGTAATCATGGACACTCTGGGAAACTGCTACTACGTGAAAATTTCTATAAATTCTTCGATACACCCAGCTTAATAAAATTATGTTAAGCCACTTGTATTCTTTTTTTCTAATTCTGGTGGAGTGATCTGTAAAAAGTAGTCTTTCCTTTGGAATAGTCCCATGAGAAAGTAATATCAACAATTCCCTTGGTTGAAGATGACAATGGATAATCCTTGGCTGCAATTCTAAAATTAAACTGATCATCGATTCATACTTAATTCGCCAATGTGATTTATCAAATAGTATAATCAGATATCCGAAAAGAGAGTAATCTTTGTCCTCAGTAAAATTAAATACATGAATCTGCACAGCAGTCGGCCAATTTGATAAAGATAAAACTTCATGTTCATCAGTAAGGGCAATAATGTGAATTTCATAGTCATCAATAAAATCCGCACATAAATCCTGCACGACCTTCGTGACACCACCTGTTCGAAGATTATTTACGAGGTGAATTATTCTGGGTTTCATCTGTTTAAGTAAAGGGCTATTTTAATTTGGATTTAATCAGATCCGAATATGCATTCATCATTTTTAAAGCTGTAAAATTATCTTGAAATCGTTTTTGATTACTTGCTCCTAATGATTCCCTTTCAGGTCTGTTATTGCAAAGTGTAATGACCATTTCTGATAGTTGTTTATAATCGCCAATACCAAAAAGAAATTTATAGTCCTCGCCCAACACATTTCGATGAGCAAGTATGTCGGAGGCAATTACAGGTATTGATTTTTGCATACACTCTAAAATAGCATTCGGCAAACCCTCCGATAATGAACTGTGAATGGCTATGTCTGCAATTGTCAAAAGTCCAGATATATCCACCACAAAATCACTAAACACTATATCATCAGTTAACCTAAGTTGATTGATTAAATCATTCAGTTTTTCAAAACTCTCAGCCTTTTTACCAACTAGGATCAATTTAGGAAGGGTCTCTAATTCTTGTTCATACTTTAGGTAAGCCCAAGACTTAATTACTGTTTCATGATCCTTTTTATTTGTCAAATTCGCAACCATAACAGCTACTAATCTCCCCTCGGTTGCAAACCGACTTTGCCATTGATGAGTAGGCAAGGAGGGATAAGTTGGACTTATTCCGTTTGGAATGATGGTAATCTTACCCGCAACACCGCTTAGGTAACCCGTTAATGCATTTTCAGATGAAATTGAATTAGCAATGTAAGCGGTGGAATTCCAAAAAGACCAATAGAACAAGACATCTCTTGTTTTCGGAAATCCAAACCCTTCATCCCGCTGATTCCAGAAACAGCATTTTGCTCCTGTTAGCTGCCACGCAAAATTAATAATAACATTTGGCCTGATGGTGAACGGTATAATAACATCTGGCTTTAGTTTTCTCAATCGTATTGAAAAGAAAAGCATTTCACAAATTATCAACGCTAAATTATTATGAGACACGTACTGCTTTTGCTTTATGAGTGCTTTCGATACTTGATTATCCTCAAGCAAATTTCCCTCTGGAGTAAGGGAGGCTATACTGACTTCAAAATCATTCGTCTCATTCAATAAATCGGATAGGATAATAGCCTGTCTTTCGGCTCCGCCAAGATTAAAGTTGTCCAGAAGAACCAAAACCCTTATTTTCTTTTTTCCTTGCACAACTTAAGCCATTCGTCTAAGATCAGAAGCAACCAACTATACTTGCCATTTTTACCTTCAACGACTTTCTTAATTGCTGAACGATTAAAAAAGTCCAATAATCCGGAATTCGAATCGTGTAACGATTGCATTCGTTGTTTCATTTTTGGTATTGAAAGCCAATCCGTCAAAGGAATTGAAAACCCTTGCTTTGGTCTCGAAACAAAGTCCTCTGGATAGAGTTTTCTCAAAAGATTCTTTAATATTTTCTTCCCACTGCCATTCCTTACATCTAAATTAATGTCAACGGGCATTCCGGAAATCAATTTCCATATCTCCATATCCACAAATGGAGTTCTCACTTCCAAACCATGCATCATACTGGCTCTGTCTACTTTCGTAAGAATATCATTTGGCAAATATGTTTTTAAATCAGCGTACTGTGCTTGTCGAACAATGCCTTGATCATTCATTCGCGCAAATAAAGAGTCAAATTCGGGATTATTCCATACAGCATATTTTTGCAAATCTCCCTTCCATAATTCTCTTCTCAAAGAATAGGGCATATACCTATTTATTTCTATCCATCCCTGATAACTGTTGCGTGGTGGATACCTAACAGGCAAAATCATAGATAGAAAAGGATGGAAGGGTCTCTTGAAATTGGAAACATTTTGATACTGATTAAAACTATTCCATTTTGGATAGGTTTGATACCCCAGAAAAGCCTCATCGCTACCATCACCACTGAGTACCATAGGAACATGTTCTCGTGCCAACTTCGAAACATAATAGGTAGGTATGGCAGAACTGTCTCCGAATGGCTCTCCGTAATGCTTAACCAAACTGGGTAAAATTTCGAGAGCATCGGGCTTAATAATTTCACAATAGTGTTCGGTCCCCAACTGTTTAGCGACCTGCAAAGCATATTTCGTCTCAGAATAATCGTTGTCTTCGAAACCAATTGTAAAAGTTTTGATTGGTCTGCGTAAGACTTTAGTCATGTAAGTCGCGATCAAAGTAGAGTCAATGCCGCCCGAAAGAAATGCACCATAAGGTACGTCAGAAACCAAATGAGCTTGAACTGAATCCTCCAAAGCTGCCTCAACTCTTTCCATCCATTCGTCTTTTGACAAGGTTAAACTTTGAGAGTAGTTGAACTCCCAGTAGGTCTCTTCGCGAATATTCTTAAGATCAAAGCTTATGGAAAGAGACTGTGCGGGTCCTATTTTTTTTGTTTCACTATATGCTGTTTCTGTTCCAGGTATGTATTGCAGTCCAAGGTAAGAATCAATCGCCCGAAAGTTGTATGAAAGATGGAGACCAATATCCGTTAGTCCATATAACTCTGAGGAAAATGCAAAGACCTTATTATCTAGATAATAGTATAACGGCTTAATTCCAAAATGATCACGAGCTAAAAATAATTCTCGCTTGTCATAGTCAAGAATGCAAAAGGCAAACATGCCTCTGAATTTACACACACAATCCTTTCCCCACTTTTCATACGCTGCTAGAATTACTTCCGTATCAGATGACGTACTAAAGGCGTATCCGTCACGTTTCAATTCTTCCTTTATGCTTTGGAAATTGTAGAGCTCGCCATTATAAGTTATCCATTTTCTTTTTGAGGTATTGCTCATAGGTTGAAGGCCACCCTTCAAATCAATAATGCTGAGTCGACTATGAACCAAGGCAATATTTTGCTCCTCATCCAGGTAAAAATTATTACCGTCAGGCCCTCGGTGCTTCAATTGTTCAATAAGGCGAATGTGTTCGTCTTTGATCCCCTGGTCCAGCCGTAACAAGCCTCCTATTCCACACATAGTTTTATTTCTTCCTTGCGACTACGCCACAAAAAGGCGAAAGAGATTTCGTGTTCTTTGGTAACAGTCGACTTGTAATCGGAAGCGTCTTAATCAAACACATTACGATCATTTTTTTGAGCCAATTTCTTTTGTCCGATTCTTCCACCCAAAAAGAAAAATATCCAAAATAGCCCTGATAAAGAATCTCAAAATTTGAATGCTCCATCCAATCAGCCCATTGAGCAGGTTGCATGGACAAAACATTATGTCTCAATAAATTTTCCTTGTCAAGCCATTGATGAAGAAGGTTTTGCCCCCATCCTCTGAAATTGGGAGTAGTAATAATCACCAACCCATTCGTGGCTACTAAGTCCATGTGTTTTTTCAAAATACTACGATAGTCTTCAAAGTGTTCTAATAGTCCAAATGAACAAACTAAATCAAACTTATTGTTCGTTGGCATCGATTCTAACTCCATACAACTAATCTCCCCCATCCGAAATCCACTAATTACCAACCACTCCTTCATCGATTGAAGCGAGTCCGATAATACGTCAATGCCATACAATTTATATCCCAATGTTCCCAAATAACCAAGATACCTACCTGGTACACAACCAATTTCTAATGCCGTTTTATTATCCACTCGAGTTAACCATCGCGAAATAAGTTGTCGGACTAAATCGCCATCTGCTGCAATTTCATACTTAAATTTAGAAACCTGATTCTCCCAGTAGGAACGCTCGACAAACTCCATCTCGTCTTAAAATTTAATCTCTACTTTAGGCACAATCACCACGTCATTTCTGGAATAGCCAGGCAGACCACCTGGTCCAGGAATTACAGAAAAACATTTTTGATTCAGGATGAAATAATTTCCATCGCCTTTTTGTCTGAATCCTATATCAAAGAATAAAGCATTCTCAGAGAAGCCTGGGTTCTTTATTCTGAAAATCACAGGATTTAGTTCTTCCAAATCTAAGCTGGTGATTTTCTCGGACTGAAAAGCAAACACTTTTACTCCATCAAAAGTATAGCAAGCTAAATCAATGCATGTCTCCTTGTTTATTTGTTCATTGTTCCAGGAGATTTTAATGTTTAAAAATGTATCCGTATCCCAAGCCGTATTTTCGTCAAAAAAATAATTGACCTTGACGCCTTTATAAGATCCTTCATTTTCAACGGAACTCAGGTAGTTCAAGATTAACTCCCCAACTGCATTACTCTCATTAGAGATGATCCCATTATTTAAAACAATTGCCCTTGAACAGAGTGCGTTTACGGTTGACATGTTATGGCTCACAAACAAAATTGTCCTCCCGCTTTTGCTCACATCCTCCATCTTACCCAAGCACTTCTTCTGAAATTCGGCATCCCCGACAGCTAATACTTCATCAATAATCAAAATCTCTGGCTCCAGAAAAGCAGCTACTGCAAACGCCAATCGCAACTGCATTCCGCTGGAGTAGTGTTTTAGAGGAGTATCTAAAAACTTTTCTACACCACTGAAGTCAACTATCTCATCAAACTTGGCAGTGATCTCAATACGCTTCATTCCAAGTAAGGAACCATTAAAAAAAATATTCTCCCTACCCGTAAGTTCAGGATGAAATCCGGTGCCAACTTCTAAGAGGCTGGCTATTCTTCCACGTGTTATAACCTTACCACTTGTTGGCGGAGTAATTTTTGAAAGGATTTTTAAAAGAGTGGATTTGCCAGCTCCATTCCTTCCTATAATACCAATCGATTCGCCAGCTTGTACTTCAAAGGACACATCCTTAAGAGCCCAAAAATCCTCTGTGTTGGATTTTTCAAAACGGAAAAAGCTTTGCATACGCTCACGCAGACTTAAATAGCCACCTGCCAGATGCTGTATGCTATATCTTTTGCTAATGTGTTGTACTTCTAAAATCGGCTTCATATCACTAGGCAAAGTCTGCAAAGAAGCCCTCAGTCTTTTTAAAATAAAGAATCCCTGCTAGTAAGAAAAAAATACTCGCGCTTAAGCTTATGAGTAAAAATGTTGAATTAACAGATGCGCCTGTTAAGGGCAACCTAAACAACTCCACTGCAGCGTACATTGGTGATAGCACCAACATATATTGGAGTATTGGATTCTTCAACATAGAAACAGGATAGATGATGGGCGTTAAGAAAAATAAAATCTGAATGAGAAAGGGAATGACGTAACGAAAATCGCGATACTTCACATTCAAGGCAGCCAACCAACAGCCTGGTCCAAAGGTTGCTACCACACTTATCATCAACGCAAGCGGCCAACACCATAAGGCATTCCATGAAAGCGGTTGTTGGTAAAAAATTAATATCGGAATAAATAATACGAAGGCCATCAGGAAATCGAAAAGTACAACCAGTATGGATGATGCCGGAATAATAAGACGCGGGAAATAAATTTTCTTAATAATAGTGGCATTATTTACCATGCTATTGGCAGAATTTGTCAACCCGGTCGAGAACAGATTCCACAGAAGAAGTCCGGAGAAAACAAAAACAGGATAGGGTAAATTTTGTGACGGCACATTGAGCACGCGGCCAAAAAATAGCGTAAAAATAATCATCATGACAAGGGGCTGGAAAATAGCCCATAAAAACCCAAGCACAGTTTGTTTATACTTGATTTTGATGTCGCGCCATGCAAAGAAATAGAATAATTCGCGATAGCGCCAAAGCTCTTTCCAATTGAAAAAGCTGTGATGTGCAGAATCGATAATTTGCTCTTCGGGATCAGTCATCAGAATTTACTTAATCTTTCGCTAGAAGGAGATTTGTCGTTTATTACCCATTTTTGGGTAAAGTTAACATGAAAATTCTGTTCTTAATTCCTTATCCTGTTAAAGAAGCCCCATCACAGAGGTTTCGTTTTGAGCAGTATTTCCACTTTCTAAAAGAAAACGGTTTTCAGATTTCATTTCAATCATTTTGGGATGAGCATGCCTGGAAGATTTTGTATAAATCTGGCCATCTGCTTCAAAAAGCAGTTGGCTTTATAAAAGGGGTAGCCTTTAGGTTGACAGTTTTATTCCAGTTAAATAAATTTGATTTTGTCTTTATCCATCGTGAATGCCTGCCAATTGGACCACCCATTTTAGAGTTTGTGATTGCCCGAATCCTCAAAAAGAAAATCATTTACGACTTTGATGACGCTATCTGGTTACCCAATACCTCTGAGGAAAACAAAATTGTAGCTCTGCTAAAATGGCATGCTAAAGTAGGTTCAATCTGCAAATGGAGTTATAAAGTAAGTTGCGGAAATTCTTTTTTAGCAAATTATGCCAGACGATTCAATACTAATGTGATCGTTAACCCAACAACTGTAGACACCGTAAATCTTCATAACCCTTCTAAATATCCCACTAAAAAATCAACTTCGATCGTTATCGGCTGGACTGGCACCCAATCAACTATACACTATATCAAATCCCTTGTTCCTGTTCTGAAGAAACTTGCAGAAAAATCTTCGATTTCATGGCGCTTATTAATTATAGCCAACAAAGATCCGGAGTTAAAATTAAGGTTTGTCGATTTTAAAGTGTGGTCAAAAGAAACAGAGATAGAAGATCTTTTACAAATAGACATTGGCCTGATGCCGCTAACTAATGATATTTGGGCTAGTGGAAAGTGTGGCTTCAAAGCATTGCAATATATGGCACTTGAAATACCTGCCTTAGTCTCACCAGTTGGCGTTAATACAGAAATTGTAGACAATGGTTCAAGTGGCTATTGGTGCACCACGGAAGATGATTGGATTGAATCGCTTGAAAAACTAATAGTAGATAAACAACTGCGAAAAAAAATGGGGATAGCGGCAAGAAAAAAAGTGATTGAAAATTATTCCGTTTCTTCAAACTCTTCTGCTTTTCTTGGCTTGTTCTCATAATAAATGAGAATCAAGGCCAACGCATAGAAAGGCAATAAGGGAATTTTATAGCGAACAAGTGTTCCGAAATTAAATGATGAAACACCCACAGCAAAAGCAAGAATTATTGAAAACACAAAAGAAAAACTGACATCCGGGTTTCTAAAGGATTTTAGAACGCCAAGTCTATATTTAAAAACTAGTACCAGGGATAAAATAAGAAAGACTAAGCTTTCAATAGCTGATAATAGCATAAGTGGATTGTTCACTTCCCACAAATATGGCCTGAACAAAGAGACATTAATAGCCTGAGGTGCTAATCTAAACATAGAGCCAAAGGAACCATCCAGTTCACCTAAAGTATAGCCCGATCCAGCATCGCGCCCTGTTTGAAAGCGAATATCGTAAGCTGTGATTTGAGCAGTTTTAGCAATATTTTCCACTGCATACTTTCTATCTCCTTCTCCAACTTTAACGACAGAATAGTAAATGGAAAAAATAGATAGGGCAACAAGTAGCGGGAAGAGTAATATTTTTACCGCCATGGATCGAATCATATTAAGATTGCCTAAGTATATCCATAGCAATGCAGCCGGTAGAAATGCTTGAAGGATAAATTTTTTAACTGAGAAAATACACCATAGGCTGATTACAAATAGTAAAGTATGAATAACAGATACTTTCTTTCGAATAAAAAGTTGATCGATTTCATATGTTACTATTCCCAGGCAAGCCATCATAAGAGTGTCTTTTAAAAGGCCAGACCCCCAAAAAAAAACGGAAGGAATAAAAAACGAAGCGATAGCTATTTGCTTGTGTAACCATGGGTACTTTCTGTAAAATGCCAAAAAAAACATCCACATCCCTATGAAACTTAATGCTGCAAAACATAGAGAAGTGGCGGAGTACGTTGAGAAAGTAAAAAAATCAAAGAAGGCAGCCAATCGAATTATAAAATAGGCAGAGGGGTCTGTGAAGAAGGGTATTTGACTCGAATACTTGTAGAAACTACCATCATGCTTTCCACCCGAAACCATCATATCTAAACCTTTTCCAGGCGAATCCACAAAAGCTTCCCAGATATGTCTACTTCCATGAGTATGAAAATTGTACGTGTCTCCACCGTTGTAATAAAACTGGTAGATAACACCCAATGCAATGGCACCAATAATTTTTACAGAAAGGGATGGGAAAAAATATTTTCTGTTGACGGTATCCGTAACATACGGCCTTATCAGGTAAGCAAGTATGTATATTAGCATAGCTACTGCCGGTGTAACTATAAGATCGCGTAGCTCCACAAATAAACTATTGTTTAGTCTCCCTTTTCTAACTTTTTCAACCTCTTCTTAGCGTCTTTATAGGCCTCATCCTTGCGACCTGATAACCGCTTCACTTCTTTAAAATATTTTTTCGCGGCTGCCCTGTCCCCTTGCTTCTCGCTTATCTCGCCTAATGCAATTAATGAAAAAAGGTAATAGCCTGAATCGGTAGCACCAATCTCTTCGGCATACTTTGCAGCAAGTAAGTAATACTTTTTAGCTTCATCTGGCTTTCTTCGTCCTTCATATAACTGACCCAAATAAAACGCTGCATAGCGACCGCTTGTCGCTTCATATCCAACCTGACCACTATCAATCCTGGCCAAAATAGCTTTGCCTTCCTTATCCAGCTCTGTGTACATTCCTCTTGAGTACAGCATTCGAGCATAAAACCGGTGGAAATAGGGATTATCCGGGTATGTTTGATTTAAGTACTCGGCCAATTGAAATGCCTGAGGCTGGTTATTCTCATAACTATTTGAAATCCTCATCAACCACACCATGGCTTCAGTACGCGTGTAAAAAGCATTATAAGAAACTTCCTTTAACTGCTTTAAGCCTAGTTGCTTATCTCCTTCCGGAAAAAACCAAAGCAATGGTTTAAGAACAGGATAATTTTCCGGCACCCAAACGGAGAAATAATTGTAGAGGGCGTCACCGAATAATAGTTCGGGACTCAAATAATTTTTTGTCTTGCATTCTTCTAGATAATTTAACGCAGTCTTTCCTGCAGCTGCGGCCTTGCGCCAGTTTTCTCTCTCTTCATCGGCATAAAGGCGACCTTTGAATCCATACGCTGCGGCCAAAAAAAACGCTGCTTCAATTTTATACTCGGGATACTTTTCATGAAGGTTGTCTGCCACCATAATCGTGCTGTCCATATACGCCATAAAGCGGTCGTCATACGATGTGTTTTTTGTATTGGGCATAATCTTCCACCATTCGCTCAATCCCAGTAAGAAATAAGGTAGTGGGTGCCAGGCATATTTTTGTTTAAACCACCTGAATTGTTGTTCTGCCTTTTCAAACTTAAAATTGTAAAGATCGTTCAACGCTTGATTGGCTTCAATCTGAATGGTGAGATCCGTTATGAGAATAATGGTGGTATCCTTCTTTATCTGCCCACTCAGTGAACCCGAAATAAACAACAGAAATAGTGAGAGAATAAAAAAAATGCGACTTTCGGACCGGAAGTTCATAGAATAATTTCGAAATAAACGGAAAAACTTTTACCTCTCAATAGTAACCATCAATTCATGCAAACGCTGGAAGAGTCAAAATCGTTATTCGCAGCTAATAAGAGGCTTACATTCGTCTTGCTATGGGTTTCAACCTTCCTTCTTCTTTATATAAAAAAGACCTTTATAGAAAACGAGACTGCAGCATTTGAATTCCTGCAAGATCGGCCTGAAGGAGGTATTCTTCAGCTCATAAGTGCTTTACAATTCTTTACCATCCCGTTTATCTACCTCTGGAAGTTCACTGTTATTGCATTTGTTATCTGGGTTGGCTGTTTCATGTTTGGTTATCGGGTCACGTACAGTCAATGTTGGGGCATCACTGTTGTCTCAGAATTTGTATTTATAGTTCCTGAATTGCTAAAGATAGGATGGTTTATTTTTATCGAAACAGATCCAAACCTGTTGGACATCCGTGCTTTTTATCCCTTTTCATTAATGAATTTCGCTGACTATACGGAAGTGGCGCCTCAATACGTTTATCCGCTTAAAGCGCTTAATCTGTTTGAGGTAATCTATTGGGTTGTCCTTGTATCGGGTGTCCATTTTTTCTCACGTAAGGAAAAGAAGCAAGCTTGGATCATCGTTCTGTGTTCTTATGTCCTAATCTTTTTGCTTTGGATACTGTTTTATGTTGTTGTCTACAAATAATGGGATAATCGAAATTCAGAAAAGTCAGATACCGATTCAGGGACTTTCTGGCTTCCCGACTTTTCGACTATTTTACCTATTTTCGCCACTTAAATTTCCGCTAATCCTGCATGAATTTTCAGAAGCTCAATAACATCACCGGTTGGATTGTTTTCGGCATTGCGCTGATTACCTATTGCATCACATTCGAAGAGACTGCCAGCTACTGGGATGTAGGTGAATTTATAGCCGTTTCGTATAAACTCATGGTTTCACACCCTCCTGGTGCCCCTCTGTTTATGCTTCTTGGGCGTATTTTTTCATTTCTTTCATTTGGCGATGTAACTAAGGTTGCCTATTGGATTAACTTCATGAGCGTACTTGCCAGCGCATTTACCATACTATTCTTGTTTTGGTCGATTACCCTGCTTGGCCGCAAACTGATGGGTATATCAAAGCTTAATGAACTTACAGCAGAGAAAACCTGGGTATTAGTAGGTGCTGGCCTTGTGGGATCCTTGACCTATACTTTTTCTGACTCGTTCTGGTTTTCTGCCGTTGAGGGTGAAGTTTACGGAATGTCATCCTTCTTTACTGCTATCGTTGTTTGGGGAGTTTTAAAATGGGATGTTATTGAGGACGAAAGCAAAGCCAATCGTTGGCTTATACTAATAGCCTACATAATGGGTTTGTCCATTGGCATTCACATGCTGAATCTAGTGACGGTGCCTGCATTGGGATTGATTTACTATTTCAAGAAATATCAACCTGGTCGATGGGGCATCATTGCTGCGTTGGCAATTAGCGTGGGCATTGTCATTTTTATAAACGACATTATTGTTCCAGGTCTTCCTTCCTTGGCTGGTGCGTTCGAGCTATTTTTTGTGAATAACCTAAGCTTACCTTTTGGATCAGGCGTGATCGTATTTTGTGCCTTGGTAATTGGCGTTTTGGTTTTTGGAATTAGGTATTCCCATCAAACTGATAAACCGGTTCTAAATACATTTTTACTTGCTACTACCTTTATCCTAATCGGATATTGTTCTTATGCGACTATCGTCATTCGGTCAAACTTTGACCCTCCAATCAATGAAAACGCTCCCAAAGATGTCATGAGTTTTGTGCGGTACCTAAAACGGGAGCAATACGGAAGTCGCCCATTGGTCTATGGAAACTATTTTACTGCGCAACCTATTGGCGTCATTTATGGAGCTTCCGTTTACACGAAAGGAAAAGACAAATACGAAATTACTGACCAGAAGTTTGAATACGAGTATGATCCCAATCACCAGACTATACTACCAAGAGCCTGGAATGCGGAACATAAGGATACCTATGAAAGCATCATGGGATTGAAGGAAGGAGAAAAGCCAACCTTTAGTCAAAATCTTTACTTCATGTTCCGACATCAAATAGGGACGATGTATGTCCGCTATTTCATGTGGAATTATGCCGGCCGTGAAAGTGACGATCAAGGTGCAGACTGGCTGTCTCCTCCACATTGGTTTGAGAAGGTCCCGCAGGCGTTGGCAGAAAACCGTGGAAGGAATAACTACTTCATGATACCGTTTATCTTGGGTCTTATCGGTATGTTCTACCAATTTCTTAAAGACACAAAAAACTTTGCTGTCGTTGGGTTACTATTTATCATGTTAGGCGTGGCGATTGTAGTGTATTTGAATTCCCCTCCTGTGGAACCACGCGAACGAGATTACATTTATGCTGGATCTACGTATGCCTTTGCTTTTTGGATTGGGTTTTCTGTAATCGCAATCGCAGAGTTCTTTAATCGCTACCTCAAAAATTTAAAAACATCAGCGGTTGTTGCTACAACTCTTGCTCTTTCAGCTCCTGCTCTTATGGCATTTCAAGGATGGGATGATCACGACCGCTCGGATAGATTTTTTTCCGTTGACTCTGCAAAAAACTATTTAGCCACCTGTGCCCCTAATGCCATCCTCTTCACCGGTGGTGATAATGATACTTTCCCCCTTTGGTATGCGCAAGAAGTGGAAGGCTTCCGTACCGATGTAAGGGTTGTCGTGTTAAGTTATTTCAATACTGACTGGTACATCGATCAATCTACACGCCCGGCCTACGAATCGCAAGCTTTTCCATACACCCTTTCGCTGAAGGATTATCAACAAGGAGGCCCTAATGATTATCTCCCATTCAAGGATTTAAAAATCAGCAGCATTGACGCCAAGCAGTATATAGGGTTACTCAGTAAAAATTATCCCCAACTGAGAAGCGATGACCGTAATATTATGCCCAGCAAAATGATGACACTGGACATTGATAAAGCGGATGTACTTTCGAAAGGTATCATCCCGAAAGGAATGGATAGTCTTCTTGTGGACAGGATGAATTGGAAATTATTGCGTGGAGGCCTCGAGAAAAAAGACTTGGCCATTATTGATTTAATCGTGACTAACAATTGGGAACGCCCCTTGTATTTCAATAATACCTCCCTATCCCAAATTAATATTGATCTGACACCTTATACCATTCAGGAAGGAATGGCGATGCGGCTGTTGCCCATTAAAAACCCTGACCCTAGAAAGAATTTTGTAAGCACGGAGGTAATGTATGACAACATGATTAATAAGTATCAATACCGAGGGCTCGATAATCCAAAGGTATATTACAACGAAGACTATCGCGGCTTTGTGCTAAATCACAGAAGTTCATTAAATGATTTGGCCGACATGTTGATTATGGAGTATGAGGCCGAAACAAGTAGTGTAACAGAGGCACTTTCAATTGAAGGGCCTGCTGAAAATAAAATGGAGAAGGCAAGAAAAGTTGTGCTTTTTAGTCTGGAAAGAATGCCTGATAAAGCCATTCCTTATGACCAGACTGTTTCAGGAACTGTTGAGCTTTTATTCAAAGTTGGAGAGAAAGAAAAAGCCATTGAGATAGCTAAAGTTGCAGGTGACAGGGCTGATGAAATGGCCGCCTATCTCATCGCTGGCAGGCAGGGTGTAACATTAGAGCTTAGAAAAAATCTATTCGTACTTGGAGACCTGCAACGAACACTTCACGAGAATGGAGAACATGACCTGGCTAAGAAATTTGAAGATGCCTACGAAAAGCATCTTGCGAATCTTCAATTGGAGGAGTAATGTATAATCTTGAGTGTTGATTCCTGATAATAGGATTCAACATTCAAGAATTCTTGCTAGCAATCAGAAATAAGTCCAATGCAGTAGTGGCCTCATCGGTTAAGAGGTAATCCTCATGCTGTATGCTCGTCACAAGCTCATCTGAAGAATCCTTTAGCTTATTCCTGTTAAATCGGTTTAACAATTCATAAGGCATCCTTAAAATAAAAGCTGGAAGCTTATGCTGAAGATCCAAGACATCAAACTTCATTATCCTGTCAACTGATTTTTTATTGCGATCATAATACTGCTGTACTTTCGCATTTCCTGTGATCCCCTTCATTTCTACTTCCTTGAAATATTTTTTTGCCAATTGGGTCAACTCACCAGCAGTGTACTCCCGTACATGCCAAGGATTCCGCGAAAGCGATCTGGGTCTATTGGGGGTGGTGATGAGGGCTGTTCCACCAGGCTTTAGTATACGATTAATCTCCTGAAGGAATAAATGATCGTTCTCAATATGTTCAATCACCTGAAAGCTGAAAATCCGATCAAAGGAATTATCAGCAAACTCTGTTAGTGGAGGAATATTCCCACTTATAAATTTACCGGATGGATATTTCTTGCGGAGCTGAGCTATCACTGGCTCAATTTTATCAATAGCCGTATAGCTTTTGGATTTACTCAATATCAAATCAATTCCCCTACCCTCGCCACAGCCAACTTCCAATACATCTCCTTGCACAAAATCCTGAGCTACCACATACGCTTTAAGCAATCGCTGATGTATGGGATTGTCTGAAGGTATACTCTCCGAGGTAATTTCAGTGGTAAATACTTTAGCCATCTTCAAAATTTTGTGGGGCAAAAGTAAAAGAAGGAATTCGATTTATCGTTGTAATTTAGTGTTCACTGATTTTCTGTCAAGATTTTGCCTCTTAAGTCCAATGAAAAGCATTCTCAGCCTTCTATTTCTTGTAATTACCGTGTCTTGTTTGGGTCAGGCCATCGGCACCCTAAATCTCAATTACATATATAATCCTCAAAATGAAGTTGATCTACAGATGAAGGTAGTGAAGGGCCAAACTGATATTAAAATCTATTATTCGCTGCAAGCCGCCACCGTTCAATTTACTACTGAAAGTTGCTCTATTAGCTGGCAAAGGCGTGACTCATTTAGTCAAAGGGAGGGAACCGACATAACCCCAGTAGAAATACAACCAGCCTCTACCACTGATGGAAAAAAAACGGGCATAATTTCAGTTCCTATACCTGAAAAGCCTTGGCTTTTGGTAGCAAAAATTTCAGCTGCATCGGTTTCAAAAAGCTGGCTGTATTTCAAGACAATTGAAGCAAATTATCCAGTAAATGCATATCTGATAGGGGCATCTGGCATCATCAATAAACCTTACGTTTATCCAAAGATTGACTATCAAATTATTGGAAGCTCAGGAAAGCCTTTACGGGGCTCATTCTATAAAGATAAATTCAATCCAGCTTCACCCCCATTTGTTGAAAGTGAATCACCCGTTGACCGTTTCCTACTTTACGACTCTATCTTTACTATACAAAATGAAGGAAAAATAAAATTCACAACACAGGGTCTTTACCTTCTTCAGGAAGATACGGCAGCGGCTGAGGGCTTTGCCTTTCGTCATGTAGGCCCAGCTTATCCTAAGTACTCTCGAGTCGAAGATTTGGTTAATCCGTTGATTTACGTCTGCACTCGAGAAGAGTTTGATCAGTTAAAAAATGCCAATGGAGACAAGGCCAAATTTGATAAAGTTATCTTGGATATCACGAAGGATAAGGAACGCGCAAAGAATTTCATGCGTAGTTATTTCCGCAATGTGGAGTTTGCCAACCTTTACTTTAGTTCATACAAGGAGGGCTGGAAAACAGATCGAGGTATGATCTATCTTATTTATGGCATGCCCAATGAAGTAATAAAAACAGCTCAAAACGAAACCTGGAACTATTTAGGCTCTAAACAAAGCTTCACGTTTGTAAAAACAGGAAGTGTTTATGATCCTGATTATCATGTGCTCGTTAAGGATAAACGTTATGCCGAATCATGGTTCAGCACAATTGATCTGTGGCGTAAGAGCCGCTTTTAAAATCGGACATTAGAAGATTTGAAAATTAAAAAATGGATAGGCGTTAATTTTTAAATCTTCCTACCTTGCGCCAATGGAGCAAAAAGAAATGATGTTCGGCACTCGGGCTGTAATCGAAGCCATAAAAGCCGGGCGAGATATTGAAAAAATTTTTATTCAGGCAGGTCTAAACAATGATTTGGCCAAAGAATTAATTACACTAGCAAAGAGTCGTGGTGTTCCTTTCACGTTTGTGCCTCTGCCAAAGCTAAATAGCCTCTCAACTAAAAATCACCAGGGAGTCATCTGCATGTTATCAGCCGTGCAATTTGCCACGCTCGAAAATATTATTGATAAAATCTACAGTGAAGGTCGTGAGCCTTTCTTTTTGATACTGGATCGGATAACGGATGTCCGTAACTTTGGAGCCATTGCACGCACTGTTGAGTGTGCCGGACTGGATGGAATAATAATCGGAGACTCAGGGAATGCACCTATTACGGGTGACGCTATGAAAACGTCCGCTGGCGCGTTAAGCCATCTGCCGGTATGCAGAACTAGCAATATGAAAAAGACGATTCAATATTTGAAAGAAAGTGGTATTCAAGTTATTGCATGCACTGAAAAAGCAGACAAAACTATTTACCAATTGGATTTCAAATCGCCCGTGGCACTGATAGTAGGAAGTGAAGAGGATGGCATTTCTAATCAGCTCCTGAAAGAAGCTGATCATGTTGTAAAAATACCGATGCGCGGAAAGATTGAATCGTTGAATGTTTCCGTAGCTACTGGTATTGCTATATATGAAGTGCTTAGGCAGAAAAACTATAAATAGTCAGTTCCGTTTGATTTTGCTTTCAAGTCATTAACAAATCTCCTGAAAAGCTCTTCCTTATCTTTTTCACAAACAATGACTACATTATCAAATGCGCCAACTAAGTAGCCATTCAATCCTTGTACTACGATTAACTTATCTTTGGGTCCTTTGATAACAGAATTGCGCGTATCGTAAGTCATTACATTAGCATCGATAGCGTTGTTGTTTTCATCGCGTTTGGAATTATCGTGTAACGAAGCCCACGATCCCAGATCAGACCAATTAAAGTTTCCAAGCCAGACAAAGACATTGTCCGCTTTCTCCATGATCCCGTAATCGATCGAAATATTTTTGCACTGAGCATAGGCCGACTGAATGGCAATCACCTCCTGAGCGGTATTAAAACTGGGAACTGCTTCTTCAAAAATTTCGGCCATCTCAGGAAGATGTTCCGTAATGGATTTCAATATCGCCTGCACACCCCAGATGAAGATTCCAGCGTTCCAAACGAACTCACCACTTTCTAAGAATTTCTTGGCTAGTGCGAGTTCCGGCTTCTCTGTAAATGTTTTTACTTTTTTTAGTTGATTTTTCCCTTCCAGGTATTGAATATAGCCATAACCAGTCTCCGGCCGTGTTGGCTTAATTCCTAAGGTGATGAGTTTATCCTGTCCCTTGGCGTATTCTACAGATTTTTTAACTGTCTCTTGAAAATCAGCTTCATTTAAAATGATGTGATCGGATGGAGTTACCACGACAATTGCGTTTGGATTCTTCAACGCGATCTTATGAGAAGCATAGGCAATGCATGGAGCCGTATTACGCCTCATGGGTTCAGCCAGAATCTGCTCTACATTAATGTCAGGTAATTGTTGAGCTGTAATAGCACGATGCTCTTCGTTGGTGACAACAAAAATATTCTCCTTCGGGCAAAGAGGAAGAAAACGGTCGTAGGTGGATTGTAAAAGAGTTCTACCAAGACCTAAAACATCTAGATATTGCTTGGGTTTTGCATTACGGCTAAAAGGCCAAAAGCGAACACCAACACCACCGGCCATTAATACAACATATAGATTTTTATTCATTCGCTTTACTTTTTTAAATCAAACAATCCCCTCTTTCAATAAATCATGAAGATGTACAAAGCCTGCCACTTTATCTCCGTCTTTAACAACAAGTTGGGTAATATTGCTTTGCTGCATCAAATGAAGAGCTAGCACCGCATACTCATCACGATTGATTGTTTTAGGCGTCTTCGTCATAATATCCGCAGCCGTAAGTTGAGCAAGGTTTGTGTCCTTTTGAAGCATCCTTCTTAAATCACCATCGGTGACTATTCCTAAAAGTCTTTGCTGATCATCCACTACCGCAGTTGCCCCTAACCTTTTTGAAGAAATTTCAATGATCACATCTTTTAATGAGGCGTCTGGCTTGACTATGGGCAACTCATGCTGAATAAATATATCCTCTACTTTCAGATAAAGCTGCTTGCCCAATGAGCCTCCCGGATGATACTGCGCAAAATCTTGACTAGAGAAATTCCTTAGTTCTAAAAGACATACGGCAAGGGCATCTCCCATTGCCAGGTGAACGGTGGTGCTTGTAGTTGGCGCCAGATTGTTTGGGCAAGCTTCTTCGTCAATTGTAGCGTTCAGTACAAAATCAGCTTGCTCTGCCAGATAAGAATTTATGTTACTTACTAGAGCAACAAGTTTCGATCCCCTCCGTTTTAAAAGCGGAACTATGACTTTAATCTCTGGGGTATTTCCACTTTTTGAGATGCAAATCACAACATCATCCGGTTGAATCATACCTAAATCGCCATGAATGGCATCGGCAGCATGCATGAACAAAGCAGGGGTACCAGTCGAATTTAAGGTAGCAACAATTTTATTGGCAATTATGGCACTCTTACCTATCCCAGAAATCACCACGCGGCCTTTTGACTGGAAAATATACCTGACACAGGCCTCGAAATCGTTGTCAATAAAATTTGTTAGGTTTTCGACAGCCTTTGATTCATTTAATAGTACATCACAGGCAATTTTTCGGATATTTTTAGCTATATTCAATTCCCTTTCAACGTTTGTTTTCAAGAGGGCAAATATAACAATTCAGGATATAAGGAGGATTTAGACAATGATGGTGATTGAAGAGAGAGATCAAATAAAAGAAAAACTTAAGGAGATTTTCGGCTATACCACTTTTCGGGGCAACCAGGAAACGGTAATAAAAAACATTTTAAGCGGGCGCAATACGTTTGTGATCATGCCTACAGGGGCTGGCAAGTCGCTTTGTTATCAACTTCCCGCAATGATCAAGGATGGACTGGCCATTGTGATCTCACCGCTGATTGCCTTGATGAAAAACCAAGTGGATCAGCTTAATGCATATGGCATAAATGCAAGGTTCTTAAACTCAACCTTGAGCAAAGGGGAAATCACCCGATTGAAAAAGGAATGTATTGCTGGTGATGTTAAACTTTTGTATGTCGCGCCAGAGTCCTTAAACAAGGAAGAAAATATTGCATTCCTTCAAAAGGTAAATGTTTCCTTTGTGGCTATTGATGAGGCTCATTGTATATCCGAATGGGGACACGACTTCAGACCCGAGTATCGGAAAATAAAGACCATGATTGCTCAGTTTGGCAATTTGCCAGTAATTGCCCTGACAGCTACCGCTACGCCTAAGGTGCAGATTGACATTCAGAAAAATTTACAGATGGAGGAAGCAGATGTGTTTATCTCTTCCTTTAATCGCAGGAATTTATACTATGAAGTAAGGCCTAAGAAGGAGACCAAAAAACAACTTATTCGCTTCATTAAAGAACACAAGGGCAAATCAGGAGTCATTTATTGCTTGTCGAGAAAGAAGGTAGAGGAGATTGCTCAACTACTGAATGTGAATGGCTTCAGTGCGGCACCTTACCATGCTGGTCTGGATCCTGATGTGCGGGTAAAAAATCAAGACGACTTTCTAAATGAAGAAGTGGATATAATTGTGGCGACCATTGCATTTGGAATGGGAATCGATAAGCCTGATGTTCGCTTTGTGATTCATTACGATGTTCCTAAATCGCTTGAGGGCTACTATCAGGAAACAGGTCGGTCAGGTCGCGATGGGCTTGAGGGAATTTGTTTGATGTTTTACAGCCAAAATGACTTAAGTAAACTAGAAAAATTTAACAAAGATAAATCTGTTCAGGAGCGAGAAAATGCTCGAATGCTCCTGCAAGAAATGGAGTTCTACGCTGAGTCTCCGGTGTGCAGAAGAATGCAATTACTCCATTACTTTGGTGAAGAATACAAAGAAGGAAACTGCGGTATGTGCGACAATTGCGTGCATCCACGTGAGCGTTTTGATGGAACAGAAGCTGTTGGAGTAGTGTTGGAAGCTGTAAAACAAACCAATGAAAGATTTGTGCTTGCTCATCTCGTAAATGTAATCAGAGGCGTGGAGGATGAGTACGTAAAGAGCTACGGCCATTTTGACCTCGCTATTTATGGAAAGGGTGATACCGAAACCGAGGACTATTGGAAATCAATCATTCGCCAGGCGCTTATCTATCAATACTTAGAAAAGGACATTGATAACATTGGCGTGTTGAGAATGTCAGAAAAAGGTAAGAAATTCCTTGTAAAGCCACACCCTGTAGAATTAGCCAAAGATCATGACTTCACTACTGAGGTTGGAGATGAAGAAGGCTCCGAGCGGATAATTATTAACACCAAATCATATGACGTTAAGTTATTTGAATTATTAAAGGCTCTTCGCAAACAAATAGCGAAATCAAAAGATCTTCCCCCTTACGTTATTTTTCAGGATCCTTCTCTTGAAGAGATGGCCACCACCTACCCAACCACTAAAGATGAACTTGCTTCAGTGAACGGAGTGGGCATGGGTAAGGTCAATAAATTCGGCAAGGAGTTTCTTGAACTGATCGAACAATATGTGGATGAGCATGAAATAGAGACTGCTTCTGATATCGTAGTGAAGTCCTCTGTCAATAAATCAAAAATCAAAATATTTATCATCCAACAGATTGACCGCAAAGTTGATTTGGATGAGATTGCCGAATCCAAAAATATCACGTTTGGAGAAATGATGACTGAAATTGAAAATATCTGCTATTCAGGCACAAGGCTAAATATAGATTATTACATCGATGCGGTTTTAGACGAGGACAAACAAGAACAGATTTATGAATACTTTCTCAATTCAGAAACAGATAGTATAGAGGATGCTGTCGAGGCAATGAAAGATGAGGATTCTGATTTCTCAGAAGAGAATTTGAGGCTGATGAGGATAAAGTTCCTTTCGGAATACGCAAACTAACTAGCATTATTCCAGTGTAAAATGACAGGGCATTTGCCCTGTTTTTTTTGTGTCAGTGCTGCCCAAATAATTTTATATTTGCCCTTTTCAGTTTATGAATATTCTTATAGTTGGTAACGGTGGACGCGAACATGCATTCGCCTGGAAGATTAAGCAAAGCAACCATTGCGATAGACTCTTTGTTGCGCCTGGAAATGCAGGAACAAGTACCGTAGCGGAAAATGTTGCCATTGCGGTAGACGACTTTGAAAAAATAGGTGAGTTGTGCCTTCAACAAAAAATTGACCTTGTTCTGGTTGGACCAGAGGTTCCACTTGTTAAAGGTATTCGCGATTATTTTGAAAGTAATTCCAAGCTTGCCTCAATTTTAATTATTGGCCCAGGGAAGGAAGGGGCGCAATTGGAGGGGAGTAAAGATTTTTCAAAACAATTTATGTTGCGCAATGGCGTACCTACAGCCAAAGCAAGGACGTTCACAGTTTCAGAATTAACTGAAGGCTTAACCTATCTGGAAACTTGTAAACCACCCATCGTGCTGAAAGCGGATGGGCTGGCAGCAGGAAAAGGTGTAATCATTTGTGAGAACGTAAGCGAAGCAAAAGAAAATCTTCGCGAAATGCTGGAGGATAAAAAATTTGGTGCAGCCAGCTTAAAAGTATTGATTGAAGAATTTCTTGATGGTATAGAACTTTCAGTCTTTGTGCTCACCGATGGCGATTCATATGTGATACTTCCAGAGGCAAAAGACTATAAACGTATTGGAGATGGGGACACTGGTCCAAACACAGGAGGCATGGGTGCTGTTTCTCCTGTAGTTTTTGCCGATGCTGCTTTTATGAAAAAGGTAGAAGAGAAAGTGATCAAGACAACGATTGCCGGATTGAAAAAAGAAAAAATTTCCTATAAAGGATTTGTTTTTATTGGTTTGATGAATGTTAAGGGTGAGCCTTATGTAATTGAATACAATGCGCGCATGGGCGATCCTGAAACGGAAGTGGTCATGCCACGTATTAAAAGTGATTTTGTTGAGCTTCTTATCGCCACTGCAAAAGGAGAACTAAAAGGAAAGAAAATTGAAACAGATCCAAACTTTGCCATGACAGTAGTGATGGTTTCAGGAGGCTATCCTGGTGACTACGAAAAAGGAAAAACAATAAATGGGCTCGAGCTTAAAACTAATGCGCTGGTCTTTCAGGCGGGGACAAAAAATAAGAACTCAAAAGTAGTGACAGACGGAGGAAGAGTACTAGCTGTAACTGGCCTAGGAAAAACTCTTTCGGAAGCTTCTGAGAAAGCATATGAAACCGTGAACACTCTTAATTGGGAAGGTGCTTATTTCCGAAAGGATATTGGTGTAGATTTGCAAAGGATGTCTGATTCCATTTATTAGTTAGTAAACCTAAAATCGTTAATCAGAAGATGGGCTGTGCTTGCGGAACAAAAAAGGGAGAGAAGGTAGGAGGATGCGATAACAATGGCGCCTGTGGAACTGGTGGGTGCAATAAAATGAACGTGTTCGACTGGCTTTCCAACATGGACATGCCGGTTGAAGATAGGTTTGATGTAGTGGAGGTCCGTTTCAAGGGGGGGCGCAAAGATTTTTATCGCAATACTGAAAAGCTTCGGCTGACAACTGGAGATGCTATTATTTTAGAAGTACAGAATGGGCACCACCTCGGTCATGTTTCCATGCAAGGTGAATTGGTAAGACTCCAACTTCAAAAGAAGAAAGTAGCCAACGATCACGAAATCAAAAAAATTTATCGCCTTGCTCATCAAAAGGATCTTGAAAAATATGAAGAGGTAAAAAAGCGCGAGTCACCTTCCTTGTACAGAACTCGAGAAATAGTTCAACAGATGAAACTAGGTATGAAACTCTCTGATGTAGAGTTTCAGGCCGATAACACGAAAGCTATCTTCTTCTATTCAGCAGAAGACCGCGTTGATTTTCGTGAACTTATTAAGGTGCTGGCAGGCGAATTTAAAGTGCGCGTAGAAATGCGCCAGATAAGTCTAAGGCAGGAAGCGGGTCGCCTTGGCGGCATAGGTGTTTGCGGACGAGAACTTTGCTGCTCTACCTGGCTTGGGGATTTTAAAAATGTAGCCACCAGCGCAGCGCGTTATCAAAACCTTTCCTTAAACCCAAGCAAACTTTCTGGCCAATGCGGGCGTCTAAAATGCTGCCTGAATTATGAGTTGGAAACCTACATGGAAGCATTGGAACATATCCCAAAAGTAGAGAGCCCACTGCTTACAGAAAGAGGAGAAGCCCAACTTCAAAAAACAGATATCTTCCGCAAGATCATGTGGTTTGGATATAAGGAAGACAACAACTGGTATCCCATCAATACAGATAGAGTAAACGAAATTTTGCGATTGAACAAGGAGGGTAAAAAACCTGCTAACCTCGAAGAAAATGTAGTTGCCCAAAGGGAACCATTGTCTACTTTAAACCGAGACCTGGAAAGTCTGGATAAAAAATTCAAAGACAAATCGGGCAACCAGAATAGGAATAAAAACAAAGGAAGGGGAGGTAGAGATGGCCGCAACCAAAATCCAAATAACCCCAACCAAAATAATCCTAACAATCCAAATTTAAAAAATCAAAATAACCCACGGAACCCTAATCAGAATAATCCAAATAG
>JANNAQ010000040.1:0-22634 GCA_031384515.1 Bacteroidia bacterium
CACCAACAAAGGCGAGGCAAGTTAATAAACCACATAGAAACATAGGGCACATAGAAGGTTCCTTCTGTCTAAACTGATTGTTCTATCTAACTCCTTCATCACGTTTGTTGGTGAATCCTTACTCATTCCCGCGCGCAACACCAACAAAGGCGAGGCAAGTTAATAAACCACATAGAAACATAGGGCACATAGAAGGTTCCTTCTGTCTAAACTGATTGTTCTATCTAACTCCTTGTTCATCACGTTTGTTGGTGAATCCTTACTCACTCCCGCGCGCAACACCAACAAAGGCGAGGTCTAATATTTTCCCCATTTAATATAGGTTTCCAAATCTTTATCACCTCTGCCACTCAAATTAACAACGACCACGTCATCATGCTCTAACTCCATTTTCTTTAAAACAGCCAGCGCATGAGCCGTTTCAATAGCAGGGATGATTCCCTCTGTACGGCTTAACTCTATACCAGCATTCATCGCTTCATCATCCGTCACGTTTAAAAATTGAACACGTCCCGTTTCAAATAAATGGGCGTGCATGGGGCCAATTCCAGGATAATCCAAACCTGCCGAAATAGAATATGGCTCAATTACCTGGCCATCTATGGTTTGCATGAGTAGCGACTTGCTTCCATGTAAAACACCTACTTTGCCCAAGACAGTAGTAGCTGCAGACTCCCCTGTGTTCACTCCTTTGCCTCCTGCTTCTACGCCAATGAGTTGTACATGCTCATCATTTAAAAAATGATAGAATGCTCCAGCCGCATTGCTACCTCCACCTACACAGGCAATCACATAGTCAGGATATCCACTACCTATCTCACTTACCAATTGATTTTTAATCTCCTCACTAATTACCGCTTGAAAGCGAGCCACCATATCTGGATAAGGATGTGGGCCCACAACTGAGCCTATAATATAATGTGTATCGGAGGGGTGATTGATCCAATGCCGCATGGCTTCGTTGGTCGCATCTTTTAACGTCATACTTCCACTTAACGCAGGAACTACTTTAGTGCCCAGGATACGCATTCTCTCCACATTAGGCTTTTGCCGCTCCATGTCATGCTTACCCATATACACCATGCACTCCATACCCATCAGTGCACACACGGTTGCAGTTGCTACTCCATGTTGGCCTGCTCCTGTTTCGGCAATTATTTTCTTCTTGCCTAACTGTTTGGCTACTAAAATTTGACCAATCGTATTGTTGATTTTATGAGCACCTGTATGACAAAGGTCTTCCCGCTTTAAATATATTTTTGCCTTGTACCGTTCTGAAAGTCTGGAAGCAAAATATAACGGAGTTGGGCGGCCTACGTAGTCCTTTAGAAGTTTTTGCAATTCCGTTTGAAACTCAGGCTTATTGATAATGTTAAGATAATTTTCACGAAGCTCCTCTACGTTGGGATACAACATTTCAGGAATGTAGGCGCCACCAAATTGCCCATAATATCCTTTATCATTTACCGTGTATTTCATATCGAAGAATTTAGATATCAGAATTTAGAATTTAGAATATTTTTAAGGTCAATCAATTTATGAATGTCTTTTACTCCGGGGGAAAGCTCCACACCGCTGTTAAAATCAAAAGCATGAAGGTTCATTTTCCTGATATCCCTTGTTTGCTCAATATTCGAAATCGATAATCCTCCACTTAAAAAGAAGGGAATCTCCTGATCATAGTTATTTAACAGGTTCCAATCAAAGGTTTTTCCTGTCCCACCATAACTATTGCTGTTTGTATCGAACAGAAAGTAATTGACTACACTCTTGTATGGAGTCATTTTCAAGAAATCAAACTGATCATCCATTGAACATACTTTTATTACACCCAGGTTATTATTTTTCAACTCTGCGCATTGACTTACTGGTTCGCTTCCATGCAATTGAATAACATCCAAGTTATGCGTTTTGGCTAACGCCAAAATTTTATTTGTCGGTTCATTTACGAATACCCCTACCCTTTTAATACTCCGGGGTAATTTATCTGGTATTCTAAACGCATCTCCAACAAAACGCTTTGACTTAGGATAAAAAATAAAGCCCATGTAATCCGGAAGCAATTCACCTAGTTGCAGGATATTCTCCTGCTCACGCATTCCACAGACTTTAAGTTGTATCTTATCCATCCACTACTAAGTTTAAAGCTTAAAGTTTAAAGCTTAAAGCTTAATGTTTAACGCTTAACGTATTAATCGTTCTACTTTAAGCTTTCCAGTCTTTTTAATTCATTCATAAATTCAATTGCCGAATGTTCGGGGCGGCTATTTTGCATAAACAGTTGGCCCATCAAAAAACCGCTAAAGCCAAACGTCTTCAACTCAATAATTGCTTCGATAGATTCAATGCCACTTTCTGAAATCTTGATCACATCCGAAGGAATTAAAGAGGCAAGTCGTTTGCTTGTTTCTATGCTTAAACTAAACGTTTTAAGGTCTCTGTTGTTCACCCCTATTACATCCACACCAGCTGTTACATTATTTTTTAATTCGGTTTCATCATGAACTTCCAATAGCACTTCCAGTCCTAGTGAATGAGCCAATTCTGTGAAGCTCACAATCTCTTTGGGTGAAAGCACAGCGGCAATCAACAGGATTGCATCAGCTCCGATCGACTTTGCCTCAACGATCTGATAGGGATCAATAACGAACTCTTTACGAAGGATAGGACATGAATTAAATTTCCTGGCTGTTATCAGATCCTCGTTACTACCGCCAAAGAATTTCATGTCTGTTAAAATTGACAGAGCCGAAGCACCGGCTTCCACATAACCTACGGAGGTGCGTTCGATAGAAACATTGGCATTGATCACACCTTTCGATGGAGACTTACGTTTTATTTCGGCAATGATACCCGTCTTATCAGGTCTCAACAGAGAAGCTTTCAACGAAATAACCGGCAACGAAAAACTGGAAGACTGTTCCAATAGCGTTAACGGGACACGCAATTTTTGCTCTTCTACTTCTGTGCGCTTGTATTCAATTATTTGATCGAGGATATTCACGTTTAATGTGTTAATCATTCCAATTAAGTTTAGTTGCCTTTTCATTGCACCTCACCCCATCCAACATTGTGCGTTTATAAAAGGCATCGGCTCCCCTCTCCAAAAGGAGAGGGGAAAGTAAATTGTGCGACTCATAGCTTCTTTCAAAATGCAAGGTCATTTGTTCAAAAGTTTCTTAAATGTTGCTAGTGCTTCTCCAGAAGTCAATGATTCACGAGCCTTTTCAATTGCTGATGTGATCCCTTCTTTTTGATGTCCGGCATAGAGTGCCATACCGGCATTGGCAATCACCACCGAATTTTGAGCCGCTGTGCCTTTGCCTTCGAGAATATTCAAAAATACTTTAGCCGACTCCTCTATTGTATCACCTCCCTTTAATTCCCTCGCTTCCACTTGAGGCAATCCAAGATCAGATGGTTCCACAATCTTCTCACCGCCATTCGTGTACATTTTGAATGGCCCGGTCAATGAAATTTCATCATACCCCTGAAGATCGTGAAGGATAACAAAATCTTTTTGTGTGTTTTGATACAAATAGCCATACTGCCTTGCCAACTCCAAACTAAACACGCCTACTAATTGCCTTGGGGGAAAAGCTGGATTCACCATTGGTCCTAACATGTTGAAAAAGGTTTTTACTCCCAGTTCTTTTCGAATAGGTCCCACATTTTTCATGGCTGGATGAAATAGTGGGGCATGCATAAAGAAAATATTAGCTCGGTCTAAACTCCTTCTGAGCTCATCAGGGTTGTTCGTAAACTCATACCCAAAATGCTGCAGTAAATTTGATGAACCACAAATAGAAGAAACCCCTACGTTTCCATGTTTAGAAACAGGTTGACCTGCTGCTGCTACAACAAAGGAAGAAAGGGTTGAAACATTGAATGTGTTCTTTCCGTCACCACCTGTTCCACATACATCCATGACCGGTTCATCAAAACGAACTGGGATACACAACTCCAGCATCGCATCGCGAAAGCCCTGAAGTTCATCTATGGTAATGGCACGCATCATATACACCGTCATAAACGCACTCATTTGACTCGGATTGTATTTAGCAGAAGCCAAATCCACCAGGACTTTTTTTGCGGTCTCTTTGCTTAGCGACCTGTGTTCAATTAGTTCACTTAGTATTTCTTTCATAGCCTCACCCCAGCCCTCTCCACCTCATCCGGCCTTTGGCCACCTTCTCCCGAGGAGAAGGGAAGAGGACTTAATTTTTTGGAGAGGGAGCTAGATTTTGTTTTAAATGATTACCTGTCCAAATTTTTTACTTTGCTACTATTAACTCTTTATCTCAACCCATCCCTCTCCGCCTCATCCCACCTTCTCCCGAGGAGAAGGGAAGAGGACTTAATTTTTTGGAGAGGGAGCTAGATTTCGTTTTTAAATGATTACCTGTCCAAATTTTTTACTTTGCTACTATTAACTCTTTACCTCACCCCGGCCCTCTCCGGAGGAGAGGGTGCGTTTCTATTATTATTTGAACAAGTTTTTCTTCCATGCGCTGTGATGACCTTACCCGACCTCTCCGCCTCATCCGGCCTCCACCTACGCTGCGCTTCGAGCGGACAGGTTTGGCCACCTTCTCCAAAGGAGAAGGCTCTGCGGATTACTTTTGAGAGGGTTTTTATTTTGTTTCTTTAATTTTGTAACCAATTCTGCATTATTTTTTTTCCGTGTTCCGTCATGATAGATTCAGGATGAAACTGTACACCACGTACATCAAACTTCTGGTGAGCAATTGCCATGACCAGGCCATCCGGATTAGTGGCGGTCACTTTCAAATCTGGAGGAATACTCTCTGATACGATCGCCCACGAATGGTAGTGGCAAACTTCAAACTGAACTGGCACATCTTTAAAAAGTATTTCTTGCTGATCTGTTACCATGGCTGTTGAAGTAACCCCATGAAGCACGTTTGGAATATTATATAACTTAGCTCCAAACGATTCACCAATACCTTGATGCCCCAAACACACTCCTAATATACTTTTGGTTGGCGAGAAGTTGTTGATCACTTGCTTCATTATCCCTGCTTCATCCGGAATGCCAGGGCCAGGTGATAACAGAATTTTATCATACTTCTTTACACGCTCCAAATCGATCTTATCGTTCCGGAAAATATCCATTTCATAGCCTAACTCTCTGATGATGTGAACCAGGTTGTATGTAAAGGAGTCGTAATTATCTAAGACTAAAATTTTCATAAAAGATTAAAAAATTGAAAAATTAAAAAATTAGATGTTCTTCTTACTTTCATAGTCCTTAAGGTATTTTCTAAAGCCTTGAATATTTCTAGATAACTTTCTAACATCATCATGCAATTCCTGAAAAATATCATAACTGATCATACCCGCCTCTTTCAAAACAAAAAGCTCGCTTCTTAGTTCACCAGCAGAACCCTTAGCATACAATAAGAATCTTAAAAAATTCTTGTTACTATTATATTCGAAGCCTTCAGCGATATTATTAGAAATTGAAATCGAAGCGGCTCTTAATTGATCTTTAGCCCTGAAATCCTTTTCAAGCTTTCCCTCTGAAGTAATTGCATAGACTTTCACAGCAATCTTCACGGCTTCCTTCCAGATTTCCAAATCTTCAAAAGATTCAATCTTTGCCATACTCGCTTAATTATTGAATTTTATAGACCCTCTGCCATTTTTATTGCCTTCCTCAACGCCTCCAATTTATTGTTTACCTCTTGCAGTTCATTCTCAGGTATTGACTTTGCTACAATACCAGCACCAGCCTGATACATCAAATTATTGTCTTGACTTAAAAATGTCCTGATCATAATTGCGTGGTTGAAGTCACCATTAAACCCTATGAACCCAAGCGCGCCACCATAAAAACTACGGTTCACATTTTCATATTTATCAATTAAACTCATTGCCATTGGTTTTGGTGCACCCGACAGCGTTCCTGCAGGAAAGGTGTCTGCCACGAGATTCAATGGAGAGGAATTTTTATTCAACTTTCCAGTCACTTTAGACACCAAATGAATGACATGAGAATAATATTGTATTTCTTTGAATACTTCAACCTTTACTTCCTTAGAGTCGCGACTCAAATCATTCCTTGCTAAGTCTACCAGCATCACATGCTCTGAGTTTTCTTTTTCATCAAGCGAAAGCTTTGTCGCTAAGAGTGCATCCTCGTGATCATTACCGGATCGTTTGAACGTTCCCGCAATCGGATAGATGCTTGCTTCACCTTTCTTTATCTGGATTTGTGCCTCGGGAGACGATCCGAAAATTTTAAAACTTCCATAATCAAAATAGAATAGGTAGGGTGATGGATTAATGGATCGTAACGCACGGTACACATTAAACTCATCGCCTTTGAATCCACTTGTAAAACGCCTCGACAACACCATCTGGAAAACGTCACCGCGATGACAATGTTTGATGCCGGCCTTCACCATTTCCAGGTACTCATCATCCGAAACATTAGATGTCTCCTGGTTGGTGGACTTGAATGAAAAAGTTGAAAACCGATTGCTATAAATAATCTTTTCTAATTTTTCAAGCCCAGTTGCTGTTTCAGAGTTTAATGAGGTTTCTGATAACGTCAATTCATTTGAAAAATGATCGACCACAATGACATAACGATATAGCTTGTACAGAATATCCGGAATGGTTTTGGGCAGATTTTTAGAAGGCAGTTCTTCAAAATACCGCACCGTATCATAAGACATGTATCCAAAAAGTCCAGAGCTATTATACTTGGTATTTTCTTCCACTTCAAAAGCCTGGCGAAACTCATCAAGCTTCTTTAACACCTGTCCTCTTTCAGAAATAGGTTCACTGATTTTTTTGCCATCCGGAAATCTCATTTCAATCCTTTCGTCTTTGACTTGAAAGGAGGCTGATGGTTCGCAACATATAAACGATAAGCTGTTCTCATGACCATGATAGTCTGAACTTTCAAGCAACAGACTACCCGCAAAAACATCGCGAAGTTTCAGATAGATATTTACTGGCGTTAGCGTATCTGCCAACAACTTTTTTGAACGTGTACTGAGTTTATACTTCATACGTTAAATTTACCTCACCCCGGCCCTCTCCGGAGGAGAGGGTGCGTTTCTATTATTATTCGACCAAGGTTTCTTTCCATTCGTTGTTACAACTTACCCTCTTTACCTCATCCCTGCCTATCGGCAGGCAGGCGGCCTCCACCTACGCTGCGCTTCGAGCGGACAGGTTTGGCCACCTTCTCCAGAGGAGAAGGGAAAGCGGACTTAATTTTTTGGAGAGGGTGCGTTTCTATTATTATTCGACCAAGGTTTCTTTCCATGCTTTGTTATGACCTCACCAATCCTCTCCAGAGAAGGGCTATAAAAAAAGCCCGCCCCGAGAGATCGGAGCGGGCTTAAAATTTTACTATTATTTAGTTAACACATAGCCGTTGACCGATCGAAATTCGATAGCTGCCACCACCCTGCTATGATTTGAAAATTCTTCATTGATTATTCAGCGGCTTCTTTTTTCTTAGGAGCTCTTTTAGCTTTTGGTTTAACGTCTACTGCACTCACCACCACTTCCTCTTTTGGTGCCACTGTTGCCTTCTTAGCTGACTTTCTTTTTCTTGAATTACCGAAAGAACCGATTGCGATTTTTCCTTTTTTTGTTCTCTTGTCTCCTCTTCCCATTTGAATTTAAACTAAATTATTGGCAAGTATAGTAAAGGGTTTACTTTCTACCAAATCTTAACCCTATCCTTTTCATCACGGTACATCTTATCACCTGGCTTTACCCCGAAGGCATCATAAAATTCGGTCACGTTTGAAAGTGGGCCATTTGCCCTAAACATGCCTGGTGAGTGTGGATCGGTATTAACCTGGGTTCTAAGGGTTTCTTCTCTATCCTTTATCCTCCATATAGTTGCCCAGGAGATATAAAAGCGCTGCTCAGGAGTATATCCTTCAATTAATCCCGGTCTTTTATGTTCACGATAGAAGCGTTGCAAGCCATCATAGGCCACATTCAATCCTCCTAAGTCACCAATATTTTCACCTAATGTAAACTGACCTTGCAGGAAAACTCCGGGAAGAGGTTCATACTTGCCAAATTGATCGGCCAAGGCTTTTCCTCTTTCCTTAAACTTAATTAGATCTTGTTCACGCCACCAGTTTTTCAAATTACCGTCAGCATCAAATTGACTTCCCTGGTCATCGAAACCGTGGGAGATCTCATGACCAATTACCGCCCCAATACCACCATAATTAACTGCTTCATCCGCTTTGTAATTGTAGAAGGGTGGCTGTAAAATACCTGCCGGAAAAACAATCTCATTAAATAGCGGATTATAATACGCGTTAACTGTTTGAGGTGTAAGCTCCCAAACTTTTGTATTCACAGGCTTGCCAAGCTTTGCGATATTTTGTTGAACCGAAAATTTCGTTGCATTTACTGCGTTTTGATAATAGGAGGCTTTCTCGGGTGCTCTTTCTACCACGAGACCTGAATAATTTTTCCATTCATCCGGGTAACCAATTTTTACCGTTAGGGCACTTAACTTCTTCAAGGACGCTTGTTTTGTAGAATCAGACATCCAGTCAAGATTTTTAATGCGATCAGCGAAAGCAAGCTTAATGTTGTCAACCATTTCCATCGCTTTTTGCTTTGCTTCAGGAGGAAAATTTTCATCCACATATAACTTACCAATTGCCTCCCCTAAAAATTGATCAGTCCTACTTAGCACCCGCTTCCATCGAGGGCGCATTTGATCAATGCCAAGTAAGTATTTGTTATTAAAGTCGAAAGACTCCTGAACTATCGCATGATGTAAAAAAGGTGCAGCACCGCGAAGAGCTGTCCACTTCAGATAAAATTGAATGTCATTCCAACTATAGGCGTTAACAACTTTTTCAACCTCCTTCATAAAAGCCGGCTCTGCGACTATAATCGAATCTTCAGCCACACCAAGCGATTTAAAGTAACCTGCCCAATTGATACAAGGTGTTAATGCCGTAAGGTCCGCTATCGATTTTTTATTGTACTGTTTTACTGGATCACGGCTCTCTTCTTTTGTCAGAGTTGCTTTGGCTAGTTGTGATTCAATCGCTAAAATTCTTTCCGCGGCTTTTTTTGAGGACAGAGCATCCACACCGATTAATCCCAGCATCCGAGCCATATGCTCTTTATATTTATCGCGAGTCTCTTTTGACTTGGCATCCATTTTTACATAATAGTCGCGTTCTGGCAATCCAATTCCCGTGGAACCCAAATAGACCGCCATCTTCTTCGTATTTTTTTGATCAGGAGAAATGTACATTCCAAAAAATGCTCCTCCACCCTCCAGTTCTTGTTCAATCAAATAAGTCTGCAAATCTGCCTTACTCTTTATGGCCTCTATTTTATTTAACGTGCCTCTCAATGGATTCAAACCTGCGCTTTCAGTTAATGATGAATCCATTCCTATGCTGAAAAAGTCAGCGGCTTTGCGCTGGTCCGTTCCTTCCGTGTATTTCGGATTTTCGCCTGCCTTCTTCAATACTTTCAGAACGGTATTGTTATTAACCTCGAATAGTTCATTAAAAGAACCCCACGAACCCTTGTCGGAGGGAATTGTCGTGCGGTTAATCCAATTCCCATTTACAAACCGAAAGAAATCATCTTGTGGCCTCACCGTGCTATCCATGTTAGCCAACTCAAGACCGGACTCGATAGTTGCCTCTTGCTTCTTAGGTTCAGTTGAACACGCAAAAGCGGCTACACTAAAAAGGATTTGATAAATGTATCTCTTCACATAGAAAGAATTTATTGCTCTGATTTTTGTACTACTACGTTTTATAAGCTGGGAAGAAAAATTGAAAATATCGTTCCCTTTCCCACTTCGGATTCCAGTTGAATTTCTCCCTTTAGTCTATCTATGGCCTTTTTAACGATGTAAAGTTCCAGCCCGGTAGCTTGTAAGGAGCTGGAATCCTTAAAGAACATATCAAACGAATGAGCTCTTACCTCCGGGCTGATTCCGACACCATTATCAGAAATTAAAATCAAATTTCTTCCTGGTTCTTGCTGCAGGGTAATCTTAATTTTTAACTCACGTGCAGGCGCCTTATGAGCTAAGCAGTTTTCAAGGATATTGGTTAGCACAGTGTTTAGCAGATACGAATCCACCGGCACTACGCGATCAAGATTAATATGGCTGACCATTGTTCCTTTCAACTTTAACTGCTTTTCGATATTGGACACCGCCTTTGTAAGTAACACAGAGCCCGCATCAAGAACATGTTCATTAATCTGAGTCAACATTAGCAATCTTTGGTTCTGCAACTTCAACAGATTTACTGTTTGCTCCAGATGTAAAAAGGTGGGGTCCTTCTCAAGTACCCTGTGGTCAATTTTAAGCAAATGACATAGCCCCTGCAATGTGGTAACGGGTGACTTTAAATCATGGGATGCCCGGTAGAACATGGTATCCAATTCTTTGTTCTTTAATTCAAGCGCCTCCTGGTAACGCCTTTTCTCATCAATGTCCTGGATGGTTGCTACCATGTGTGAATAGCTGCCATTTTTTCGTATCGCGGAAACATTTAGGTGAGCCCAAATAATAGTGCCATCCTTGCGCACATAGCGCTTTTCATATTCGTATTGGTCCACTTCTCCGCTCAACATTTTCATGTATAGATCCACGTTGTTTTTAACATCATCCTGATAGGTAATATCTATGAATGATTTGCTAGCCAATTCCTGTTTCGAGTATCCTATGATATCGCAAAACCGTTGGTTAACAAATTTCCAACGCAGGTCACCGTCTATTATAACGATCCCAATCGGTGCATATTCCACCATTTTCTGAAAGTTCTCTTCTGTAAAGGGATACTCTTCGGCAGAAAATTTTGATTTACTCATGAAACAAACATATTAAAATCGTGTTTACATAGTATATCTTTAAAGTAACAAAATAGAAAGGGCATGGCAAAAGCAAGCATCGAAATCATTGACGCATTACGGAATTCTGCTCAAAAAATTGAAGACAGTCTTGCCTACCAGTGGGGTCATATGGGAGCATGCAACTGTGGTTTCCTGGCTCAAGAAGTGACCAAACTCACAAAGGCCGAAATTCACAGAAGAGCCCTAGAGCGGCATGGTGATTGGACCGAACATCTGAACGATTATTGCCCCATCAATGGACTTCTATTCGATGACGTGATTTCTGAACTTCTCGCTTTTGGATTTGATTCGGATGATTTGAAACATTTAGAAAAACTTTCTGACCCTAGCATCCTTCGAACAATTCCTTTTTCCGAAAGGAATCTTCAACATAATAATAAACAAGATGTCGTTACCTATCTTACCGCCTGGATAAACTTACTAGAAGGCGAATTGATAGACACTATCACGTTTGAATTACCTGAAACGGAAGGTGCACTTATGGAAGCTTAAACAAAATACAATCCTTTGCTTCGTTGTTTTGATTAATGAAGCGAAACCAATTGGTAAGACGGGCTTCCTCTACTAGTCCACATTTTTGAAGCACTTTAGCGGACGCTGTATTCTCCGCATCTATGAACGTTCCAATTCTAAAAACACCAAGTTGTATCTTAAGCAAAGGCAACATTACCTGGCAAACTTCTGTAGCATAGCCATTACCCCATTGTGTTGGGCTAAGAATATATCCAAATTGAATCCGGCCCACATCGTTTAATATCCCAAATGAACCAATCAACTGATTCGACTCCTTTAGTCGAATACCAAAAGAATAGTCAATACCTAAATCCCACCCTTGAACTGCAAGTCTTAAGTATCTTCGAGTTTCAATAATTCGATGATGTGTTGGCCAAGAAACATATTTGGTGGCTTCTGATTTACTGGCGTAGGTGTAAAATATTTCTTCTGCATCTTCGTACCTTAGTCGCAGAAGTGTTAATCGAACTGTTTCTATCTGAGCTGGAAGTAACAAATGCATCATAAATTGGGTAATCGGTAATCAGTGATCAGTGATCGGTAATCGGTAATCGGTAATCGGTAATCGGCATTGGGCATTGAATAAAATCGGGAATTAAAATAATTTCATATCAGATGCTAAATTAAAGGCATGGGAAAGGAAAACAATATTGTGCATCAATACTTTAAAAAAGAAATTGACGGATCCAAAATTCTAGTAAAGGTAAACTCCATCCATTGGAAAGGAACAGAGATAACTATTTCTCCAGACGGTCATTTAACGTCCAGGGAACTAGACTTTGATCCTGAAATTTTTGAGGACTTAACGGAGGACGGTTTTGAAGCAGCGAGTCCGCTTGAGTTTAACCTTTACTTATCAGGGTTGGTGAAATGACCTCACCCCCGCCTCTCCGGAGGAGAGGGGCTTGTACAGTTACTATTGAAGATCGGAGTGAACCCCCGCCTCTCCGGAGGAGAGGAGCTAGTCAAGTTACTATTGCTGTTCGGAGTGAACCCCCGCCTCTCCGGAGGAGAGGGGCTAGTCAAGTTACTAGTGCAGATCGGAGTGAACCCCCGCCTCTCCGGAGGAGAGGAGCTAGTCAAGTTACTTTTGAAGATTGGAGTGAACCCCCGCCTCTCCGGAAGAGAGGAGCCAGTCAAGTTACTATTGCAGTTCGGAGTGAACCCCCGCCTCTCCGGAGGAGAGGAGCTAGTCAAGTTACTAGTGCAGATCGGAGTGAACCCCTGCCTCTCCGGAGGAGAGGAGCAAGTCAAGTTACTATTGCAGATCGGAGTGAACCTCCGCCTCTCCGGAGGAGAGGGGTTAGTCTGGTATAAAATTTATAAAGACTGTGTTCTGGAGGCTTGATTTTGGATGGTAGATTCATCCTTTCGAATTCCTAAATCAGAAATCTAAAAATATAAATTATCTTCTATCTTTGAACCGGCAAATCGGCACGACCAGCTCCTGCTGAACTCCCCCAGGATCGGAAGATAGCAAGGGTAGGTAGTTGTAGCGGTGCGATGTTCGGTTTGCCATTTTTTTCATCCCTAGGAACAAAGGCTTTTAGATTTCCATCGCCTTTTCGATCAAGCTTCTCACTTCACTATTAGCTTTCTTCCCAAGCCTGCAACTGCCGCTACATTGAAAAAGCCTACTACTTTACTTCCTTTTGGATTGACGTTGGCAATGTTCGTTGAAACATTCGATAGTGGGGAAGCAAATAATTCACCAAAACCCCCAGGCCGGTCTGTTTGAATTACCACTTCGTTCAAATACGTAAATGTGGCGTAGGTGATGGAATGTATTTCCACATAGACGGAATCTCCTGGCAGGTAAGGAGACAGCGCATTCCCATCTTTGTCTTCATTGCTAGGATTTATTGAACTTCTTATTGGTGGAATAAACGCAACACCATCGAAGTTTCCACCCTGAGAAAATCCAGCATCAAAAGCCAAACTTATTTCGCTGGGCTTATTTAAAAGAGTATCATTTTTATAAGTTCTTATCCAATACGTGTCACCACTACCCGGAAGATCCCTGGCCCAAAACTCGCTTGTATAAGAATTTTCAGGAAGGAATGCACTACTTTTTTCAAACCTGAAGCTGATACTATCCAACTCAGGAACTCGACCCATATAGGAAACGGATTCAAAGGTTTCACCACCTAACACTACAGAGAGCTTATACCCATTGCCAACAACACCAAACGCTTCACCTGGTGTAGCAGGACTCCAGCGGTAGCTACCCTTGTTCTTACTATCCTCCAAAAAATTCATCACCTCCCCTTCTGAATCCTCCACTTTCACCATTGCGCCCGTAACGCCCGTTGGCAATGTATTGTCAAAGTATGATTGCGTGCGCGTTAAATTAATAACCTGGTCGCCTGGCTTGTTATTTAGCCATGCTTCTACCACTAACTCAGCATTTGCTTGTTCCAGATTCGGGTTGATAACATCCTCACAGGATGCTAAGGCAATGGATGCCATCACCGCGAACACTAAAGAAATTTTATTACTACTCTTCATAAACCTGTCTACTAAAACTTGAAATTATATGACACCGATGGAATAATGGAACCAACTATTGACAATTGAACCGCTTGTGATTGAAGTGGGTCTCCATTCGAATACCGCTTGTCCAACTGATTGAAATAAATAGAGAATGGGTTCTTACGCGCATATACGTTGTATAATGAGAAGACCCAATAATCCGTATTTTTACGAGGCTTACCATTGCGTTTTACCGTTCTACCCTCTAATCGAGCCGTCAGATCCAACCTGTTATAACTTGGAATTCTAACGTTGTTACGAGAATCATTAGCATTATAAGGAATAAGAATACCCTGCGAAACATATCGGGAAGTTGGAAAGGTAGTGGGTGTACCTGTTGTGAAAACAAAATCACCTGAAACACTCCATCGTTTATTGATATCATAAAATCCTGCTAACTTAAAATTATGCCGTTGATCAAATCGGGTAGGATACCATTCCCCTCTATTAATACCTTCTACTTTCAATTCCGTTTTACCCAATGTATAACTTGCCCAGCCTGTAAACTTGCCGGTCTTCCTTTGAAGATAGAATTCTAATCCATAGGCACGGCCATCACCGCTCAACAAATCTCCTTCCAAATATCGATTGATTAACAAATCTGCACCATCGATATAGTCAATTTGATTATAGGTGTTTTTATAATATCCTTCTATTGAAGCTTCCCATTGATTATTTTCTCCAATGTTCTTGAAATACCCAAGGGTAAACTGATCTGATAGCTCTGGCTTGATGTTGTTTGAAGTTGGGGTCCAAACATCCAGTGGATTGGATGCGGTCGTATTCGAGATCAAGTGAAGGTACTGTACCATTCTGTTGTAACTCGTTTTGATAGAGCTCTTTTCATTGACCTGAACCTTTAACGAAAACCGAGGTTGCCAATTTCCATAGCTGGCAATGGTCTCACCTTGCTTATAATATTTTTCTTCTGTTGCTGTTCTTCGTTTGCCCGGTATGGTATCCCCATACGTATAGGCATACCCTTCTCCCAGGTATTGAAAGAATGAATACCTCAATCCATATTCCGTTGAAAAAGTAGAATTTATTTTTTGAGTATTGCCAATATACAACGAACTCTCCCTGTTATACTTGCGTGGAATGCTCACATCTACTGCGTCTCCATTAGATGTACCCACTGCATCTGCAGGCTTAAACGAATATGAAATTAATTCACCACCAAAGTTCACTTCGTTGTTGGTGTTAATGAAATAGCTAAGCTCTGGCTTAAAAATATAATTTGTAATGGACGATTTCCATTTAAAGTTGTTGATGTTGTCCTCTCCGAACTGAAGGCTATAATCATAGCTGCTGTACACCCCCGTTACGTTTGCAAAGAGCCGTTTTGAATAAATATGGTTCCATCGCAAGGTGGCTGTTTTATTACCCCAACTAAAGCCCTGGTTCTTATCAAACATAAAATTATCCCGGCCGAAAAATCCAGATAGATATACCCGGTTTCTATCATTCACATTATAATTTGCCTTCATGGTGAGGTCATAAAAATTTAATGCACCACCGTCTTGAAGCAGTGGAACAAATGGCCTTGCCAAGACATCAATGTAGGATCTTCGTCCCGCGACAATGAAGGACCCCTTATTCTTAACAATCGGGCCTTCGAAAGCAAGCCTGCTAAAAATAGTGCCCACTCCACCATTCGCTTCAAACTTTTTGATATTCCCTTCTTTCATCCTTACATCGAGAAGCGAAGCAAGGCGGCCGCCATATCTGGATGGTATGGCACCTTTATACAGCTTCGTATCTTTTACCGCATCCGGGTTAAACACGGAGAAAAAACCCAACAGATGTGACGAGTTATAGACAGGCGCTTCGTCAAGTAATATTAGATTCTGCCCAACACTTCCACCGCGCACGTTAAAGCCAGACGCGCCATCACCAACTGTGCTTACTCCAGGCAAAAGCTGCAAACTCCTTATAATATCTACCTCTCCTAAAAAAGCTGGTATCTTACGAATGGTACCAATACTTAATTTATTTGTGCTCATTTCAATGGTTTGGACTTTATCCGCTTTTTCATCATCGGCCAAAATCACAACTTCTTCCAATTGCTCGGCTTCTGATTTCAATTCAATATCCAGTCGAACATCCTTATCAAGTGATACTTGCTGAAGAATCTTCTCATACCCTACATAAGCAATTTCAAGATTATAGTTTGCTGCGGGCACCGTTATCGAGTAAAATCCATACACATTTGTTACTCCTCCGCCTCCCGTTTCCTTTACGAAAACGGTTGCACCAATCAATGTCTCCCCATTTGAGGCATCCTTAATGTATCCGCTGATGGTATGTTTGATTTGAGCCTGCGCGGCCATTGCCACAGTTAAAAAAAATAGAGTTGCTAATTTCATAAGTTGATGCGTGTACACTTTCCTCGTATAAAACCCGGATTGTTAAGCTTTGTTTAAGACGGACAACCGTGAAATATGTTGCAAATAAACCAAAAGGCTTTTGTTATACTTTATAAATACGACTAAAGAGCTTTATAGAGAAACCAACTCGACTTATTTCAACGAGTATTCTAAAATCCTTCAAGTAAAAGGAGTAGGTTGAAACCCCTCAAAAGCGAGTTCAAACTCATTGAAATACTATTATTCCTCGTATTTTTGCCATTAAACAAAAGATAGTATGAAGTTTTTTATCGATACAGCCAATCTTGCAGAGATTAAAGAAGCCTATGACCTTGGAGTGCTAGACGGGGTAACAACAAACCCTTCTCTTATGGCCAAAGAAGGGATATCAGGTAAGGAAAAAATTATGGCTCACTACAAAGCCATCTGCAACATTGTGGATAATAATGTGAGCGCTGAAGTTATCTCAACCGATTTCAATGGTATGATTTCAGAAGGCAAGGAACTTGCTAAAATCGATGACAAAATTGTCGTTAAAATACCCATGATTAAGGATGGTATTAAAGCCATCAAAAAGTTTTCCAGTGAGGGAATTCGTACCAATTGCACCTTAGTATTTTCACCAGGGCAAGCGATACTTGCCGCTAAAGCAGGGGCCAGTTATCTTTCACCATTCATTGGTCGCTTAGATGATGTAGGTCAGGATGGCCTTGAATTAATCGCTCAAATCAGACTTATTTATAATAACTATAATTTTGAAACAGAGATCCTTGCTGCCTCTGTCAGGCACACCATTCACTTGATTAAGTGTGCGGAAGTAGGAGCTGATGTAGTGACCTGTCCATTGAAAGTTATTACTGATTTGCTGAATCATCCCTTGACTGATTCAGGGTTGGCAAAGTTCCTGGCGGACCATAAAAAAGCTAACGGTTAATTCATGTTCTCCACCGATCCTGTTGTACGCGTTAAAGAGGCGACTATCTTTCAGGACAATAATTCGGTCCTTGACAATCTGACTTTTGAAATCGAAAAAGGAGAGTTTGTTTTTTTGATTGGACGTACGGGTTCCGGAAAATCATCGCTCCTTAAAACGCTTTACGGTGACCTACCCTTACGTCTGGGCGATGTGAATATTGCCGGGTTTAATATTCGCGACATTAAGGATAAACAAGTACCACTGCTCCGGAGAAAAATCGGGATCATCTTTCAGGATTTTCAATTGTTCCCCGACAGGACAGTTGGAGAGAATTTGAACTTCGTGATGAAAGCTACAGGATGGCGTGATTCCGCTAAGATGAAAGGCAGGCTTGCAGAGGTATTGATGAATGTCGGATTAGGTGCTGTCGAGAAAAAAATGCCTCATCAACTTTCTGGTGGTGAGCAACAACGTGTTGTGATTGCACGGGCATTAATCAATGAACCACTTATTTTAATAGCCGATGAACCTACGGGAAATTTAGATCCTGACGTCTCGAACGGAATCCTTAAGACCTTTCAACAAATCAATCGCAGCGGTACAGCCGTGCTCATGGCCACACACAGTTATGGGCTTATCCGGAAATTTCCAGCTCGCATTTTAAAATGCGAAGACAAAAAAATACTTGACTCGGCTAAAGAAAATTTTGAGTTAACCTCAGAATACTAGCGGTTGATCTACACAAGTAGTCGATTGATCAGAACACAAACAGCCATGTTCTTACTCTTCTTTGCTCATTAGCTCTGCTTCGAAATTCAAACATCTGATTCCTTCTTTCCCTGTTTACTGTTTCCATCTTCCAGCTTGTGTAACAACTGATTTAGTAAATCAATTCTCACCAGAAGATTTAAAACCAGCGCTTCTTTAACCTTTTGAGAGGGTTGCGTTTTCATTTGCTCTTTGAGCACCTGATACATCGCATCCAGTTTCTGGAAATCCTGAGTAAAGGCATCCGATTCGCCCGACTCTTCCATATGATTGATCAACGAAACCTTCTCGGCAATTTCAGAACTATAATATACTTCAAGGTCAGAAAACTCACCTTGCAACATCGCTATCTCTTTCTTTTGAAGTGACGATTGATTGCCTGTCATGAAAAAATAGGTGGCCAATCCAAGAAACAATACCGCAGCCGCTCTCCATATCGAAACCGAATTCCAAAGGGAAATGGTTTTACTTACTGGGAGTGTTGTTGCAATTTTGCTCCACACCTTCGCACCGGGCTCTTTATCATCAAAACCATCCCGGTTTTGGAGAATAAAATCTTTAAGTGAATCTTTCATAGTATTACATTCAATTTTTGAAATTCAAAATCTTACATCCGCATTGGGACGAAACGATCGCCAAATTAGGAGATTGCCTGCCTACCGGACAGGCAGGCTTCGCCCCATCTCACAAATCCCACGCAGGCGCTCGCAAAGACGCCAATTATTTTGCGGAAGTCCAGTTAGCAAGTATCTCTTTAAGCTTTTTCTTTGATCTATTGAATTGAGATTTTGATGTTGATTCTGTGATGTTCAAGATCTCACCAATCTCCTGATGGTCGTACCCTTCCAATAGATAAAGAGACAACACCATCCTATAACCATCGGGCAATAATTCAATTGCACGCTTTACTTTGTCTACAGTAAATGGAAAATTTTCAAATTCATCTTTTTCAACTTCCTCCCGGACATCCCAATGATCATCTTCCGGTATTCGTTCAAATTTCCTTTTGTTAATTTGGTTCAACGCTTTGTTGACCACAATACGCTTAAGCCACGCGCCAAATGTAGAGTCGCCCCGATAGTGATGTAAACTTTTGAAGGCGCTAATAAAGGCTTCCTGCAAAACATCTTCCGCTTCGGCTGAATTATTAACGATTCGATAGCCCACATTGTACATACTGCGACTATATAATTTGTAAATACGCTGATAAGCCTGACTATTCCCCTGAAGGCATTGCCTAATCAACTCTTCATGGATATGTTCAGCCTGTGCCTCCAACGGAAATAATGCTTAAAGACAGGTTATAAGATAAAAGGTTGCTTTAGTTTGGCCTGCCATTTTAACCTCCAAGGCAAAGTCTAACCTACAATTCAAATTGACGCACTAAAATATTACGCCCCTACAGGGCTCATAATCTATGGGTAATATCTCAACTACCAATATTTAGTCCCGATGGGACTTTACAAGCCTCACCTTCCTATCTTGTAGGCGGGCTTACTCCTTCTCCAATGAACCCAAAAAGCAAAGAGCTGTATCGCCTCACACGCATATCAGTTCCCGTTGCCCTTTTTAAAAATCTCATTTAATCTACCCTCCAAAGGAGAGGGTCAAAGGAATTTTTAGAGGTGCCACTATTTTAGCTTGGCCAGATTTTCCTTTGCTGCAACAAAATCCGGAGCTATAGCGAGCGCCTCCGTAAAAATTTTCTTTGCCGCCACATTATCGCCAGTTTCTTGTTTGATCAATCCTCTCAGGTTTACTATTGCCACTTTCATAGGATACTCTTTCGGCTTGCCTTGGGCATCATTAAAGGTAACTTTAATGGTTTCCAAATCCGTTTTGGTCAAGAGGATATCTGCATTGGTCAGACTTTCGGCATAGCGCTTTAAATCAAACTGGTGGAAGGCAATTTTATAAAGTGTAAAGGTGGAACTAGTTATCAAATAAAGACTCTCATAATATTGTAAAGCGCGGTCTATGACGCCAAGGGATTCCGCAGAAGCTGCTGAAAGTTCCAGGTATCCCGGATCCTTAGGATTGCGTTTCAAAAGCTCCATTCCAACCAAGAGCGATGAAGTAAACTTTTGATCCTGATAATACATTACCGCCAAGCTATAAATCAACGAGTCGCTAGCCGGATTTCTGATGATCAAATCATACAAGGCATCTTTTGCTACCTGCTCGTCACCCCATTGAACAGCAACAGAATATTTTCTAAAGAAATGCTGTGTTAAAATATCTATCCGCTGAGTAGTGTCCTGAGGTGGTGTTTGAACTGCTGGCTGCTGTGTGGCTTGTGCTGGTGGTTGCTCTTTTACCGGCTCTTTCTTGTTTTTCTTTTGAGCCGACACGCTGTTGAGCATGAGTACAGCTAGCATGAACGTTAATACGTGCTTCATAAGTTAATTCAGTGGTTTAATTCCGGTTTAGTTAATCCTCTTTGTTGACCAATTTTCATCATCAGTTGCCAGGCTTCATCCCGGTCGTTCTTTATTACTCCTTCCAATATTGCCTCACGAATCGCCTCTTTGATCTCACCAATAATCCTGCCAGGTGGAAGGTTAAATGTTTGAATGATCTCATCACCTGAGATAGGCGGTTGAAAACTTCTCAGATGATCCTTTGCCTCCACCTCGATCATTTTCTGTTCTACCTTCTCAAAATTGCGAAGAAACTTAGCGACTTTTTCACTGTTCTTGGATGTAATGTCAGCTCGACAAAGTTTCATGAGCGCATCAATATCTTCACCCGCTTCTACCAGCAGGCGTCTTATGGCAGAATCCGTTACCTCTTTTACCAATGCGATTGGTCTAAGGTGTAGCCTCACTAATTTCTGGACAAAGGCCATCTTCTCATTCATGGGTAATTTAAGCCTGCGAAAAATTCCCGGTGTCATCCGGGCTCCCCGTTCTTCATGTCCATGAAATGTCCAGCCAATCGTTTTATCAAATCGTTTGGTCTGCGGCTTGGCGATGTCATGCAAAATGGCTGCCCACCTCAACCACACATCATCTGAATCTTTCGCCACATTATCCAACACCTGAAGGGTATGAAAAAAATTATCTTTATGTGCATGATTGTCTACGTACTCTACTCCATGCAGCAATATCATCTCCGGAAAGAATTCTTTCAGGAGCCCACTGTGGAACAATAGTTTAAATCCGTAAGAAGGTGTAGGAGACAAAATTATCTTGTTCAGCTCCTCAATTATTCGCTCCATCGAAACGATTTTCAACCGATCGGCATTTTTGATGATCGACTCAAACGTATCCGCTTCAATATCAAAATTAAGTTGAGAGGCAAAGCGAATAGCACGCATCATTCGCAAGGGATCATCCGTAAATGTTATGTCGGGCTGAAGAGGAGTTTTGATCAGTTTCTTTTTTAGATCACCAACTCCATCAAACGGATCAACCAAGTCACCAAAGTTTCCTGAGTTCAGGCTTATGCCCATTGCATTTATCGTGAAGTCTCTTCGCAACTGATCATCCGCCAGGGTACCATCTTCCACAATTGGTTTGCGAGATTCGCTACGGTATGATTCTTTACGAGCACCTACCAATTCAAGTTCATACTCGTCCAGCTTTATCATGGCTGTGCCAAAGTTTTTAAAAACGGTGACGCCCACACCGCCCTGGCTTCTGGCTATTTCCTGAGCAAGTTCAATGCCGCTACCGATACACACGAGATCGATATCTTTACCTTCGCGACCCAGTAACAAGTCGCGCACATAACCCCCTACCACATAGGTCTCCAGCCCTAATTTACCCGCAGCCAAGCTTACTGGCTTAAAGACGGGGACTTTATTGATGTGAGTGGAGAAATTCATCGAAGGCATAGCAGCAGTGCGCAAAGTTAATCAGGAATGTGACCAATTAAAGAACATCTCGAATTGTACCGCAGGCAGACGCTTTTTTTTCAACGGACTGAAGTCTCCCGCCAAAGGCGGGATTACACTATCTATTGTTCCTTCGGAACTCGTAATTGATTTAGAGGTGTCCGCCTAGAATTGTGGCGGTGACATCAATCGAATAACAGGCGGCTCCTCCGGAGCCGGATTCTTGAACTTTATTCTACTTCTACAAACAGGTTGCTCCTCCGGAGCATAGAAAAAATAGCACCCGCTTTTATGTCGGGGACCAAATTAAAACAAGTCCTCTGAGCTTTAGCCCAATAGAATTTTGGCTACCCGACTGCCGGTGGGCAGGAAGTCAAATATCCTTCCCTTTGTTTTCCACGACCTGAAGGTCGGGGCTATTGCATAATCTGGGTTTATAAGAATGGTAGCCCTCTCAGGGCAGGCATCCATCATCCGATACGTTCTGAAGCCAACTATAGAGCCATAGGCTCGGCACTTCTTCTGCGATTCATTATACACCGTTCCTACGGAACTTTTATATTGCTACCTTTTTTCAACGGACTGAAGTCCGTTGTTACAATACATTATCGTTCCTTCGGAACTCGTAATTGATTTAGAGGTGTCTGCCTAGAATTGTGGCGGTGACATCAATCGAATAACAGGCGGCTCCTCCGGAGCCGGATTCTTGAACTTGTATTCTACTTCTACAAACAGGTTGCTCCTACGGAGCATAGAAAAAATAGCACCCGCTTTTATGTCGGGGACCAAATTA
>JANNAQ010000043.1:0-111656 GCA_031384515.1 Bacteroidia bacterium
ATTTCATCGTCAATGGACCAGGTGATTACACCTTTCCTCTGTTGCTTGCTGCACTGGAATCAAAAACCTCCTATCACAATATTCAAAATCTAATCTTCAAAGAGGGCGACCAAATCATTAAAATCGCTCAGGCTCAATTGGGAGATCAGGACAAACTACCACAACTGCCTTACGAATATTTAAATCAACTTTATCCTCTCTCACGCTATCTTGGCAAAACGTTCTTAGGACATCATACTGCCTCTTATCACTCCAGCATGGGCTGTCCATTTACTTGTTCCTTCTGTGCTGTGGTTCCAATCTACAATGCCCGGTGGAAAGGTAAATCAGCTTCACTAATTTACAAGGACATTAAATACCTGATTGATACACATGGCGCGGATGCGGTAGAATTTCATGACAACAATTTTTTTGTCAGCGAAAAGCGAACCGTAGAATTTTCAAAGATGATTAAAGACGAAAAGATTATCTGGTGGGGAGAAGGTCGCATCGATACTATTGACAAATATTCCGATCAATCATTAGCGATCATGCGCGAAGCAGGATGCAAAATGATCTTTTTTGGAGCAGAGACGAGCAACGATGAGCTGCTAAAAAAAATGGACAAGGGTGGAACGCAAACCACGGCTCAGATGAAAACATTTGCGGCTCGCATGAAAAAGTTTGACATTATTCCTGAATATTCATTTGTATTAGGATTTCCCGGTGAGACTCCTGAGAAAGTCATGCAGCAGATTGATCAAGACATTGCCTACATCAAAGAAATAAAATCCATAAATCCCAATACTGAAATCATTATTTATGTCTACAGTCCAGTGGCTACAGAAGGATCGGAAATGTATGAAGCAGTAAAAAAATCCGGTTTCCATTTTCCTGAAAAGCTGGAAGACTGGCTCGCACCTGCCTGGCAAAATTTCGATTTACGTAAAAACCCTTTGACGCCATGGCTGACTTCAGAAATGGTTGATAAAATTCTTGGGTTTGAAACAGTATTGAATGCTCAATATCCTACCGTTTCAGATTTTAGATTGACACCGTTGAAACGAAAAATACTTCGCAGCCTTTCCAATGTTCGGTATAAGACGAATTTCTTTTCATTGCCTTATGAATTAAAAGTGCTTCAGCGTCTCTGGAAATATCGTCAGCCTGAAATAGAAGGCTTTGTCATGGAGTGATGAGAAAAATCTTTAAACGAATTATTTCCTTTTTTTTAATCCCCCTCACGCGATGGTATTTGCGCAAGGAGAGACAATACGCGTATCGTGATGTCAGAGTAATCGTATTTCAAGGTGTTTTCCATCCCGGTCTATTTTATAGTACTAAATTCCTAATTGACTATGTCCTTTCACAACCCCTTAAGGGCAAATCATTATTAGAACTTGGGTGCGGAACAGGATTGTTGTCCATCATCACTACACAAAACGGTGCCGTAGTTACAGCCACTGATTTAAGTCAGCGAGCCATCGACAATACCACATTTAATGCAAAGCAAAATCAGGTCTCGATTGAAATCATTTATTCCGACCTATTTGATCGCATTGAGCGAAAACCCTTTGATTGGATCGTTATCAATCCACCTTATTATGCACGAAGTGTAAAAACGGAAGAAGACTTGGCCTGGCATTGCGGAGAAGAGTTTGAATACTTTAAAAAACTGTTCTCAACTCTAAAGGACTACACGCATTCGACCACTCAGGTTATTATGGTGCTTACGCTGGGATGCGAACTCGATAAAATAGTCGAGATCGCAAAAACTCATCAATTTCAGTTTGAGTTATTACAGGAAAAGAATGTGCTGTTCGATGGTAAAGACTTTCTCTACCGAATAAAACCGATCAATTCAGTTGAGTAAGCCCAATCTTCAGTGAACAAACGCATTTTTTGCAGGTCGGATCTTTGGTGACATCAAGTTTTTTTCGAAAGTCAATTGCTTCTTCCGAATTGATAAGGTCAAGAAAGCTGGCATCTTTGATACTGCCATAGGGCTTGTGAAAAAAACAGGGCAAAACACTTCCATCAGATTCCATCACCGCAGAAACCCATGGCGCATTGCATTTCTTATTTGGAAAGTCGAAGATTCCGGCAATTGCTTTGTAATGTTGAGACAGCTCCATTATCTTACTTTGACTTTCAGCAATATATTTTGAGTCATATTCATTCTTGAAATTGCTGAAGGATTCTTTTAGAATGCTTTCTAATTCAAGAAGCTCATTCGTGTTCAATGCTATTTCAGACACCTTTTCCTTCTCCCAGGGATTTGGTCGATTAAAGGCCTCCGAAGAAACATCAGCAGCGAGAAAAGAAATCTGATCCAGACCAATTCTCTGAGCAGCTTCAATAATGTTGGGGAAATCTCTGAAATTTTGTTTTTGTAAAACCGTTCGGCCCGCTACTCTAAATTTTGGATCAATTGCTTTTAAGGCTTTCACACCTTCGTCCAGTTTCTCATATGCTCCAGGAATATTCCGAATCCGGTTATGTATTTCTTTACTTCCATCCAGCGATACAATTACATCATCGCAATGCGCAACCACATTTTTTGCATGATGGCTAAGGGTAACTCCTGTTGAAAGTAAACTGATCTTAACACCGATTGAATGAAGGAGATCACAAAATTTCCATAGATTGGAATGCATCAATGCTTCGCCTCCTGAAAGCGCTACCCGCTGTACTCTTAATTTTTTAAACGTATCAAGATGCTTTTCCAATTCCTCAACTGAAATTTCATTCTTGGTTTGGTTGGCTTTCCAAATATCACACATCACACAGCGGCAATTACAACGGCTGTGGGGCATCAATACCAAAATGGGCAGTTGATATATTCTGTTTGTAACAAGTGTGCGGATTCTATTTAACATCAGGAGTATCCTTAGTTACATATGCCTTATATAAAAGAAGAAATCAAATGATGTATTCTGTAGCAACCGCCACTAACGCTCCAAAGATAGCAACGGCCATCTTCTTTGCATTGAACCTATGTTCTGGACTACTTTCAAATACAATGGTAGTAGAAATGTGAAGGAAGTTTCCGCAGACCAAGGCATATAGATAAATCAATCCGGCATCTGATAGTATTTCACTCTCCACAAAATAAGTGCTCAATATTAAACCCACCGGTGCTGCCAGCGAAAAAACAATCAAGTGTGGCAATGCCTTTGATTTGGAATGTAGTTGCGAGGCCAATACAGTCATCAACGCAAAGGCAGCAGGCGCCCGATGTAACGCAATGCCTAGTAATATAGCATCCATATCATATACGGAACTGCTATTAATTGGCTGTGCCAACATGCCGCCTTCCAGGAAAGCGTGGACACATAACGCGAGTAAAAGAACAAGAGCAGAAACTGATTTATGGTGATGGCTATGATGATGGTCATGGTCATCATGATTATGTGTATGAATATGTCCATGTTCCACTCCTGAAGTAAAAAATTCCAAAAGTTGTTGCAGAAAAAAGCCAGCCAAGACAAACAACCCAATCAACTCTACTTGTTGATGTTGGCTATAGAGTTCAGGCAAAATATGGGTCACGGTTATGGCAAACAGATACGATCCGGCAAACACCAGGATCAGTTTAAAGCTAGTATTCTTTGAAGAGGGGATAAGGTAAATAAGTAGCCCCGAAAGAAGAGGCGTAAAAAAAAGAACGGAAAGTTTTAATGTCATATCCTTACCACTGAGTTGAACGAATCAATTTGTAATTTCAATAAAGTCCTTATCCAAGGCATGTATGATAATAAGAAAGCTATAAAATAATTACTATCTGTATGTAGGCTCATCTTTTAATCTGCGACAATTCTTACTTGCACCTGAGGAATCACTACTTGCTAGGGATTAATTTTAATAAATTTGGCTATTCTCTCTGTTGTGAAGGTAGCAACTCCTTCTTTAGAGGAATAAATTAGAAAAGCATCCAATTCCGGATGGTTCTTCAGAACTTCAATCGCTCGTTCATGTCCCATTACCATGAACGCAGTTGCCCAGGCATCAGCAGTGATGGCATCAGCGGCAAAAACCGAGGCACTTAAGATCTCTCGCTGCGCGGGATAGCCGGTTTCTGGATCAATTGTATGCGAGTATTTCTTACCATCAACTTCGCGAAAGTTGAAATAGTTTCCGGAAGTGGTGAATGATTTGTTCTCCAATGAAACATACGCTTTGAAGAATTGACTATCCTGAGTAGAGTTGGGGTCTAAGATGCCAAGCTCCCATGGCTTATCAGCTTTTATATTTCTACCGCACGCCATTCCTTCTCCACCTAGTTCCATCAAAAAGTTCTCTACACCTTTTGACTTTAAGAAATCACTCACTACATCGGCTCCATACCCCTGACCAATACCACCAAAGTCTAGCTGAGTTCTGGGTTCAAGTTTCCAAATGCTGTCGGAATTGAATTGAATTTTTTCAAAGCCAATCAAAGATTTTAATGAGTCAATTTTAGTGCTATCTGGCCTTACTCTTTTTGCTGGACCAAAGCCCCAGGCATTTACAAGCGGCATAACGGTAGGGTCAAACGCTCCCTGAGATCCAGAAACTACTTCTAGTGATTTCCTTAACGGAGGCAGAAGATATGGCAAACTAAACTTTAGCGAAGAGTTAGATTTATTAAATCTCGAAATCTCTGATTCGGGATCGTAGTTGTTAATGGATTTATTTACCAACACCAACAAAGAATCAATGGAAGACTTAAAGTTCCGCTTTTCTTTGTCGAAGTAAGTCACATGATAGGTGGTAGCCATCGTTTCGCCTTCAATTTTAATAGGTTCAGGAACCTTATTTTTCCGATAGAACCAAACTCCTACAACAGATACAAGCAGGATTAGAGAGTAAACAATATTTTTGGTGCGATTATCCATTCAACATTTTTCAGTAAGGTTGCAAATTTAGTTTTTTACCGTTAATCATCCCTAACATAGGCTTTCCTCGACCTCTGTAACATATTTATCCCTACTTTTGAATACTATTAATCATCATGCGCGAAGACTATTTAAAAGGAGACAACGAAGCACTGAATTCCGGAGAGAAAGAAGTTGAAAAAGCCCTTCGGCCGCTATCATTCCAGGATTTTAGCGGTCAACAAAAAGTTGTTGATAATATTAAGGTATTTGTATCTGCTGCCAAACAAAGAAACGAATCTCTCGATCATGTTCTGTTGCATGGCCCACCTGGCCTTGGAAAGACAACACTCTCCTTTATCATTGCAAACGAACTTGGTTCCAGCATCAAAATTACCTCCGGGCCGGTTTTGGATAAACCAAGCGACCTGGCAGGTTTGCTTACTAACCTTGAGCCGAATGATGTTTTGTTTATCGATGAGATCCATCGTCTCAATCCTATCGTGGAAGAATATCTGTATTCTGCTATGGAAGATTATCGTATCGACATTATGTTGGATAGCGGACCTAATGCGCGATCCGTACAAATAAATTTAAATCCATTTACTTTAATTGGCGCCACCACCCGGGCCGGGTTACTCACCTCTCCCTTGCGGGCCCGCTTTGGAATAAATGCCAGACTTGAATATTACGACTCCACGTTGCTAACAAAAATTGTAAAACGATCCGCTCATATTCTAAACACACCCATTGTAGATGATGCTGCATTTGAACTGGCACGAAGAAGTCGAGGCACTCCAAGAATTGCCAATAATTTATTGAGACGAACACGCGACTTTGCTCAGATCAAAGGTGATGGCAACATCACCAAAGCCATTGCCCAGATGGCCTTAAAAGCCTTAGATGTTGATGAGAATGGATTGGACGATATGGACAACAGAATTCTTACCACAATCATTGAAAAATTTAAAGGTGGCCCTGTTGGGTTAACCACCATTGCTACGGCCGTAAGTGAGGAAGCCGAGACGATAGAAGAAGTATACGAGCCTTTTTTGATTCAGGAAGGATATATCAAAAGAACATCGCGTGGAAGAGAAGCAACGGAACTTGCCTATAAACATTTGAAAATCGTAGCGCCTACTTCAAAGAGGCCAGGGTTGTTTGATTGATTTAGATAACTCTGCGCCCCTTTACATGTATTTCTTCGTGGGCTTTGCGTTAAAATTTTTAACCGCAATGGACGCTAAGCTCAGCAGAGAAATTCTATAAAAAAATGAGTCTCATAAACAACACTCATCATGTCAAATCTCTTGCTTCTCAGCTCGGTTTCAGCTATTGCGGCATATCCAAAGCTGAATTTTTAGCAGAAGAAGCTCCTCGTTTAGAGGAATGGCTAAAGCGCGGGTACCAAGGCAAAATGAGTTACCTCGAAAATCATTTTGATAAACGCCTTGATCCCAGGTTGCTGGTGCCTGGGGCAAAGTCTGTCATAAGTCTTCTCTATAATTACTATCCTGAAAAAGATTTAGCCTCAGAAAAAACAAGTGACCACTTAAAAATTGCCAAGTATGCCTATGGTGAAGATTATCACTTTGTGATCAAAGACAAGTTGAAAACCTTCCTAGATTTAATTCAAAAAGAAATCGGTGAAGTAAGTGGCCGCGCCTTTGTGGACTCCGCTCCTGTTCATGAACGGGCTTGGGCAAAAAAATCAGGATTGGGTTGGATTGGTAAAAACAGTTTGCTGCTCAACCGCTCCATGGGGAGTTTCTTTTTTCTTTCGGAAATCATCCTCGATCTGGAATTAGAATACGATGGCCCGATCAAAGATTATTGTGGTACGTGCACTGCCTGCATGGATGCATGTCCCACAGACGCCATCCACGAACCCTATGTAGTGGATGGAAGCAAATGCATCTCTTACTTCACAATTGAACTTAAGGAAGAAATCCCCAATGAAGTAAAAGGTAAATTTGAAAACTGGATCTTTGGTTGCGATATCTGCCAGGATGTATGCCCGTGGAACAGTTTTTCCAAACCGCATCAGGAGCCTAGGTTGAAGCCTCACCCTGATTTAGAGACCATGACCAAACAAGATTGGACAGAGATTACTGAAGATGTGTTTGAAAAAATATTTGAGAAATCAGCAGTGAAGCGAACAAAACTAGAAGGGTTAAAGAGAAATGCGGAGTTTGTTATTAAAAGTTATAGTGAATAAAAGACAAAGCCAGATCGGAATTGACTTACAACCGCTACCCCAAAATATATATAAAACAAAAGCCCCGAATATATATTCGAGGCTTTATGTGGGAGCTGAGGGGTTCGAACCCCCGACCCTCTGCTTGTAAGGCAGATGCTCTGAACCAGCTGAGCTAAGCTCCCCTTCGTTTTGGGACTGCAAATGTAAAGCAGAAAATGAATTGTGCAAAAATAATTTTCCTGGGGCCGGAATTACCAGATTGAAGTCAAAAGCCAACTAAAGTGTTTTATGATACACAAACCATTGAATAGCGGAAATGACTGGTCCAAAAGGGTTGAGGCTGGTTTGATTTTTGTCTCGTACTTTTGTGCAATCATTTTTTGACCTTGAGAAAACTTCGCAAAGCAATTTTATACTCCTTTGTTGCCATTGTGGTAATCTCAATCGGCTTGGTAGCATCCATATTCCTCTTCAAAGACCAGATTATTGATGCCTTTATTCAGGAAGCCAATAAAAGTCTAAGCACACCAATTAAAATTGGCAAAATTGAAATCTCGGCATGGAATGACTTCCCAAACCTAGCAATTGTTTTTTATGATGTTTATGTAGAAGACAGCCATCCTCAAGAGCAAGCCTTACTAACTGCCAAAACTATTTCCTTCTCTCTCAACCCAATTGAAGCATGGAATGGAAAATATTCTATCCGTGGCCTTCTTGTGATAGACAGTGAAACTGATCTGAAGATCAACGCGGTTGGTAAAAGTAATTTTAGCATCGTAAAGGAAAACAAAGACGGTAGTGGAAGCATCTCCTTTGATTTGCGCAACGTACGGTTGGTAAATACGAGGGTGAGCTATAACGATCTTCAATCACAGCTACATCACATCTTCACGAGCGAAAAACTAATTGCCTCCATTTCAACAAAGAATAATGTGTTTGACATAATTGCTGATGGTGATCTTCTGACAGAACAGATCGGAATTGGAAAGAATCTGTTCCTAACCAACAAGCTTTTTGATGTCCACACTCAACTCATTTACGATGATGTAAAAAAAACGGTGGCTATTAATCCCTCCACCTTAAAAACAAGTGCCTCCACCTTTGATGTTTCGGGAAGCTACCTGTTCAAAGAAAAAAACATCATCGACATAGCCGCAACTGGAAAAGATACTGATATCCAAACCTTACTGTCGCTTTTACCAGAAGAAGCCAGTCGTAAGTTAAAGCAATATGAAAGTAAAGGGGACATCTATTTTAGTGTGACGCTGAAAGGCGAGATTAGCGATAAAAGGAGTCCGTTCGTCTCTACGACTTTCGGGTGTAAGGATGCTACCATATTTCATCCCGACTATAAATCAAGAATTGAACACGCCAATCTGGAGGGATCCTTTGCAAGTCCGTCTTTTACTGAGTTATTCCGGGCGGAATTGTTTTTGAAGAATGTTTCGGGCGACTTAAACGGAAAGGCATTTAGTGCAAATCTGGCTATGCAAAATCTGGAGGACCCCTATTTATCGTTTGACTTTAAAGGGGATCTTGAGGCTGATGATATACTAAACTTTTATCCCATATCAGAAATAAAGGACCTGACTGGGCGACTTAAAGCTGATTTCTCCTTTGAAGGTCAGGTCTCTTTGCTGAAAAGTAAATCGACAGCCCAGCAAGTTCGAACGGCTGGCTCGATAGAAATGAATCAAGTGGATTTTACGTATGGCAAATCTGACATTCATTTCAAGGATTTAAATGGTACTTTTCAATTTAACAGCAATGATTTGGCGCTCAGTCAGGTGAGCGGTCGATTTGAAAACAGTGATTTTCTTCTCAACGGATTTTTTAAAAATATTGTCACCTTTCTTTTTTTTGATGACCAGCCAGTTGGAATTGAGACAGACTTGAAATCCGATTTTTTGGATGCCGATCAACTTTTCTCAATCGGCTTTACTGGAGACTCCGCTGATTACAATTTTAGCATATCACCCAACTTGCATCTGAATTTCAATTGCGAGGTAAAAGCTTTGAAATACAAACGATTTAAGCCAACTGATATTAAAGGTGATCTGTTGGTCAAAAATCAAGTGGCTGTCTCCCGAAATATTTCTCTTAAGGCTATGGGTGGCAACTTAACACTTAATGGAATTGTGGATGCCAAAAATCCAAAGACCATTGACGTCATCAGTGCTTTTAAACTAAATGGAGTTCATGTGGATAGCATATTTTATGTTTTTGAAAACTTCCATCAAAACTTCATTGAGGCAAAACACCTAAAAGGCCAGACTGATGCTGATGTTTCCTTAGAAATGACACTGGATGAAAAACTTCACCTCATCCCCGAAACACTAATTGCTGATATCAGTGCCACCATTAAGAAAGGTGAGCTAAATAATTTTGAACCTCTCCAAGACTTAAAAAAATATCTGGATGATGAGACGCTTTCTCGTCTTCGCTTTGCCGATCTAAAGAATGATATTCACATAGAGAATAAAATCATTTATATTCCACAAATGGAAATCCGCAGTAATGCGACTGTTCTACAAGTAAGTGGCACCCATACGTTCGATCAAAAAATTGATTATCGGATAATTGCTCCCTTGAGAAACAAAAAGAAGATTGATCCGGATGAATCCTTTGGTGCTATTGAAGAAGATCTGTCAGGAAGGGCAAAAGTGTTTCTCAAAGTCATAGGTACAACGGATGAGTTTGAAGTGAGCTACGACAAATCCGCACTAAAGAAGAAACTCGGCAACGACATGAAAAAGGAAATCCAAGAATTAAAAGAAGCATTCCGGCTCAAGGGCAAAAAGAAAAAGAAGGAACTTGAGGTTGAAAAAGACGATTATTTTGACTGGGAAAATTAAAAGTAATAGCTATCCACCGTAGACTAAACAACTGGCTTAGGCCATCGCCTCTTTCAAGAAATCATTTAGTGGCTTCAAAATTTTGCATGTGTCAGCAACTGCATTAATAAATTTCTTGTCTTTTACTTGCACGTCCGTAAAGTGATGCGACACCACAAAACTTTTATTCTTAAGCAAGTCTAAATATGGATGATCTTTTGGATAACCCTTGGGGGCCGTTTTCAGTTTATCGAAATTATCAAGGACAGGAAAGAGTCTTATAAATTTTTTGTCATTCATAATCTTTAATAATCCATTGGTATTGTAGTCAATCTCCTGACGGATCTTTAGAAGATTGGGGCCATCGGGCATGTACATACCACCTGCAACAAAACTCTTGTTACCTGGCTCAATATGGATGTAATAACCTGGTTCCTGATCCATTTTACCATTTGCAGAAAAGCCAGCTCCCATGTTTACTTTATAAGGTCTTTTATCTTTACTGAACCTGACATCTCGATAAATACGAAAGCCCATTTTCCTTGGGTTCAATCCGCCAAGACTGTCGTCAAACTTTATTAACTCCGTGTGAATTGCCTCAAGAAAATCCTCAAAACTTGTTTTGGCTAATAAATACTTTGGCTTATTCTTTTCAAACCATTCTCTATCATTATTCTTGGCAACGTCCTTTAGGAATTTGAGGATGAGATCAAAGTTCATACCGTAGGTCTTTGTTCGTTTAAATTTTAGTAGCTACAAATATTCCACAACGGACTCTAGTCCAATCCCCCTCGATGCTTTCACTAAAATGGTAGCGTCAACAATAGGGTTCATTTTTAATTCGGACAATAGCAATTCTTTACTTTCAAAATACAAAGCTGTGGCACACTCTTCTTTTGCAAACTGTGATAACTTTCCACAGAGGTAAACGCTATTGAATTTTTTTTCAGTTAACAATTTTCCAAGGTTACGGTGTTCCTTTTCTGCTTCGTCTTCCAACTCAAACATATCACCAAGAATGACTATTTTTTTTTCAGCTTTCATGCCCGCCAAATTATCAATGGCTGCCTGCATAGAACTGGGGTTGGCATTGTAAGCGTCCAAAATAATTGTGTTGCTCCCTTTTTTCAAGACCTGAGAACGCATATTCCCAGGAATGTATTCTTCAATGGCGTTCATCGAAAGTTTTGCATCAACACCAAAATATTTTCCAATGCACAATGCTACCGCAATATTTTCAAAATTGTAAGCTCCTATTATTTGTGTTTGCACCACAAGATCATTCTCCGATTTGATTTTTACAAATGGATCTGATTCCAATAGCTCGCACGAATAATAATCACCAATAGCCGGATACATAAGTGGTGACTTAAAACGCTTGGCCATATTTGAAAGAACTTGGCTTTGTGAATTGATAAAAACAACTCCCTCGTTTAAAATGAGATGTTGGTACAGTTCTGATTTTCCACGAATAATATTTTCATATCCTCCGAATGTACCAATGTGAGCTTTGCCTATGTTAGTGATAAATCCATGAGTGGGATTGGCAATTGACGATAGCAATGCAATCTCACCTAAATGATTTGCACCCATCTCAATAATAGCTATCTCAATTGTTTTATCGATAGACAAAATAGTAAGGGGAACTCCAATGTGGTTATTGAGATTTCCTTTAGTGGCAAGGCACTTGTACTTTTTGCTTAACACGGCATTCAATAGCTCTTTGCTTGTGGTCTTTCCGTTGGATCCGGTCAATCCGATAACCGGTATAGTGATTTGGCTGCGATGATACTTTGCTAATTCTTGTAAGGCCACAAGTGAATCCTCTACCAAAATATAGTGTTCGCCTTTCACAAAACGTTCCTCGTCAACTACAGCATAACTGGCACCTTTGGCTAACGCCTCATGTGCAAATTCATTGGCATTAAACTTATCGCCTTTCAATGCAAAAAATACCGAGCCTGGGGTGATCTGACGTGTGTCGGTAGAGATTTTCCCAGTCGTTAAATATTTTTGGTAGAGTAGTTCGTTGATCATTTTGTGTCAATACTTTGATAAACAATCTAGTTGAGCGTTATTGCCTTGTAAAGTTATTCCCTGTGCCTCGAATATTATTCTTTCTTGCCGTTTTTCTTCTTCCACAGGTATTGGCTGCACAGTTCACTTATCAAATCGATCAGAGTATACCTGTAGAAATCGATGGCAAGCCCCTAGACTTACCTTGGGCGGGCGGTCTTAACGCTGCCCAGTTTAATACGATGGATTTAAATGGAGATTCAAAACAAGATCTAGCTATTTATGATCGTGGGGCAGCAAAAATCTTTACGTTTCTCAATCTGAACAACAAATGGGAATATTATCCAGAATACGAATCACTTTTCCCCGCTGAGGTTAACCAGTGGATGTTGCTGCGAGACTTTAACTGTGATGGCAAGAAGGATTTGTTCACCAGTGATCCGTTTGGAATTATTGTTTTTGTAAATACAACTAAACCTGGGGGAAACATTTCGTGGAGAGCTTATCATCCTGGTTCACCCCTCTTGACAAGAGGATTTAGTGGCAACATAAACCTGAAAGTGAATGAAGCTGATATTCCTGCCATCGATGATATTGATGGCGATGGAGATTTGGACGTGCTAAATGTAAAGTTTGTTGGATCAGGTACAGTCGAGTACCACAAGAATTTAAGTATGGAGAGAACAGGCCGTTGTGACTCCATGCAGTTGGTGCGAGTGACTCAAAACTTTGGCGGGTTTGAGGAATGCTCATGCGGCAAGTTTGCTTTCGGAAAAACATGCGCTCAATTAGGTGGTGGCCGCACCGAGCATGCTGGTGGAAAAACGCTATTAACATTTGACATCGATAATGATGGCGACCGTGAACTCCTTTTTTCGGAAGAAAGTTGTGCACGTATTTATTTATTAAAAAACAATGGTGACAAAGATTTGGCAATTATGGCAGATGCTGCAGCCTTCCCGACTTCATTGCCCGTAACCATGTATATTTTCCCTGCACCTTTTATGGAGGATGTCACCTTTGATGGAAAACCAGATGTACTGGCCTCACCCAATATTTACGCAAGAACCTATTCGAATCCCAGCGATTTACAAAACTCGGTTTGGCTGTATACCAACACTGGCACTACACAAAACCCAACCTTCACCTTATCAAAAAACAATTTTTTACAAGGTGATATGATCGATGTTGGCGATAACGCAGCACCAGCATTCGCAGATTATGATGACGATGGTGATCTTGATATGTTCATTGGCACGTACGCCCGGCAAGATTTTATTGGAACCATTTATCAATTTGAAAATACGGGGACTTCATCAAGTCCTAGCTTTAAGCTAATCACAAAAGATTACGCAAATCTATCAGCTTTGCAATCTTTTAACCTTAAACCTCAGTTTGCCGACATGAATGCTGACAGTAAAATTGATTTGGTTATTACCGCAACCGATCTGAGAAAGGGAAGTACCTCGCTTTTCTTCTTGGCTAATCAAGCTGATGTCGGGATGACATTTACGACCCTATTTATCACACCAGTTACATTTAAGGTTAACCAATCGGAGAATGTATTATTGAATGACATTGATCAAGATGGTGTTCCTGACATCCTGCGTGGCTCAAACAATGGGGCAATTGAATATTGGAGAAATTCAGGTTCAAATAATTTCGTGTTGGAAGATGGCAGCTACCTGGGATTGGATGCGAGCACAAGCCGCCAAAGTCCTGCCCTTTCAATTGCTGACCTGGACGCGGATGGCAGAGATGATTTGGTCATTGGAGACCAACGTGGGGTGGTCAGCATCTTGGGTGACATTCGATCGAATAATCCATTGCCAATAGGGTCAGTAAATATTATTTACAATCCTCTGCTAAAAAACTATACTACAAAAAATCTTGGCGGGAAGGTTCAACCTGTGGTAGCCAATTTATTCAACACCGATAAACCGTCCATCATGGTTGGAAATTCTACTGGCGGAATATTCATATTAAAAAATGATGATGGGAAGGAGTTACCCCCAGATCCTGAGGTTTTGCTATATCCCAACCCAACGTCAAGTACCGATGGTCTATCTATAAAACCAGACAGGAATGTATTAGTACAGTTTTTCACCATTTTGGGACAACCTTTTTCAGAGGCATTATTTATACCGGCCAATCAGGCCTACACATTTACTTTTCCGAGTTTGGTAGCTGGAATTTACATCGCTAGGTTTACGATAAACGGCAAGAGCACCGGACAGAAGTTTATAATCCGGTAAGAGAATCGGTGTCTTTGCTTTTAAAACTTTCACATCTTATTTAAATCAATCTATGTCTTCATCCGTTCAAAGATTAACAGCCAGTTTAATCATTGCTTTAATTTTCTCCTCAAATTCTTATGGTCAAAAAGTTAAAGTATTGGGACATGTGTTTTATGGAGGCGTTAGTTATAAGTATTATGAAGCAGATTACTTGCGTCAAACAATAAAAACATCTTCTATACCTGCTTATGGTATTCAATCTTCCGTTCGATATGCCCTTTCCGAAAGCTTTCGGGTGGCATCAGGATTAAACTATGTTATCACTAAGGGAACAACCGATCCAGTTATGGTTGGAAGAGGGTTACCCAACTCCAATACTACCGGAAATTTTAGGTTAGATGTTAATAGTTCCTTACTTCAAATACCGCTTGAATTGAATGTAACACTAAGCCAAAAATGGAAAGTGAAACCATTTCTTGCTGGTGGTATAAACCTTTATCTACCGCTTAAGGAATCTTATTTTGCACAAATAGATCCAACCGATCCAACTCCCTTCTATCCAAAAGTTGAAAAAAGAATTGATCAAGCATCAGAATATCGCGGATTCTTTATCGGCCTTGGTGCAGATATTCCCCTAAGTGAAAAGAAGGACTTAGAAATCAGGGTGAATTATCGGGCCAATAGTTTCTTTTATAAAAGCCCTGTTTTGGGGACGGGGATAGTTGAATCGTCAAGAAAAATGAACTTTAATATTCTAGAACTCTCTATTGGGGTGACTATCTTCTAATTCATTGTTTTTGGTACGATTAGCTACTTTTCAGCTTTCTCATTAATCTTTTGGACAGACTTGGAAAGTTGCTAGCCTTTTCCCGATATTTGCAATCCCTTTTTAAAAGGCTCTAAAAATCAAAAATATGGCACGAGTTTGTCAAATTACAGGAAAAAGGCCAATGTCGGGCAACAGCGTGTCTCACGCAAACAATAAGACCAAGCGCAGGTTCTATCCTAATCTTCACACAAAGCGTTTTTTTGTCCCTGAAGAAGGAAAATGGATTACTCTGAAAGTGTCCACTACTGCGATCAAGACAATCAATAAAAGAGGTATTACTTCTGTATTGAAGGAGGCAAAGGCAAAAGGCGTATTCACCGAATAACATTTAATAGCAATGGCAAAGAAAGGAAATAGAATACAGGTCATTTTGGAGTGCACCGAGCATAAAAACAGTGGTTTGCCTGGCATGAGCCGTCACATTACTACCAAAAACCGCAAGAACACAACCGAGAGAATTGAGCTTAAGAAGTACAATCCGGTGATGAAAAAATATACGTTACATAAAGAAATTAAATAACCATGGCAAAGAAAGTAGTTGCTTCCCTTAAGAAAACCGATGGCAAAAGTTACGCTAAGGTAATCCGTGCCGTAAGGTCAGAAAAAACAGGCGCTTATACCTTTCGCGAAGAAATTGTAGCCGCAGACTTAGTAAAAGAAGCTCTGGCAAGGAAGTAATCCTTTCCATAACTTGTATAACTTCAAAGTCCCCTTGCGGGACTTTTTTGTTTACTGACTAAATGCTCAACTTCCAAAATCAAAAGCCCAAGCCATGTCTATCTTAAGTAGTCTTTTTTCAAAGGAAAAAAAGGAAACCCTAAACGAAGGCCTTCAAAAGACAAAAGAGAGCTTCTTCAGCAAACTAGGTAAGGCTTTGGTAGGTAAGTCCAAGGTGGACGAAGAGGTACTGGACAACCTGGAAGAGATCCTCATTTCGTCTGATGTGGGTGTTGATACCACATTAAAAATAATATCCCGTATTCAGACACGCGTATCCAGAGAGAAATATATTGGCACTGCCGAGCTAGACAAAATTCTAAAAGAAGAAATTGCCGCTTTACTCTCAGAAAGCCAATCAGTCATTCTTCCGGATTTTGAAACACCTTCTGATAAGAAACCATATGTATTGATGGTTGTAGGAGTAAACGGAGTTGGAAAGACTACTACCATTGGAAAACTTTCAGCTCAGTTCAAAAAGAAAGGAAAATCTGTATTACTTGGTGCTGCGGATACCTTCCGGGCGGCAGCAGTAGAACAATTAAAAGTTTGGGGAGAACGTGTTGGTGTACCTGTAGTAGCTTTAGGCACGAATGCTGACCCTTCAGCAGTTGCCTATGAAGCCGTCAGGCAAGGAGTGGAAGTTGGCGCTGATGTTATCATCATTGATACAGCTGGCAGGCTACATACTAAAGTGAACCTGATGGCAGAGCTTTCAAAAATAAAGCGGGTCATTCAAAAGGTAGTGCCAGATGGACCTCACGATATTTTACTTGTTTTGGATGGAAGCACAGGTCAGAATGCAATCGTGCAAGCAAGAGAGTTTACTAAGGCAACTGAGGTGAGTTGTTTGGCTATCACTAAGCTGGATGGGACAGCTAAAGGTGGGGTCGTAATTGGAATTTCAGATGAATTTAAAATTCCTGTAAAATATATTGGAGTTGGCGAAAAGGTAGATGACCTTCAGGTATTTAATAATATTGAATTTGTGGACTCATTATTTAAACGCTAAGGCTTATTGGTTTTTAACTATTAATTGGTGCCCTGACCGCTGGTCACTTTTTTTGAATCCTTTGCCTTCCAGCCGATCCGATAAAAGACTTGGTAATTAAACCCCCAATAAATTTTCTTCTCAAAAACGCCATATCCAGGAATATCAAAGGGAGACATTTCAATATAGCCTGATGCACGTGGCGCAAACTTGAATCGAGCGGTATAGCCTACCCAAATCATCTTCCAGATTTTTACCCGAAGACCGCCTGTGAGTTCCATCCAATGCGACTTCACATTTTTATCAGAAGCTGATAATGCATAGGCCGGTGCCATTACAAAATTTGGCAAATAGGTAGAACTCTGATCGAAGGTAGATTGTCCATATCGATACCCCAAAAAAACCATGTTACGATCAGGATCTTTCAATAGGAAATTTACATCTGCTCCTATCCGAAAATAATTTCCTGCATTCTCAAAGCTCCCGTTGGTATATTCCAATTGTTTTGCCCAGTACCCATAATCAAGTGACAGGTAATATCGGTAAAAGTCAACATCTGCATTCACTTCCCAGCCATTGAACTTATCGTTAACCTGACTCAATACGATGCTTAATAAATCAGTACCCAGTCTAACACCTGTAGGTAGGTAATTTACTTTTACTGTATCAATCTTCCTTACCTCAACGAGCGCTTCCTCCTTCTCTGCCTTCTCATCTTGAGCAAGTGAAGAAATTACAAAACTGAATGATAATAATAGGCTAAAGAAATATTTCAAGATTCTTTGGTACAGTTGTCAACAACACTGAAGAAGTAACTCTGACTTTTTCAAAATTAGTTTTAGTTACAGCAAGATCAAGGTGATACAGGTAGGCACCACAATCAATCGCGATTACGCGCGTCTGATTGAGATAGGAAACCGTAAGGGTATCTGATACCAATTTGGACTTCTTATTGTAATCAAAAACAAAAGTCGTAATGGAATCTTTTATCTGTAATGGGATACTCGCACCCCCAAGCTGAGCATTGGTATACAAATCGCCTGGCGTATTTAATTCACGAATAGAAATGAAGGTCACAGTTGTATCCTTCCCTAGGGTTTTTCCTTTGAAAGTCACTTTTAGGCTATTGGAATTGTTTATTAGGCAATCCGTTTGTTCAAAACATGCGGAAAAGATCAACACCATTAAAATGAACAAAAGCACTCTCAAACCAAGTAATTAAGCTGCAAATATACTTTTTGATCAAAGCATCAACGGCCTTTCGGGGTGGTATTTTTTGTAAATTTGCGGCCTTACTTATAGAATTTTGAAAACCAAAGGACTCAAAAAGACGAAAGTTAATATTGTTACGTTAGGTTGCTCCAAAAACCTGGTAGATTCTGAAGTGCTTTTGACTCAGTTGAGAGGCAACGGAATTGATGCCATTCATGAATCAAAAAAGGATGATGCCAACGTGGTTGTCATTAATACCTGCGGCTTTATTGACAATGCTAAACAAGAATCAATTGATACTATTCTGCGCTATGTTGACGCCAAAGAAGAAGGTCTAGTTGAGAAAGTATATGTAACCGGCTGTTTGTCGCAACGATACAAAGACGATCTTGAAAAAGAAATTCCACAAGTTGATGCCTGGTTTGGTACTCGTGATCTATCGCGATTGCTGAAACAACTGAATGCCAATTACAAGCACGAACTTGTTGGAGAGCGGATTTTGACGAACCCAAGTCATTTCGCCTATTTGAAAATATCAGAAGGCTGCGATAGACCATGCTCCTTTTGCGCGATCCCCTTAATGAGAGGAGGTCATATCTCACGACCTATTGAAGAACTTGTTTTAGAAGCAAAAAATCTTGCTAAGAACGGAACAAAAGAATTATTGTTGATTGCACAGGACTCTACCTACTACGGCCTCGATCTATATAAGAAGAGAAACCTTGCAGAGTTGTTAAAACATCTTTCCGATGTTGAAGGGATAGAGTGGATTAGACTGCATTATGCTTTTCCAACTGGCTTTCCTACCGATGCACTTACAGTTATGGCAGAGCGATCCAATATATGCAAGTACCTTGATATTCCGCTGCAGCATGGCTCATCCCGAATGCTTCAACTTATGCGAAGAGGGACTACTCGGGAAAAGACAGAACAACTTATCGAGACATTTAGAGAGAAAGTACCTGGAATTGCCATTCGTACCACTCTTATTGCAGGTCATCCGGGAGAAACTGAACAAGACTTTGATGAAATGTTAGGCTTCGTTGAGCGCTCTCGCTTTGATAGACTAGGAGTCTTTTCATATTCGCATGAAGAAAATACACACTCACACTCTATGACAGATGACGTGCCCAGCGATATAAAGCAGGACCGAGTTGACACGATTATGGAGGTACAACAAGGAATTTCACTTGAACTCAATCAAGCTAAAATTGGTAAAACCTATAAAACACTAATCGACAGAAAAGAAGGAGGCACTTTTATTGGTCGTACAGAGTTTGATTCTCCGGAAGTGGACAATGAAGTTATTATAGAGAACAAAGAAAACTACCTTAGGATTGGCGATTTTGTAAATGTGAAAGTTAATAGCGCGACTGAGTTTGATTTAACTGGGAGGGTAATTTCATAGTAATTGAACGTATAACCTTAACCATTTGTAAACGTTATTGGCTCATGCTCATTAGATTCTTAACCTATTGTTGTTGATATGCAGACTCACAAACTCGCATTTGCTCAAACACGTGCATTCTCATCATTTTTCCTAGACTACATCCAACAAAAAGAATCTTTACAAAAATTTACTAACAGATTTCCAACTACTGAAAATTTTAAAGATCAGATTCAGGAAAAGGCATCATTTCCGATTCATAACCGTGAGGTTTTAACAACGACTCTTAAAGAACAATACAAAGGACTGATTATTTCCGAGTCTGTGGCAGTCAATATTGATTCTTTAACAAATCAAACTACGTTTACTGTTACGACAGGCCATCAGCTAAATATTTTTACAGGCCCTCTGTACTTTATTTATAAAATTGTCACCGTAATCAATGCGTGTAAAACGCTAAAAGCGCTTTATCCAAATTATCATTTTGTTCCCGTCTATTGGATGGCCTCGGAAGATCATGACTTTGAAGAAATCCAATACTTTAAGCTTTACGGAAAAAAACATGTTTGGAATACTGACCAAAAAGGAGCTGTAGGAAGATTTAGTACAAAAAGTATTGAGTCACTATTTGCCGAAATCCCCGGAGATATTTCCGTATTCAAAACCGCTTACTCTAAAAATAAGACACTTGCTAGCGCTGTCAGGTATTACGTGAACGAATTATTTGGTAAGGAGGGGCTGGTTGTAGTTGATGCTGATCATCGGTCGCTAAAGCAGTTGTTCAAAAGCGTTATACAAGATGACCTGTTTCGAAATACGCCCAAAACTTTAGTTGAACATAAAAATAAAGAACTCCAATCGCTTGGTTATCATACACAAGTCTTTGCCCGTGATATAAATTTCTTTTACCTCGAAAATGGACTGCGTAACAGGATAGAAAAAAACGAGGATAGTTTCACGGTTATAGATACCGAGATTGAATTCACAGAAGATCAGGTAAGACAGTTGATTGACACCGAACCCGAAAAATTTAGTCCGAATGTTATTTTGCGCCCCCTTTATCAGGAAATGATTCTTCCTAATTTGGCGTATGTCGGAGGCCCGGCCGAAGTGACCTATTGGCTTCAATTGAAAGGAGTATTTGATCACTTCAAAATACCCTTTCCAATGTTGATGCCTCGCAATTTCGCCATGGTAATGGATGCTCCAACAGGGAGAAAATTTAAAAAAACAGGACTTGACCTAAAAGACTTGTTTGAAGAAAAAAATTATCTGTTCAATCATTGGGTAGTTAAGAATACAACGCACAATTTATCACTTGGTAAAGAGATCGAGAGTATTCAGCAGATTTTAACAGAGGTAAAAGACCGAGCAGAGCGTGTTGATCAAACACTTAATCAATTTGTTGCAGCCGAAAGCAAGCGAACACTTAATGGGCTGGAGAAAATTGAAAAGAAACTATTAAAAGCTGAAAAGAGAACTCACACGGATAAACTTCGCCAAATTGAAGATGTTAAGGATTCATTATTTCCTGGTGGAAGTTTACAAGAACGCACCGATAATTTTCTTAACTTCTATCAGCAAGATCAATTGTTCATTCAAAAGCTGATCGAACATTTTGAACCCTTTGATTATAAATTCAATATTTTTGAGTATTAAAATATGACTAAGGCTGAGCTACGAAAAACGTATCTTGAAAAGCGTCTTTCCTTAGGATCAGAGTATCTCGACTTAAGCAAAAAAATTTGTAACCATGTCTTTGCGAACTTTGATTTCTTAACTATCAAGGTCATTCATACTTACTTACCAATAGAAAGAAACAAAGAACCTGATACCTGGTTGATTGTCAACAAAATCAAAAAAGAATTTCCCGCAGTGCAAATCTCCATTCCAAGAGTTAGAAATAAAATCCTCGAAAATATTTTCTTTGATGGAGTAGATCAACTTAAAAAAAATAAGTGGGAAATTCCCGAGCCACAGAGCGGAATACCAACCCTAACAGAAAAAATTGATCTAGTACTTGTGCCACTTCTGGTCTTCGATCGAAGTGGAAATAGAGTTGGTTATGGAAAGGGCTTTTATGATTTATTTCTAAAAGAATGCCCCCCTACTTGCAAAAAAGTAGGGCTTTCGTTTTTTGAACCGGTTGAGAATATTAACGACATCAAAGACTTTGATGAACAACTTACTCACTGCGTGACCCCAGAAAAAGTATATGCTTTTTAATGCTTTGGTTGATCAAAAACAACCATCACTTTACCTTGCCCTGAAAAAGGATTCCCCTTTAAGGTAATTCCTTCAAGCTTGACTTCTAGAGGTCCACTATCATCTGACGTGTAGAAGCTAAACAAAACCTTTCCACCTGAATCAGTTTTTAAAGAAGTATTCCAATAAAGAGTAGAACGAAAATCTGGAATACGGGTATTTGATTTTGTAGCATAGTCTGGAGACCGAAACTCAAGTGGCTTACTTAAGCCTTTAACCTGAATGATATTACTTTGCATCGTCAGGTTTTCACTATCCGGCTTTTTGGTCTGTACCAATACAATTCCGTTCTTGCCCATTGCACCAAACCGTTGCAGTTTATTAATGTCCTTCACTATTTTTACTGCAAGAATTTCCGATGGTTTAAGACTTAAGAAATAAGGAGAGTTTCTAGACATAACCCCATCGATAATATAGAGTGGGTCCCCAGAAGTTATCACGCTTGCATCTGATAACATCACTCGAACAATCGATTTGCCAGACACTTTTCTGTGCAACAATGAAGGAATAACTTCACGAATTAATTCCTCCATAGTAGGAAAAATAACGTACTCCTCTACATTGATAGAAACATCCGCACCAAACAACTCCTCCTCAAATGCAGCATTTGGATTGGGTAAACCTATCCTATTTTGCCGACTTGTATTAGTATAAAAGCTAAAAGATCCGTCAATCAAATCTTTCTTAAATTTAAAATCACCGTACGTATCAGTACTCGCTTCCTCTTGAAATGAAAATCCCGTAGAAATTGCAAGAGTGTCTCTTTTAATAATCAGGCTAGAATTATTGATTTCTTTTTTTCCTTTCTCCATTAAATAGAACATACGATCATCGCCCCAAAAATCAAATAGAAAGGGAAGATCAAACTGACCGTCACGCTGAGTATACACCTCATACCCCATCATCTGTTCCTGTAGAAATACATTAATTAAAGTAGAGTCAGGTACAGGACGCCCACCCCCATCCAAAGCTATACCATCAACACTCAACGTATTTCTAAATCCATACTTCATGTCCGAATTAGTGGAAGTTAAAACATCTGACCATTGGAACCTGTTCCACTTTTGAGTGATCAAATAATTATCAAGAGTTGATGGCCAAGATGCCTTCGATCGATCAATTTCGAAGCTGGCACTAGAGTTGTAAAAGTCACTTTTAAATAGTAGATCATCCGAAAGTGTTTTAGAGGTAAGATCAGGAAATAGCTTCTTATTTAGAACCGTAACAGCCAGATCCGTCTGTAGAGGGTTGCCTAATTCGTCATTAACTACAATCTCAACGACTACCTTTTCACGAGAATGGTAGGTGGCTTTATCAGTAGAAACAGCTACCTGTATTTCAGATTGGGTATTAATAAAAACCAATCGTTCCGCCAATACAATACCCTTTTCATTCAAAATGTAGAGTTGAGTAACTCCCTCTGGCAAATTTCTTTGGGGCAGAAGGACCTGATGCGCCTCAGTGCTACCAAGCCGAATAGGGGCAGAATAATTTACCTTACTCTGTGCCGTCATCATCACGTATAGATTTTGTTTTCGTAGATCAGATTTTGAAGGTGCACTTACCAAAAGCTTCAGGGGTTCTGTGTTCATTCCTGAAGTCAATTGCAAGGCTATTCCATCAGAAACTGCATCTGGTAGTTTATACTGTTGAGCCTTCCCCGTTATTCTCGCAAAGTATCCCTTGTTAGATTCTGGAGTTATTAAAAATGAACCAAGGCCCTGTTCATCCAACATAAATTCAGAGCGCACTTGTCCCAAATCATCAATAATTTGAACGGCCTGAACACCAGAAGAGTGTGCGACTACTCTGTTAGGAATTCCTTCAACGAGCTTGCCCCCCTCTGGATAGAAAGAAAGCAACGTTGTCGCAGCTTGAGGAATAGTTGAAATCTGTTTCTGACCGGTTATAGTGATCTGCCTATGATAAAACAAGTCTGTGCTAAAATTCCTCATCCAATCACTGTAAGCAACAAGCAAATAGATCCCCGGGGCAATACTTTTAGAAAGAATAATCTGATTTGCTCCTAACCCATCGCGCACGCTAAAACTTTGATGTTGAACTTTTTTTCCGTCCTCGTTATATAGCTCCAGGTTAAGAATCTGTTTTCCTGGAAGGAGCTGCAGGCCATCCGTAAGAAAATGAGCCTTGTAAAAAGCAGTATCGCCTGGCGCGTATTTATCTTGATTAAAGAACAGATGTACTTTGACCTGTTTATGCCTTTTACTATAATTTTCGAATTTTTCGGTGAAGACTCTGATAACGTCTTCATCTACCCAAACAAAGGAGGTAATAACCAGGGAAAGGCAGAAGAGAAGTAAAACTTTAACTTTCATCTCCAGAAGGAAGGTTTAACATTTGTGGAAACACCAACAAACCTGCAGCTGGTCTTAAGGGTATCAATTGCTTGGACGGTGTACGGAATCCTACTCTTCTCAATAAATATTGATTTTTCCTGAACGGAGGAAGCATAGAAGATTCCTTGAACTTCTTCACCTCCATCTTTTGCAAAAATATTGCCTCTTACTTTTCCAGAAGGTGGTTGAAATAAACTTGAGGCACCATCTTTTTGTGTTTGAAGCACCCGCCAAAAATTAAAGGCTGTTCGCGACAAGCTCATTTGCTTAACAGATACATAAAATCGATCATAGTAAAAAGTTCTGCGAGTTACAGGAATGAAGGCAACCTTAACGTTATTAAATTTATTTCCGGTAATGAATTGATCATCTGACACCATTGGGGTGCCCTCAAACATTGTTACCCAGCACGAACAACAAGTGCACACTTCATGCTTAACAGAAATACCGTTACGTATTTCATAGCCACTGCATGGAAGAGGGTCTGCCACCGGGCCTCCTTCTGCATTTCTTGTTTTTAGCTGAGGAAATGTTTCAATCTCATAAGTTCCAGTCCATTTCCATCGGTAAAGGTTCTCACCCACTGGCAAGCTATTGGCATCCATGTAAACATTAAAACCATTTGCTCCTATAATCGTCCCATCCGGCCGTACTTTCTCCCGAAACTCAAAATCGTATGATAGATTGTTAATTGCTCCTGTTGGATTTAATTTTTCTGGAGATGACTCATACAATTTTCCATCTTTGGTAATTATTTTTAAAACGTAAGTGCGTCCTACAGTACCCTGCAATCCGCCAACGCTAGTTTGGTAAACACCTAAGCTCGTCTCTTTGAGTAGTTCCGAATTTCCTGCATCGTCAGAAATAGTAACCTTTGCCAGCGATATTGGAATTCTCTTATCCAGATCTGAATCTAAGTTTGAAACCCTGAAAATATTAACGGTATACGGTCCTTTCTCATCTGTAATAACTGCATCAACTGCTAGTTGAAAGGAAACATCAGGTGATTTGATACGGATCTCTTCCACACAACCGTCCGTGATAATCAACAACAATAACAAACCAAGTAAATGTGAAACACGCATATTAAAACTTAAAGCTATATGTTAAGGATGGCAAAACAGTTCCGATAACCGATAGTTGATATGGACGGAGAATTCCATTTCCGTTGTCTTTGAAAAAAATGGTGTAAGGATTCCTGCGGGCATACACATTGTAGATGGAAAGGATCCACGTACCGTCCCAGAATTTCTTCCGTTTGTGATTTCCTTCCATAACAAACGCAACATCCAAGCGATGATAGTCTGGAATTCTATATTGGTTACGTTCGGAGAAATTTGCTACTGAAACATTATCAATACTAAAACCTGAAAGCGGAGTAGTAATAGGCCTCCCTGTGCGATACGTAAAATTTCCAGTAAAGAAATATCTTCTGGATATTCCATATTTCCAGGTGAGATTCAAAATATGAGGCTGATCAAAATTTGAAGGATACTCTACACCTTTATTGATCGACTCTTCCTCGGTAGCACCTTTAATAGTGCGAAGCGATCGGGAATAGGTATAATTTATAGATCCAGTTAATCTTCCGATGATTTTAGCGATAGAAGTTTCAATACCATACGCTCGTCCTGTTCCCTGAAGCAAATCTGTTTCCAATTGCGGATTCAGTATTAATTGTGCACCATCTTTGAAATCGAGGATATTGGTAAGTTTCTTATAAAAGACCTCAGCAAACGCTTCATACGTTTTTTCTTTGAAGTTCTTAAAATACCCTATTGAAAGTTGATCAGCCATTTGGGGTTTGAAATAATACCCGCTAGGTTGCCAAATGTCAACTGGCGTAATGGCGGTTGTATTGGTTATTAAATGCAAATATTGATACATCCTATTATAACCTATTTTTATGGAAGAGCTTGGACTTACTGTGTATCGAAAGGAGAGGCGGGGTTCTACACCTGTATAGCTTTTTATTTTTTTTCCTTTTGAAAAATTTAAGGTATCAATTAGGCTAATTGACTCAAGTGGTAACCCAGGCGTGTATACATTGACATCACCAGGACCCATTGCACTAAAAAGTGAAAAACGGACTCCGCCTTCTAAATAAAGTTTCTCGTTGATAGTATATCCATCACCTACGTGCACAGCTGTCTCGATAGACTGTTGTTTCGCCATTTCAATATACTTGATATTCGATTCCGATGAGGAGGGTTTAAGAGTGCCCGGATTAAATCCATAATAAACGCTTTGAATGCCAAACGCTAATTTGTGACGACCAGATTGATAGTGAAAATCGGCCTTCAATGATGGGTAGGTGATCTTGTAAATGAGGTTGAAACCTGTAGCAGGATCATCATCCAGCACTTCGTAGTCGTAGCTACCATATCCCAATATAAAAGAAGAGGCGAGTTTTGGGGATATTGAATGATCCAGTCGAAGCGATCCAAGGAGGTTTCCCCAACGATAAGATGAGTCTCCCGCCAATCGGAATTGATCGTGGCTTGAATAACCTGAAAAAGTAAGCTTGGTCTTGTTACTGAACTTATGGGTAAGCTTTGCTGTGCCGTCATAAAAAAAAACAGAACTATTCTGAAGATCAACATAGTTGGTACGTACAGCTCGGATTAGCCAATTTGAATAATTCGCTCTCATTGAAATTGCCAACGAAGTTTTGTCCTTAACAAGTGGTCCATTAAACATAAGATTGCTGGATAGCATTCCAACCCCTCCACTACCATTCCATTTTTCAAAGTCTCCCTCTTTGGAATTAATTTCAAGGACTGACGAAACACGCCCACCAAACTCAGCAGGAATACCTCCTCTATAGAATGTTACATCGCGAATAGCCTCTGCATTAAATGTTGAGAAAAATCCAAACACATGCGAGCTATTGAAGACCGGCATGCCATCATACAAAACTAAATTCTGGTCAACACTTCCCCCTCTAACATTAAATCCTGAGGCTGCTTCGCCAGCTGTGGTTACTCCTGGCAAATTTTGTATTTGCTTTATCAGATCAACCTCTCCCAAAAAAGAAGGTGCCTTCTTAATATCTTTCATGCTTAGTTGAGTAAGGCCAATATTGCTGGTTGCTATCTCTCGCGCCTCCTTATCTTGAATAACCACTTCTTCAAGCAATGTTGGCATTTCTTCCAGAGTCACATTTATTTCTCCACTTTCAAAAGCACCTACCTCAATTACTTTCTCTTCATAATTTACATAGCTGATACTCAATATATGCTCACCGACAGGAACCTCCACTTCGTACTTTCCATCTTGATTCGAAATGGCCACTAAAGAAATATCCCTAACCTGGATGGTGCTACCCACCAAAGGGGTTTGGTTTTTAGAATCAATGATTTGACCCTTTAACAAAACTCGTTTGTTTGCCTTCGCTGTTGTGGATGTCCCCAACAAAATCTGTTCAATTTTTTTTCGCTCTTGCTGGGCAGTACTAATTATATTTTTTCTCTGAATAGCTTGAGTTGGATCCTTTACAAGTACTATATCGTGTTCGTTTAGTAAAATGTAATTAAGCTCTGTTCCCAAGAACAGCTCGTCAAGAACTTCACGTAAAGTTTGATCGGAATAGTTCTCCTCGAGTTCAATTTTTTCAAGCCAACTTTCTAAAAAATAAAACCTGGCAGGATGCGAACTTTCAAACTCCTGGAGAAATGCCGTCAGGGTTTTTCCTTTATTGGCTCCAACAGCTTTTTGATCAAGTATAGACTGAGAAAAGGCCGAGACTCCAACTAACGTAATAAGGGTGAGCAATAATAGTCTCAAGCGGGAGTATGATTTGTTCAAGCTTGAAAGATATAATTAGTAAATCTTCATTGCAAGAAAATTCAATGGAACAGGATGATTATCTAATTAAACTTGAGGCTCTTGTTGGCTGAGGCAATGAAATGAGCCTAAGCCCCAGATGATATCCCATGAATCGAGTCCGATTACTTTTCTATCAGGAAAGCAAGTTTGAAGAATTGCCAACGCTTTGTCATCGTTCTTATCCCGATAGGTAGGAACTACCACATACTTGTTGGCTATATAAAAGTTGGCATATGAAGCCGGCAATCGCATATCGTCAAACACCACTGGCGATGGCATAGGCAATTCAACGATATTGATTTGCTTCCCTGATTCAAGCCGCATTTTTTTTAACGACTTTAGATTTTCTAAAAGTGGCTTGTGGTTTTCATCTTGCCTATTTTCTTCCACTACCGTAATAACGGTATCCTCACCCACGAAGCGAGTTATGTCATCAATGTGTCCATCGGTATCATCACCAATAATGCCATCGCCTAACCACAAAATATTCGAAACTCCATAGAAATTAATCAAATATTCTTCAATCTGTTTTTGATTGAGATGTGGGTTTCTGTTCGGATTTAATAAGCATGACGTTGTAGTAAGAAGTGTTCCCTTCCCATTAAAATCAACCGAACCTCCTTCCATTACTATTCCCGGATAAACGACAGGCAATTTATACTGATTGGCGACAAGGGTAGGAATGTTATCATCAAGATCGAATGGCGGATATTTTCCGCCCCACGCATTATAGCCCCAATCCACTACCATTTTCTTTTTTCCAACTGGATTTACTAGAAATGCTGGACCGTGATCACGGCACCAGGCATCGTTAGTAGGGTGGAAAAAAAAGTTAATGTTCCTAAAATCCGCATCCACCGATTGAAGGTGGGCAATGGCTTTCTCCTTCATCACACCATCAACCACGTTAATGTTCACCTTCTCTCCTTCGGCAACCTTTTTAATAAACTCGCTATAGATAGGATATATCGTTTCGATCTTGCCAGGCCAGGAAGCTTCTTTATGAGGCCAACTAAGCCAGGTGGCTGTGTGCTTTGCGTATTCAGCGGGGAAGTGGAATCCTAAATCTTTTGGTGTCTTCATATGAATGTCCGTAGACCACGGTCGACTGTCGACAGTAGACCATGGACTTTTTATTCCTCATCAATAAATCTCTTTGTGATTGGCTGATAGGAATCGATTCTTCTATCGCGTAGAAATGGCCAGTGTGTGCGATATCGATCAGTTTTACTGAGGTCAATTTCTAACACGTTTACTTCTTCCTGATCATGAGAAGCTTTATACAAAACGCTTCCAAATGGATTTGAAATAAATGATCCGCCCCAGAATTTCATGGCGCCATTCTGTTCAAAGCCAACTCTATTGACACTAACAACATGAACTCCATTTGCAACTGAATGACTACGTTGAATAGTTTGCCAGGCATTGTATTGTTCTGTATTTGTAGCTTCATCCTGAGAAGTGGCCCAACCAATAGCCGTTGGGTAAAATAAAATTTCTGCGCCCATCAAAGAAGTAATACGAGCTGCCTCAGGATACCATTGGTCCCAGCAAATCAATACACCAAACGTTGCAAACTTTGTCTTAAAGGTTTTGTAACCCAAGTCGCCAGGAGTGAAATAAAATTTTTCATAATAAGCCGGGTCATCAGGAATATGCATTTTGCGATACTTTCCTAAGTAACTTCCATCTGCATCAATCACGGCAGTTGTGTTATGATATATTCCCTGTGCTCTTTTTTCAAAGAGAGAAGCAATAATGACCACGCCAAGCTCTTTTGCAAGTTTGGATAGTGAATCGGTAGAAGGCCCAGGAATAGACTCTGCCAACTTGAAGTTTTCATAATCCTCTACATCGCAAAAGTAGAGTGAAGTGAATAATTCCTGAAGGCAAACGATATGCGCACCTTTGGCAGCGGCTTCTTTTATCTTAATAATTGCCTTACTCAGGTTTTCCTCAGGGCTCTTAGTGCAACTCATCTGCACCGTGCCTATCTTAACATTTTTACCTGCCACGTTCTATTCGAAGTTTATCGTGACAAAAATAGGGATTTTGAGTTTACCAAAGATCAACGCTTCACAGCTCTCACCATTTCTTTTTTGCCCGGTGGGCCAGGAAGAGTCTCCACCAAAAGTCCCAATGACTTTAGATCTCGCTTAAGCTGACCTTTGGCACAATAGGTAACGAAAACTGCACCGAACTTCATAGACCGCTCCACCTTTTGTAAAATGGCCAACTCCCATAGCTCAGCTTGCTTGCTAGGTGCAAAAGCATCAAAATATATGATATCAAATTTATCCTCCCCTAATTCTACGTGTTGAAGTTTAGTATGGCGCTTTACCAGTGAAAAGTTACTGCTTAATTCTACTTCCTGATCCCAAACAGATTGATGGAGCTGCACAAAATATTTTTCCGAATCCGCAAATGAAAGAGTTTTAGGATAGTTTAAAAGGGAGGCTGTTGCCTCATCAATTGGAAAAGCTTCCAATGACTCATACAGAATTTTTGCGGATCCAATCAGACTGTGCTGTAGCGTAAGGAGTGCATTGAGTCCGGTGCCAAAACCAACCTCTAAGATCCTGATCTCCGCTTGAGGATTTTTCTGCTCAAAATATTCAAGTCCGTTCTTAATAAAAACATGGATAGATTCCTGAATAGCTCCATGTACGGAATGATACGTTTCATTTAGTTCAGCGTTAAGTAATGAATGTGAGCCATCGGAGGTTGTAATTAACTCAACCATACTTTTCACTCTTTCTTAATAAGTGCCACCGCATAGGCATTCACTCCTTCTTGTCTGCCAACATATCCAATTGTCTCGTTCGTAGTTGCTTTTATTGAGATATCCTCTTCGCCAATATTCATCAATGGGGCCAGTACTTTTTTCATGTCTGGTATATGAGGATTGATCTTGGGTTTTTCAAGACACAAGGTGCAGTCTACATTTTCAATTCGCCAACCACTCTCCAAAAGCATTTTGGTAACTTCACTCAGAAAATACTTACTATCTTTCCCCTTCCAACGGCTGTCGGTATTTGAAAAGTGAAAACCAATATCGCGTAAATTTGCTGCACCTAGAAGGGCATCGCAAATGGCGTGAATCAAAACATCTGCATCACTATGCCCAACCGCGCCTTTCTCAGCTGGAATTTTAATCCCTCCCAGCCAAAAATCACGGTCTTCAGCTAACTGATGCACATCGAAACCCATGCCTACTCTTATCTTCATTGGATTTGATTTTTTAAATAGCTAAAAAACTACCATCAACAATTAGAAGCTTAGCTCCGGTTGCCGAAAACGAACGATGGGAACTTAATTCATCTGATACTTGATAAGAGACTCCCTTTTTCATATGAAACTGCTCTCCATTTTTTAACTCCGTGATCATTTCTCCATCTAAAACAAAGAGTAGATGCCCTTTTTCACACCAATGATCGGCCATATAATTTTCAGAATATTCAACCATCCTAATCCGCAAGCCGCCTAATTGTAATGTCTTCCAAATGGCAACACCTGTTTCGCCTGGATGTGTAGTTGCTGACACCATATTCCAATCCGTTACCTCAAAAGGTATCACATACTTTTCTGCTGACATGCCGCTGAAAAATTAATTGTTAACCGCATTGTAATACATCACAGAAGAATTTTCATCTCTCAAAACTTCGCCAGCCACACGCTGGATATCTGCTAATGTAACTGAACTAATTAATTTAGCCTCTTGGTTAACCCAATCTGGATCCCCAGACAGCGTTGCAAATGCCAGGTTCATAGCCCGGTTCATCACTTCTACCTCACCAAACTCAAGAGTAGCTTCTGCCTGGTTCTTAACTTTTTCCAGTTCCTCCTCTCTGGCACCTTCTTCTACAATTTTTCGCAACACATCATCCACTTCTTTTTCTGCACTTTTCAAATCAATTCCTTCTTTAACCCGCCCGCTCACTACTAACAATCCCGGATCTATTGTACTCATTACAAATGAAGAAATAGATGTAAAAATTTCCTTTTCCTTAACTAATTGTAGATATAATCTGCTCGATTGCCCTCGGCTAAGTACATCGCTTAACAAGTCAACTGCATAATAATCCGGATGAAAACGACCGGGCATGTGATAGGTTTTGTAAATGGCGCTTGCTGGAACTTTTGCCTCAACTTCCAATATGCGTTTTTCAGTTTGCTTAGGTTCAACTGGTAACGTTCTCTTGATTTTCTTCCCAGCAGGAATAGGGCCAAACCATTTTTCAGATAATTGTTTTACTTGATCAAGCGTAACGTTGCCTGCTACAACCAATACCGCATTGTTAGGAACATAATGCGCAAAGAAAAAGTCCCTTACATCATCCATTGTAGCCTTTTCAATATGGCTAACTTCCTTACCTATTGTTGCCCATTGATAAGGATGAGCCTGATAGGCCAAAGGCCTAAGCTTCAACCAGACATCTCCATAGGGCTGATTGAGGTATCGCTGCTTAAATTCTTCAATCACGACTTTGCGTTGCACCTCCAATACTTTAGGATCGAAGGAAAGACTCAACATGCGGTCACTTTCTAACCAAAATCCAGTTTCAATATTTGTAGCAGGAACTGTTAGATAATAATTGGTAATATCCGTGCTGGTAAAGGCATTATTCTCCCCACCTACTTTTTGAAGAGGCTCATCATAACTTGGAATATTGGCAGACCCTCCAAACATCAAGTGTTCGAAAAGATGGGCAAAACCAGTTTTATCCGACTGCTCATCACGCGAACCGACATCGTACAAAATATTAAGTACAGCAATCTGTACGGTATGGTCTTCATGGACTAAAACCTTTAGTCCATTGGCAAGGGTAAATTGATGAAATGAAATCATGTGCATCAAAAATACATAGATTCTGGAGATCGATTGCTGATTCGGTAAACTGGATGATCAAATACCGCCAAGGTTGGGCTCTTGACCAATTACTTGATAAAATACTATCTAAAGTCCTTAGTTTACTAAACAAAAATTCTGAGATTTCTCAAATCCTGTTCATATTTGCAGGGTTCTAATCCATTGACATGAAGTACAAACGTATCGTTCTCAAACTCAGCGGTGAAGCGCTAATGGGTTCCAAACACAGCAATATAGACCCAGCAGTATTAGAGCAATATTCCGAAGAAATTAAAGCTGTAAAGGACGCAGGAGTAGAGATTGCCATTGTAATAGGAGGTGGAAATATTTTTAGAGGGGGGCAGGCCGAAGCATTGGGAATAGAGAGAGTGCAAGGAGATTACATGGGTATGTTGGCCACGGTAATTAATGCAATGGCTGTACAAAGCGCACTTGAAAGACATGGAATGTACACTCGATTGATGTCGGGCATAAAAATGGAGCAAGTATGCGAACCTTTTATTAAGAGAAGGGCGATACGACATTTGGAGAAAGGAAGAATCGTGATCTTCGGAGCTGGCATAGGGAATCCATATTTTACTACTGATTCGACCGCAAGTCTAAGAGCTATTGAACTGCAGGCTGATGTGGTATTGAAGGGAACTAGAGTAGATGGTGTTTACGACAAAGACCCAGAGAAATTTCCAAATGCAGTACGATACAAAACACTTAAATTTCAGGAAGCGTACGAAAAGAATTTGAATATCATGGACATGACTGCATTCACGCTGTGTATGGAAAATAAATTGCCCATAATTGTTTTTGATATGAATGCGAAGGGAAATTTGCTGAAGATTGCGAAGGGTGAAGAGGCGGGAACATTAATTAGTTAATTTGGGAATTGGTCGATTTGAAGATGACCTAAAAACTCATATCTCACGATTCAATACTATTGGTTATGGAAGAACTGGAACTTTATTTGGATGAAGCAAAAGACTTGATGGGTAAATCCTTCACCCACATTGGTCATGAGCTAACAAAAATCCGAGCAGGAAAGGCTAGTGCAAACATGCTCGACGGGATTATGGTCTCTTATTATGGCGCCATGAGCCCGTTAAGTCAGATTTCATCTATTACTACACCTGATGCACGTAGTCTTTTTATTAAGCCCTGGGAAAAATCGTTGATTCAGGAAATTGAAAAAGCAATCATGCAAGCCAATCTTGGGCTCACTCCACAAAATGATGGACAACAGGTAATCATCAATGTACCTATGTTAACTGAGGAGCGCAGAAAGCAATTGGTAAAACAGGCGAGTCAAGAATGTGAACATGGCAAAGTGAGCATTCGAAGCATTCGGAAAGAAACTAATGAGCAACTGAAAAAGATCAAGGGTGTTTCGGAAGATGACGTCAAGAACGCTGAAGAGACAGTACAGAAGTTAACCGATGAATTTATCTTAAAGATTGATGCGCTCATGAAGAAAAAAGAAGCTGAAATAATGACGGTTTAATATCAGAAAAAAATCGAAATAAAAAAGGGCATCTAAATGATGCCCTTTTTTCATTGTGTTGGTCTAAATTTAATATCCCCACTGTTTCATAATCTTTAAGTCTTCTTTCATACAATCAAGTGGCTTCTTGCCTTGGTAGGATTCCTGTTCGATGATAAAGTGAATAGTGCCAGCAGATTTACGACCTAAGTCAATTATTTCTTTGACATTTACAATTCCTGTACCAAGGATTGTGCTCTCATATTTTTCGTGGCCCCCAGACGCAAGGATTTCATCTTTCACATGCATAGATTCAAACCGACCTGGGTATTGACGAACAATGTCAATAGCCTTTGCTCCTCCATTATATAAATTACCGATATCCAACTGTTGCATTACTAAAGATGGATCCGTGTTCTCCATTATCACATCATAGACCGTTTTACCACCAACTTTTTCACTAAACTCAAAATCATGGTTGTGGTACCCAAACTTCATTCCTGATTTTTTGCATAGCTCACCACTCATGTTGAAAATATCCATCTGTTTTTTCAATACATCAGAGGTGTTGCGCAAATCTTTCTCCAATGAAGGGCTGATCACAAATTTCTGACCAAGTGTAGCAGCATCATCTACCGTATACTTCCATGCATCCGTAAAATCCTTCTTATTTTCATCCCAATGCTTCTTGCCCATGACGGTATGGCCGCTTGGCATTTTCATGCCAAGATCATCCAACACCTTCTTAAATTCCTTGGCGGAAAAGCCATAGAATTTTCGGTCGATATAATTAGCATGCTCTACATTCTTGTAGCCCATTTCTGCCAATTGTTTCAAGGTATCAAGCGGGCTGAGCTTCATCTCTTCCCGAACACAATAGAGCTGTAACCCTAACAGCTCATTCTTGCCCTTTGCGGCAAACAAGGAGTGTGACAAAACAGAAGTACCGGCAAGTGCAAGTGCTCCTTTCTTAAGAAAATCTCTTCGAGATGTATTCATAGACCAAACATTTAGTTTAAAATGGAATATCCTGAAAATGGAGCATTTAAAAAAGCGCTTTCATACAAAAGGAAACACAGGCCTAAGAAAGGTAGATATACAATGAAATCATAAGGATAGCATTCCCCTATATCCCTTCTTCAATATTGAAATGGCGCTTTAATTTCTCAACACCTTTTCCATCCATTAAAATGATGAGGTAGTCTCCTACTTCAACCTTAATGTCGCCTTCCGGGTTTTTCAATAACTTCCTCTCGCTTCCAGAAATCTTCACAATACCAAAAAGAACCACATTGCAGTGTTTTTTTAAATCAAAAAAAACTTTTTCATAAAAGATGCCTGCAAACGGGTTGTTCTTTTTCACCATGATTTGCTTCATGTCATACTCATGATCTTCATGAGCATAGGCAATAATCTCTTCCGTTAATATGGCAACATCAGGCTCATAGATATAACTCGCCAAAAGTTTAGAGGAAATCTCATTTTTAGAGATCGCATAGGTGACCCCGGCAGCGTGAAATGTGTTCTTTAAGTTTCCATTGTCCAGCGTAACAACGTAGTTCAGATCAGCAAAATGTTTTTTTAGATTAATAACATACACCAGTTTTTCCGTATCATCATTTAGGTTAACAAATACTACCGATGCATCTCTTATATTGGCCTTATCCAGCATTTCAAAATTATTGAAGTCTGTAAAAAGCGTAAATATTTTTTCATCCGTGTAATACTCCTTAATAGTATCAATACTAGCTCGATCCTTGGTAATAATTGCAACCTCGCGGCCCGCTCCTGCCAAATGGCTAATCACCGATTGGCTAAAGTCATTCCACCCAATGATCACCACATGGTTCTTAAATTGAGTACCATTGAGACCAAGTTCTTTTCGCTCTTTTATTGTATTCATAAAATTTGTTACCTGACTTATTATAAAACCATAGACACCCAAACTGGACAACATTACTAAAAAGCCTAATGTACGGCCCCAATATGTAACAGGAATTACATCTCCATAGCCAACTGTAGTTATTGTTGCCACTACATACCAAAGTCCATCCTGCCAACCAAGCATTTTAGAACCTACTGCCTCTGATTCAATTTGGTGCAAAAGGAAAATAATTGCTCCATAAAAGAGCACCAAACCAATAAGGGAGTAAACGAGTCTTGTGTTGTCGGGCTTCTTCACATCGATAAACCAAGCTTAATTAAGATAAAAAATTCCTAAAATAAAAACACTCCACCTTTGGCTCATTGTTTTGGGCACGCTCCTAAGGCTGAATTAATCTCCCGGACCTCCACAATGCCACGTTTACGATCCCAGTTATTATACAAATAGGTAGTAATTTCAGCAATTTCCAGTTCGGTAAGTATAGTAATTCCCTTCATTGGTTTATTGTAATCTTTCCCATTAACTACAAGTTCTCCATCTATTCCATTTTTTATCAAACATACTACCTCCTCAAAGTGGGCATCCATAAAATCCGACTTGTTTAAAGGTGGGTAAAGAAGCCCCAGGCCACTACCGTTTTTCTGGTGACAGTTGCTACAATGCACTTCGTAGAGCCCTTTACCCTGTACAAAGTACTGCTCAAATTTTGTGGCTTGATTATGATCTTTTGAGGTACAGGAAAACAAAATTGGAAGTATTAGAAAGCAAACTACAATCTTATGAAACGATCTTTTATTTCTATTGCTCATATTCCCTTCTGAGCCGTTCCAAGTCTCCTATTAACCTATTTACTTCATCTTCTTCCGTACCATCGTACTTTCCTCGAATTCTACCAGACTTATCGATTAACAAAAATGCACCACTATGAATGAAACCATCGGGCTCCGTCTTATCCTCCATGGCCGTTGAGAAATAACTTGTTTGAGCAATCTTATAGATAGAGTCCTTAATGCCTGTTACAAAGTGCCACTTCTTACTATCAACTCCTAACCTTGCAGCGTAATCGTGGAGAAGAGCAACAGTATCATACTCCGGGTCAATTGTATGTGAAAGAATTAAAACATCTGGCTTATTTTGAATTGTATCGTATATACGCATCAACTGCGTTTTCATGATGGGGCAAATCGTGCGGCAGGAGGTAAAGAAAAAGTCTGTCACATAGATTTTGCCTGCGAAAGTAGTATTCGTGACAATCATACTATCCTGATCCACAAACTCAAAAGGTGCTATCGCATGATAAACCGTATCCTTGCCTACAACATTTCGTTCACCAAAAATTGGTAATGGTTTTTCAATTTTAGAGCAGTTGTATAGCAACATGCTAAAAAGAAAAAGCAGAAAATATTTCATGGTAGTTAATTCTTAAAGTCTATTACTTCTATTACATCACCTTCACTTACTTCACCGTAGCTTCTGGCAAGAAGGTTTTCGCCAAAATAAATTTTATTATTCTTCTTTCGATAAGTTGATAATTCTTTCAATGGTTCAACCCCTCCTTCACCTGTTTCAGGGTTCACCGTGATGAGTACGCATCTTGCGCACGGTTTTACTCCCTCAAAATTAACAGAACCAATCATAAAATTTCTCCAAGAATCCTCTTCATGAGGCAAACCACCTGAAAAGACGAAATTAGGGCGAAATCTCTTTATCGAGACCTTTTCTTTTAACTTTCTATTGAGTTCATCGATAGAAGATTGGCCAATGATCAAAAAGGGATAGCCATCCGCAAGACTGACCTGCTCATTATTCTTAGCATAGTCTGGATCAGCATCCCTCCGACTTTCTTCTTGAAAAAAAACAAGCCGGCATTCAATATCGAGTTGTTTAGAAAACCAGGCACTATATTCAGAATTAACTTCCACTGCATCAACTTCATCATCCCAAATAACGACTCTTGAAAAAGAGCCTGGAACCTCAGCATTCAATTCAATCCTTATAGATTGGTCAATAGCATTCGTTGTATTAGCAAGTGCACTTACTGTTAAATAGTCATTGGTCATTGCTACATTAAACAATGCCATCTTGGGGTGTTCCCTTTGTGTCAAAAATCTTCCGTCCTTATCGACTAACATCCATCGCCTGTCATATTGTAAACCTTTTTGTTTAACAACTGTTGTATTAAGACGCACCCCTGCTAGGGATTTGATAGGATAAATCCAGATTTCACTAATTCTGCGTATATCCATTAACTTTCAGCTCTAATTTTTTGCTAACTTAACAAGGATTTATGTAACCATGAATAATACTGCAGCCCTTTGGTTCTTTGAGAGCGTTAATCTGTATAAAACGCTTTGCCCCCATAAGGTGAAAACCATGGCAGACAAACATGTTTATAACTACTACAAAAAAGACCAATTTATTTATTTCCCAGAAGAGAACGCCCAGGACATTTTTATGATCGTGTCTGGACGTGTAAAAATTGGTAATTATCTTGAGGATGGTAAAGAGGTAGTGACTGCAATACTCTCGACCGGAGAAATTTTTGGTGAGTTGGCCTTAGCGGGTGAAGATAAACGTAAGGATTTTGCTCAAGCGATGGATGCCAATACTACGATTTGCCCTCTTAGTATTCTGGAGCTAAAAGAACTAATGAAAGATAACAAGGAGCTAAGCTTCAGCCTTTTGAAATTAGTTGGCCTTCGATTAATGAAAGTGGAGCGTAAACTTGAATTGCTCGTATTCAGAGACGCCCGCACCCGGATTGTTGAGTTTCTCAAAGATACCGCCTCATGGAAGGGCAAAAAAGTTGGGTTTGAAACCATGATACCCACAAGGCTAACCCACAAAGATATCGCCTCTCTAACTGGTACGTCACGCCAAACTGTAACTACTATTCTTAATGAATTAAAAGAGAAAAACCTGATCAATTTTGACAGAAAGAAAATATTAATTCGGGATTTAGAGAAGCTTGCCTGATTTCAACAAGTCACTCTCGTCATCAATATCAGAAAGCTTTTTCAGTGTAGAATAACTTAGCTTAAGGTTATCAAAGTCTAAAATTGTATCAGCGCAAACAGATGGTTGGCTCCATAATTTGTTCTTGAAAACTTCTGAATTAAGCTTGTTCATACCCAATAGATAGTAACCTCCGTCAACGGCAGGACCAACAACGGCATCATGCGTTAGCAGATGCTCAAAAGCAGTTGTAATCATTGAGGATGTCAATTCAACGCAATCCGTACCGATAATGCATACCGATTTATAGCCTGCTGCAAATGCGCTGGCAAATGCATTATTCATTTTATTACCTAAATCACTTCCATGTTGTACTTTTTTCTGATAGGATGAATTTGGCCAATGATCTTCCGTATCTGCAAACTCGGAATAGTAAACTTGCTTATCTATAGCCAACTGCTCCGTGATTTGACGAGTATAGGAAGAAAGTTTTAAGTAAATAGCCAAGGCTTTCTCATCGCCAACCGTTCTGGCTAGTCTTGTTTTGACTTTGCCAAGTTCAGGGTTGCGGTAGAATATGATTAGCAAAGAATTAGTAGTCATACTTGGGTATAAATATCAGAGCGCAGTCTGGGATACCTTTAGGTGTTCTGATTTCAATTTAGTTCTCTTCCATTCATAAGCAAGGAAGCCTGCCACAAAAAAATACTCCATCGCGGTAAGCCATAGATTCTCCTGAAATCCATTGTTCGAATATCCAGCATACGTTAGAACTACAAGTGCCGACCAGACCAAACCAAACCGATACTTACTAAATACTGAAAAAGCCACTAGCGTTGCGATATACCATGGATGAACTATTGTTGAAAATGCAAAGTAGATTGATAAGACATCAAGATAAGCTGTGAATAATGAGGCATTTCTTGCTTTGTAATTATGAGATTCAAATTTCGAATTTGTATAATACTCCCACAAGGTATAACTCAAAATTATCAGCGCTGAAAGAAGGCCAAGTTTCCAACCCACCGTTTGGATAATGTTGTAGCCATAACTCCAATAACCCCATTCCCGAACGAGGTAATAGATACTAGCATTGAATTCGAATTTTTGAAAATAGTACCCAATGCTTTCACGGAAGCCCGAAACAATTTCCAGGCTAAGCAAGGGAAAGAAAAACAAGGAGCAACAAAGGCCTGTTAGCAAATAAAACTGGAATGATTTTTTTACTCCTACCCGACCCAACAGAAGTGGCATAAAGATCAATGGGAATAGTTTGGTACAAACAGCCAACGCAAAAGTGACAGATGAGGCAATCAGGTTTCCAGTAGTTAAAAACCAAAAACTTATTAACAAGAAAAAAATCATAAAAGCTTCAAAGTGTAGATTACCTGTAAGCTCCACGATAACAAGGGGGTTCAATGCATATAGCAGTGCATTCCTATTCGGCAACTCATAGTGTTTTAGAATCTTTAAAATCAAAAAAAGGCTACCAATTTCTGCCCCAATAATCAGAGATCGAATAACCAACACACTTCCAAGAATTGAATGCGGTGAGAGTTTAACAGAAAGCCAAAATACAAACTGGTTGACCGGTGGATAAATTGTAAAGTAATCAGGGCTGTTTAGTTTATTAAATAAGGTCTGATCAATACCTGAAATGTTTAGGTGATGATCAATATAATATCTTGGTAATTCAGCAAATGGATGGTAACCAGCTGCCATTAAACGACCGTCCCAAATAAATCGATAAAAGTCATCTGATAAATTTGGGAGGGCAAACAAGAACGTTAAACGAAATGCGATTGAGGCAATAATCCAAAATATAACTTCCTCCTCGATGACTGATTTAATTACCCATCCATAAACCAAAAATAAAATTGCAAAAGCAATCAGAAGTTTAGACGTCTCATAACGAATGATCTCAAATTCAATAAAAAAATAAATAAGTCCAGAGAAAATAAATAAAAGCCATGATGTTGCTTTTACTTTAGGCATGAAAAGCTGGTCTTACAGAATAATAAAACACTCCACCAAAACCCATTGCTAACATGACATGGAAGAAGAGAAGTCCAACATCATTGAGCTGAATACCCGCAATAATTCCAAAAATAAAGTATAGGCATAAAATACCTTCCATAATCGTTAACCAGTTAACCCGAGTTGTGATGTAGCTGTTTCTCGTCCAGGACTCGCCTTGTTTAACATTAAATTTTGGTGTGCGTACAAATGGAGTTTTTCGACCTATAAGGCCTTCTAACACAGCCAATCCATTGTGAAGTGACAAGCCCATCGAGACCATTAAAAAGCGAGGGTATAGTGAAAAGAAAGCCTTTCCGGGATTGGAAACATAAAACCGCTTTGTTGCAATCCAATAAAACAGTGTGATGGACAAAAATCCTATTAAAAATATGATGCCTAAGTTGAATAACCATTCAATGTTTGGATTCGATTGTTTAATATATAACATAGGAACACTCAACAAGGCAGCACCTAACAAGCAAACAAAAACGGAACTATTGAAAAGGTGAAAGAAAGCATGAATCTTGTTTTTTAGGGGCATGCCAGAACGCAATACATTTCTAAAATTCTTTCTTGCCGTTTCAGCCGCACCTTTATTCCAACGGTACTGTTGCGACTTAATAGCCGGCATAATAATTGGAAGTTCACCCGGAGTTGATACTCCTTCCAGATACTTGAACTTCCACCTCTTAAGTTGGGCACGATAACTAAGATCGAGATCTTCCGTTAGGGTATCATGACTCCATCCTCCAGCATCTTCAATACATTTTTTTCTCCATACACCGCAGGTGCCATTGAAATTTATAAAACTTCCCGCAGCACTCCTGCCACCTTGTTCAATAGAAAAATGAGCGTCTAATCCAAACGCCTGAAGTCTTGTCAGTAGTGAGTATTCCTTATTAATATGCTCCCATCGTGTTTGCACTACGCCAATGGCAGAATCCTGAAAATAAGGTAAAGTCTTCAAGAGAAAATCTGAATCAGGAATGAAATCCGCATCGAAAATGGCGATGAACTCACCTTTTGCAGATTGTATTCCATGATCGAGCGCGCCAGCTTTAAATCCAGAACGATGCTCCCGATGCACAAGTTTTATATCAAGGCCTAGCGGACGTAGCTGTTCAATCTTGCGTAGAAGAATTGTGGTAGTCTCATCAGTGGAATCGTCAAGTATTTGAATCTCCAATTTAGCTTTTGGATAATTGAATCTACTTATGGCATCCAATAATCGATCAACAACATACTTCTCATTATAGATTGGAAGCTGTACCGTTACCATTGGAAAATCATGAAGCAACACTGAGTTTGAGACAGACTCTTTTCCTCTTCTTATATAAATCCAGGTAAGGTGTAGCTGACCAAGGCTAAACAAAAAAATGTAGAGCAGGAATATACTGTATAAAATTGCAATACTGATTACCATTTTCTTTTAGGTTATTCGACTCAAGCTCTCAACCTTGGTGAAGCTTTTGTTACTTTCCTGGCTATGAATACTTAAAAATAGTGTACAAAATCTTATACCCAGCCATTACTGTTCCTTTCAATGTTCCTGAGATTTTTGAAAATCCAATTCGCTTCCTATATCGCACTGGAACCTCTACACATTTCAAACCCAATTTGGCTGCTTTCAGTTGCATCTCTACAGTCCAGCCATAGGTCTTGTCCGTCATACCCAAATCCAAAAGCCGTGTAAATTTAATTGCTCTAAACGGACCAAGGTCAGTAAATTTCACGTTATATATTATTTTTAAAAGTCGTGTTGCCAACCAATTACCGAAAACCTGTTGTGGCGTCATTGAGCCCTTCTCCTTATTTCCCAAAGCCCTTGACCCAATCACCAAATCAACATCAAGTTCCAGTATGGGTTTAATTAAATCGGGTATTTCTTCCGGATAGTCAGAATGATCCGCATCCAAAAAAATAACAATATCCGGCTGTGGAATCGAATGTTGAGCGTATTCAATTCCCTTTAAGCAAGCACGACCATAGCCAGGAACTAATTCGCGAAGTACTGTGGCACCAGCTTCCTTTGCAACTTGTTCAGTTCTATCTGTTGATGCATTATTTACAACAATAATTTCTTCAACAATGCTTCTTGGTATTTCACGGATTACGTGACCAATACCATTTTCTTCATTGAAAGCAGGTATGATTACTTTTATGACAGGCTGCAAGGCGTATACATTAGGCCGTAAAGTTGAACTATTTTAATTAAGAAAACTGGTTGTCGCTAATCACTCAACAAGCCGAACATTATTGTTGCCTATTAGAATTGGCTTGCCAAACCTTCCGCTCTCCTCTTTTACTTCCAGATTTAAAACACCACGAGGGCAGACAGATGAACAAACACCACACCCAACACACGAACTACGCACAATATTTTGACCACGCTGCGCATACCATCGCACATCAATACCCATCTCACAATAAGTCGAACAATTTCCACATGAGATACACTGCCCGCCATTCGTAGTAATTCTAAATCTGGACTTAAAGCGTTGTATTATTCCAAGGTATGCTGCTAGCGGACATCCGAATCTGCACCAGGTACGGTTACCCATCAATGGATAAAAACCAGTGCCAACCACTCCTGCAAAACCTGCTCCAATAAAAGAGCCGTAAACTTCCCGCAGCGTATAGGTATCAAAAAACAGGAACCAGGATGCATTAGTGAAATAGGTGTACAATACTCCAGCCGTCATCACAATGGCAAATACCAATACCGCATGAATCATCCAGCGCTCAATTCTCCAGGCACTTAGCTTCTTGCTAGAAAGTTGGCGATAAGGGTCACCTAGTGTTTCAGCTAACCCACCACAACCGCAAACCCACGAGCAATACCAACGTTTGCCAAAGAAATAAACCAAGACTGGAACAGCAATAACAATAAGTGCAATACCCCATACCAACATGAAGATTCCAATACCACCATTGGCCATTAAAACATCCAATCGATTATTGAAGAAGAAAGAATAATCTAATGGCCAAATGTTTTTAAAATCAAAATATGGTTGATTTAACCTGATCATAATTTCAGGAATCAAAAATGCGAGGGTTGTTTGGAAGAACATCACCGAGCATGTCCTTAGTATTTGATATTTGCTGTGGCGATAGTTAATGATCATCCGTGTACCCATTACGAGAATACAAAGGGTATAGATAAATCCATAAAGAAAAAATCTTCCGGCCTCGCCTCCATTCAACAAGTAACTCACGGGATCAACTATTACTACCCAGTTGGTCATGTATTCGGGATAAAAATAAAGAAGCACATAAAACCCAATAAGCCAGGCGCCAGTGATAATACCCAGCCACTCTACATTTTTCATGGGATTAAAAAATATTCCGTCATTCTTTATTCCTGGCGCGCTTCTAAGTTTTGGAAGAATATATAGCAACGAGCCAATGATGCAAAGACCAAAAGCAAGGAAAAGAAAAAGTGCTGGATTACTTTTTATCGGTCCGTAGGAAGATGCCTTGGTAAGAGAATATTTTAAATCCTTTATGGCATAACGATCAAACCCAAATCGGGACATAACGCTATACGTGTTAATTTTATCTGCCACACTTTTCAGCTCCGCCTTCGAAATAGTCTGGCCATCTAACCAACCTCCAAAGTCTATAAAAGATTTACGTTTGAATATGTTCAACTCATCTGAGCCCTTGAAAACGGAGTCAACTGATAGAATTGAGAATTTCTCCATGTTAAAGGCTACAAGTTGATCAAGGTCTTGGTCAGAAACTCCAAAGTCCCGAACCTGAGTTTCGTTCACACGATTAAGCGCAGCCGTCAAGTCCGACACAAACTTCAAATTGGAAGTATAGATTAGATCTATAACTCCTGTGTTTTGCTTCAGTAGAGCATTAGCCTTTTGTTCATCGCTGATATGACTTCTGACAAGCTCAGGTGTAAGTTTATAGCTGGATAAAAAAAACAAACTGTTAAAAATGGCAAACCCCAAAACAAACAAGGTCAAGCCAACTATTCTAATTGATTTCATACCTGATCACCTATTAAGATTGATTTGTTGTTGAATCCATTTATAATTTCCATTTGATAACGCTTAAAAAATTCCGGATCAAAATTAGCTTCCGCCAAATGATTGACAACAAAGTCAATTTTTCTTCCTTCGCGGAGCCAGCCATCAAAACATTCATGACGCAATCGAATACCAAATGCGTTAACGCCAAGAAATTGCCTCGTTACTTTATCCCAAATAAAATGCACACAGTGTTTGCCATCGCCATGCTCCCAATAAAACTCTGCCTCATTTGGTTTTAAATCACTACTTACATTTCCATAGGTCTGATACTCCACATCAAAAAACTTAGCTGAATTAAACCATGGGCCTGGTTGATATTTAGTTCGTTCTCCGCAAATGGTTTGAGCCACTACCTCGCCCATCATCCTTCCTGTGTACCATACTTGCTCAATATTTCTGCGTCCTGCTAAGTCATATTTTCGCTCTACACAATCACCTAGTGCATAAACATCTGGCACATTTGTTTCCAAAAACTCATTAACTAAAACTCCCCGCTTAGTTTCAATACCAGAGTCGGCCAGAAAAGATATGTTTGGAGAAACGCCAACTGTTAATCCTACAAATTGGCATTCAATAGTTTCGCCTTCGCCAGTCACCACAGCCCTTACTCCTCCATTTTCATCGGATACAATTTCCTTCAACTCGGTGCTCAGTCGCAAATCAACATGATGTGATGGAATGTGGCGGCTAATCATATTTGCTTCTTGCGAAGGAAGTACAATACTCCAAAACTCAGGCTCACGCACTAAAAAAGTTACGGCTATTTTTCTTGAGATCAACATTTCACACATCTCAACACCTATCAATCCACCACCTACAATTACACCACGAGAAACATCTTTTGTACTTTTCTCCATCAATTCAAGATCAGGATATCCATAAAGACCCTGGACTCCCTTCAATTCCTGTCCTGGCCATCCAAACTTATTCGACTTTGAACCAGAGGCAATGACTAACGTATCATAACTTAATGTAGCACCTGATTTAAGATATAGTGTGTTTTTTTCGGTCTCTATTCGTTCAACGAAGTCATAAAGCAGATCAATCTTGTTCTTCTTCCAAAACCAATCCTCATAAGGCTTGGTGTGCTCATATCTCATGTGACCCATGTATATGTACATGAGTGCAGTGCGCGAATAGAAGTGCTGGGTTTCTGCTGAGATAACTGTAATCCGTTGATTACTTCGCTTGCGAACATGGCGAGCGGCCGTTATTCCTGAAATTCCATTGCCAATTATAACGAGATGCTTCATAAACCCGGGTTCCTTCCATGCAGACCAAAAATCAGCCTTTCCATTCGATTCAGTTGTCTGTCACTTGACAAATCAAGGTATCCAATTGCTTTTACATTTTGTAAATATTAGCTGAAATTCAATCTGCATTTAACCTTAGAACTTGGATAGCATGAATACTAAAATTTTCGTATATGCATTTGTAGGGTCTAAAATCCTCGGTTTGTATAGAGGAGATTGAGTAGACGAAAAAGACAATAATAGATAGGTCAATCACCACTTAAAGAAAAATACCCAACAATTTTCAGGTTGGGTATAAAGATGAAAGGTGACTTAAAAAAATAAAGATCAGTTTACAACAAGTTCCTTCCTTGATTTTGATTTTTGATTAGCGGGGCTTTGCGCCAAATACATTTTCTCATAATATTCCTTAGCCATGCGATTAGAATCAAACATAGGAATGATGTCCTTCATACTCTTTTTCATAACCTGCATCCATGACTTTGGCTTATCATAATATAGAGGTAGCACTTCCTGTTCCAATAAAGTAAGGAGATTATTATTATCTGTATCATCTTGAATATCTGTATTGTTTTCTTCTTCTGAAGGAGTGATAACAAAACAATTTTCACCGTGCTTTGAAAACTCAGGGACCCAGCCATCTGGTATAGAAACGTTTATTGAACCGTTCATAGCTGCCGTCATTCCACTAGTTCCAGATGCTTCTCGATACATTCTTGGGTTATTCAGCCAAACATCTGAACCCTTTTTCAATAAACCAGAGAGTTCCATTTCATACCCAGTAAGCACACCGCAATTGGCAAATTGCTTCGTCTTTCTCATGATATCATTGAACATGTCAATGGATCCATAATCTTCTGGATACGGTTTGCCTGCCCAAATAAACTGCACCTGATACTTTTTACTAGAGACCAATTCTTTAAAGCGCTCAAAATCTCTTAGCAATAAATTTGCCCGCTTGTACCCAGCAAACCTTCTTGCCCAAACAATTGTGATTACATTTTCGTCAAAGATTTTGCCGGTTTGATTTGCCACAACTTTGAAAAGATCACGTTTCATCTGCTTCTTTCTTACCGCTAGTCCCTTATCGTCACCTTCTTTTAGGAATGAATCTAGTTGAGCATCCAGCCAGTACGTTTTGTTCTGAGCGTTTGTAATTTCTGTGATTTCACAAATGCCCTCATAATTCTCCCACATTTTTCGAGATACAACGCCATGTAAGTAAGAAACACCGTTTGATTTATTAGACATGCGCAATGCTGCCAAGGTATAACTTAAGTTGTTGGTGTCTGGATAGGCTAATTTGCATACTGTATCTGAGCTAGCGCCTTGAAGAAAGCTCATCACTTCCAGCGTCTTAATAGAGTGCTCTTCATTTCCGGCCTTCTCAGGTGTATGAGTAGTAAAGACAACTCTCTTTTTCACCTCTTCCAAGTCTTTGTATTTATCGAGGAGATAAAAACACAAAGGCAATGCATGACCTTCGTTCATGTGATAGATTTCCGTCTTTCTATCTATCAAGTCCAATAGCTTAGCCCCTCCAACTCCTAATAGAATCGACTGTGCTATTCGAGCAGATTCATGAGAATCATATAACCGATGACAAATTGTTTGGGCTAAATGATCGTTTTCAGCAATATCTGTACTCAAAAGAAACAGAGGAACTGAATTAAATACCTCCGGCTTTAGTAAATACGCTTTAACATGCACAACATGGTTGTGAATTGTGATTGGGAAAACTATACCTGTATCGGTAAGGAACGAATAGTCCTTTTGAATGTAACTGGCTTTGAGTGTTCCATCCTTGTTTCGCTCTTGGTCGTAATAACCATACTTCCACAAAATGCCAATACCTATTAAATTTTGTTTTAGTTCAAAAGCACTTCGCATATGCGATCCGGCCAAAAAGCCTAAACCGCCACTGTATATCTTCAACGATTGATCAATAGCAAACTCCATAGAGAAGTAGGCAACAGGCTTGGAATATTTGGAGTCAAACTTATAAGGGAACAGATCGGAAAGTATTTCCATGAAGTCGGGTATCTTATGTTAATTAATAATTAAGGATCGCGAATCTAACAAATGAAGGGCAATTCAGCTTAACAAAATCTGCTTAAGGGAAGAAACAGGCTCCGCAATCGTTTGCTAAGCCAACTTTTAATAGTAATTCATTGATATTATTTAACACTGCTAAAAATAATCTGGCCATTCGAGTCGATCATAATATGCGTGTCTAATCCTTGATCAGGAGATTGATCTGCAAGTCCACCCTTCTGGCCAAGCAAATGTATGGACCTGTCTGTTACTTTAACAACTCGTGTTGTAACCAAAGAAGAACTCACTGCAAGTGGCTTAATTAATGATGTTTCTCCAGAATTTTTAATCTTAATAAAATAGGGATTAACTTCTTGCTCATTAATTCGGGTTTTAAATTCTGTGCCTGCAAGATCAGTGATCAAAAAATAGTTTCCGGCTATCGCATATCCATCACTCAGGTTTAAAAGAAGTGTTACATTTCCCGTTAATGGAATTTCATTTTTCCACAATTGGTCGCCAAGCACATTATAGCTGAGTAGAGTGACAATTTCCTTACTGCTAGTATCCTCCATTTGCTCATCACCCTTTAGTAAAACAATATAGCCATTCGAGGCCTCGCTATAAATAATTTGCCGGGGATAATTGCCCTCCTTGAGCTTCTTTCGTTTCTTATCTTCTCCTTTCTCCGTCAGATAAATAAGTGTATTTAGTTTTGTTGCTTTCGTTGCATCCACCGTGTGAACTAAAAAGGCACAGCCCTCTTTCGAAAGTGCCATGGGACCTATGAAGTTATCAAAAGGATCCTTACTCAAACTATCTGCCTTTAAGTTGAAGGCCTTAAACCATTCTCCCTTTCCTTCAGCCGTAATTTTGGCCACAAACACCACAAGATTATTTAGTTTTTTATCAGGTCTGTACATTCCACCCGCATACAGACTACCATCAGGATTCTTAAGAAGTACACTAGTATGAAGTGTATTGTCTAGTACCAAGGAATCATGAGCCAAACTAAATAGTGGAACATTGACTATTCCAATTTTGACAAATTTTCCAAATGTACCAGTGAACTCTTTTGGTATTTGCCTAACCTCCTCCTGAATTAAATTTGTTACAGAATGAAAGTCATCTTTAATCGCCTTCTCTTCTGATTTAATTAAATCGCCAACCCCGTCTTGACCTTTGTAATAGGTGCCTAAAAATTCTTTATGCTTCTCTACTTCTAAAGGTGTAATGCCAGACTTCACAACTTGTAGAAGTGTATCGGCTCTACGATTAGAGTAAATCCATTGAGTATATACTTGGGCGTTCCGCTCACTTGAGATTGTATCCAACTCTAATTGTCTGCGCTGACGAATGTACTCTTGCTTATATACTTTATAATTAAACAATGACTGTAGAAGAGATTGTCTGTCAATATTACTAAGGGCAAACATCGTTTGCTTGTCAAGAACAGCAGGCACAAACGCCTCCCTGGGCGAAATGCGGCCGGCTGTTGCAATAGCACTATTTAAACTTTCCTCTTGCTTATTTAGCTTTTGTCTTAAGCCTACCACGTCCTTTTCAACTTGCAGCCGGACCTGATCAACCCATTTGCCATAATCCCAGAGAGAAATTTCGTTCACCAAAAAATTTATTCTGGATTGCAGCCCATCCATCCGGTAAGTTTTAATAGGCTTAACCACGTATTTTTGGCGGTGTTTGTTAATTGGATATTGCTGAATTAACTCTACATATCTATCGAGGTATATGAGTGTTGAGTCATAGTGCGTTTTCAAACTACCAAGTTTGAGGTCAAGCTCACTGTGGTGGAGTAATAATAAATCTTCAGTAGTGCCATATTGGCTATTGATATCTGCAAAAAGCTTGGTTGCCCGATCGTAGTGAAAGACACTTCTAGTAAAGTTCTGATAGATGGCCGGCATTTTCTTATTGAATAGAATGGCTGAGTCATAGCCATTATTCATTTTTTGCTGAACTAAAGTGAAATTTACATATGGGTTACCCTTGGCATCAAAAGTTTTAAAGAAAGGGAAATAGTATTCGTTGTTACGCTCAACTTCTCGGTTGTCAACAAGTTGCTTTGATTTAATATACCGGATTGTCGCTTGCTCAGCATTAGCCATTGCGTATTGAAAATCTGTTAACGGGTCAGCGCGCCTATAGTTAGTTTCATATATATAAGCAAGTCTGAAATTGGCATTAGGATGATCCAAATCATCAGACAAATATTCCTTTAACTTATTCTTAACCTCCTCATTTGAAAGAGATGACAAAAAAGGAAATAATTCTTTATACTTCACATGTTGGCCGGAAACACGAGAAATAAGAGTAAAGAGCAAAACTAAAAGAGTTGAATATTTCATGGAGTTTCTAAATGCTTACTATTTTTAACTCAACACGTCTATTAGCGGCCCTGTTCTCTTCACTTGTGTTTGGCACTTTAACGAGCGACTCTCCAAAACCTTTCGAGTTGAAGCGCTCAGGTACAATATTATTCTGAAGCATGAACTCAACCACACTTTTTGCTCTCTTTTCAGATAAGATTAAATTGTAGTTATCGGAACCAACGTCATCGGTATGAGCATCAATTTCTACTTTCAAAGTTGGATTTTCTCGCATTAATTTAATGACACGCTGTAATTCGATAAAAGAGGTCTCCGTAAGCACTGCAGAGTTTGATTCGAATACAATTTCCTTTAACGTCAGCAATGCATTTTGCTCTAATTTCAACAACGGAATATTTATAGGTTCAACTGAGCCGCTCGTTAAATCCAATGTTGTAGAATTAAAGGCATATCCTTGGTCGCTCGTTACCTCTACTTCATAACGGTCACCAGCTCGTAATGAAACCATTTGATTGCCCTGCACTTCGATAATTTCATCTCTACTCTTATTCTTCAACAATATCTTTGATTTTACTTTTGAATTGTTTGAACGGTCCGAGACATTAATCATTACTTCAGTTTTTTCTGGAATAAGCTCAATGTACTTTTCAAAATCACGATAGATGACCAACCCAGAAGCATCAAAATTATCAATGACGCTTTTGAAGTGTTGCGCACTTGCTATGATCTCGTAGTCTTGACCTACTGGCAAATCCACGCTCAATAAACCAGTAATCGGATTATTTCTAACATCTTTAAAGAACGTGTTTTGACCTTTAACCCTGATCTTGATTTCGGCTGAAATCGGTTCAAAAATTTCTCTGTCATTGACAGTAATGTTAAGGCGCACTGCTCTAAACAATTGCACATCCATATTTATTTCCTGGTACTTTTTTACATCTCGCAAATCCAGAGGGGCAGCAAAACTCGAATACCCATCTTTGAAGAATTCAATATTAAAGCTTCGGCCAACTGGTAATACAACAGTATATCTTCCATCCGAAGGGTTGTTATCCAATTCTATAATTTTTTCAGAAGTTAAGGCATCCGTAACGATTACCTTGGCGCCAATGCCTTGCTTTGTGTCCTTATCTGTTATGTATCCTTGTACGATATTGTTCATAAACTGACGGAACTTATACGGAATCGTTACAGAATAAATGTCGCTGTTGTTATAGGTATAATACATGTTATCGCCTTCTGCAGAAATACATGGCAATTGATCATCCAAAGGTGTGTTAACAAAATCTAGAGATTGTGGAGTTGACCATTCCCCCAAAGAATTTAGCTTAGACTGTAGCATATCATACCCACCTTTTCCTCCCGGTCTATTGGAAGAAAAGATCAGAGTCCTTCCATCCGCCATTATGCGGGGTGCCTTTTCACAATCTTGATTTATTGGCCAACCTAATTTCTCAGGCCTACCCCAATTCCCTTCCGAGTCTTTAAACGAGCGATAGATTGAAGTACAGAATTGCTCTAATTTGCGCAGGTCCTTATCCCGGGGGCCTTCCGGGTTTTGCCTTACAAAAAAAAGCGTTGATCCATCTGCGCTTATTGATGGAAACCCTTCGTATCCAGGTGTGTTGATTGGCTTCCCTAAGGTAACGGGCTCACCCCAACCTGCCTTTTGACGAACGGAATAAAATATTTCTTCGTTGGCTCGCTTGGTTCCAGTAGCATCTAAAGCCCACACCGACCTGAAGAAAAATAATGTATTGCCATCAAAACTCAGACTTGGTCCTCCAATTAAATCCAATGAATCTCCCGATGAATTAATTTGATCAAGAGTTATAGGCACACCCCATGTCTCACCCGTTTTGGTTGATTGAAAAAGATTGTACTTCTTTCCATTTGTACTCGCTTCGTAAATAATAGTCTTTCCATCTGCCTGAATAGTTGGCGCATACTCTGTCATCTTTGGATCACTTATAGAGGGTTTTTTTGTCGCGTTATACAAAGCCATTGAATCTACTACTGGCGCCTGCGTAGTTGGTGTTGTCTGCGTCCAACCAAAAAAACAAGATAGACTTAGCCCAATAATTAAAATTAACGCTTTCATACTCAACCTATTTTCCTACCATAATAAACCCACCCCAATAATAAGGGTCTTTGTATCTATTCTTGATTTCCAATTGCGCTTTTTTGAATGCCTCATGCTTGTTGGCACCGTTCAACCAAAAAGAATAAAAATTGACCATCAATTCCTGAGTCGCTACATCATCTACTTGCCACAAGCTCATTAATATAGAGTTGGCACCTGCCACTAGGAACGCCCGTTGAAGTCCAAACACCCCTTCACCATTTTGAATTTCCCCTAGACCAGTTTCACAAGCTGATAAAGCTACTAATTCTGTTTGATCTAAACTCAAAGTCATTGCTTCGAATGCAGTTAAAATTCCATCCTCTTTTCCCTCACGTGCGCGGCCAGGAACTGCTGCTCCTGATAAAAGCAGCCCTGATTGAAAAAGTGGGTTACTCAAAAATTCTTCATCAAAAGATGGTTCATCCAGGCTTATGTCTGTTAGAAAAAATCCATGGGAAGCAATGTGAATAACAGAAGGGCCACCACTTTTCTTTAGGTTTTCTTCTGAAGCCTCGGATTTCATGAGTTTTGTTACAGCCCATTGTTTTGAACTCATCAATTGATCCAACAGATTTACTTCTTTCTCAGTTGCAGGCAGTACAGGAATCTCGTCACCCTCAAAACCAAAAAAGTGGGCTGCGCTTCTCTTGGTATCTACTCCTATAACATTAGAGGCTTCCAGATTAAAATCCGCAAAGCCTATTAAGAGTGCACTATTTGAAACTCCTGCTGGCTCAGTTGATTTCCTCATTTCAACCAACTCACGAGTATTACTTAGCCTTCTAATCAGCCATTTGTCAATAACAAACTGATCAGAGTTTTTATCTTTCAAAACATTAAAGTTTACTTTATTAAAGACCCCATCGCAGCTAATAAATACTGTATGAACATCTTTCAGGTTTTCTGCCAATGGCTTCCAAAAAAGTGGATAGGAAAGTGAATCGGGATGAAGAAACTTAATGCTATTGCGAAGATATTTGTAATACCTGCTTTCCAACTTATTGCCAAACGGAAAAATAACTGCTTCTGGAAATTCGGATTGACTCTTAACTACCAAACTTGCATAGTAGATCGTATCATTTTTGTATCGCTTTTTTATCCGAAGAATTTCAACAGCCGCCTCTCCTGAAGAAAGGGAATTTTTTACTTCTAACCAATTTATAACTTCCTGATCCATTCCTTCTTTAAAAAAAGATGATTTAAGAGATAGCGTCTTTTCAAGATCGTTCGCTCGATCTTCAAGCTGTCTAACATCCAACTGGGCACGCTCTTGAATCGAATATTGTGTATACCACTTTAGTATCAATTCCTTGGTTCTAAGCCAATCTTGGTAAACAGCAAGAAGTTGAACATCATCGCTTGCTAATATTTTTGCCCTCACTCGACTGGACGAGCTTAATAGTATGGCCTTATTAATAAGTTGAAGATCATAGACTTTTCTGAAGAGCTCTGGTTTTTTTGAGCTATTGGCTATGGCGTATTCGAAGGCAAAATCGCTGTATGAATCGAAAGCAGTTTTTACTTTTGCAAAAAAAGCAGCCTTTTCCTTCTCGCTCATAGATGGAAAAAAGTCTTTCACCTGCTTTTGGTAATTCTTTACCACTGGTTCGTACAAAATTTCTGCTTCTGCCAATTTTGATTGAGCATGATAGAGACCAGCTAAGCCAAGTTGAGCTCTAACGTAGTCAGGATGCTCTTCACCTAGCAATTCTTTTCTTATACTAAGGCTCTCTTTCCACGCATCTTCAGAGAGCTGCCATTTATTCTCATCCTGATAAAGTGAAGCAAGATTGCTGATAGTTGTTGCGTAGGATGAATTCTTTTTACCAAAGTTGAATTCATAATTATGTAAAGCGATTTTTAAACTGCTTTCAGCATCTGCTAGTCTACCTGTTTTCTGATAAACTGTGGCCAAGTTTTGAATTAGAACTGCATATTGAGGATGCATTTCACCCAAATTGATTTTGTCAATTGATTTGGCTTCTTCGAGCATCTGCTCTGCTTTTTGCAGTTGACCTAGCGATTGGTAAAGTGCTGCAAGATTTTGAAGTGCAGTAGTATACTCAGTATTATTTTTGCCCAATTTGTTTTCTACAATTTGCTTGCTTTCAATAAGCAATTTTTCTGCTACCACATAGTTGCCTAATGTTTGTTGCAACAGTGCCTGGCTATTTAATAATTGTGAGTATTCAATACTTTGAGTGCCCTCATTATTACTTACTATCTGAAGCGCTTGCCTAAATTCCGGCTCAGCCTTAATGTAGTTACCTTGCATTTGGTAGAATTTTGCTTTGATTGCTAAAGCCTGCGCATATTCTGTTGATTGCCTTAAATTAAGGTGTTGATAGATTGCTAAAGCTGAATCGACAGAAAGTTGTGCCTGAACAACAATACCTAATCCTAATTCCAAAGCTGCGAGATTATTTAAGGCCAAGGCATAAAAGCGGCTTTCCTTTCCATAAATCCTAGCTGTTTTGCTTGCCGTTTTTCTCATAAGATCACGGCTATTTATTAATTGCCCTTGCAATTGTTTAACAGAGGCAAGGTTATTTATAGCAGCTAAATAGCTTGCGTCCTGACTTAGTTTTTGGTTTTCATAGAGGTCAATCACTGATTTAAAAATGGAATCTGCATCACTTATTTTTCCCTGTTGGAAAGATAGAGATCCCAACCCCACTTGTGCCTGAAGTCTGGCCACAGTAGCACCCTCAGGTGAGTTGGACGCAAGTGCATATGACAAATCAAAAGATTGCTTTGCTTCACCAAACTTCCTGTCTTTCAAATAAACAGATCCAAGTTTATTTAATATGTACAGGTAGCTAATCCTTCCTGTTGCTTCGGAACCCTCATATATTGTTCTGGCTTCGTTTAACATAACAATGGCCTCGTTATACTTTCCCTGATCTGATTTAAGAATAGCAAGGTTAGATTTTGTTTCAGCATAGGAAAGTTTGCTTTCCTCGCTGATTTGGCTAAAATTGTTTAGCGACTCCAAATACAGTTTTTCAGCTTGCTCATCGTCTCCTATTTTCTGATAAAAAGCGGCTTGATTGCTAAGCGAGGAGGCAAAAATGTTTCTATCTCCTGGATGATTCTGAATGATTTTGAAAAGTTCCTGAGCTTTGACTGCTTCACCGATTGCCTGAAGATTTACTGCTCGTGCGTTGACTATCTTTAAGTAATCATCATTAATTAACTGAAGAGCTTCCAATAGTTGTTGTGCCTGAAGGTATATTTCTTCCGCTTTAACAAATAAATTATTTTGATGATATGCCTGTGACAACCCAAAAAGTACTAAAGCAAACTCCATATTGTTGGTATCACTTGCTTTCTCCCACAATTCCTTGGCCCGTAAAAAAACAAAGACTGCCTTCTCAAACTGACCAAGGTCATTTAGTAATAGTCCATAATAATAAAGGGCTTGAAGTTCTTCATTGCCATTACCTGAGATCTCATTTAGATTACCAAAATGAACCCGTAAAATATCGAAAGAGGAAGGTAGACTGCCATCAAGGTAGTAGGTAACAGCAAGGTTGAGTCTGCATGAAACTAATTCAGGATCAGAAATTTTAAAATATGTTTGAAGTATCTTTTCACTTGATTGGATCAATTCAATCGCTTTGCCATATTTTTCCTCTTGTTTGTAAAATTCGGCAAGGTTTAGCTGTGCATCAGCAAGAGATTGATCTGGCTTAGATATCCGAATCTCGATCTCTTTGTTGAGCAGCTCAATACCTTGTTCGTATTTACCTAATCCATAACAAACATTAGCAAAATGCCTTAAAATAGCCGCGTAATTATCATTTGGGGTTCCCGTCTCGCTTACATATCGTTGGAGGGATTGATTGGCAAGACCATAAGCCTCCTCTAATTTCTCTTCATCATACAACTTAACGGACTGGTCATAATACTCCTTCCAATCTTGTGACTTGGAGTGAAAATGAAAAAATAAAAGAATTCCCAGAAGCAGGGTTGATTTTAAAAGAAAGGAAAACATTGACCCTAATTTATCCGCGGTAAATTAGATCAAGACGATCGAAATAAAAATACCTATTAAAAGGTATTCTGGACCTCGGTACTATTTCAATTAAGTGGTTAATTATAAGTATTTCAAATTGATAACCACCTGTTGGTTGCCTGAAAAACTAAATTTTGCCTTCTCAAATGTCGGAGGGCCAAACATGCCCATGGCGTCATTCGAAAACCCGAAACCTTCCTTTGGAATGCCAAAAGCATTTGAATCAATTTTTCCGTTCTCATTAGCATCATGCATAACGCTAATAGCATATTCTCCAGGAACCATATTTTCAAATACAACCTGAACCTCTCCACGTTTTGAAACCGTCTTTTTCCCTATCAACATCTTGTCGGTAAAATCTTTTTCATTATTAAATAAAGCAACAGAGATATTCCCCTTAGCTTCATTGATATTTTTTACTACAACAACAAGATTATTCTGCTGGGAAAAGGCTTGAGAGGTTATCCCAAGTATACAGGCAAGTATTACTAGTTTCATTTTCATTTTTTTATTTCAAAGATGCATCTCTAACCTTCAAGTGAATAATCTTAGGATACGAATTGTCAAATGTTTCCTCCGAAATGTGGAATTCAACCGACAAAAATGTTTTAAACTTTAACTGTTACAAACATAAGGCACTTTTCACAGCTAAAATACTCCTGCAGCCATTTGAAGATTATTAACCTAACAAATGGATCAATTTTTGTATTTTTATTTCGACCAACTATAAAAGTCATGGCATCATATAAACTTAAAATCAACAAAGTAGATCATACCGTAGAAGCTGACCCCAAAATTCCACTGCTCTGGGTGATCAGAGATATGATTGGTTTAACTGGCACAAAGTACGGATGTGGTATTGCCCAATGTGGGGCATGCACCGTCCACTTGGATGGCACACCCATACGCTCGTGCTCTGTACCAATATCGGTAGCTGCCAACAAGAATATTACAACCATTGAAGGCTTGTCTGAAGATAACTCGCATCCAATTCAACAAGCCTGGATTGCGGAACAAGTGCCGCAGTGTGGGTATTGCCAATCTGGCCAAATTATGGCGGCAACTGCTTTGCTGAAAAAAAATCCGAATCCCACTGATAAAGACATAGATTCTGCCATGCAGGGACACATTTGCAGATGTGGAACTTATCCGCGTATCCGCAAAGCGATAAAAACTGCCTCTCACCTTATGGCTCAAAAAAGTTCTACCAAATAATTGACAGGAGATGGAAACACAAAAAAATATATCCAGAAGAAATTTCATGAAGCTTTCTGGCCTGACCGGAACGGCATTGACATTGGGTTTTTATTTCCCTGCTCAAGCATCGGAGATTGGGGTCATAACAGCGGAGGCTGCAGAAACGTTGGGCATAGATTTGAATGCCTGGATTTCTATTGATACTACAGGAAAGGTTACAATTACCAACCATCGTTCTGAAATGGGCCAGGGTTCCTGGCAATCGGTTCCACAAATTATTGCTGAAGAGTTGGAAGTAGATCTCAACACCGTGCACATCGTTTTTGCGCAAGGGAATAATGCAAAATACGGGAGTCAGGTAACTGGAGGGAGTTCTACAGTACGCGGAACCTACAAGAAACTACTCCATCTAAGTGCAACAGCACGTGAGATGTTGCTTGAGGCAGCAGCAAACAAATGGAAAGTTCCCAAAGAAGAATGTTTTGCTGAAAATGGACATATTAATCATAAGCCCACAGGAAAGAAACTTCACTATGGAGAGTTAGTTCAAGAAGCATCTAAACTGGAGCCACCAAAAGCGGTTAAACTTAAATTAATAGCTGACTATAAGATTCTGCGTAAGCCATTGCCCCGTCAGGATACTCCGATGAAAACAAATGGCACCGCCATCTTTGGTCTTGATAAAAAACTGCCTGGGATGTTATATGCCGTAGTGGAACGAAATCCGAGGTTTCAGGGAAAAGTAAAAAGTTTTGATGATACCGAAACAAAAAAAATCCCAGGCGTAAAGCATGTCATCGCAATAAAGATGAGCGTGTTTGCCACCTTCAGAGAAGGTGTAGCCGTAGTAGCCGATAATTTATGGGCTGCTATGCAAGGAAGAAAGGTGTTGAAAGTAGAGTGGGACGACTCAGGCTTTGAGCATCTGAGTACTGATGAGCTATATAATAGAATGAATGATGACCTTAAGACCAAGGAGGGATTATCATTCAGAACAAAAGGAAACTTTGCTTCAGCATTAGACAAATCAGAAAAGAAACTTGAGGCAGTCTATGTAACTCCTTACGAGTCACATAGTTGTATGGAGCCTTTGAATTGCACAGCCCATTACCAAGATGATAAATTAGAAATATGGGGGCCCATTCAAGGTCCAGATTGGGTGCAGGATTTTCTTAGTCCGTTGATGGGCTTACCGAAAGAAAAGATTATTGTTAACATGACTTTTCTTGGAGGTGGTTTTGGCCGAAAGGCATTTATGGATTATCCCCACGAAGCCGCAGTCATTTCAAAGGAAGTAAAAGCTCCTGTACAAGTGATGTGGACTCGAGAAGATGATACCACACAAGGCCCATTCCGGCCAGGCATGGTTTATCAATGCTCGGGTGGTGTAAAAGATGGACGGATTGCAGCATTCAAAGCAAAGATTGCCGGACAAGATATGGATCATCAGTGGCCTGGAGCGCAAAAAGACTCTTATCTGAACAGTACCACAGAAGGATTTCTGGAACCTTATTTTGATGGTATATCACACTATAGCTTTTCTGATGTTCCCCTTGATGTGCCGATACCAGTGATGTGGTGGCGGTCTGTTTATGCCTCTACTAATGGATTTGCCTTCGAGAGCTTTATTGATGAGCTGGCCGTTGAAGCTGGCAAAGATCCGCTTGATTTTAGAAGACAACATTTAGGTGAAGAGCGCTATCAGCACCTCATTAATAAACTAGAAGAAGTCTCCGGTTGGAAATCAAGAAAGAAAAATGAAGGCTACGGTGTTGCTATAACTGAATGCTTCTCAAGTATCGTTGGTGAGGTGGTGAAAGTTTCTAAGACAGCGGATGGCAAAATAAAGATCGACAAAGTATGGGCGGTAATGGATTGTGGATGGTATGTAAATCCTGACATCATTAAAGGACAAGTGGAAGGAAGCATCATTATGGCACTCGGTGCTGCAACCATACACGCAACTCATTTTATGGATGGCAAAGCTGTTGAGCAAAATTTCAATACATACAAAATGCCACGCATCACCGATTCTCCTGAGATTGAAGTTCATATTGTTGATAACGAAGAAAAGGCTGGAGGAGTAGGAGAACCCGGTTTACCTCCATTCACGCCTGCATTAACGAATGCTATCTTTGATTTGACGGGTACACGCATTAGAAAACTCCCGTTTAATCTTGACACAGTTTAATCATCTTTACGACTCAAACCGAAATCTTTTCCATGAAGTATTTTTTTTCTTTATCTCTAACGATCATAGCTTCAATTTCATTTTTCTCTTTTCAAAAAAAACCTAAGTTCGACTTGCAAGCCAGCATGGTGCGTGGAAAAGAAATATATTCAACTTATTGCATGAGTTGCCACCAAGAACAAGGGGAAGGAATTGATGGCCTTTATCCACCCGTAGCAAAATCGGATTACTTAATGGCCGATAAGAACAGATCGATCATTCAGGTTTTATATGGAGCATCCGGTGAAATGACTGTAAATGGAAAAGTGTATAATATGGAAATGATGGGGATTGAGCTTGCCGCAGAAGAAACCAGTGATGTACTCAATTACATTCGAAATTCTTTTGGTAACAAAGGCGCAGCTGTCACACCTTCCGAGGTTACAAAACTTAAAAAATAGAAGGATTGAAAGAACAAAAAACAACAATCTTTGGGTGCGGAGTTTTACTCGTGGCGGTCATAGCCATTACGTTGATAGCATTTGATCTCCTGTTTTCAAAGCCAGAGTTACAAGAAGGAATAATTCTTGAAAAGACTTTCATTATTGGAACTCCTATCACGGGCGATACTCCATATGGAGGCGTAAGAAGAGGAAATTTCTTTGTCACTGTTCATAAAGATGATCAATGGATTGCTTTGATTAAAACCAAAAATGGTGAGCAATTACAAGTGCATTGCTTGCTCGAACATTATGAGAGCAAAAATGTAGGCGATGTTATTCAGTTCAAGCGATACGAAGGTCATCTCACCCACATCGAGTATTTTGCTCACAATGAAGAGTACTGAGATAGGTTTGAAACTCACTAATGAAATGACTATGAAAATATATGTGCTCGTTTTTCTTTCAATAGGCTTGGGATTCTTTGGCTGTGGAAAACAAACCCAAACATCAGATGCAACTTTGCTAACTGCCTTATCACCTGATTTTAAATCAGCCCAATTCGAGGGTCAGGACAGGTTGGGAAAAATGAAAGCTGCATTTCCTGTAATTGATAAAATTTTTCAGGATCACTTTGAAAACAATCATTTCCCTGGAATGGCTTATGGAATAGTAGCAGATGGACAACTGGTTCACTCAAATTCATTTGGTATTGCCAATATTTCTTCCAATTCACTTTCCACTGCTCAAACAGCCTTTCGAATTGCATCCATGTCCAAAAGTTTTACAGCCTTATCCATTCTCAAGCTAAGAGATGAAGGGAAACTTAATTTACATGATCCGGTTTCAAAGTACATTCCGGAAATGGGGAAGATTGCAAGACTTACAAAAGATTCCCCCGTAATTACCATTGAACATTTATTAACGATGTCGGCAGGATTTCCCGAAGACAATCCGTGGGGAGACCGGCAATTGGATGACACCGATGAAGAACTTCTTGGATTAATCAGACAGGGAATTTCCTTTTCTGAAGCTCCTGGTGTAACATTTGAATATAGTAATCTTGGTTTTGGGATGTTAGGAAAAATTGTGAGTGCAGTTTCTGGAATATCCTATCAGCAATACATCAATGAAAATATTCTTACTCCTTTAGGAATGAAGGATTCAGGATGGGAGTATTCGGAAATTCCAAAAGAACAATTGGCAACCGGCTATCGCTGGGAAGACGAGCAGTGGAAAGAGGAACCTTTCCTTCATGATGGTGCGTATGGAGCAATGGGAGGGTTGATTTGCTCGGTGGATAATTTCAGCAAATATTTACAACTTCATTTATCGGCATGGCCTCCGCGAAATGATGAAGAATCACCCGTTATCAGACGAAGCTCTTTGAGAGAGATGCATCAGCTCCAACGCTTTGGTGGATTGTTTCCAAACAACAAAACACGAAGTGGTGAGTTATGTCCTGTCATTAGCGGTTATGGTTACGGCCTAGGTTATAGAAGGGATTGTAAAGATGTTGTTTCGATTCGTCATGGCGGAGGGCTACCCGGCTTTGGAAGTGAATGGAGATTCTTCCCTGATTTAGGCATTGGCATTGTATCTCTAAGCAATCTTACATATGGGGGAATGGGATCAACAAATGCAAAAGCACTCGACACATTAATTTATATGGCCAGTCTAAAGCCAAGGACATTGCCAGTTTCAACTATTTTAAAACAACGACAGAATGAAATCGCTGAGTTGATACAAGGGTGGCCAGAAGAGAAACAAAATATACTGGCTGAGAATTTCTTCTTGGATCAATCGCTTGAAGCCTGGAAAAAGACAACATCCAAAATACTGGATGAATCCGGAAGAATAATTCAGGTAAAGGAAGTAATTCCAGAGAATCAACTGCGTGGCACATTTCTGATTGAGTGTGAAAAGAAAGATATTGAAGTATTCTTCACGTTAACTCCAGAACATACCCCATTAATACAACAACTTGATCTTTCTCTTCAAGAAAAAAAGTAAATTTAGTTCGTGAAAGATTTTAAAACGATCATAACGGAATACAACAAAGTTGACCTTGCAAAGCGCAAAGCGGCATTGGCAACAGTTGTTAAAGTTCGGGGCTCTTCTTATCGAAGTCCGGGTGCCCGAATGCTGATCACAGATGATGGCAAATGGGTGGGCTCTATCAGTGGAGGATGCCTTGAAGGGGATGCCTTGAGAAAAGCTCGTCTGGTAATGACAGACAATAAACCCATGACCGTGACCTATGATACCCGTGAAGAAAGCAATCAAAATCTGGGAATAGGGCTCGGCTGCAATGGCGTAATTGACGTGTTGATTGAACCGCTTGATGCAAAGGATGACAAAAACCCTGTTCACCTATTCGAAGACTTTGCAGAATCCATCCAGCCACTGGCTATGGCTACTGTGTTTTCAGGGCCATATGGAACTGGAGAAAAAGAGTTAGTGTCTCTTGATCATCAAAATATATCAACCTTCACAAATACACGTCTTGCCGAAGTGGTAAGGAATGATCTGGCAGTGGTATTCACTACCAGAAAATCCGAAGCAAAAAGCTATAAAATTGATGAGGCCGAATTTGAAGTCTTTATTGAACTCATTCAACCTTCCATTTCCCTAATCATATTTGGTGGTGGCTTTGATGCACGACCTGTGAGCGAACTAGCTAAGTCATTGGGGTGGACTGTTTCCGTTACGGATGAATGTGTTGCCCACATTGCACCTGTTTTTTTTCCTTCGGCAGATAAACTTTCCCTTTGCCAAAGAGAATTCGTTGATCGAGATTTTAACATAACACCCTATACCGCTTGTATTTTGATGTCGCACAACTATGAATATGACCGTGACGTATTAAAAAAACTTATCAAAACTGCGACACCCTATATCGGCATTCTCGGTCCAAGAAAACGCTTTGATAAAATGCAGAAGGAATTTTTAAATCAAAGTATTCAACTATTGCCTGAAGATTATCATAGAATTCATTCACCTATAGGACTTGACATAGGCGCAGAAGCTCCTGATGAAATTGCTGTTTCCATCATTGCAGAAATCCAAACCAAATTCGCCAACCGTTCCGGGGGATTCTTGAAGTACAACCCCGGCCCTATTCATCAACGCGACCCACAAAACGATCAGGTTTTTAAACAAGTGTATCTTGGAGATCAAGACATCAAAAAATCAGTATAATTCATGTGAATTAAGTTTTTTGAAAGCATAGATCCCAGCAACAATTTCAAATAGATTAATTTTTAAACTTTTGTTATTATGAAATCAATGATTGTCCTTTCCTTCTTAGTCTTTTGCTTCCATATCTCTATCGGTCAAGCACAGTTGTCAGAAGATTCTTACACTCGTTATGAGCTACTCGAACCAGCTACACAAAGCTTTCGAATCATTTACCAGGTAAGCGCGACAACCCCTGGAATACAATTCTATTACAACTCATTGCGTAAAGGTAGCGGACATACCATTGGAAAGGTGATTGATATGATGACTGGAAAAAATCTAGCGTGGACAATAGTCAATGGAAGTGATGCCAGAAAAGCAGGATGGCCGGAAGCAGAGCTAGAGGGAGAGTACTTAAAAGTGAAACTAGAAAGGTTGCTACCAACTGGTGGTGAGTATAGGCTATTAATTGATAAAACGTATAAAGATGAAGCAAGCTACTTCACCAAAGATGAAAAAATTATTTTTGACAGATCGTTGGGTATCAAGAGAAATGCGGTAGTTCTACCGAAAGGATATGAGTTGGTTAAATGCAATTATCCCTCTCAGATTATGATGGAACAAGATGGAAGAATAAAAGTGAGTTTTATTAATCCGGGGGCCCAGGAGATAGCCCTTCACCTTGAAGCAAAAAAACTTCCAGGTTCGGCCGATATTTCTGTAACGAAAACTTTATCAACAGAAACCAATACAGGAGGGCAAGGTCGAGATAAGTCAAAAGCTAGAATTAACTTTGATTTTTCAGAAAGGTCAGGAGAAACAAGGGAGATTGCTTATTTCTTACAACAACCCGAAACTCATTCATTTCGCCTCTACCACGATTACACAGAAACTAAAGAAGGCACCGATCGGTATATTAATGTAGTGCGCAGCGGAAGCAAAGCTTCCAACCCTTCCGCCAAATTGCTGGACACAGGCAAAGAGCTAAACGTGGAAACCCTTAAAGGAGAAGCAATTCGAACCAAGGGTTTAGACATTGGCGAGCCCATTAATTCAGAGACTGAAGTTGTTGTTATCTGGTATGACCCTGTTAAAAAAGGACAAACCGCACGCTTGCGAATTGAGGAGACTTACACGGATGCCAACCGTTATATAGTGAACGGCAATGAATTCATTTTTGATCGGGCTTTTGGCAGGCCTTTTAACACCGTTGTTTTGCCCGAGGGGTGGTTCCTGACTTCAAATGCCATCCCGGCTACTGTTGATACACAAGATGGTAACATTAGCCTTACATAGGTGAATGATTCTCCTGGTGACATTGAAGTGTATATAAAGGGTAGAAAGAAGTAGTATCAAATAGCGCATGAACACAATGCTACATACGATAACTAGTTCATCCAAATTCAAAGAATGAACATCGGTATCGTTCTTCTCGCAGCCGGCTCTTCCTCGCGCATGGGGCAGTCAAAACAATTATTGGAAATTGATGGTGAACAGCTTTTACTGAGATCAACCAAGGTAGCTCTGCTAGCAGCTGCTGAAAAAGTACTGGTTGTGCTAGGTGCTAATGAATTGGCTCATCGCAAAATAATTCAGCATCTACCTGTTGAAATTATAGCAAATGAAAATTGGCAAAAAGGGATGGGTAGTTCTTTAAAAAAAGGATTGAATGAATTGCATTCGACAACTCCAAAATTGGATGCTGCCTTGGTTATGGTGTGTGACCAACCATTACTTACAACTGAACACCTTAATCAAATTATTGAAAAGTTTGAACTTACGAAGAGCCCAGTTGTGGCCTCCTTTTATGCAGGAACGGCAGGCGTTCCTGCCCTATTTGCCAAATCCATTTTTGAAAAATTAATGAATGTCGAAGATAAGGAAGGGGCAAAAAAAATAATTCAACTTCATAAAGAATTGGTAGAATCGGTTGACTTTCCGCAAGGTTCAATTGACCTGGATACCCCTGAAGACTACAGCACTTTTATCAGTTAAAGTCCAAATGAAAGTAGCTAAAAAATTAAACCTCTACTTCTTCTGTTACAATCTCTAAGCCCGCTTGCTGCATCGCACCAAAGCCTCCGTAGATATTCATCAAGTTCTTGAATCCCAGTTTTTTCATCAATGAAATGGCCATCATTGAACGGTAACCACCACCACAATGAACGAGATAAGGTTCTTTCTTATCAAATGAGGCGAGGTTGCCAGGCATGTCGGCAAGTGGCGCAAACACAGCATCCTTTACGTGACTGATATTCCACTCACCTGGCTTACGTACATCTAAAACGGTAAGCCCATTGCTCATCTCCTCTTTCATCTTCTCGGCAGTAATCGATTTTATCACATCAAGTTTTGAATCCCATGCTGAAACTCCACCTTCTAAATAACCAATTACATTTTCGTAGCCGACACGCGCAAGCCGGAGTATTGATTCATCTTCTTTACCAACTTCAGTAATCAAAACCAAAGGTTGCTTTATGCTAATGAGGGTACCCACCCAAACTGCATATTGACCATTCAATCCTATATTTAGAGCACCGGGTACAAAACCTTTTTCAAAATCATCGGGCATCCGCGTATCAAGTAGTAAAGCACCTTTCGCGATCTCCGCCTTAAAAGCTTGCAATGTCAACGGCTTCCTATTTTCTTTCATTACCAGTTCGATCGGATCGTAACCCATCTTATTGATACGAGCATCTTCAAAGAAATATTGCGGTGGTGGAAGAATACCGGAAGTTAATTCCTTAATAAATTCTTCTCTGCTCATATCCTTAAGAGCATAGTTAAACTTCTTCTGTTCCCCAATGGTCGAAAAAGTTTCCTTACCAATGTTTTTACCGCACGCAGATCCGGGGCCATGTGCAGGATAAACAATTACGCTATCGGGTAGTGTTTTAATTTTATTATTTAAAGAATCATACATCATACTGGCCAGATCTTCTTTGGTCATAACACCATCAAGCAAATCAGGCCTACCTACATCTCCAACAAACAAAGTATCTCCGGTAAATATGGCGTGAGCTTTTCTATTCTCATCGAGTAACAGATAACAAGATGATTCTGGTGTGTGGCCAGGTGTATGTAGCACCCTAAGAGTAACCTTGCCTATTTTGAATTCCTCACCGTCTTTAGCATTGTATACTTTATAGCTAGTGTTGGCTTGAGGACCATAAACAATTGTTGCATTTACTTTTTTTGCCAGGTCTATATGGCCGGACACAAAATCTGCGTGAAAATGGGTTTCAAAAACATAATTGATTTTCGCGCCTCGTTTTTGCGACAGTTCGATATACGGTTCTGTCTCGCGGAGCGGATCAATTATAACTGCCTCTCCTTCTGACTCAATATAATAGGCAGCCTCCGCAAGGCAACTGGTATATAGCTGTTCTATGTACATAGATTCTTCTTTATCCTTTGAATTTCAATGACTTTTCGTCTTTACCATTAAAGGCTTAACCTCAAGTTTTGCCTAAAGTTCCAAAAAAAACCGCGAATTACCTTAATGACGCTAACTTTGCCTTATGTCCAGATATTTCATCGTCTTACTTACTTTCTTGATAAGCAATTTTGCGCTTGCTGAGCCTTATCAAGTCTTTCAAGAGAATGGAAAAGTTGGACTAAAAAATGAAGAAGGTCAAATCCTTCTACCTGCATCATTTGAAGCTTTGGGTTGGTCAGATGGAAGTTTTTCCGTGATTGGTCAAGTTACAGGGTACAAACTTGGAAAGGAATGGGGCATTATCAATCTAAAGAAAGAATTCATCACCAAAGCAGAGTACCAAAATCTTTATTATTCTGGGGGTGATCGAATTATTGCCTTCAAAAAAATGGGGCCAACAACAAACTACTTCGGTTGCCTTAACCTAAGCGGACGAGTAACCGTCCCCTTTAAATACGATGGAATAAAAATTCAAGGTTTACGCGCAATTGTGTTTATAAAAAATGGTGTGGAGTACCGTCACGGGTTAATTGATCTGGAAGACAAGGAAATTATCCCATTAAAGTTCAGAAATATAAATGCAATCGGAAGCCTGAGATATGCCGTTGAAAATTTCGAGTCTAAGACTGCACTATTTACAGAGCAGGGAGTAAAGCTTACTGACTTTGAAATTGATAGCATTTCATCTTTTCGAAAAGGGAAAGCAGTAATCTATCAAAATTTAAAGCAGGGTCTGATCGATCGCGAAGGTGAAATTATGATAGAACCTAAATTCCGTGAAATAAAAATTGATGATGAAGGACTCATTTCAACCAAATTTTTTGACGAATGGAAAATATTGGATGGTGAGAATCAAGAATTAAGAAAAATAGTTGCCGATGATTTGCAGCCCATTGCAAATGGATTGTACATTATTAGTGTATCAAAAAAAATGGGGGTAGTGGATGAAGGTTTTGGTTCTATCATCTATCCGGTATACGATGAGCTCCGTGACTTCTATGTTGACAAACTCATCGCAAAAAAGAATGGAAAGTATGGGCTTATTCGAATCAATGGGACAGAAGTTTTACCCTTTCAATTTGATTCATTGGAATGGGATGGTCAATTTATAAGAGCAAAAGAAAATGATAATAATTCTCTTATAAACTACGCGCAAAAAGGATGGGACTTATACGACACTTTTGGAATCAAAAAAAACCCTCGCTCCTATCAATATATGGGAGCATACAACGGGAAGCTCTTTCCTGTTTTAAATAAAGGCTATCGTGGGGCTATTAATCGCTTTGGCGAAGAATTTATTCATTGTGTATATGACTCCATCTTTGAGTATAAGAATGATCAACTAGCTGTTAAATACCAAGGGCAATATGGTATCATTAACTTAGAAGAGGATTGGTTGCTCCCACCCCAATCTTTTATAGTGAAATTAATTAATGAAGAAAAATATCTGGAGATCCATCCTTCCATGATGTTTGTCAAAAACTTTAATGGAGAGATCATCTATTTTACAGATAATAAATTTGAGTTGAAAGTAGAATACTTGATCGAATATCTTCCTGATGGAACAGAAAAAATGGTAAGTCTAAATGGTCAAACGATTAGCAGGACCCAGGAACCAATTCATGTCTCAGAAGAAACTTTTATTCCGTCTGAAGGGCTTCAAGGTATAAAGCGAGATGGATTATTTGGGTTTGTAGATGGCCAGGGTAGGCTGAGAATCGCTAATCGGTATGAAGCCATTGGTCAATTCAAAGAACAACTTGCTCCTGTCAAAATTCTAGGTAAATGGGGGTTTGTTAATCCCGAGGACAACATCGCCATCAATCCAAATTATGAAAGTGCACAGGAATTTGAGCAGGGCTATGCCATCGTCAAACGAAATGGTAAAATTGGAATTATTAATAAAGAAGATAAAACAATTCTCAGTACTCGTTATGATTCTGTTGCTCGACTTGAAGGAAAAATGTTTTTACTGGTTAGCCAAAACAAATGCGGGTTGGCAGATCAGAATGGGAATGTGTTAATCGAGCCAAGATTTGATCACATCGAAAATCTTCAAAACGGTTATGTAATTGTACAACAAGAAGGCAAGTTTGGTTTACTAACCAATGGTGGGTTAAGTACCATTCCACTTTCTTACGATAAACTGATTTATGACAAAGAAAAAAATCAATACCTAACGGTTGGAAAGGCAGAGTGGCTCAATTTTACAAAATAAGCATATATGGGATGGCCGTCTGGCAAAAAGAAGGGCGAGCTCCCCAGCCCGCCCTAACCCCAAAAACCCGTTCCATCCGATAAACCATCGGGGAACACTTCACAAAACCCCTCGGTGATCCGAGGCCACACAATCATATAGTTTATTCTACTACTTCTACCGCATCTAGGTTGATAAAATCGAATTCAACCTCATTCTTCATATCAACAAAAATCACAGAGTCTTTGTTTACTTTCCCTGCCAATATTTGTTTAGATAATTCATTCAAAATTTCCCTTTGTAGAACACGTTTTAGCGGCCTCGCGCCAAACTGAGGATCGTAGCCCAGTTTAGACAGCCTTTCAAGTGCTTTCCCGGAAATATCCAACTTAATACCACTTTCCCCTAAACGTCCTTTGATCAGCTCAAATTGTATTTCTACAATTTTTCGAATGTCTGATCTGCTAAGCGGGCGGAACATGATAACTTCATCAATTCTATTGAGGAACTCCGGCCTAACTGTTTTACGTAAAACCTCCAATACTTGGTCCTTGGTTTCATCTACCACTTCAAAATAATTGTCATCCGTAATCTTTTCAAAGTTCTCCTGAATGATGTTCGACCCAATATTGGTGGTCATGATTATAATCGTGTTCTTGAAATTAGCGACACGCCCTTTGTTGTCCGTCAAACGGCCATCGTCTAATACTTGCAACAAAATATTGTAAACGTCCGGGTGGGCCTTTTCAATTTCATCCAATAAAATCACAGAATAAGGTTTTCTTCGAACGGCTTCCGTTAATTGACCTCCTTCATCATATCCAACATATCCAGGAGGCGCACCAATCAACCGACTGACGCTATGTCTTTCCTGATACTCACTCATGTCAATACGAACCATGGCGTTATCATCATTGAAAAGGTAATCCGCCAAAGCTTTTGATAATTCCGTTTTGCCTACGCCTGTAGTGCCCATAAAAATAAAGGAACCGATTGGACGTTTTGGATCCTGCAGGCCAGCACGACTTCTTCTTACTGCATCACTTAAAGCACGAATTGCTTCCTCCTGCCCCGCCACTCTTTTTCCCAACTCTTCTTCGAGTGATAATAACTTTTCGCGTTCACTCTGAAGCATCTTTGAAACGGGTATCCTTGTCCACTTGGCGACTACTTCAGCAATATCTTCGCTGTCAACTTCTTCTTTTAAAAGGGAGTGCCCGCCTTGAAGTTCTTTCATTCGAATCTCAAATTCCTTTAGATGCTTCTCAGCCTCTGTAATTTTACCATAACGAATTTCGGCAACTTTACCATAGTCACCCGCTTTCTCAGCCTGCTCGGCCTCAAACTTCAGTTTGTCAATGTTTTCCTTTTCCTTACGGAGATTATTAACAATAGATTTTTCGTTCTCCCATTGCGCCTTCAACGCATTTCTACTTTCGGATAATTCAGCAATATCCTTGGTAAGAATAGTTTCCTTGTCTTTGTTCTTCTCTCTTCTGATTGCTTCCCGCTCAATCTCAAGTTGCATAATCTTGCGATTGAGTTCGTCCAACTCTTCAGGAAGTGAATCCATCTCTAACCTCAACTTGGCTGCCGCTTCATCCATCAAGTCAATTGCTTTATCGGGAAGAAAACGATCAGAAATATATCGGCTGGATAATTCCACGGCAGAAATGACCGCGTCATCTTTTATTCGTACACCATGATGCAATTCATATTTATCTTTTATTCCCCGAAGAATAGAAATTGAATCTTCAATAGAAGGTTCATCTACGAGCACTGACTGAAACCTTCGCTCAAGTGCTTTATCTTTCTCAATATATTTTTGATACTCTTTTAATGTTGTTGCTCCTATCGCATGAAGTTCACCACGCGCTAATGCTGGCTTTAAAAGATTAGCTGCATCCATTGCACCTTCCCCTCCTCCAGCTCCTATAAGTGTATGAATCTCATCAATGAAAAGAATAATTTCACCATTAGAATCTGTGACTTCTTTTATTACCGATTTTAATCTCTCCTCAAACTCACCTTTGTACTTAGCGCCAGCTACAAGCAAGCCCATATCAAGCGAGATCAATATTTTACTCTTGAGATTTTCAGGTACATCCCCGTTAACTATGCGCTGCGCCATTCCCTCTACTATCGCAGTTTTACCTACCCCTGGTTCACCTAATAGAATCGGATTGTTTTTTGTTCTTCGAGAAAGAATTTGAAGCACCCTTCTGATTTCTTCATCGCGACCAATTACCGGATCAATCTTTCCTCGTTTGGCCAGCTCATTCAAGTTCTTTGAATAGCGCTCAAGTGATTTGTACTTCGCCTCTGCATTCTGATCTGTTACTTTCGCACCTCCACGTAATTCCTTAATGGCCTTCATCAACGATAATTTGTCGAACCCAGAATCTTTCATGATGGATGCTACCTTGTCTTTGGTGGCTAAGAGCGCCAACAACAAGTGTTCAACGGCAACATATTCATCTTTAAACTCACGTAGTTCCTTTTCTGCATTTTGTAAAACAGTGTTGGTCGTTGTTGATAAATAGGGTTGCTGCCCTGAAGCCTTAGGATACGAATTCAGGATTTCGTTAAGCTTAGTCTCGAGGATAGTGGAGTTAATATTGAGCTTTTTAAAGAGATAGTTCGAAACATTTTCATCAGTCTCTAAGATTGCCTTCAATAAATGGCCAGGCTCAATAACTTGTTGTTGATTGCTCGTGGCAATCTCAGCAGATTTCTGTAGTGCCTCCTGAGATTTTATTGTGAATTTTTCGAAGTTCATAATAAGTATTGTTTAGCGATTAGAACTGCTCAAATTCGAATCCATCTGAAATATTTTGTGTATTTCAGAAAATTTGACATCATCTTGAAGGTAATTCCTTCATATTCAGTCATTTTGACTTAGCCTATGCCAAAATGCCTTGAGAAAAATCTCTCAACAACAGGATAGTATTTTAAATGAAACAGCTTTTGAAGTTTACACTCAGGAAGGAGGAATTTGTATTGCAATTCATTTAATAGCTCACACGAAAAATCACAATGGCCATGCCTTCATGATAAGCCCATTTAGATTTGGATAAATAGGGTATAAAAGAAGAGAGGCCTTAACGGCCTCTACTTTTTATTTTGTTGGAGCTGTGGATGATCCGCTTCCGCCTTTGCCCGATCCTGAGATGGACTCTCTCATACTGGTATCAGCTTGAACGTTTTGCATCTTATAATAATCCATCACACCAAGGTTGCCTTTAGTAAATGCCTCTGCAATAGCTTTTGGAATTTCGGCTTCTGCCTGAATCACATTTGCACGAGCTTCTTGAGCCTTTGCAATCATTTCTTGTTCCAATGCAACAGCCATTGCCCTGCGTTCTTCCGCTTTTGCTTCTGCCACTTTCAAATCAGCAGTTGCTTGATCAATTTGAAGTTTAGCTCCAATGTTAGCGCCTACATCAACGTCAGCGATATCAATGGAAAGAATTTCAAATGCTGTACCTGCATCCAATCCGCGTGAAAGCACAAGCTTTGAAATCTTATCTGGGTTTGCTAACACTTCTTTGTGTGATTGTGCCGAACCAATAGAAGTTACAATACCTTCCCCTACACGAGCAAGGATTGTTTCTTCACCCGCTCCACCGACTAATTGAGCAAGACTAGCCCGCACCGTTACACGGGCAATTGCTATCAATTGTATACCATCAGCAGCAACAGCGGCCACTCGTGGGGTATTAATAACTTTGGGATTAACCGAAATCTGTACGGCTTCAAATACATCGCGCCCCGCCAAATCAATTGCAGTTGCCTGCTTAAAGGTTAAGCTGATGTTGGCTTTATCAGCCGATATTAATGCGCGTATCACATTGGGCACATTGCCACCTGCAAGAAAATGGGTTTCAAGATCGCTGGGTGTAAGTGGAATACCTGCTTTAGTAGCTGTAATTAAAGAGTTAACAATTATGCTTGGTGGAATTTTGCGAAGGCGCATACCGATCAATTGACCAATACTTACTTTAACTCCTGAAAAAATAGCCGTTACCCACAGCCCTACGGGCACGAAGTACATGAAGGTGAAGAATCCGATGATTCCAATGAAAACAAAGAAAATAAGTATTAATCCTTCCATAGTTTTAAGAAATAGGTTCTACAATAATTTGATTAGATAAAATTTTTATAATTCGAATTCGTGTTCCACTATCCACATAAGCCCCCTGTGTTCTCACCTCAAAGGCCTTGTTCTTTAATTCTGCTTTTCCGGAAGGACGCAATGCAGACATCGTGATGCCTTCCTCTCCTGCAACCAAACCATCCAACTCGCCCTCATTAACTTTTCCGTCATTGGATGACTTTAACGAAAACCTTCCCCAGAGATTAGATTTAAAAGCAAAATAAAATATAACGCCAGAGGAAAGTGCAGAACTTCCCACGGTAATCCACCCAACTTCACTTCCAAAATAATTGAAGCTAAGAGATACCCCAACTACCAGAAAAATAAAGCCAAAAAGGCCTACCAGAGTTGTACCGGGCACAAATATGATTTCTGCGACCAATAAGGCCAGACCAAAAAGTATCAGCGAAGTAACCGTCATCCACTCAATCATGACCCTAAAGTTAGTTATTTAGTCCAGACATAAATGAGAACATTTTAATAAGCTCTGGCAAAAACCACACGCTGAGTTGAGGGCTTACCGCTATAAACGCAGATTCCCAATTCCTCAAGCGGATCTAAAGGTATGCATCTGATCGTAGCTTTTGTTTCATCTTTGATAAGAGCTTCCGTTTCAGCCGTTCCGTCCCAATGAGCTAAGATAAATCCTCCTTTTTCGTCAAGTACTTTTTTAAAGTCCTCGTACGAATCAACTTTGGTCGTCTTTTCGCTCCGGAATTTTAATGCCCTCTGATAAATGTTCGTTTGAATATCGTCAAGAAGTTTAGGAATAGAAGTAGAGACATCATCCATCTTCATCACCTGTTTTTCCTTCGTATCTCTTCTGGCTACTTCTACTGTACCATTTTCTAAATCTCTTGGGCCAATGGCAACGCGAACAGGGACCCCCTTTAATTCCCACTCTGCAAACTTGAAACCTGGTTTGAGGTTATCTCGATTGTCAAACTTTACCGAATATCCTTGCTTGCGAAGGGATGAAGAAATTTCCTCTACTTTGCTACTGATTTTGATCAACTCATCTTCGCTTCTAAAAATAGGTACGATCACCACATGAATTGGAGCAAGCTTCGGTGGTAATATTAAACCATCATCATCCGAATGAGCCATGATCAGTCCCCCGATCAAGCGAGTGCTTACACCCCATGAGGTTCCCCAAACCAATTCAAGTTTCCCCTCCTTTGTTGTGAATTTTACATCAAACGCTTTCGCGAAATTTTGGCCTAAGAAATGAGAGGTACCAGCCTGTAACGCTTTTCCATCTTGCATCATAGCCTCTATACAATAGGTATCAATTGCTCCAGGAAACCGTTCACCATCAGACTTTTTGCCTTTGATGACAGGCATAGCCATGAATGTTTCAGCAAACTCAGCGTAGACGTCAAGCATCTGCACTGTTTCTTTCACCGCCTCAGTTGATGTGGCATGGGCCGTGTGTCCTTCTTGCCAAAGAAACTCTGCTGTTCTTAAAAAAAGCCTGGTCCTCATTTCCCATCGAACAACATTTGCCCACTGATTGATCAACAGAGGTAAGTCACGATATGACTGAATCCATTTTTTATAGGTACTCCAGATAATGGCTTCACTCGTGGGGCGAACAACCAACTCCTCTTCCAATTTTGCGTCCGGGTCAACAATAAGTTTCCCTTTGTTATTTGGGTCTGACTTTAGTCGATAATGGGTTACGATGGCACATTCTTTTGCAAAACCCTCAGCATTTTTCTCTTCCGCTTCAAACATACTTTTGGGAACGAAAAGAGGGAAATAAGCATTCACATGACCCGTATCCTTGAACATCTTATCTAATGCTTCCTGCATTTTTTCCCAAATGCTATATCCATATGGCTTAATTACCATACAACCGCGCACATCGGAGTTTTCTGCCAGATCGGCCTTTTTTACCAAATCAATGTACCATTGCGCATAATCCTCGCTTCGCGAAGTCAACTCCTTTCCCATTAGCCTAAAAATTTTAGGCCTCAAAAATATGGATTTGGATTGAAGCATCCTTGAAATTTCTGAAGTGCTCCCAGTTATGAAAGGCTTAGTTTCCTCAGAATTTCTGTTAATCGAATCAAATTCGTACCGGTCCCACTTTCTGGATACTATTCATCGTTGGCATAACTACCCCAACCAAACCGTACTTTTTTATTGGTTACAGGCACCACTCTGTGTAGATTTACGTTAGTAAGGTTAGGTAAAAAAAAGACTATGAAAACGAAATACTCTTTATTGACTGGATTGGCCGTGTTGGCGATTACAGCAGCATTTGGTCAGGTTGAACATGACGACATGTATTTCACCGCAAAAGATAGGGCAGAACAAAATGCCTCCAAAGAAGTAGTACTAGCAAAACAATACAAGCAACAGGATGCGCAAGCGGTAAAATCTTCCCCGATAAACCCAACCGATAGTTATTCAGGTAGAAGTGTTAACCCTGAATACACTAATAGGTTGAAGACAGGTACCAACTTGGGCTATACTGATAATCAATATTTCGTCTCTGGTTATCAGCCTGTAAGTGTCAATCAAAATCTGGCTAGTAATAATTGCAATTGTAACACTAACAGTTTTGCGGGGCCATATGGTGGATATGGAATGAATTCATTTGGAATGAACCAAGGCTTTGGCTCTCCATTCAATAGCTTTTATTCCCCATGGGGAATGGGTGGTTACCAACCATACCAACCTGGTTGGTCATCTATGTTAGGCTATAGTTTTGGTGGGATGAATTCCGGGTGGTTTGGGGGAATGAATTATGGTTATGGAAATAGTTGGGGAAACCCATGGAACAATTATGGTTATGGCGGAGGCTATTTTCCTTATAATAACTACGGATTCGGAGGAAGTGGCTTTAGATCAAACAATTTCTATGGAAATAATGTGATCGTACTTAACAACGGCTCAGATTACCGCAATCCAGTTGTCTATGGCAAGAGAGCTAACAGAAGCAGCGATACGGACAATACTTTTGACTATTCAAGGCCCGAAACAAACGTTACCCGTACTGGTAGAGAGGTTTCAACCGGTCGAAGCAGATCGGCAAGTGAAAACCAATATTATGACCGGAACTGGAAGAGAGACCCAGACAAAAATCCTTCTCGGACTATGTGGACCGATAACACCTCCAGTAATTCAGGAAGTGGTAATCGCTCGGGATTGAATAATAATTCATCCAATTCAACAGGAAGACAAAGCTCTGATTGGGGAAATAATTCCTCCAGAAGTTCATATGATGGCGGTTCGAGAAGTAGCTCCTCTGGAGGTGGTTTTTCTGGAGGTTCATCATCAGGCAGCAGCGGAGGAGGGTCACGTTCGAGGGGTAGGGATTAACTCAAACAAGTTTCACGTATGAAAACTTTAAAGGGGCTTTTGTTCAGTGGAATACTTTTGTTCTTTGCAAAAGAAACATTAGCACAAAGTTTTACCGAAACAGCACTGCTATTCAGCCGAACTCAGTCCGGTGGTAGCGCAAGAATCCAGGGAATGGGTGGCGCGCAAGTTGCGCTCGGGGGAGATTACAGCAGTGGATATTCCAATCCAGCTGGGCTTGGCATGTATAATCGTTCAGAATTTGCCTTTACACCTTCACTAAATCTTTCAAATGTATCTGCTGATTATCTGAACCAACAGACAATCGCTTCAAAATCGACCTTAACTATTCCAGGCATAAGTATTTCTTTTCATAATGATGATCTAAAACTCAAGGCGTTGCAAAGTGGAACCTTTTCTATTTCTTATAATCGAATTAATGATTTCAATCGTAATATGATGTATAGTGGAACAAATAAGGACAATTCCATTATTGATTATTTTATTGAAGACGCAACGGGTGGCACCCCAGATCAATTTAAAAGTGGAGGAGACCTTTTCAATACACCAACAGAACTGGCCTACAATAATTATTTGATAGGCGAAAAAACTATCTTGGATCCTGGTAACAGCAATACAGAATATTTTACAGATGTTGCAGGCATCCCTTCGCAAAACGAAAGAATTGAAACACGAGGTGCACAAAATCAATGGAACTTTTCATACGGTGCCAACTTCAATGATAAAATTTTTGTTGGTGCAGGAGTTGGACTTGCGTCTATCCGGTACAAATCTAAAAAGTCGTACACAGAAGATTTTGTAGGGGAACCGTTATCTGATTTATTACTTGAAGAAACTCTGGAGATAAGAGGATCTGGAATCAATGCAACACTCGGCATTATTTTTAGGCCTGTTGATTTTATTCAATTTGGCGCTTCAACTACAACGCCAACTGCCTATCAACTTACTGACAGTTACAATGCAACAATGAATACCAATTGGAAAAATTTTGAGTATCTGCCCGGAGAGATTATCAGCAATGAAAGCGCCAAAACTGACGTCATTAACTCCGACTACAAGTTAACAACACCCTGGAGGGTAAGTGCAGGAGTTGCCTTTTTTATACAGAAACACGGATTTATTACGGCTGATATCGAACGGTTGGATTATAGTGCTGCTAAGTATGGTGCCGGAACAAATGGAATTTCATACACCAGCGACAATGACAAAATAGTTTCACTCTATCAATCCGTTATTAACATGCGAATTGGTGGTGAATTTCGATACGATAAATTTCGGTTCAGGGGCGGGTTCGGCTATCAGCCTGAGCCATTTAAAACTGAACAAAATAATACATCGCGTTCCGTTCAAAACTTCTCTGGAGGTGTAGGCTATCGAAGAGAGAAGTTTTACATTGATATAGCGGCAACCTTTATCACAGGAGATAACTCATATAGACCTTATAGGGTAAACACATCGTCAAGCCCGATAGTAACATACAATCAAACTAATACAAATTTTATTTTGACTCTCGGATTTCCTTTTTGATGTAACCGAGTTTTGTCAACTTAAAACAAATCACATTTGAAAAGACGTTGAGTTTAGTCTATCCGCTAAATCCTTGATGTTAATTTGTTCTCCGGAAATGGTAATATGAGCTTGCTTATAAAAAGCAATTCTCTGAGAGCGCATAAACTCTACCCGGTCTTTTAAACTTTCCTGATCATATGTTGAGAAGAGTGGACGTTCAGAGATATGCGAGTTCATAATTCGTTTAGCAATTACTTTTGTGGGGACATCCAAAAAAATACTTTTGCCGGCTTTGTTGATATGTTCAATATTGTCAAAAAAACAAGGCGCCCCTCCACCCGTAGCCATGACAAATGAATCTCTGGATTGACAATGCTTTTTTAATGCTTTGGATTCTAATTGACGAAAATAACCCTCGTGCATTTGTTTGAAGATCTGTTTTATCGTTCTCCCCTCAGCTTTTTCTATCTCCTGATCTAAGTCAATAAAAGGATAAGATAATTCCAGCGCAAGAGATTTTCCGATCGTAGATTTTCCTGAACCAGGAAGGCCAATGAGAAATACTTTCATTTTAACAAATCAAGGATACTTTCTGGACTTGGAGTATCATTATGGTGCCAGTTGCCTAGCACAGTTCCATCCTTCCACAGTGAAATCCCAGGGTTGGAACGGATGATTGTTTTTAACACAGTGGCATCAGCATAGTAATATGGAATAGCTAATTGGTGCTCATGTCTAAATGCCTCCATTTGCTCAGCTAACGATGATGTCAGTACAAATGCATCCACTTTTCCCTCTAGTGCACTAGTGAGTTGTTTAATGCTATCTATGTTTTCATCAGATGCCTTGGTAACATCATACATAGTGATTATCAATTTGGCCCCCTGAAAAGTATATGGAGTCATGTCTTCACCTTCAGGACTAGTCACCAAATAGTCAGTAATTTTTGGTTTTGCCTCCTCTTCATTTAACACCTTCGAAGAAACATATTTTAAGCCCTCGTCCGTTAAGAATTTTGTTGATGAAATCTTTTCAGTTCCTTTTTCAAAAGTATATTCAATCAAAGGAGACTCAGAAGGTATCATCTGTTGCGGAATATTGTTGCCGACTCTGTAGGCCCTAAAATCAATAAATGGCAAATGACGAATGGCATATACTCCCAAAAACAAGCTGATAACAACTACAGCGCCAACAACCGCATGTCCTTCGCGTGTTCGCAGGGTAGGAACAAATCGACTTCTGTGCCAAAACAAGTGAAGGACAAACACCATTAGGATGATGTCCTTATAAAAAGATTCCCAAGGGGTTAGTTTGATGGCATCGCCAAAGCATCCGCAGTCAGTTACTTTATTAAAATAGGCAGAGTAGAATGTTAAAAAGGTAAAGAACACCATCAATCCCAATAGGATCCAGGTAGATTGGTTCATGCGGTAGTAAATTAAGATGGCTACCCCTAAAGCCAACTCCAGAACAATCATGACCATTCCTATCTCCAGGGACCAGGGTATAAAGTGGTGGAAGAATGAACCAAAATCTGCAACAAAAACCTCAAAGTATTCTTCCAGCTTAATCTCAGTACCAATGGGATCATTTAGTTTGATGAGCCCCGAAAAAATGAAAAGTCCTCCAACAAAAAAACGAGAAAATTGATCAATGAATTTTTTCATAATAATATAGTCAACAATCCAAGGTCGACTGTCTACGGTTAGTTTAGTGAATTTCTTGTGGTCAATTTAATTAAACAAAACACTGCGTAATTGATCATGTCCTGATAGTTTGCTTGAACACCTTCGCTTACCAGAGTTTTACCTTGGTTATCTTCAATCTGCTTCACCCTAAGTAGCTTCATTAATATAATATCGGTCATTGAGGCGACTCGCATTTCACGCCAGGCCTCACCATAGTCATGGTTCTTATTTTGAAGAAGCTCAAATGTCTCATGCGTTGCTCCATCGTAAAGCGATTCAAGTTCATCAAAACTCATTTCCAGTTTCTCTGTATCATGAAGTTGCATTTGAATTAAGGCTATCACACAATAATTTATGATACCTGTAAATTCATCCTTAATTGGATCTACTACTTTTTGAACGCCTTTTTCTTGTATACTTCTTATGCGCTGGGCTTTAATATAAATCTGGTCAGTGATAGAGGGCAATCGCAGGATACGCCACGCTGTGCCGTAATCTTTCGTCTTCTTGGCAAACAAGGCTTTGCAGTCGGCAATTACCTGCTTATATTCGATGGCGGTTTGTTCATTCATAATCATCTGCAAAATAGATCAGGATTTTTTGTATTAATAGAGTAATTAGAAATTTTTATACAATAATTAACATTTGTTTCTGAATCTAACGCAAAGACTCGAGCCGTCAATACCTCATACCCCTATAAAAAGTGAGTTCTGAAAAATACTTTAAAACCAACAAAACAATTCTTGTTAAAGAAAAGATAATTGATTTGTCACAGCCTAAAGTGATGGGTATTTTAAATATTACTCCGGATAGTTTTTTTGATGGAGGAAAATTTATTGAAGAAACTCAGATCCTGAAGCAGGTTGAAAAAATGCTGAATGAAGGCGCTACCTTCATCGATATCGGTGGGTATTCTTCACGACCGGGCGCAAAGGACATTAGCGAAGAAGAAGAAAAGAGCCGCGTGCTGCCTGCTATCATTGCCGTTCAAAAAAGTTTTCCCGACTGCATTATCTCCATTGATACCTTCCGAAGTTCGATTGCCAAACTTGCTGTTGAGGCCGGGGCTGGTTTGATCAATGATATCTCAGGAGGATCCTTAGACAATAAAATGCCAGAGATGGTAGCTACGCTTCAAGTTCCTTACGTACTCATGCATATGAAAGGAACCCCACAGTCTATGACCACCCAGGCTACTTACGAAAACTTATTAAAAGAAATGATTAATTATTTTCATCAGAAAATAAATGCGTTTCAAAAATTAGGTATAAAGGATATCATCATTGATCCCGGATTCGGTTTCGCAAAAAATAGTGATCAAAACTTTGAGCTCCTGTCAAAGTTAGACTGGATTAAAATACTTGAGAAGCCTATCCTCGTTGGGCTTTCTAGGAAATCGATGATTTGGAAATCGCTTACTATTCAACCTCATGAGGCATTGAATGGAACAACATCCCTACATACAATTGCGTTGCTAAAGGGAGCGGGCATACTGCGAGTGCATGATGTGAAAGAGGCTGTAGAGGTAGTTAAGTTGGTTTCTATGATGGGCTGACTTGTTAGCTCATTATTAGGCATTGGGCCAAGGTCTTGTTAAATTTGCAATCATGATTTTTGCATTCAAAGTTGGGTTTTTGGATATCAGTTGGGTAGATCTGGTGGACATTAGCCTGGTAGCAATTTTATTGTACCAGATTTATAAACTTATACGAGGAAGTATAGCCGTCAATATTTTTCTGGGAATACTTGCGCTCTACCTTGTTTATTTAATTGTACGGGCTGCGCAAATGGAGTTGCTGTCCACCATATTGGGTCAATTCATGGGAGTTGGTGTCCTCGCGATGATTATTTTATTCCAGCCTGAGATACGGAAGTTCTTGTTAGTTATTGGCCGAACGACAGAGTTTAACCGCGATACTTTTTTTAAGTCACTAGCTAGCTGGCGCAATGACTATCACGATGACTTCGACATTCAGGAGCTTATCGATGCTGCCAAGACTCTGAAGGCAACTAAGACAGGTGCTCTCATTGTGCTATCTCGGGATACTGAACTTAAGTTTTACAGTCAAACTGGCGATCGGTTAGACTCTGAGGTAACCAAGCGCTTGTTATTATCCATATTTAATAAAAATGGACCACTCCATGATGGAGCGGTAATTATTTACAAGGGGCGCATCAAAGCCGCTCGTTGTGTGCTACCTGTTAGTGAGAATGATCACTTACCAACCCATTTTGGATTACGCCACAGGTCCGCCATTGGAATGTCAGAAACTACTGATACCCTGGTCATCGCAATCTCCGAAGAAACTGGTCGCCTAATATTAGCTCGCAATGGAAAATTTCTAAGGGCGTTAAAGCTGAAACAAGTAGAACAAAAAATTCTGGAATACCTACACAACGAAGAGCCTAAGAATTGGGATGAAGTACCAGAAGAGGCAGAGCCAGAAGGGCAAGAGGTAAAGTTGTAAGGCATATCAAACTACTACTTCTCTAGTACTATCGAATACAATAAAACTCTAAAAGCGAGCTCAACAGTTGGTTACTATTGCAACTGAATGCAAATAAAACGTAACTTAGCTGTACGTATTAACCAAATTTTTTATGTAACATGAAAGAAGCCAGTCTGGCGAAGTACTACTTCGCTAAGTATTTTTTTCTGGCCTTAGGTTTACTGCAGTGGTTCATTGGAATCATCCTTTTCATTCGTGATGGTCATTTACCGAAGAGCCAATTTGCTGTTTTCATCTTTTTTACCTTAGGCTTGGTGTGTCTATCGTTGTTCAGTCTCATTGCCTCTAAAATTAAAAGAGTGGCGATTAGCAAAAAGAAAGTAGCCGTGATTACCAGCTACAAAACACAAGAGTATGAATGGCCCGATATTAAATCGATTCAATTCATGCCTCTCTTCAATGTGTATCGTATGAAAGTACGTGGCCGAAAAGGAAAAATCTACTTTCTGCCTACTCAGGAATCAGAAGTTATCTATGGTATTTTCTCCTCCGGGGAGTTAATCAAAAATTGATTACTGGGGACGTACATCACGTCCCCACTTACTCTTTTATTTCTTCCAAACTGCACCTACACCAGCATCCCACAATTGCTTGTTAAATGCTGGGACTTGGTTATCCAGTAATGCACTCCCTTTGGATTGAAGGGTTGCCCATTCTGTATTTAGCTCCTTTAGTCGATCAAGTGTTGGCTTAATCACTTTAGGAATATCACTTTCAGTGTGATTAATCATGAACAAATAATTAGCGGTAAACTTATTGGGAAAATTCTCCACATCATCATAGGCTTTTGATTTCCGCTGAACCATTTCTTCATCCCACTGCTTCATGCTTTGACTTAACGACTGCCCCTGTTTCTTAAGTGCACTGAATTTTTCATCCGCTGGTAAGGTAGATAATACAAGATCTAGCTGCTCCCGTTTACTATTCAATGTATTTACCATCTCATGCATCTTAGCGGCTTCGGCCTCCATCGTGCTCATAAGAGAATGATACTCTTGATAGGTCTTGGCATCAGTTGGGTAAAGTGGATTAGCAAGAATTTCAAAATTAGTGGTAGCCACCTGGGCGGCTGCGCTTAATGTGATTGAATATTTGCCTGGTGAAGCCTTATGTCCAAGGTAACTGCTTTCGATATATATATTAGGAACTCCCACCATCGTTGGGTAGCGCATATTCCAAACGAAGCGATTAAGTCCTTTCGTTTTAGGCAAGGCCGGATCAACCGGTGGAGCTCCATCATAACTTTGATAGGCACTATCCTTCACGGATGTGAAGAACCGAACAAGATTGCCCTGAGCATCTTTGATTTCCAGTGTTATTTTATCAGAACTCTTTAATTCAGGAAGGTGGTAGTAGATCACAACACCTGTGGCAGGGTTAACCCCACGCTCCGGATGGCTGCCCATAAAATCAGGAGATGATGAATCTAGTTGACTACTTCCATTTATCAACATCGCATCTTCAGGCTGAAACAACGTCAAGCCAGAACCATCACTTTTATATTGCCGTATCAGACCAATATCATCTAACACCCAAAAGGATCTTCCAGAAGTAGCTGCTATTAAATCTCCTTGATGCACCCGAAGATCCATTACTGGGGTGATTGGTAAGTTTAGTTGAAAAGGTGACCATTCCTTACCTCCATTCCAGGAAATAAAAATTCCAAGTTCTGTGCCGGCAAAAAGTAAATCCTTCCTTTTGTTATCCTCTCGTACTACCCGGGTAAAGGCATTATTTGAAATACCCGTGTTAATCTTAGTCCATGTCTTACCATAGTCGGTAGTTTTATAAAGGCCAGGCGTGTGATCGTTAAACTTGTAACGAGTAGTTGCAATATAAACGGTTGCAGGATCGTGTGGAGAAACTTCAATAGCATTGATCAAACACTCTTGCAAACCGACTGGAGTAACGTTTTGCCAACTTGCTGCATTGTCTCTGGTCACATACACGAGCCCATCATCACTACCTGTCCAAATCACTCCTTTTTCATGAGGAGATTCAATAACATAACTAAGAGTTCCATAATTTTCTGCACCTACCGCTTCGTTTGTATATGGGCCACCACCTTTGCCTTGTTTATCTTTTTCATTGCGGGTGAGATCAGGTGATGCTTCCGTCCACGATACACCCAAATCAGTTGTTCTCAACAGATACTGAGATCCATGAAAATAGGTATTGGGTTCATGTTTGGACCAAATAATAGGAGCATTCCAATTGAAACGATATTTTATATCTTTTGCATCGCGGCCCAAATACTGGATAGGTGCTGCCATAATCTTAGTGTCGGCAAAGGCCTTTGTATTTAAGGCTTCAATAGTTCCTTGGTAACTGCCACCTAATACAAGGGTTGGATTGTCTGGGTTAAATGCTAGAAAGGCACTCTCTCCTCCTGCAGAGGATCTCCAGCTGGCAGTAGTAATTCCGCTACTGTTTAACTCTCGGCTTGCAATAATCACCGATGAGTTATCCTGTTGACCGGCATAAATATTATACGGAAACATATTATCAACGTTGATACGATAGAATTGTGCCGTAGGCATGTTGCTTTGAAGCGACCATGTTTTACCAAAGTTTACACTTATAGATGCACCTCCGTCATCAGCAATTACCATATTTTTAGGGTTGTTCGGATTAATCCAGAGATCATGATGATCACCATGTCTACTGTTGATGATTTCCCACGTTTTGCCTCCATCGGTTGATCGCATGGCAGGCGCGCTCATTACATAAACTGTGTTTTCGTCTTGAGGGTCTGCAAAGACTTCTATATAGTACCAAGCTCGTTGAATTAACCGGTGATCATTGGTGACACGTGACCAATTTTCTCCAGCGTCATTCGAAACAAATAAGCCTCCGAGGTCTTTATCGGAATCGCTTTCAAGGAGAAGATACACCTTGTTGGAATTGGCACGACTTACAGACACTGCCATCTTACCCAATTCCTTTGGCAGACCCTTTTGAATTTTCACCCATGTCTCACCAGAATCTGTAGATTTATAAAGTCCACTTCCCACACCTCCGCTAATAACCTTCCATGGCTGACGACCATACTCGTTCATAGCCGCATAAAGAACTCTAGGATTGTTCATGTCAAGAGAAAGCTCAACACATCCTGTTTTGTCATCAACATATAATGTCTTCTTCCATGTTATACCGCCATCTATGGATTTATACACGCCCCGGTCTTGGTTCTTACTGTACAATGCCCCTTGGGCAGCAACATAAACGATGTTGGGATCTTTTGGATGAATCGCAATACGAGAGATATGTTGTGTTAAGTCCAAACCAATTTTTTTCCAGGTCTTTCCTGCGTCCGTTGATTTGTAAACACCATCACCATGATGGGTCATTACACCTCGCACAGCGTGCTCACCCATTCCCACATACACTACATTTGGATCGCTTTCAGAGACCGACACCGCACCAACTGATCCTGTCTTAAAAAATCCATCAGAAATATTATTCCATGTAAGACCCAGATCATCTGTTTTCCAAAGTCCGCCACCTGTGGTACCCATGTAATAGGTGTTAATATCTCCGACAACACCAGTAGCAGTATTTGATCTGCCTCCTCTAAAGGGACCGATACTCCTCCATTTCACTGGTTTATAATAAGTATTTAGATCAGGAGCCACTGCAGGTATTGCAGTATCTTTCTTTTGCTGAGAATGAGCACTGAAAAATACCGATAGGGCAAGCGTTAAAATGAAAACGTTCTTTATCATCGATTGGAAATTTATTTTTTGAAAAATAAGAATAATCTACATCCAAAATCAGGATTTCTATTTTAACATAACCCTCTCTTATATAGTCGGTGAAGGGTTGGGATGCAAAATTTTGACGGCCACTATTTTAATACGCCAAGCAGTTTACCCACCTCAGTAAATGCTTGTATAGCCTTATCAAGATGATGTATTTCGTGGGCGGCAGAAATTTGAACCCGTATGCGGGCTTGGCCTTTCGCCACCACCGGAAAGAAAAATCCAATCACATAAATCCCTTTCTCTAAAAGTTTCTCCGCAAACTGCTGAGCCAAAGGCGCTTCGTATAGCATAATAGGTACAATTGGGTGTTCACCTGGTTTAATGGCAAATCCTGCCTTCGTCATTTCAGTACGAAAGTATTTTGTGTTCTTCTCCAATTTATCGCGCAGTGCGGTAGTTTCCGACAACATATTAAAGACTTCAATAGAGGCACCTGTAATAGATGGCGCCAGCGTATTTGAAAACAAATAAGGTCTCGACCGCTGACGCAGCAATTCAATGATTTCCTTTCTTCCTGAGGTGAAGCCGCCTGATGCTCCACCCAATGCTTTACCTAATGTACCTGTGATGATATCTACCCTACCCGTTACTCCACAGTATTCAGGTACACCACGACCAGTCTTTCCGATAAACCCAGATGAATGACACTCGTCTGTCATAACTAAGGCTTCGTACTGATCAGCCAAATCGCAGATCTTATCTAAACTGGCGATAGTTCCATCCATTGAAAATGCTCCATCTGTAACAATAATGATTTGCTTGGCTCCTGCTTTCTTTGCATCGTCCAATTGAGCTTTCAAATCATTCATATCGTTATGTTTGTACCGATAACGCATGGATTTACACAAGCGAACCCCGTCAATAATGGATGCGTGATTTAATTCATCAGATATGATGGCATCTTCAGCTCCAAAGAGTGGCTCAAACACACCACCATTGGCATCAAAAGCAGCAGCATACAATATGGTGTCTTCCGTGCCAAGAAAATCGGAAATTTTCTTCTCTAATTCTTTATGGATATCCTGGGTGCCACAAATAAATCGCACGGATGACAAACCGAAACCATGTGTATCAATTGCTTTTTTGGCGGCTGCAATCACACGGGGGTGCGATGAAAGTCCTAAATAATTATTAGCACAAAAATTTATTACCTCTTTCCCCTCCAGCGTTTTTATCTCTGCACCCTGTGGAGTAGTGATAACTCTCTCTTTTTTATATAGCCCAGCATCGCGTATGGAACTGAGCTCTTTCTCTAAAACTGGTTGTAATTTTTTATACATGGTTGGGCAGTTTGTTATTGATCAAACAATAAATCGTAATGATTAAGGCTGCAAGCTACACGCTTTTATAAAAATCTCCTCGCTGGAAGTCACGTGATCATGCAGTCCTTTTTTCCGTTAACTTGCCGTATCATTTGTCATAAGCATGAAGAAAACAAAAATTTTACTCATAGGGGCAGGCGGACAATTGGGTTCTGAACTCACGCAAGGGCTGTGGAACATTTACGGAAAGGAAAATGTGATTGCATCTGATATTAAAGACCCTCAAGGTGTTTTAAAGGAAGGTCGCTACGAAAAGTTTGACGTGATGCAACGCGACAAACTTTTTGAACTGCTTAAGAAAAATGAAATCACACAGATCTATCATTTAGCCGCTTTATTATCTGCTACAGGAGAAAAAGATCCGCGCTGGGCATGGAAACTGAATATGGAAAGCCTGCTATTTGTGCTGGAGGCCGCGCATGAATTAGCACTGGATAAAGTGTATTGGCCAAGTTCTATTGCAGCCTTTGGCCCAACAACCCCAAAACAAAATACCCCACAAGACACCATCATGGATCCGTCCACCGTGTATGGCATTACCAAACTAGCAGGCGAACTTTGGTGCGAGTATTATTTCAGAAGGTATGGTGTAGATGTTCGAAGTCTACGCTATCCAGGCTTGATTGGATACAAAACTCCTCCCGGTGGCGGGACTACCGATTATGCTGTTGACATTTATTTCAAAGCCATGAAAGAAAAAAAGTATGAATGCTTTCTATCTGCCGATACCTATCTGCCCATGATGTACATGGATGATGCGGTAAAAGCGACTCTTGATTTAATGGAGGCACCCGCTGAAAAAGTGAAAGTGCGAACGAGCTATAACATTGGCTCTATGAGTTTTTGTCCGGCCCAAATTGCCTCCACTATTAAAAAACACATTCCTGATTTTAGTATAACCTATAAACCCGATTTCCGGCAAGCCATTGCAGACTCGTGGCCAAAATCAATTGACGATTCTGCCGCCCGTGCAGACTGGGGTTGGAAACATAAATTTGGATTGGCAGAGATGACGGAGGATATCTTAAAGAATCTAAACAGTAGCCCTCATTAGATAACTCTTCAAAAAGTTTATCTGACTACGAAGCGCTCCACTTTAACAAAATCTCCGGAAATAAACTTTGCGAAATAAACACCGCTTTTAAGTACGTTGGTGAACGTAATGTTTTCCGAATAACTAACTGGTGGATAATAACCAACCACATGGCTAAGATTATCATAAATGATAATGGACGTGTTTGCCTCTGGTGTAAAATTCAATGTAAAGCCAAGTGAAGTTCCATCAGAAGGATTTGGCGATATAAAGAATGATTTAGTTGTTGAAAAATCAACAGCTACTATATCAAAATACTCTGTGTAGCCATCAAAATCTATGGACTTCAGTCGATAATAATTTTTGCCAATCAACGGTTTTTCATCGGCCATTCTATAATCATTTCTAACATTAGAATTGCCATGGCCCATAACTTTGCCTATGCTTACAAAGTCCTTTGCGTTGGCAGATCGTTCAATTTCGAAATAATCAAAGTTTAATTCAGAAGCCGTGGCCCAATCCAATTCAATTTGAGTAAGCGCTTGCCTTCCATTAAATGAAATTACACTCACTGGCAAGGAAGTAGTTAGGTTTGTTGATCCCCAATAGAAATTATTGTTCAAATTGGTTGTGCTAATGCCCGTTCTATTTACCTGCGGGTTTGTGGTTGTTCCACCATTTGTTCCAAAAGTACCAATTGCGCTGGTTGCCTGTATCAAACGCAAATGAGATACGTTAGTAACCGTTCCAAATCCTGTTCCTTCCGTCCTTAAATCAAATGTATTTGCTGGCATTGAGTTACCAGTCGCAATTGTCCAGAAAGAGTTAGATCGAATAAGAACATTTGTTCCTCCATCACTAAAATCAGTGATATCAGTTGGCCCTGAAGATGCGGTATGATTAACTCTAATTGTTCCACCAGTTGTAACGCTTGTGCTACCAAAGTAAGCAGGTCTGTAATCAGCAGTTGAACCAATTGGAAATTGTCCTGGAGCATTGCCAAGTGTAAGTGCACCCGGGCCAATCCAGCGAGTAATGTTTCCTCCATACAAATATCCACCACTATAACTTAGCGTACCAGTACTTCCTACTGCTGTTCCAATTGTTAAATTAGCTGAAGCTAAATTTACCTTTCCGGTTGTGAGCGTTAGTTGCGTTACCACATTTAACCCGGAACTGGGAGTTGTCAAAGCAGGTGTTGCCCCCGAGGAATTGTTCACAATAACGGTTCCATAAGATGCGAATCCGGTTCCACTTATAGTTTGCGCACTTGAACCATCAAATTGTATTATTCCACTAACTGATAATGTACCATTGTTGACTACGTTTCCACTCACGTTTATTTGTCTTGTTGTGTTGATAGTAACTGTTGCTCCGCTATTGATGGTAAGGTTTCGGCATAGTGCCACTGTTGCAGCGCTTACAGTAGGTTGGTTAAGGACCCCCGCTGGTATTACAACATCAGTGGAACTAGTTGGTAATGTACTATTGCACCAATTTGAAGTTACATTCCAATCTGTGCTAGTAGTACCTATCCAACTTGCACTTGGGATGATAGTTATAACAACTGCACCCGAAGGACGTGCACTGGGAGCTGTACAACTTGGGCTCGTGACAACCCTTCTATACCAAGTAGTTTGCGCTGGTGTACCTGGGGAGTAATTTTGAAAAGAGGGTGGTGCACCTGACGCTCCGACAATATCTGTAAAACCAGAAGTAGAAGAAGTAATACTACTTTGCCATTGATACAGCGTTGCTCCAGAAATTGCATCTCCTGTAAGTCCAACGGCAGAGCCACCGGAACAAATGTACTGGTTGCTTCCAATAACGTTAGCACCACTGCCTAAGCATAAACTTTGACCGGAACATGGGCCAGGGGCAGCGCAGTCATTGCTGGAACCAAACGTTGTTGAACCCCCATTATTACTTAAGAAGCCAGATGTTTGCACATCCCCGGTTCCTGAAACTAGGATACTTCCTGTACTATTATCAAAATTACCTGCACAAACACCGCAGCCTGGTATTGGCCTCAATTGAAGCAATCCATCAACAACAAAGTCCCCAGAATTATTTTTATTCTCAATATTACCGTAGACTATAAGCGTGCCATATACATAAATATCAAGAGAAGCATTGTTTGGAAGTGATAATCCAGTAGCGGTGCTTGGTGCCGTTATTATCAAAGTACCCCCAACATTAACGGTTATCCTACCATCCGTGATTGAACATGCCGCGTTAAAGTTTACAACTGCCCCACTATTTACAGTCAGTGATCCAGTACCGTTCTTGGTTAATGAATATTCTGTACCCCCGGCAAAATCAGTTGCACTTTGATTAAACGTATAGGCGCCTGTGGAAATAGAGAGATTAGTATTAATTTCTGTTGGATTGTTTACTGTAGCAGTAGTTGTTACGCCAGGTACTCCAGAAGACCAAATCGTTGCATCATTCCATGTTCCCGAGGTGGTTGTGCTAGTCTGCGCGAAAATTGGCGCAGAACCCATTACCATCATAACCACCAATACCCCAAAATACGATTTCATCGTTTTTATACCCATGTCATTCAAAGACAACCCCAAAGATAGGAAATTCATAAAAAGATTAGATTTTTCTTCAACGTAGATTTCTCCGCAAACCAATATGTAACCAATCGATAAATACTTGAGTTTTGAGCCTTTTCCCTAAACTTGCTAAGTTGCATTAATTGCCTTCCAATTTTAAAAGGAATTAAATGTCCAAACTAAAACAACTAGCAGGCGAAACAGTTCTTTATGGCCTTGGCAGCATTCTGCCTAGGATGCTCAATTTCCTGTTGGTCACCCTGCACACCAACATTTTTAGCAGGGCTGAATATGGAGAGATAACTAAACTGTATGCATTTGTAGCATTTGTCAACATCGTGTTCATGTTTGGTATGGAGACCGCCTATTTTCGGTTTGCCACCAAGCCCGGGGCAGATTCAAAACGGGTTTTTAATCTCGCCCAAACGAGTGTGCTGCTGATCAGTGTGCCCTTATCTTTTGTATTCATTCTTTTTTCATCACCCATTGCCTCTTCCATGGATGTAGGCCACCATCCAGAGTTTATCACCTGGCTTACCTTGGTCATGCTCACCGATGCCATTGTTGCTATCCCATTCGCTCGGCTCAGGCTGGAAAAAAAAGCCATCCAATTTGCATCGGCCAAAATTATCAGTGTCTTCATCCTGATAATTCTAAACTACTATTTTCTGAAAATCGCTTACGACCCAACTATCAATGTGGGGTATGTATTTCTGGCTAACCTAATCGCCAATGCATTTTTTATCCTTTTCTTTTTTAGAACACTACTACGTTGGCGACCGGCCTATGACCGAGAAATTTCGCCCACCATGCTGCGCTATGCTTACCCGGTGATGTTAACTGGTGTGGCCGGCATGACCAACGAAATGTTTTCAAGGCTCACCCTAGAATGGTGGTTGCCCGATAGTTTCTACGGCATGCTTTCTAAAAAAGATGCGCTTGGTATTTTTGGAGCCTGTTATAAGTTTGCCGTATTGATGAACCTAGGCATACAGGCCTTTCGATATGCAGCCGAGCCGTTCTTTTTTTCAAATGCCATTGACAAAAATTCACCCAAGCTATTCGCTAAGCTAAATCACTACTTTGTAATCACCTGTTGTGCAGTTTTGTTAGGCATTAGCATCAACCTTGATATTTTAAAATACTTTATTGGAAAAGATTTCTGGTTGGGTCTTAACGTTGTTCCTATTTTATTAGTTGCCTACCTATTTCTTGGGGTGTATTACAATTTTAGTGTCTGGTTTAAATTAACAGATAAAACATATTACGGTACGTGGATCACGATAGGCGGTGCCCTCATCACTATTTTAGTGAACTACTTACTAATTCCATTATTTGGTTATATGGGAAGCGCATGGGCTGCCTTGGCTTGTTACTTGAGCATGACAATAGCTTGCTTTTTCCTAGGGCAAAAACATTACCCCATTCCTTACAAAATTATTCCTGGCCTGCTGTACCTCATTGCTACTCTGGTGATTATTTATTCCGTTCAGTTAATTGAGTTTTCTAACCAGGTTTTCGCAAGTACATTTCATTTTCTGATTATCATTGTAAGCATTAGCCTTGTCTACTTAGTTGAAAGAAATAATTTGACCAAAGCAATCGATTAAAATTTCTGTGGAATGAATGCCGGTTAAAATTCAATCTGATCGTATCATAACTCTCATAAAAAGATGAATATCATTATACCCATGGCAGGGCTAGGCAAACGCCTTCGGCCACATACACTTACCACCGCTAAACCTCTCATTCCAATTGCAGGCAAACCGATGGTACACCGCCTGGTGGAAGATATTGCTAAGCTGTGCCCGGAGAAAATCAATAACATCGGTTTTATAGTGAACCCAAGCTTCGGCAAACAGGTAGAAGATGATCTTATCGCAGTTGCAAAAGCAGTAGGTGCCGTTGGGAAAATTTATTATCAGGAACAAGCCCTTGGTATTTCACATGCGTTGCTTTTCGCAAAAGAATTATTTGAAGGAAAAGTGATTGTCGCTTTCGCGGATACTCTTTTCAAAGCAGATTTCAAATTGGACACTTCCAGAGATGGCACCATCTGGGTACAAAAAGTAGAAAATCCTTCTCAATTCGGAGTAGTTAAAATAAATGCTAATGGGGAGATTATAGAACTTATAGAGAAGCCAACAGCATTTGTTTCTGATCTGGCCATAATAGGTATCTACTTTTTTAAGAAAGGAGAACTATTGCGGACTGAAATGCAGTACCTGATCGACAACAACATCAAGGAAAAGGGAGAGTTTCAATTAACAACTGCGCTCGAGAACATGAAAAAGAAGGGCGCCATATTCATTCCGGGAGAAGTAAGGGAGTGGCTGGACTGTGGCAATAAGGAAGCGGTAGTTCAAACCAATCAACGATATCTAGAATTCATAAAAGACCAGCCCTTAATTTCATCGAAAGCAAAATTGATTAACTCGGTCATACTTCCACCAGTATTCATCGGTGAAGAGGCTCATATTGAAAACTCGATTGTTGGCCCGCATGTCTCGATTGGCGCCTACACCATTGTGCGGGATTCACGAATTTCAAACTCTATTATTCAAAAGAACTGTACTGTTAACAAGGCCATTTTGAGCAACAGCTTGTTAGGAAATTTCGTTAATTTTGAAGGCAAATCCGAAGATCTTAGCCTCGGAGATTACAGCAGTTCAAATTGATTTTAAGAAAACACATTCCAATCGTTTTTATTTTGTTGGTCATGTTGGTGAGCTTTTCATCAACTTATGCTCAACGAGATAAAAAAAACAAGAAGCAAACCGATTTCAAACTTTCTGATGCTCGTTTGCGAGAAGCTGAATTCTTCTTTACGGAAGGGCAGAAATACTTTATTCTTGAGGATTACACAAAAGCTCTTCTTTATTTTCAGCGCGTAGTAGAGTTAAATCCAGAAAACGGCACGGTTCATTACAAAATCGCTGAGATATTGGCCAAAGGCAATAAGCAAGAAGACTTTGTGAAGGCGTCACTAAGCATTGAAAACGCTTTAAAATTTGAAAAGAAAAACAAGTATTTCTATCTATTAGCCTCCAACATCTATTCAAGTCTAAACAATTTTGAAAAAGCTGAAAAAATGCTTGAGACGATGATGGATGAGGTGAACGGGACGGAAGAATACCTATACGAACTTGCGGCCCTTTATCAATATGACAAGAAACCAAACGAAGCTGTTAAGATTTATAATCGCGCTGAAAACCTATTAGGAATTAGTGAAATATCCAGCCTGCAAAAGCAAAAGATCTTTCTTCAGCAAGGTAAGATTGAAGAGTCAATTGCCGAAGGCGAAAAACTATTGAATGCCTACCCAGATGAAGAAAACTATGTAATTGGATTTGCCGAGACCCTTTCTCAGAATAATCAGGGAGCCCGCGCAATTGGTTATCTGGAAAAATTTATTGAAGGTCACCCAGATGCTGGCAATGCAAAAATGTTTCTAGCGGGCCTCTACCAGAGTAATGGACAAGAACAAAAAGCTCATGAATTTATTCGACAAGTATTCGATGATCCGGCAGTTGATGTGAGTAGTAAAATAGTAATGCTAGGATCGTATACCAATTCACTTCAGCAACAGAAAGAAAAAAAGATTGATGATACCATCACAAAGTCCTTTGCACAGGAGCTATTTATAAAACTTAATTCAACGCATCCCAACGAGCCTAATGTTCATATTATAGGTGGTGATTTATATTTGATTTTAGATAAGAATCAAGAGGCGCTTACAGAATATATGAAAGCAATTCAATTGGGTACTACCAGTTTCGAAGCTTGGCAGAATCTGCTTTTTTTGGAATCGCAATTGAATCACTTTGATAGTTTGATTTTTCATTCCGAACAGGGTCTAGAGTTATTTCCTAATCAATCCATGCTCCACTACTTCAATGGGTATGGCCATATGCGAAAGAAACATTATCGCGAAGCTACTTCGTCCTTGGAACAAGCAAAAAAACTTTCGTCTGGCAATCCTGGCTTGGTAAGTGAGATAAATAGTTTGTTAGGCGATGCCTACAATGGCATAAAGGAATATGAAAAATCCAATAAGGCTTACGATGAAGCGCTTGCCTTTAATCCAAACAATGATTTTGTGTTAAATAACTACAGTTACTATCTCGCCTTGCGTAAAGAGCAATTGGAGAAGGCTGAAAAGATGTCAACACAATTAGTGAAGAATAATCCAAAAAATACTGCCTACCTGGATACCCATGCCTGGGTTTTATTTATGCGTGAAAAATATAAAGAGGCAAAAAAGTATATTGAGAAAGCCATTGAAGTAGGTGGTGTAAGTGCTACTCACTACGAGCACTATGGCGATATACTTTTTCGTTTAGGAGATATTGATGATGCCGTAAAGCAGTGGCAAAAAGCTAAGTCGATGGATCTTGGAAATGAACTTATTGATAAGAAGATTGCCAATAAAAGATTGTACTGACCCTCAGATAAAGCTCTGAACCGTCCAAAAAATCAGTTGAAAAATCAACAATCTTGATCTACAATTGTTCTTTATTAATTCGCTCCTAGCTTGGTATTCCTTATTTTTGGCCAAACCTAAGAGTTAATCTGACTTTTAACTCTCAACCTAAGCGCTAGATTGACATGCAACAAAAGGCTTTACTTTATCTGATTCTGATCGGTCTTATTTTTCAGGCCTGTACAAAAAAAGCAGTACCTATCTTGGTTGTCGAACCAAAGAAAATAGAAATTGAAGAGATTGATTTTGAATACTTTCATGGGAAAGCACGAGTAAATTTCAGAGACAATAAAAAAGAACGAGATGTAAAATCAACGATTCGAATACGCAAAGACAGCATTATTTGGATGAATTTTTCAGTCGTTGGTGTTCAAGGTGGCAAGGCCCTAATCAATAAAGACTCCATTGTAATAGTGAGCACAGTTGACAAGGAGTATTATGTTTTTGATTACATCGAATTATCAGAACGCTTTAAGTTCAAAATTGACTACGATCTCATTCAGGCAGCTTTCTTAGGCAATCCTGTTTCTGCTCGCCAGCCAACAGACCTTGTTACCAACGATCCTAGCTTCAATATTTTACAACAAACCAGAGGGCCGGTTTCTATAAAGAGTTATATCAATGCTGCAAGTACAAAAGTAGAGAAGGTGGAGATGACTGAATCCAACACCAACAACTCCCTTATTATCAACTACAGCAATTTCCAGCAAGTAGGCCCAAAAATATTTCCGTATAACGGTGTAATTAGCTTGTTCTATAAAACTGCAGCAGGCATCTTAAGCAATACAATCACTTTTGAATATACCAAAGCTGAAGTTGGAGACCGCGAACTAAGGTTCCCATTCAACATTCCTCGGAAGTATGAACGCAGATAAGCGCATATTTTTTGGATTTTTTCTCCTCTCTATTTTTATATGCTTTGGGAGTTTTGGTCAACGAAACAAGAATCAACTCCAAAAAGAAAAACAGAAGAACGTAGAGAAAATAAAGCAAACGGAAAAAATCCTTACCGAAACAGCTAAACAGAAAAAAAACTCCTTAGGCGAACTTACCGCCCTCAATCAGCGAATTAGGGATCAGGAAAATCTAATCACCTCGATCAAAAATGAAATCAGTCTGCTGGAAGAGGATATCAGTGAAAATAACGACATCATTTCTGCCCTCGAAAAAGACCTCGCCAAATTAAAAGAAGAATATGTTGCCATGTTGTTCTCCGCACAAAAGGCAAGTGGTAAGATCACAAAACTTACTTTTCTTTTTTCAGCAGAATCCTTTGACCAAATGATGATGCGCTTGAAATACATGGAGCAATATGGTGATGTGAGGCAAGAACAAGCAGAGGTTATTGGCCGGGTACAAAAGCTTTTGGGCAGCGAGGTACAACAAACGGAGGCTATCAAAAATGAAAAAAATACATTACTAACGGATGAGGTGACCGAGAATGATAACCTAAGTAACCTGAAGAAAAAACAAAAGGTGGTCGTAGCATCTTTGGTTAAAGAAGAAAAGAGGTTGAAGAAGGATTTGGAGGCCACAAAAAAATCTGTAGCTCAATTGGATAAGATGATTAACGAGATCATCAAAGAAGAATTAGAGCGCGCTGCACGCGAAGCGCGAGAGGCTAAAGAAAGAAAGACTGCCAATGCAACCAAAGCCACCGAGGCCGCTGTCGCCTTATCTTCTTCTTTCGAAGAAAATAAAGCAAAATTTCAATGGCCTACGTCTGGCTTTGTATCGCAACGATTTGGACGCCAAAATCATCCAGTTCTAAAAGGAATTGAATTGCAGAACGATGGCATTAATATTCAAACCAAGCAAGACGAAAAAGTAAAGTCTATATTTCAAGGTGAAGTAAGAAGGGTAGCATTCATTCCAGCAATTGGCAGTTCGGTGATTATCAGTCATGGAGAATATTTCACTGTTTACTCTGGGCTTAAAGAAGTGTTTGTGAAGCAAGGCCAAAAAGTTACTACCAACCAGGAAATCGGGAAAGTTTCTATCAATAGCGATGGCATTTCTGAATTGCGTTTTCAAATTCGAAAAAGTACCGTTGCTCTCGATCCGCAAGCTTGGCTAAAAAATTGAGCTGCCAGTACTCAATAAAAGCTTAAAATTACACATGGTGAGGTGTTTTGAGGATGAATGGCGTTCTTCTTGGTATTTGCTTTTAAGATAAATTCCTATCTTTACTTTCTAATTTTTAATGTTATGAGCACTATACTTTTGTTTGGAATGCCTAGTGGGATGGAATGGTTTATTATTGGCCTCTTCGTACTTGTTTTCTTCGGAGCCAAAAAAATACCTGAATTTGCAAAAGGCTTGGGAAAAGGTATTCGAGAATTTAAGGATGCCGTAAAAGATGTGAAGAAAGAAGTGGATGATGCGGGCAAAGAAGTCCCGAAGATTGATGACGTAAAATAAGCGTTGAAGACGTACTCAGGTTTTCAGGAAATTCAACACGATCTAAAGAATGGAACCCTCTCTTGTGTAGAGAGGGTTAACTTTCATCTCTCACTCATCCAGAAAAAAAAACACCTCAATGCTTTTTTGAGTGTGTATGGCGATGAGGCATTGCTACGTGCTTCACATGTAGATCAAAAAATAAAAAACGGAACAGCTGGCAAACTTGCTGGCCTAGTTGTAGGATTGAAAGATGTGCTGTGCTATAAAGATCATCCCTTACAAGCAAGCAGTAAAATTCTCGATGGGTTTGTTTCACAATTCAATGGCACTGCCGTCCAGCGATTACTAGATGAAGATGCTATCATCATTGGCAGGCAAAATTGCGATGAGTTTGCAATGGGCTCTTCCAATGAAAACTCTGCTTTCGGCCCCTCACTAAATGAAATTGATAATGAACGTGTGCCAGGCGGATCATCTGGCGGTTCGGCTGTGGCAGTAATGGCCGATTTGTGTCAGGTTTCCTTGGGGTCGGATACAGGTGGCTCTGTCCGTCAGCCAGCAGCTTTCTGTGGCATCATCGGTTTAAAACCAACTTATTCGCGCATTTCACGTTATGGATTGATTGCCTTCGGATCTTCCTTTGACAGTATTGGTATTTTTTCCAAAAGTATTGAAGACGTTGCTTTAGTATTAGAAGTTATTGCCGGTCGCGATGACTACGATAGTACGGTCTCACAAAAATCGGTTCCATCTTATTCGAAAGAATTAGATACAGCCAAACCCAGGAAATTTAAGGTCGCTTATATTAATGAGATTGAATCGCCTGGCCTGCAACGTGAAATTCGAGTGAATATTTCAAATAAAATTGAAGCGCTAAAGAAAGATGGGCATACGGTTGAAGCAGTTGAGTTCCCCTTAATGGACTATATTCTTCCTACTTATTATGTGTTAACAACAGCAGAGGCCAGTTCAAATCTATCTCGCTATGACGGAGTGCGATACGGATATCGAAGTCCTCGCACCCACGATCTTCAATCGCTTTACAAGAAGACACGATCAGAGGCATTTGGCAAAGAAGTGCAACGAAGAATTTTACTGGGAACATTTGTATTAAGCGCCAACTACTATGACGCGTATTATAGCAAGGCGCAAAAAGTAAGACGTATTATTCGCGATAAAACCAAAGTCCTTTTAGAGAAATATGATGTTATCCTAATGCCCACCACGCCTACCACAGCATTCAAGCTAGGCGAGCATACAGATAACCCTGTTGAAATGTACTTAGCAGATTTATTTTCCGTTCAAGCTAATGTAGTTGGTGTTCCTGGCATTTCTGTTCCTTGCGGAACAGACGACAATGGATTGCCTATTGGACTACAAATAATAACTAATGATTTTGAGGAGTCGAAACTGCTTCAGTTTTCAAAACTTTTATCAACTTTGAACTAACCATAGAATGAGGAGATTGGTGTATAGCTTGTTTTTGTTTTTTTGCATCCAGTCCGGCTGGTCTCAAGAGCTTGCTATTGATTCACTAGCGCTACTGGAAACTAACTTAGAAATCGGAAATCCACTTGATACTCTTCGTCCCTCAAATTTTGTGCTTGTTGAGGATCTCGAATTTATACCGGCTGATGAAACCCCTGAGTTAATTGCGGACCGTCTGAGCTGTTTACAACAGAGAGTGCCCTTGACATACAATGATAAAACCCACGCATTCATCAACTATTTTGTTGTAAAAGATCGGGAATACACCAAAATGGTGCTGCGCAGAAAAGACTTGTTCTTCCCCATTTTTGAAAAGTACTTTGAAAAATATAATCTCCCTGATGAGTTAAAATATCTTTCTGTCATTGAATCCGGGTTAAATCCAAAAGCTGTTTCACGCGCTCGCGCAGTGGGTCTCTGGCAATTTATGTCGGGCACTGGCAAGTACCTACATCTAAAAAGCGACTGGTATCTTGACGATCGAATGGATCCTGAAAAATCAACTGAAGCCGCAGCTAAATACTTGGCTCAACTCTACTCGATGTTTCACAATTGGGAACTGGCCTTGGCCGCCTATAACTCTGGCCCGGGAACAGTTCGCAAAGCCATTCGAAGAAGCGGCTATAAAAAATCATTTTGGGAAGTATATCCCTTTCTTCCGCGCGAAACACGAGCCTATGTGCCGCAATATGTAGCGATCATCTATGCTATGAATTATTCGGCTGAACATAATATTATAGAAACGTCACGTGAGGAATTGATGACGCATGACACACTGAGTATAAATAAATTCCTTCACTTTGAAACATTTGCAAATCTTACTGGCACTTGCGTAGAAGATTTGCAAAAACTAAATCCTTCCGTCCAGCGAAATGTCATCCCGGAAACAGGAAAAACATATATCATAAAAATTCCCATGCATGCCAAACTTAATCTGGAGATGAATAGATTTTCTATTCTCGATTCAGCTTCAAAGGTTGGACGGAAGGAAATTGAAACAGTAGCCCAAAAAGCAACTGGAAACGTTTATGGTAAGGAGGCACTTAACTACACAGTCAAATCAGGAGATGTAATTGGTTTGATTGCTGAACGGCATCATGTACGAGTGGAGGATGTTAAGGCGTGGAACAATCTTCGCGGCAATACTATTTATACTGGACAGCGATTAAAAATTTGGGTATTGCCCACTACAGCCAAAGCCACACCTAAACCAACTAAAATAACTGCAGAAACTGTAACATCTGTTCAAGGTAAGGTGTATACGGTGCAGCCAGGTGATTCTTTATGGGACATTGCTAAAAAGTTTGAGGGCCTTACCATCGAAAAGATTAAAACCCTGAATAAGCTAAAAACTACCAAACTTCAACCAGGCCAAAAGCTGATTGTTGGGTAGATTTTCTAATTCACCTTTGAATCACCTAATCAATCTGTGACCTTCTCTGTTATTTTGAATTATAGACGCAACGCGTTATTCTTGACTAATGAAAAAAATTATAATTGCCCTAATCACTGTTGGATCGTTTGTTTCCTGTTCCGATAAAAAAGGTGAAAATCTACCAAAGGCGGCCGGAATTTCGGGTGACATGTACCTGGTGATGGATTCCATTCAGTGGAAAGGCTCCTTAGGCAAGCTATTGGACTCTACTTTTAATGCTGAAATGAGGGGACTTCCAAGAACGGAGTATACTTACAATATGCATTGGGTTGATCCACGCAAGCTCAATTTTATACTCAAGCAAAGGAGAAACTTAATATTTGCCACTACCCTCGATAAACAATCCCACGGAGCAAAAATTATTAAAAAGATATTCACTCCCGACTTTGTTGAAAAAATAAAGCGTGATCCAACACTTTATGTAACAACTTCAAAAAATGTTTTTGCAAAAGGCCAGGAAGTCATGTACTTATTTGGGAACAATGAACAAGAATTAATCACGAATATTAGAAAGAATCGCCAGCAACTAATCGATTATTTTGATAAGACAGAGCGTGATCGCCTTACACAGTCATTACTTAAGTCAGGCCAATTAAAGGGATTAGGTGATTGGATGCAGAAGAATATGCAGGCCAACCTAAAAGTTCCGTTTGGTTATAAGCTGGTAATAAATGAAAAAGACTTTGTTTGGGTGCGTCAAATTAATCCAAATGATGATAAAGATATTTTCATCGCACGGAAAAAATACATATCTCAAGAACAATTTAAACTTGATAGCCTCATTAAATATAGAAATGAGATTTGTAAGAAGTATTTATTTGAAGACCCTGACGTAAGTGATTCTTATCTGGTTACGGAAACAACTGTTCCCTTTGTTCCGATTGAAACACGGCAGGTAAATTTCAATAACCATTTTTGTATGGAAATGAGAGGATTATGGCGGGCAAATAATTTTTCAATGGGTGGGCCATTTGTAAGCTATTCTCTAGTTGACGAAGTAACAGGGTATTTCTACTATATCGAAGGTTTTACTTTTAGTCCAAGAAGAAGCCAACGCGAAATCATACGAGAGTTAGAAACCATCCTCTTTACATTCAAAACAAGCGATCAACTGCCGGCTCTAAAGCCAAAATAAGCAATCATTGATGCTAGTAAAGGAATAATTGGTCTCCAGTAATCCTGCTCGTCCAAGCTACTGAGAATTTTGACTTTTAATTGTAAATTGCTTGTTGTTCAAAAGGTCAAAAACAAAACCTATGTCTATAAAGATTCGCAAGCAGGATGCCCTTGATTATCACTCTCAAGGTCAACCCGGAAAAATTGAAGTAGTCCCTACCAAGACGTTAAGCACTCAACTTGACCTAGCTCTTGCTTACTCACCTGGCGTAGCCGAGCCTTGTAAAGAAATTGCTGCCAACAAAGAGGATGTATATAAATACACAGCCAAAGGAAATCTGGTTGCCGTAATATCAAATGGAACTGCTGTATTAGGTCTGGGTAACATAGGACCTGAAGCATCCAAGCCAGTAATGGAAGGCAAAGGAGTACTGTTTAAGAAATTTGCAGGAATAGATGTTTTCGACATTGAGATAGATGAATATGATCCCGATGAGTTTATAAAAATAGTAAAGTCGCTGGAGCCCACGTTTGGCGGTATTAATTTGGAAGACATCAAAGCGCCTGAATGTTTTAAAATTGAGACTGAACTCCGAGAAAAAATGAACATACCTATCATGCACGATGACCAGCATGGTACGGCTATAATTTCCAGTGCCGCGTTACTAAATGCCTTGGAGGTTGTAGGCAAAAAAATTGATGAGATAATAGTCGTGGTAAACGGAGCAGGGGCAGCTGCCGTCTCCTGTACTAAACTTTATTTTTCGTTAGGCCTAACTCGTGAAAATTTAATCATGTGTGATAGCCAAGGCGTAATACGAATAGACCGCGATCAATTAGATCCTATCAAAGCGCAATTTGCAACAGCACGAGAAGTGAGCACACTTCAACAGGCGGTTAAAGGAGCCGATGTTTTCATCGGATTGTCCAAAGCGGATATCCTTACTCCTCAGGATATTCTAAATATGGCAAAAGATCCAATTGTTTTTGCCTTAGCAAATCCAAATCCAGAAATCGCCTATGAGTTGGCTATGAAAACTCGCCCTGATTTGATTATGGCAACTGGTCGTTCTGATCATCCTAATCAAGTGAACAATGTACTTGGGTTTCCTTATATTTTTCGTGGAGCGCTAGATGTTCGAGCCACAGAAATTAATGAGGACATGAAACTCGCTGCAGTAAAGGCATTATCAATTCTTGCCAAGGAACCAGTACCCGAGATGGTTATCAAGGCCTATGGAGACAAGAAAATCCAATTCGGCAGGCAGTATCTAATTCCTAAACCGCTTGATCCACGGCTGATCACAACTATATCTCCTGCAGTTGCAAAAGCAGCAATGGATTCTGGCATGGCTACCAACCCGATTACTGACTGGGGAAAATATCATCAGGATCTTTTGAAGAGGATAGGAATTGATGACAAACTCACATCTAGAATAATCGATTTGGCTAAGAAAAATCCGAAGCGGGTAGTCTTTGCCGAAGCTGATAATCATAAGATTTTAAAAGCCGCTCAAGTATTGCAAGATGAGGGAATTGCGAAACCGATTTTGCTTGGTAGCCGGTCTGAGATAGAGAAACTGATCAAAGAATATAGCCTTGAACTTCAAGATTGCAAAATCGTAGACCCTCGAGAGGAAAAGGAGCTTACAGAAAAATACGCTGAGCATTATTACAAAAACAGGCAGCGCAAGGGGGCAACGATTTATGATGCCAATCGTGTGATGCGCGATCGCAATGGATTTGGCGCTATGATGGTAGAGTTTGGTGAGGCCGATGCATTGGTTTCTGGACTCACAAAGGATTATTCCAAAACGATTTTGCCATCACTCCAGATTATTGGATTGGCCCCTGGCGTAAAGCGAGTAGCCGGGATGTATATCATTATGAATAAAAAAGGAAATTTCTTTTTTGCCGATTGCACTGTAAATGTTGACCCTACTGCTGAAGAACTTGTAGGTATTATTGGCTTGGCCAAACGAGGAGTTAAATTCTTCGACTATGAACCTCGGGTGGCTATGTTATCTTATTCAAACTTTGGATCTAGCAAAGGGGATGTACCCGATAAAACACGAGAAGCAGTACGGCTGGCAAAAGAAAAATATCCTGACCTAATCATTGAAGGAGACATTCAGGCAAACGTTGCCTTAAATACCGATTTACAAAAAGAAAATTACCCCTTTAGTTCCCTTGCAAAAGAAGGTGCCAATACCCTTATTTTTCCTAATCTGGCTTCAGGCAACATTGCCTATAAATTGTTGATGGAAATTGGCGGAGCCGAAGCTATTGGCCCTATACTTCTTGGCATGAAAAAGCCAGTGCATGTTTTGCAATTAGGAAGTTCTATTAGAGAAATAGTAAACATGGCCGCTATCGCAGTGGTAGATGCGCAATTGCAGGAAATAAACGAACATATTTAGGACTTGGGCATTGGGACTTAGGAATTGGGTCTTGGCGTGGCTTTTAAGTTTGAAAATAATCACGAACAGAAATGATACACTCCTTAGAGAATTTTAAAGTATACGGCTTGGCAATGAGTTTAGGTGATAAATTTATTTCAGAAATTGAAATCATTTGTAAAATGATAAACAGTTATATCAAATCGCTAGAAGATTTAAAAGAAAGTGCCACTCCCGAAGTCCCAATGCCCAAGTCCCAAGCCCCAAGTCCCAAGTCCTGATTATGATTGCATATCTGAATGGAAAGCTGGCCTACAAAGAACCTACTTTTGTCATCATTGACGTTAATGGTGTAGGGTATCATGTAAGCATTTCACTAAATACTTTTTCTGAAATCAAAGACAAGGAGGCTATCAAACTCTCGACCTATATGCATGTGCGTGAGGATGCACAAATTCTTTATGGATTTTCATCAGATGCCGAAAAAAATATGTTTCAAAACTTGATTTCTGTAAACGGTGTAGGCCCCAATACGGCCATGGTTGTACTCTCCTATTTAACAACAACAGAGTTAAGAAATGCTATTGTGCGAGAAGATGCTGCAACCCTTCAGGCCGTAAAAGGAATAGGTGGAAAAACTGCGCTGCGCCTGATTCTTGAACTCAAGGACAAATTCAAAAAAGGAACTGAAGAAATCCCAGGAATTAGTGGTTTTGCTCACAATACTATGCGTCAGGAGGCGTTAGGTGCGTTAATGACTCTTGGGATCAGCAAAGCTGCGGCCGAGAAAAGCATTGAAACTGTCCTGAAAAAATCAGGAAATACAGTTAGTTTAGAAGAACTGGTCAAACAGTCACTCAAAAACGCCTGAGATACGATTGATCCCGATACAACGGAAACAACGGTTCATCACTGGACTAAGCTTGTTATTCATAACATGGCTTGGCTGCGCCACTGTGTTCGCTCAGCAGCAAGACACAACACGGCTTGATACCACTCGAAGAAAGGTCATCAATCCCTATCTACCCTCCTTTCAACCACGCGATCGCTACGGAGATCCGTTCTCGAATACTTCCACCTATTCTCCATTCTTCTTAAAAGACCCAAAGAGCCTCAGTTTGGATGTAGAGATCGACTCTGGAATGAACTACAACATTCACGAGAAAATCGGAAATGTCAATTTCCGACCAAACTCATCCATGAGTTTTGAAGAGTTTAGCAAACAACAAGAGCGCAGTATTCTCAAAAATTATTGGCAGGGCCGAAGCAAAGCGCTTGATGGAGAAAGTGCCATTAGTGGGCGCAACTTACTGCCCAAAATTTATGTGAGCCCAACACTGGATCGCATTTTCGGTGGAAGTTATGTTGAACTTATCCCTCGTGGATTTGTAACGCTTGACTTTGGTGGCTCCTGGCAACGAATTGAAAATCCTTCTATTCCTATACGCCAGCAAAAAAATGGTGGGTTTGAATTCGATCAACAGATTAATCTTAGTGTTGTTGGAAAAATTGGGGAAAAACTGAAAGTGGCTACCAATTTTGATAACAACAATTCATTCGACTTTCAAAATAGTATGAAGGTGGAATACACTGGCTTCAAAGAAGATGTATTGAAAAAACTGGAGCTTGGCAATGTTAGCCTTCCTCTGAATAACAGTTTAATAACAGGATCACAAAATTTATTTGGTGTAAAAGCGCAAATGCAGTTTGGTAAAATGTTTGTCACCACCATTGCTACTACTCAGCGAGGGAAACAATCCAGCATAGAAATACAAGGTAACACCAGTGGAACAGCACAAGGGCGGCCTTTTGAAATTGTTGGATCCAACTATGACGAGAACCGCCACTTTTTTCTAGGTCAATTTTTCCGAGACAATTTCGAAGGTTGGTTAAGTACCCTGCCTCAAATTACCTCGGGGATAAATATCACCCGTATTGAAATCTATTTGTTGAATCGCCAAAATGACACTCAAACACAACGAGACGTAGTGGGACTAATGGATCTGGGCGAATCCGATAAAGCCTATCGAAAACCCTATTATGACATCAATGTGCCTAATGGATCACCCACTAGCAATAACGCGAACAACCTTTATGGCCTGGTGAGCAATGTTCCTGCCGAATCGGATGGAATCAATCAGGTGCTGGAAAACCTTTTTCCAGGCAAGCCATTTGTCAATGGAACTGACTTTGAGAAAATCACAAGCGCACGAAAACTCGCTTCAACCGAATTTACTTTTCACAAGGAACTCGGTTATATCACACTTCAAAGAAAACTTCAAAATGACGAGGCTCTTGCTGTAGCCTTTGAATATACCTACAACGGTCGGGTGTATAAAGTTGGAGAACTCACCGAAGATTACTCTAACAAGAATGACAAAGATGTAGTCTATTTAAAAATGCTTCGCCCCAGGAAAATCAGCATTAAGGATCCTGCTGGAAAAATAATACCGACATGGAATCTGATGATGAAAAACATCTACAGCTTAAATGTGACTCAGCTTACCCGTGAAAATTTTCAACTTCGAGTAATCTATCGGGATGACCGCACAGGTATTGACAATCCTCAACTGCAGGAAGGTGACTTTGCTCGAACAAAACAATTAATTGAAGTAATGGGATTGGACAGATTGAATCCCTACAATGATCCCCAACCTGATGGCAACTTTGACTTTGTAGAGAAAATAACGGTGCAACCGGAAACAGGGCTCATTATTTTACCGTACCTCGAACCCTTCAATACCGCGCTACGAAATCTTTTCAAAAGAGAAACGAACGAAACAACGAGAGCTTATCTTACTCAGAAATACGTGTATGATACCCTCTATCGAACCACAAAAGCAGAAGCAGAACTCGTAGCTACAAAAAACAAATTCTATTTCGTAGGCTCGTTTAAAGCCGGATCAGGAAAAGACATCATCATACAAGGTTTTAACATTGCACAAGGCTCAGTAAAAGTGTTTGCAGGTGGCAGCCCATTGCGAGAAGGCACTGACTACACAGTAGATTATACGTTTGGAAAAGTTACGATTTTGAATGAGGGGATTCTCAGCTCTGGAAAAAACATAAGCATTACGTACGAACAGCAAGATCCGTTCGCGTTTCAAACACGATCCCTTATTGGTACTCGATTTGATTATAAATTAAATGAAGACATTAATCTTGGTTCAACACTTCTTTACTATAATGAACGCGCCATTGTCACCCGAAACTCTATTGGTAATGAGCCCGCTCGTAACCTTCAATATGGTCTTGATATGAACATGAAAAAGGATTCACGTATCCTCACGAAAATGGTGGATGCTCTTCCCTTCCTTCAAACCAAAGAAGTATCTACTATTAACTTTAATGCGGAATGGGCACAACTCCTGCCTGGAACTTCCAACATTGTAAAAGGTGAAGGAACATCATTCATTGATGATTTTGAAAATTCCGCAACGCCTTATAGCCTCCTAAGCCCTGTTGGTTGGAAGCTTTCAACGGTGCCAAAGACTGAAGATAATCGTTTTGATCTTGCTAATGGAGCAATTGATGATGTAGCAGCTGGTTACAAAAGAGCAAAAACTGCTTGGTACCAAATTGATAATCAGTTCTACCGCTCGGGAGCCGGGAATAGTTTTAAGCCAGCTAATATTTCAGACCAAGATTTGGAGAATCATTATGTTAGAGCAGTTTCTCCCCAGGAAATTTTTCCTAACCGAGATAGATTCATTGGAAATTTTTATGAGCAGATTTTAGATATCGCCTATTATCCAGAAGAAAGAGGACCCTACAATTACAATTCCGATCTTAATTCAAACGGCACCCTGAAAAACCCCTCCTCTAATTGGGGTGGCATTACCACGGCTATTCGAAATGAAGTTGACTGGGATAAATCGAATATCGAATACGTGGAATTTTGGCTAATGGATCCTTTCATTAATTCAAAAAATGGAGTAATCGATGACGGAAAGGGGGAGCCAAGGCCCAATACCACTGGCGGTCAGGTGGTATTTCATTTGGGTAGTTTATCTGAAGACGTGATGCGTGATGGAAAACATGCTTTTGAAAATGGTTTGCCAACAGACGGAAATCTAAATGGCAATGGGGCAGCACCTAATCCGTGGGGCTATGTAACGAACCAACAATATTTAAACAATGCATTTGATAACGATCCCAATTCACGTACAAATCAGGATGTGGGATTTGACGGGTTGAGTTCGGCAAAAGAAAATGATTACTTTAAAGATTATTTAAATAAAGTAACTCCAGCTGCATTACCCATAGTTAAACTTGATCCTTCATCAGATGATTTTTTAAGTCCGTTTAATTCCGGATACGATGACCTTGATGCCAAAATCCTCGAGCGTTACAAAAATTTTAATGGGCATGAAAAAAATTCACCTATCCTTACATCAAATGAGCCAGCCCAAGGAACAGCCATACCTGAAAATGAGGACTTAAACGCAGACAACACGCTGAGCGATCTGGAAGAATACTACACTTACAATATCGATTTGCGGCCTGGTAAGTTAAACGTTGGAAATAAATACATTGTGGATAAAATTGTTCCTCAGGGAGAAGGCTTTAATGGAGAAGTCACATGGTATTTATTCAGAATTCCTGTTCGGTTGTTTGATGAAAAGGTTGGCGACATTACTGGGTTTAAATCCATACGATATGCACGCATGTATCTTACCGGTTTCTCACAACCCGTTGTCATGAGGATGGCTAATTTCAGATTTGTAGGCAACCGATGGAGAAGATACACAGGTAATCTTGAAGAGTCAAAATTTAGCGAAGTGCTGGAGCCAAATCTGGACAACTTCTCTGTTTCCACCGTCAACATAGAGGAAAACGGGGAAGGCAATGCCGAAAAACCTGCTTATGTAGAGCCTCTCAAACGCGATCGTGACAATACATCTTATCAACAGCGCAGATTGAATGAACAAGCTATTCAATTGTGTGCAACTGACTTGCCTGACGGAGATGCACGCTCCATTTTCAAGAATGTTTCCATGGATTTTTTTAACTACGGTCGTATCAAAATGTTTTTACATGCTCATGGCCCAAACCTAAAAGATAATCAGCTTGTTGGCTTCATCCGATTAGGAACTGACTTCGATGAAAATTATTATGAGATTGAAGTACCTCTCAAGCGGACAGACCCCACGGCAATAAGTTTTCGAAATCCTCCATTGGAGGCAATATGGCCTAACGAAAATTCTATTGACATGGACCTGAATGAGCTCTACGCCCTTAAAGCACAACGTGACCGAGAGAATTATTCATTAAATGAACTTTATCCAAGGGAAGGGCCAAGGTTTATTGCAAATCAGGGGATTCGGATTTTTGGCAGACCCGATCTAAGTCAAGTAAAATTAATGATGATTGGTGTTCGTAATCCAAGAAGTGATGATGCCAAATCCATCAATGTTTGTTTATGGGCAAATGAATTGCGCCTCACCGAATTTGATCGCACAGCAGGCTGGGCTGTAAATGCCGTACTTAATGCAAAACTTGCGGACTTGGGTACAGTTACTGGTTCGTTTAAGCATATCACCTTTGGATATGGAGGTGTTCAATCAAAAATTTCAGAACGAGCAAGAGGAGAAACCACAACTTATGATGTTTCATCCAACCTTAATCTTGACAAATTATTGCCAAAGAGTCTTGGATTGAAAATACCCATGTTCGCCAGTTATGAAACCACCTCCATCAATCCCAACTTTGATCCGGCCAACCCGGACTTGCGGCTTGCGGCCGCCTTTAAATCATTTAACACTGATCAGGAAAGAGAAGCCTATAAGCAATTGATTCAAGACAAAGCCGAAAGGCGGAGCTTGAATTTCACAAACGTGCGTAAAGTGAAAGTAAAAAAAGATGCTGTCAATCATATTTATGATATTGAGAACTTTGCCTTTACATATGCTTATAGCGAAGCAACTCAAACAAATTTCAATTTAATTGAAAATACAAGACGTAGTATTAAAGGCGCTGCTGCCTGGCAGTATAGCCCTAAGTTCAAAGGGTTTGAGCCATTTAAAGACATTAAATTCTTATCCTCACCGTTCTTGCAGCTTATTAAGGATTTTAATTTTAATCCCTTACCAACCAATATTTCAGTGAGGGGAGAATTGGATCGTTCATTTAGCAAGCTCGTGTATCGGAATAATGTAAAAGATCTGGCCGGGGCTCAACCGAATTACCAAAAGTTTTTTGTCTTCAATCGGTTCTATAGTGCCAAGTGGAGTTTGGCTAAATCGTTAAGCATTGACTACAACTCCAGAATGAACGCTATCATTGATGAACCTGATGGAGATTTGGACAACGAAGACTCTGTTAAGATAGTTGTTGATAATCTGAAGAGCTTCGGAAGGCCCAAGAATTTTGAGCAAACAATTTCCGCTAACTATACAGTGCCACTGGATAAACTCCCGCTTACGAGTTGGATGGGTGCCGATTATCGTTACAATGTTGGATACTCGTGGAGAGCAGGGCCCCTTGAAAAAATTGACAGCCTTAAACTCGGCAACATTATTCAAAATACCCAAGAGCAAGCACTCACAGGCCGTCTTGATTTTGTAAAACTTTATAACAAAGTCAAATTTTTGAAAGAAATCAATTCGCCAAAACGAAAACCAACCCCGGTTGAAAAAGCAAAACAGGCACAAGCAAAACCAGACACTGTAAAAACTCCACCCGATCTTTTTGCACTTAAAGGAATTATGCGTTTGATTATGTCCCTCCGAAACATAAGTGGAAACTATAACCTAAGCCGCGGCACAATTCTACCAGGCTTTACACCAACTCCTTATCTATTTGGAAATGACAAAACGTGGACTGCCCCTGGTTGGGATTTTATTTTAGGCGGACAAGATCCTAACATCCGGTACAAAGCAGCCGAAAATGATTGGTTGAGTACCAGTGGTAAATTAACAACTCCATTCAGTCAACTGGAAACAAAAGACATCAGCTTAAAAGCCAATATTGAACCCACCACTGATTTCAAAATACAAGTGGACGTAAAGAAAACCTCCAGCAGCACATTTCAGGAAATATTCCGGTATGATGATGCCAGCAATGGATACCAATCGTTAAGTCCAAGTCAGTCCGGCAGCTACAAAG
>JANNAQ010000026.1:0-7983 GCA_031384515.1 Bacteroidia bacterium
CAACGGGAGTTCATCAAAGCCGGGGATCTGGTAACGCAGCACCTGGATATCGGCAAACCGGTCGGCGATATAGTTGAATTCTTTTTGGGTGGTGTCTTGCCCTGCAGCTGCATTTTCCTCTTTATGGGTGCCACATGAAAAAGTCATCAGCAACAATAAAAATACACCGGATAGTTTTAAGTGAATTTTGAACATGATTTTATTTTTTTTTAGAATGGCGAAGCTAAGCCATTTGGTTATTGGCCGGAAAATCTTTCGACGAATAAATACTTTTGCCCGACTTAGCAGGGATTATAAGATTGACAGCTACGCGATTAATGACTTTCTGAATATCTCCCACAATACAATGCCGGTACAAACGGCGATATTTAATGAATGCTTGGTGCCAGCCTGTGGAACCTCCAGCGAAAAATCACATCGATTGATCACCTCCTGAGAAACGCCATGCATTTCATGCCCAAAAACAACTGCCAGCGGATGACTGTGGTCAACTTCCATTTGCTGGAGTGGGATGCTTTTCACTGTTTGTTCAATAGCTGCTACCTTAACATTTTTCTCTTTTAAAACATTGATACAGGACAACGTATCAGGAAAATATGCCCATTCGACAGACTCCGTGGCACCCAAGGCGCTTTTTAAAAGGTCGCGGTGTGGAGGAACAGGTGTAATACCACAACAATAAATATGTTGAATACGAAAGGCATCAGCCGTGCGGAAAATACTGCCTACATTAATGGCACTACGCACATTATCAAGTACAATAATTAAAGGAAGTTTTGCACTGTTCTTAAATTCAGGGATAGAAATACGGCCCAGTTCATCGTTACGCAACTTTTGCATCGGCTAAGTTTTTACCTTCGCAAAGGTAATGAGCAGTGAGGTAAAAGAAGGTCCGGTAAAGAAAGCAAAAGAGGAGACCCCTTTGATGGTGCAGTATAATGCCATCAAGGCAAAGTATCCGGGTGCGTTGTTACTCTTTCGCGTGGGAGATTTTTATGAAACCTTTGGAGAAGATGCCATCAGAGCCAGTAAGGTGTTGGATATCACATTGACGAAACGGGGCAATGGTTCTGTTTCTGAAACTGCACTTGCGGGATTTCCACATCATTCGCTAGACACGTATTTGCCGAAGCTAGTTCGGGCGGGTCATCGAGTAGCTATTTGTGATCAGTTAGAAGATCCGCGGTTTGTAAAAGGAATCGTGAAGCGAGGTGTAACGGAGCTTGTCACTCCGGGTGTTTCATTTAATGACAATGTGCTGGAGAAAAGACAGAATAATTTTCTTGCCTCTCTTTTTATTTCAAAGAATGGATTGGGCGTTGCATTTCTTGACATAAGCACAGGAGAATTTTATGCCGCGCAAGGCCACGAGAACTATGTATATAAATTAATTCAAAGTTTTGGTCCTGCCGAAATTCTTTATAGTAAAGGGGCTCGCGAAAAATTTGATCCCCAGTTTAGTGAAGAATACGCCACTTTTACCCTGGATGATTGGGTGTATGCTTTTGATTATGCTCATGACAAACTTATTCAGCAATTCAAGACCAATTCACTAAAAGGTTTCGGAATTGATGAAATGAACGAAGCGATTATTGCCTCAGGTGCTATCTTACACTACCTCGAAGCAACCGAACATAAAGACACACAACATATTTCAGCTATCTCACGCATTGATGAAGATAAGTATGTGTGGCTGGATAAGTTCACCATCCGAAATTTGGAGATAGTGAGTTCGCACAACGAAGGCGGTGTGCCCCTGTTACAGGTGTTAGATCAGACAGTAACTCCTATGGGTTCGCGTAACCTTCGCAAGTGGATGATTTTGCCGCTGAAAGAAAAGAAGAATATTGAAGAGCGATTAAAAGTGGTGGATCAGTTTTCTTCGCAAGAAGAATTAACCGAATCGATACTGGAGCAGTTTCGTCAAATAGCTGATTTGGAACGATTGATTTCGAAGGTGGCTGTTGGCCGTATTAATCCAAGGGAATTACAACAGTTAAAGAGATCGTTAAAAGCAATTCTTCCTGTCAAAGCATTACTGGAGGCATCATCGTCTACAGAGTTAAAAAAGCTAGGTGATCAACTTCATAAGTGCGAATTTTTATTAGAAAAGATAGAGAAAGAGTTAAAAGAAGACGCTCCAATGCTTATTCACCAGGGAGGCATTATAAAAGAAGGTGTGAATGCCGAACTGGACGAACTTCGTGCTATTGCCTTTTCTGGGAAGGACTACTTACTTCAGATTCAAAAGCGCGAAGTAGAACGCACAGGGATTAATTCGTTGAAGATTTCTTACAACAAAGTGTTTGGGTATTATCTGGAAGTAAGCAATGCCAACAAAGATAAAGTGCCAACCGATTGGATTCGTAAACAAACATTGGTAAACGCTGAACGCTACATTACCGAAGAATTGAAAGTATACGAAGAAAAAATTCTGAATGCGGAAGAGAAGTTGTTGGTAATTGAACAACGGATATTTTTAGAGCTAGTCCAACATGCAACAGATTATATCGCACAAATACAGCAAAACGCCAGGGTAATTGCCACTCTTGATTGTTTGTTGTCTTTTGCTGTTACGGCAAAGGCAAACAAGTATTCCATGCCCGAGATCAGTGAATCAAAACGATTGGCTATTAAAGCGGGCCGCCATCCGGTCATTGAAAAGCAACTTCCTGTTGGAGAAGTATATGTGCCCAATGATATCTACCTCGATAATGAAACACAACAAATCCTGATCATCACAGGTCCGAACATGGCCGGTAAATCAGCTTTGCTAAGACAAACAGCGTTAATTGTGTTAATGGCTCAAATGGGAAGCTTTGTGCCAGCTGAGAGTGCAGTGATTGGTATTATAGATAAAGTATTTACTCGAGTTGGGGCTTCCGACAATCTTTCAAGAGGCGAATCTACATTTATGGTAGAGATGACCGAGACCGCCAGTATTTTGAATAATCTTAGCGATCGGAGTTTAATTTTAATGGATGAAATTGGTCGTGGAACGAGCACTTATGATGGGGTGTCCATTGCGTGGTCGATTGTAGAGTATTTGCATAATCATAAAGACTTCAAACCCAAAACACTTTTTGCCACACATTATCATGAACTGAATCAATTGGCAGAGGACTTAGTGCGTGTGAAAAATTTCAATGTAAGTGTGAAAGAGATTGGCGATAAGATAATCTTTATGCGCAAGCTGAAGGAAGGCGGAAGTGAGCATAGTTTTGGTATTCACGTGGCGCAGATTGCCGGTATGCCTAATAAAGTAGTTTTACGCGCGAACGAGATCTTGCTTTTTTTGGAAAAGGACAAACATAAGAATCAGGAAAAAAAGAAATTTGATGAGTTACCTCTGCCCACTCCGCAAATGAGTTTGTTTGAGATAGACCCCAAATCAAAAGCCATTCACGAGATGTTGGAAAAAATTGACATCAATACGATTAGCCCGGTGGAGGCATTGTTGAAGTTGAATGAGGTACTGAGTGTTCTTAAAAAATGATCTAACCTAATACGATATGCCAACAAAAATTAGATGGGCCATTCTTGGCTGTGGGAAAATCGCTCGCAAATTTGCGGCTGATCTTAAATTCGTAAAAGATGCCGAGCTTATTGCAATTGGGGCGCGTGAACAAGCATCAGTCGATGCTTTTGCCAAAGATTTCCCGGCCAAGTATAGACATAACAGCTATGAAGCTTTAGTGCAAAATCCAGAGGTAGATGTGATCTACGTTGCAACACCTCATGGTCTGCATCACGAGCACGTGATGTTGTGTTTGAAACATAAGAAGGCGGTGCTCTGCGAAAAAGCATTCGCTATAAATTATCGCCAGGCAAAAGAGATGATTGATTTTGCTAAAACACAAAACACATTTATCATGGAAGCCTTCTGGACAAGATTTCTGCCCTACTATCAATTAGTGAAGCAGTTTATTAAGGAAGGAAAGGTGGGGACTATAAAATATTTGCACGCTGAGTTTGGATTCTTGCCAACACCACCCATTGCTCCTCGTATCTATGATCCTGCATTAGGTGGAGGCTCATTGCTTGATATTGGTATTTATCCTGTTTTTTTAGCACTTGATATTTTAGGTAAACCCGATGCCATTGAAGCAACAATGACTCGCGCCTCAACTGGAGTAGATGAACAGTGCAGTATTCAATTTCAATATAACAATGGTACGATTGCACAACTTTTTTCAACATTCGCAGCCAATCTTCAAACGGGTGCTGATATTGGCGGAGACAAAGGTCGTATCAGGTTAACACATCGGTTTCATGGACCAACTACATCACTTGAATATTATCCGGGTGTTGTTGACTCACGAGAAATTATTTCATTTGAAAAGGCTCAGGGTAATGGTTATGAGTATGAGGCCATGCATGTAACAGAGTGTTTGCGAAAGGGACTTGTGGAAAGTCCGGTGTTAACACATGAAAAAACTTTGCTGCTAATGGAAACGCTGGATACTATCAGAAACCAGTGTGGTATCGTGTATCCGGTGGATAAAAAATAAAAACAGTCATTCTAAACTTTTCAGAATGACTGTTCTATTAAAATTTCTACTGACTAATTTCCCTCATCACCCTCATCTTCTTTTGCTTCCTCAGGCTCTTTGTCTTTAACCACCTCATTGCCATTAGCATCATAGAGCGTGGTGAGTTTTGAGGAGCCTTTCTTCATACGCACCCGGTAAAAGGTTTGACCTTTTTTAGTTTTCACTTCTTCACCTCCCACTAATTCGAAGCCTGGGTTTTTAGTCGTGGCCGTAGTGCGAATATTTTCAGGAAGCTTTTGAGCACCCATATATTTCGATGAAGACATGGCGGTGCCATCTTCCCTGAATCGGGCCCGCGCGGTTTTGCCATCTACCGTATAGACCGCAACATATTTGGTAAAAGATTTATCAGCTTTCCCTTTGGCAGTGTGCTTCTGCCATGTAACACCTGTTACGCCTGGCGTTGATTGTGTGAATGAGTTCTTTACCGCATCCGGCACCTGTGCGGCATCTATTTGTTGAAAGCCAGCTGATTTTAATTCGGCTTTGGCCTTTCCTTTTTCCCTCCCTTTGGCCTTATCCTGTGCAAAAACAGATATGCCTGCAAAAACCAGAACGAGTAATAGCGTTGTTTTCTTCATAATCGATGGAATTAAAAAATTTAAGATTCTTTGACTATGAATTTACGAAAAGTTTAAGTCACCGTCATTTTATTTTTCCGCTGATTAACAAAAAAAAAAGACTCATGTCAAGGCGCTGATCCACTTCTTGAACGTTCGTTTGTGGTTAATACTGCACCGGTTCTGTTCGAATAAGGAATTTTTTACACCATTTCCAGTTATCTTTGTCGGGTAGTTCTAAAGCCATGGACCCGTCAATAGCAGTAATCCCAGAAGTCAGAAGAAAGCCAATCTTAAAGCAAGAGATCGCTTTCCTGTTCATCCATTTGCTTCCGTTGGCAGCTATCTGGACAGGTGCAACATTTTTCGATTGGATGGTGTGTATTTTCTTATACTTCTTTCGCATGTTTTGGGTAACAGGTGGCTATCACCGCTACTTCGCTCACAAGTCATATAAAACATCTCGTTGGTTTCAGTTTATAATTGCTTTTATGTCGCAGACAACTGCACAGAAAGGTGCGTTGTGGTGGGCCGCTCATCATCGTCATCACCATCGGCACAGCGATACACCAGCAGATCCTCATTCGATGAAGATCTATGGCTTCTGGTACTCACATATCGGATGGATTGTTGGTCCCGATTTTAAAGAAACAGATTATAAAGTGATTGGAGATTATGCCAAGTATCCTGAGCTGGTTTGGCTCAACAAACATTATCTTGTTGCACCCACTATGTTAGCCGTTGGAGTTACGGCTCTAGGTGGTATAGTGAATGGTGGAAGTATCCTCACTATGTTTACTTCGGCTGGTTTGGGTACATTATTCATTGGATTCTTTTTGAGTACTGTGATTTTGTATCATGGTACATTTTCCATCAACTCCATCATGCACAAGTTTGGTAAACCTCGGTATGAAACTGGCGATGAATCCAAAAACAGTGTAGTGCTGGCATTGGTGACAATGGGCGAAGGCTGGCACAACAATCATCATTATTATGAAACGGCATCACGTCAGGGTTTTTTCTGGTGGGAAATTGACATCACCTATTATATACTTCGCGGACTTGCAGCAGTAGGATTGATATGGGATTTGAAAGAAGTTCCTAAACACATCCTGCATTCAAAAAATAAAAAAGAGGCGGCTGAGTTAAGAAAGAAATACGAAGCGCAATCGCTACGCGGGCCAATTTCGAAAGAGGAAAGAAAAGGGGCAGAAGCAAATGTCGCTGCAGAATGAAATTGTTTTCTTAGAGAGTGCTATCAAGCTTTTTCGTTACTACAAGAAGCTGGGTGAAGGCGCTATTGCACAGCTTGCTGATGAAGAGGTTTTGCTTAAACCCAATGAATCCAGCAACAGCATTGCTTTGATTGTTCATCACCTCAGCGGCAACATGCTTTCTCGCTGGACGGATTTTTTAACCAGTGATGGTGAAAAATCCTGGCGCAATCGTGAAGCAGAGTTTGATGAAACGTATTCTGATAAGGCATCTATGATGGAGGCGTGGGAAAAAGGGTGGAGCTGTCTTTTTAATGCCCTTGAAAGTGTAAAGACAGAAGATCTCTCCAAAATTATTTACATCCGCAACGAGGGACAATCCGTGCTCGAAGCTATCCAACGACAGTTGGCGCATTATCCACATCATGTAGGGCAAATACTTTACCAAGCCAAAGTCATCAAAGGAGATTCTTTCAAATCTTTATCCATTCCAAAAGGAAACTCGGAGGCCTTTAACAAAGAAAAGTTTGAGCAAGAAAAGAGTCGTAAGCATTTTACGGAAGGGTTGAAATGAAAAGAAAGATCCGATTGGCTTGAATTTATTTTTTATGACTTGGGCTAATTGGCGTGCTTTCGGTTCAATTGATACTTCAGGTTTGCTTTACGCATTGTTTTTCAGTTTCATCACCTGGGTGGTTATCCAAAGTGTAGATTTTTTCATAAAAAAAATTACCAAGGGAAGAGGAGACAGTGAGCGTTTGCAATCAAAAAAGCCTCGGAACCCGAGGCTTTAATATTAAAAATGTACCCAGGACGGGACTTGAACCCGTACAACCTTTAAGGGTCACAGGATTTTAAGTCCTGCGTGTCTACCAGTTCCACCACCCGGGCAGGGCAAAACATTCACCTGTTTAAAAACAAATCCCCTCTTGGAGAGGGGTTTTTTGTGATGTTTGAGCGGGAAACGAGACTCGAACTCGCGACCCCGACCTTGGCAAGGTCGTGCTCTACCAACTGAGCTACTCCCGCTTGCTTTATTTCAAGTTCCAAATTTGAGGTTTCATGTTGGTTTTAACAACCTGAAATTTTGAACTTTAAACCTGAAACCCCCAAAAGGGACTGCAAATTTAATATCCGGCTGCAAATATGCAATACAGTGCCCCTAAATTCATCTATTTACTTATCGCAATGAAATTGCGTTGCTTTTTAGTGATTGCAAATATTCAACCAGGTCAACCAACTCCTGTTCCGTCATCAATGTCTGTAAGTTAGATGGCATCATGGATGTCTCCTGCTTTTCGCGCGAAATAATGTCGGCAGGATTGAGCGTTTGCTGAGTAGTCATATACAGAACATCCACTTTATCTTCCGTCTCCGACACAATCATACCATAAGCCTGACTTCCATCTTTCATTTTAAACGTATATCCTTCATAGCCAAAGCTGATCCCTTGATCGGGGAAAAGTATAGATGTGTACATGGCGCGCTTCGAAAGCTTTGACCCTATCTCACTGAGGTCCGGACCGAACTTTACGCCTTCACCTTTTATTTGATGACAGTTGCCGCACGTGTTTGTAAATACTGATTTTCCATTTTCAACAATTCCGGCCTTGTCCATTAATTCTGGAATGCTTGTTAATGAACCTCCATCTTTGC
>JANNAQ010000056.1:0-3583 GCA_031384515.1 Bacteroidia bacterium
GCATCAGCCATAGCAACAAGTTTTACATTTTGCGTAGTGAGCAAGGCCTGCATGGCGGCACCCGTACCTCTGCCACCGCAGCCAATCAATGCCACCTTTATCGCGTCATTAGCTGAAGTATTAAAAAAACTTGCATTTGAAACAAGAGGTATCGCCATTAACGATCCCGCAACAAGAGACGTTTGTTTTACAAATTCCCTGCGGGTTTGGTTTTTAGATTCCATTTTATTAGAGCTTTAGTATTTAAGTTACTTTAAATATAGCATAAAAAACTTTTCAATTTCTTGTGCCGAAGGTTGTTTTAGTGGTCTTACTAACCGAAAACCTACAAACATACCGTCTGTAAGCCACCACTTGCTTTTTGGAATCTGTGGATCGCGCTTATTCCAACTGGCATCAGAGGCAATTCGATTAGCACAACGCAATTCTTTGCTTTCGCTAAGGTAGGATCCACCTCGCACAACTTTTGGATATTTTGACCCTGGCGTTGTTTTCGGATCCTGATTTGAAATTGTTGAATAGTAAGCCGGATCATATTGGTCGATAGTCCACTCACTTAAGTTTCCCAGCATATCATACAATCCCCACGCATTGGGCTTAAACTGGCTAACATGATGATACTTGTTATTACTATTCTCTTTAAAGTACCCATGGTCCTTGAGAGTAGTTGGATCATCGCCAAACGGATAGGCGGTTGTACTTCCTGCTCGGCAAGCATATTCCCATTCTGCTTCTGTTGGCAAGCGAAAAAATACACCTGTCTTTGAGTAAAGCCATTTGCAGTACATAATGGCTGCGGCATGACTCATACTATTGGTCGGATGCTTGTCATCACGGCCCATACCCCATGTGAGATCTATATATTGTGGGGTGGCTCGCGTAACGCCATCCAGATTTTTTGCTTGAGGTAAGGTCACATCTTTAAAGTATAAATCCCACTCAGCAAATGTTACTTCTTTTGTTCCCATCCAGAACGGGGAGATGGTTATTTCTTTTTGTGGACCTTCGTCTTCATCTCTGCCTCTTTCTGAAATGTCACTTCCAATTGAAAAATTCCCTTTGGGGATTGCCGCCATTTTAAAAGTTACAGGCGTGCCAGGAATAGATTGGTCATACGTTTTAAAATCCTGAGCAACTAAGTAAGGAGTGCAAATTAGAAATAGAGTTAATGTTAGGAGTGGTTTCATAAATTCAATTCAAAGTTGAAAGCAGAAAGATTAAAGCTTAAAGTAGTTCGGTATAGATTTGCTTTCAGCTTTCAACTTTTTGCTTTCAGCTTTTTTACTTCTTCTTAATGAGTGCCATGTAAAACCCGTCAAATCCATCTGAAGGCCAAATGCGTTTTTCTTCAATCAACTCAAACTTACCTTCTGAATCGTTCAGGAATTTCTGTACCTGATCTTCATTCTCAGTATGCAAAATACTGCACGTTGAATAAACCATCAACCCACCTGGTTTTATCATCAAACTATAGTCTTTTAGTATATGTTGTTGAAGTTCTTTAACCCGATCGATGAAATCAATGTTCAATTTCCATTTGGCATCAGGATTTCTGCGTAACACTCCTAAACCAGAACAAGGTACATCCAACAAGAGGCGATCGGCAGAGTTCTCTAATCGCTTAATTGTTTTTGAAGATTCAATCAAGCGCGGTTCAATGTTGGCCACGCCTGCCCTTCGTGCCCGCTTTTTTAATTCATCCAATTTCCATTGTTCGGTATCCATAGCAATGATGCGACCTTTGTTTTGCATGATAGCAGCTAAGTGAAGCGTTTTCCCACCACCACCAGCGCAAGCATCAATTACGCGCATTCCGGGTTGTACTTGTAAGTAGGGTGCTATGAGTTGAGACCCGGCATCTTGTACTTCAAATAGGCCGTCCTTAAATTGTTGGCGGGTGAAAATATTTTGCCGTTCTTCTAAAATCAGTGCATCTGGAAATTCCTTTGGCGCCTCTGTTTCAATTTCTTCACCAGTTAACTGAGTTTGTAATTCCTTGCGAGATACTTTTAGTGTATTGACTCGCAAGACAACGCTAGCCTCCTGATTAAGTGCTTCTAATTCATTGTCCCATCGGTTTCCTACCTCCTGTTCACCTAGTTGGTCCATCCAATCAGGAATAGATTCGCGTACTTTTCGGGTTTGTTTGAGATGCTCGTAAGCTCCAACTATTTTTTTTTGGTTCAATCCCTTAAGCTCCTCCCAATCTGGCAATTCGGTTTTGTTCCAAATGCACCACACGCCAAATAGTTTCCAGTAGTCGCCATCTTCGGCATCGGCCAATTCTTTGAATAGCCGATACCATCTAACGATATCATATGTGGTTTCCGCAATAAACCTTCTGTCGCGAGCGCCCCATTTTGGATTACTCTTTAAGACTTTTTCAATTACTTTATCGGCATACTTATTGTCTTGAAAGATGGCTTGTAAGTTTTCGATGACGGCTTCGGAAAGATTTCGGTAGATTTTCAATGTTGGAGTAATTTGTCTGAAAATTAGAATAATGTTTGCTAACTTCCTTGTCGAAATAGTCAATCAAAAAACCTGTAATCCCGATTTAATCCATTAATGTATGAAACGAAGAGACTTTATTACCCGAACCATAGCTACAGCGGCTTCTACTTTCGCTCTTGGCAATGCCGTTGCTCAACCCTCATCTACTTTAAAAACACCGGCTGGTGCAACTTTTAAACTTAATTATGCTCCGCATGATGGCATGTTTAAGAATCATGCAGGAGAAAATTTTATTGACCAGATCAAGTTTATGGCAGATCAGGGCTTCCGAGGAATTGAGGACAATGGATTATTGAAGCGATCTATTGCGGAACAGGAAAAAATAGGGAAAACGTTAGCTGATTTAGGCATGACGATGGGTGTATTTGTTATTGATGGTGGCGACAATTGGAAAATTTCACTGACCACTGGTAAGCAAGAATTCAAAGATAACTTTATTAAGACGTGTAAGGAATCGGTTGAAGCAGCCAAGCGAGTAAATGCAAAGTGGGCAACTGTTGTGCCTGGATTTTTTGAACGCAGAGTGCCTATGGGCATTCAAACAGCGAATGTAGTGGATGCTTTGCGCAGAGGTGCTGAGATTCTTGAGCCGCATGGATTGATCATGGTCTTGGAACCTTTGAGCGATACGCCTGAACTATTTTTACGCTTCTCTGACCAAACATTCGAAATCTGTAAGGCGGTGAAGAGCCCTTCTTGTAAAATCCTTTTCGATATTTACCACATGCAACGAAATGAAGGTAATCTTATCAATAACATAAATGCCTGCTGGGATGAGATCTCTTACGTTCAGATTGGCGATAACCCTGGCCGAAAAGAACCAACTACCGGAGAGATAAACTACAAGAATATTTTCAAGTTGATTTACGACAAAGGATACAAAGGAGTGATGGGCATGGAACATGGAAATGCGAAAGAAGGTAAAGAGGGCGAGCTTGCGTTGATAAAAGCGTATCGTGAAAGTGACTCGTTTTAAATGTAGACTAGACTGATGTGAGAGACATGAGGTATTTTTTGATTTTTGTCATGATCTGGTTAGCGATTCCGTTCCATGGAAGTGCTCAATTCG
>JANNAQ010000073.1:0-1775 GCA_031384515.1 Bacteroidia bacterium
GCCATAATCCTGATGCCACTCCCACGCTCCTCCAACCCGAGGTTCCTTTTGCATCAACTTAGAATGAAAGTGGCAAACAGGGGCATCGCTATCAAGGAGAGGAGAAATAGATTTGATCATGCGTTGACTCCGGGTCATGTATCCAAAAATATCGTTGCCAGGCGTGAACCATAATGAAAGCTTTGTCTTCTTTCCTGTTTGATCATTTAGATCCAAAGCATTTTTACGCATGGCATCGTCTTGTAGGGCAGTTCCATACATCTTGTCCACCTCTGCTTTGGAAAAAAAACTCTTTAAGATCAAAAAGCCATCTTGGTGATAGCTTTTGATTTGGTTTGGAGTAAGAATTGATGCCACCATATAGATTTCCTAATTATGTAGGCAGACAATTTATGATTTATTGAGATAACTATCCACAGGCATTTTATTTTGACGAAGATTAAGACCAATATTTCATATGAGTCTGAATATCTGAAACTTAGAAATAATATATTTTTTTACCCTGGATTTTTTAGCGGATTAAGTTGTCCACAAAGAACTGATTGATAAATGAACGGTTAAGCAATTGAAATTCAATCACTTAACCCATAATATTACCTTAATGTGTATAAGTGATGAATTTTGTGGATTACTATTTCGACTTATTTTCAGGTTTCCTAAGTGTCTGAATTTTAAGCGTTTTTGAGTTTTTTGCTGATCGAGTTTGCGTGCGAAACAAACTATTTTTTTTAGACTAGAATCATGACTGATTTTCAATATGGTTTAGATTCAACCCCAAGAGATTGTAAGAACAGATGGCAAAAAATCATTAAATGTGCTATTATATGGAAAGATGCTTGATGTTAAGCTTTCAGAGGTTGGCCTTAGGCTTGTGAATTAGTCATTTCTAAAATTTCCTCAAGAAATTCTCGCGTATTACTTAGTCGAGGTACCTTATTCTGCCCGCCTAGTTTTCCGCGTTTCTTCATCCAATTATAAAATGTACCGCCCGGCACGGAGTGTATTTTAGGTGAAATAAGCGCAAGGTTATGCATACGCTTTGCATCGTAGTCAGAATTGATTTTCCTTAAAGTATCATCGATAATTTTAGTAAACTCTTCAAGGCTATCGGGTTCTGTTTTAAATTCAATAATCCACTCATGACCGCCACGTTTTGATTTTTCCAAGTAAACTGGGCCAGCTGTAAAATTATCAATCACTGCTCCCGTTAATTCACATGCACGTGAAATAGCAGTCTCAGCATTTTCAATAATTACTTCTTCCCCAAAGGCGTTAATAAAATGCTTTGTACGACCAGAAATTTTTATTCGGTGAGGCGAGATACTGGTAAACTTAATGGTATCACCAATATTGTAACGCCAAAGCCCAGCGTTGGTCGTAATCACCATCGCATAGTTTTTCCCTATTTCTACTTCGCTTAGGTTGATTACATGGGGATTTGGCTTATCCAATTCATCGACAGGAATGAATTCATAATAGACCCCATAGTCCAACATGAGTAAAAGTTCTTCAGAATCTGTCCTGTCTTGGATGCCGAAGAATCCTTCACTTGCATTATAGGTTTCCCAATAACGCATTTGGTTTCCAGGCACTAAGGATTTAAACAGATTGCGGTAGGGGCCAAATGCCACTGCGCCATGAAAGAAAACTTCAAGATTTGGCCACACTTCCAGGATGCTCTTTTTCTCTAGCTCCATTATGCGTTGTATTAACAGAACTGTCCATGTGGGCACTCCAGAAATATGACGAACATCTACCTTTGCTGTTTCGCGAGC
>JANNAQ010000012.1:0-37569 GCA_031384515.1 Bacteroidia bacterium
CAGGGAGTTTGGGGTGAAATTCCAATGGCGGCTCATGCCGACATCTCCACAGAAAATGCAGAGAGTATGGCACGCTACGTACTTTCGTTAGATGGGGAAAAAGAACATTGATTGTAATCATTAAAAGCCTAGAGCTTTTAATGATGGAAGGCCCAAATTTTATTTGGGCTTTTCTTTTTTAGTAACACCATTGTGTAGCTTTGGCACCGATTTGTGTGGCGTTATTTCCTTACTTATAAATTGACAGTATGACAAAAATAGTTCCTGTATTAGCCCTTCTTTCAGTGCTCTATTCATGTGCACCAGAAAAACCTCGGGTGTTAGTTTTTTCCAACACCAAAGGATATAGACATGCTTCTATTACGGTTGGCAAGGCAGCCTTACAAAAATTAGGGCAGGAGAAAGGGTTTGATGTAGATACAACTGAAGTCTCTTCTGACTTCAATGAGGAGAATCTAAAAAAATATAATGCAGTTGTGTTTTTGAGTACTACAGGTGATGTACTTGACCAACTGCAACAAAACTCCTTTAAACGATTTATTCAAGGCGGTGGCGGGTATGTAGGTATTCATGCGGCAGCAGATACAGAATATGATTGGTGGTGGTATGGAAAATTAGTAGGTGCTTATTTTAAAAGTCATCCAGCAACGCAAGGGGCAAAGTTTATAAAAGTAAAGGCATTTGGCAACGGAGTCAATTTGCCGGATGAATGGATACGTACAGATGAATTGTATAACTACAAGAAGATTGCAGAAGATATCAATTTACTTTATAAACTTGATGAGACATCCTACCAAGGAGGAGAGAATGGCGACAACCATCCAATAGCCTGGTATCACGATTTTGACGGTGGCAGGTCTTTCTATACAGGCATGGGTCATACAGACGAATCGTTTGCTGACCCATTGTATTTAGATCATGTGTATCAGGGAATTTTATATGCAGTAGGTGAGGGCAAGCTGGATCTTACTAAAGCTAAGGAGAAGAAGATGCCGGAGGCAAACCGTTTCACCAAAGTAGTGCTTGGCTCGTACTTTGAAGAGCCAACCGAAATGGATATTCTGCCTGATGGCCGCATCATCTTTATTGAGCGCAAAGGAAATGTGAAATTGTATGATCCAAAAACGGATTCGATTCAGGTGATTAACACGTTCAATGTAGTATCAAAGTTTGAAGATGGTATGCTGGGAATTGCGCATGATCCTGACTTTGAAACCAACAAATGGTTTTACATCTACTACTCACATCCTGAGAAGTCAGCCAACGTGTTATCACGATTTGTGTTTGATGGCGAAAAGATTGATCAAAGTTCGGAGAAGATGATGCTAGTAGTGGCCACTCAGCGAATTAGTTGCTGTCATACTGCTGGATCCCTTGTGTTTGGTCCGGACAAGAATTTATATTTATCAACTGGAGATAATGTCAATCCATTTGAATCTGACGGTTATAGTCCTGCGGATGAAAGACCTGAACGGCATCCATATGATGCACAAGGATCATCGTCCAACACTAATGATTTGCGCGGTAAGATTTTAAGAATTCATCCTGAACCGGATGGCACCTATACAATTCCGGAAGGAAATCTTTTCCCGAAAGGAGAAGAAAAAACCCGCCCAGAAATTTATGTAATGGGTAATCGTAATCCTTATAGAATTTCGGTAGATCAGAAAACAGGCTTTTTGTATTGGGGTGAAGTAGGACCTGATGCCGGTAATGATGGACCTGAGCGAGGACCTCGCGGCTATGATGAATTGAATCAGGCTCAGAAGGCAGGCTACTTTGGTTGGCCATTATTTGTAGGAGGTAATTATGCGTATGCAAAATATGACTTTGAGAAAAAGACAGTCGGCCAGCGTCATGATCCGCTTAAGCCAATCAATTCATCACCAAACAACACTGGTAAAACAGAATTGCCTCCGGTGAGTCCTCCATTCATCTGGTATCCCTATGCTGAATCACCTGATTTTCCATTGATGAAAACAGGAGGACGTAACGCAATGGCAGGGCCTGTTTATTACTCTGAAAATTATAAAGGCCAGGAAGGAGCCTTCCCCGAATACTTTGATGGCAAGCTGATCATCTATGACTGGATGCGCAACTGGATGCGCCTAGTAACGATGGATGATAAGGGAGTTATTACTGACATAGAACCTTTTATGGATAACGCACAATGGGATAACACCATCGACATGGCTTATGGACCCGATGGAAAGCTATACACTTTGGAATACGGCAGACGCTGGAACTACAAGAACCTGGATGCAAAGTTGTCACGTATTGATTTCAACAAAGGAAACCGGGTGCCTAATGTTACCTTAACCGCGAGCAAGACGTCAGGGGCGATTCCGCTATCGGTTGATTTTTCAGCTAGCGAAAGCGCAGATCCTGATGGTGATGCCATTACCTATGAATTAGATATTGATGGCAAGGTCTTAAACTCGACCAACGGAAAGTTTTCGTTCACGTTTGATAAGGCTAGAATTTACCATCCTAAATTGATGGTTACGGATTCAAAAGGTTCCAAATCGACAGTTGATGTGACCGTGATTGCAGGTAATGAACCTCCGGTGATTGACATTGCTGTTGAAGGTAGTGATCGTTTTCTGCCAGGTGGTTCTGCAAATTATAAAGTCACAGTTAATGATAAAGAAGACGGTGGCACTGCTGATGGAAAAATCCCTTCCAATCGTGTTTTAGTAACCCTTGATTTCCATCCGCAAGGATACGATATGACTAAAATTGCTCAAGGGCATCAGCGTTCTGAAATGCCAGGGAAGTTATTGATTGCCGAAAGCGATTGTAAGTCATGTCACCTGATAGATCAGAAATCTGCTGGTCCTGCTTACCGGGATGTGGCCAAGCGTTATGCAAAAGAGGTAAGGGCAGTGGAACTGTTAAGTGATAAAGTATTGAAGGGTGGATCTGGTGTGTGGGGAGAAGTAGCGATGGCTGCGCATCCTCAACTTACCAAGGCTCAGACGGTGCAAATGGTTGAATACATTTTATCATTAGCAAAGGAAGAAAAAGTAACAAGCCTTCCATTAAGTGGCAAAGCAAACTTTGCTGTTGTTCCACCTCCAGGGCCAACTTCAACAGCAGCTTACGTGCTCACGGTTACCTACGAAGACAACGGTGCGAACGGAATGCCATCGCTCGCAAGTACCAAACAATTTGTACTAAAGTCACCTTCCTTAAAAATGAGTGAGGCAACGGATTTGAAAGGAGGAATTCGAAAGATGAGTGCAGCCGGATATGACTTCGTTGAAAACATAACACATAATTCATCTTTGACACTTACAGACATTGATCTTACCGGAGTAAACAGACTTAATTTCGTAACAGTGGAAATGGGAAAGGTAAAAGGGGGAGAAATTGAGGTAAGGCTGGATTCTGCTGATGGCGCTCAGTTAGGTACTGTAAGTTTTACAAACTCTCCAAGAATAGAAGTTCGGGCTGGGATATTTAGTAGGCCATCAGGAATAGCTTTAAAGGAAGTAACTGGAAAGCATAACCTTGTTTTAATTTTCAAGAACGATCAAGCGGGAGAAGAAACGTTGTTTAGTCTTTTTCAAGTGGTGTTAGGGAAGTAATTATTAAATAAACACAAATATGGATCGCAGAAAATTTATTCAGACTTCTTCTGTTGCTGCTGCAAGTTTACTGATTGCACCTTCTTTTTTTGCAGACGCAAAGTCGAAGAAATCGATTGGTCTTCAGCTATATACATTGCGTGATGTCATCATGAAAGACGTAAAGGGCACATTAAAAGAGATCGCTACGCTCGGTTATACCGAAGTAGAAACCTACGGTTATAAGGATGGTAGTTTATTTGGAATGCCGGCTGCAGAATTCGGTAAGTATCTGAAAGGTCTCGGTGTAAAAGTACGAAGCGGCCATTACGGAATTGACCTTGCAACTGGTAGTGCTTGGGAGAAAGCCTGTTCGGATGCCAAGGAAATGGGACAGGATTATGTTGTTGTACCGTGGATGGATAAAAAATATTATGAAACGTTGGATGCATTGAAGGCTACATGTAACTCCCTAAACAAAGCAGGTGAGATAGCCAAAAAGCACAAGTTGCGAATAGGCTATCATAACCATGCATTTGAATTTACGGAAGTAGGTGGAAAGCTGGTGTATGATGTTATGCTAGAACTTCTTGATCCGAAATTAGTAGCCATGGAAATGGATTTGTTCTGGGTAGTGAATGCCGGAAAGAATCCATTTGCCTATTTCCAAAAATATCCTGGAAGGTTTGAACTCTGGCATGTTAAGGATATGGACAAAGCAGACAAGGAACGAAATGCGGATGTTGGAACAGGCTCAATCGATTTCACTGCGCTGTTTGCAAATGCGAAAAAGTCAGGCATGAAACATTTCTTTATGGAGCAAGAGACATATCCTTCCAATCCAATGGAAAGCACCAAAAAATCTATTGAATATCTCAAGTCCATTTTGTAAGCGGTGCGGAAATAGGAGAATTCTAATTTAGCTTTGTAACCCTGGCTGTTAGCTGGGGTTATTCATTTAATATATTTTAAGAAAGACATGTTCATCAGATTATTTTTTCTCTTCGTCTTGTTCATCAATTCAATAACTGTTTCTGGTCAGGATTTAGGTCAAGCCATAAGAGGTAAAGTGAAAGATCAGAATACTGCCAAGCCCTTGGTTGGCGCCAGTATATCAATTTTTAAATCAGATATCTTGGTGTCAGGATCTGTGACGGATTCTCTTGGCAATTTCCAAATTCTGAATGTCAATCCTGATCGATACAAGCTTTCTATTTCTTTTACTGGATTCAGTTCATTTGAAGATGAACTGTTGGTTATCTCGGGTAAAGAATCAATTGTAAATGCGAGCCTGATTGAATCCTCCACTATGTTGAAGGAAGTGGAAATTAGATCATCAGCAGTTGAAGAACCGGCTGGAGTCACTTCTATTTCCATGGAAAAATCGATGCGGGTGCCAGCCAATTTTTTTGACCCTGTAAGAATGGTTACATCCTATCCTGGTGTGGTGGCCGCTAATGACCAAAGTAATTCAATTGCAGTGAAGGGTTATTCTCCCAATGGATTGCTTTGGCGATTGCAAGGATTGGATATTGTAAGCCCCAATCATTTGGCAAATGCCGGGACATTTAGTGACAAGCCCGTGGCAAACGGGGGAGGAGTGAATGTGCTGAGCGCTCAACTGCTAGACCGAACTGATTTTTATTCTGGTGCCTTGCCAGCCAATTATGGCAATGCGCTTTCTGGAGTGATGGATATGAAGTTGAGACCAGGTAATAAAAACAAAATGCAATACACGGCTCAAGCTAGCCTTATAGGGCTGGATATTGCTGCTGAAGGCCCTCTTGATAAAAACCACAGAACATCCTTTGTTGCCAACTATCGGTATTCAACGGTTGGTTTGTTATCCTTAATGGGATTGGACTTTGGTGGAGAGGTAATTAATTTCCAGGATTTCTCATTTCATCTTGACCAACAGCAAAAAAAAGGTGGAAATCTCTCAGTATTTGGTTTTGGAGGTTTGAGTTCGAATCAATTCGATGCGAAACCTTTGGATGAATGGAAGGAAGAGAAGGATCATAATTCTATTGACTACGATGGCAAGGTCTATGGAATTGGATTTGTAAATCAATTCAAATCCTTTGAAAAACTGAGTTTAAGTTTTGGCGGATCATTATCAGGTCAATTACAGACTCGCAATTTGCAGAGCGAAGTGGTTCCACTTCCTTATGCTTATATCTATTCTGATCAATACTCAAATGACAAGAGATTATTCTCAAGTTTTTTTAAGGCAATTTATAAGCTTGGCGCGAATGGAACATTGGAGGCTGGGATGACAGCTAACCATTTAGATAATAAATTAGTCTCCACAACTGTTACTCCATTGTATTTGGATACATTTTATCCGGACGTCAATGGCACTGTAGCCGGCATGCTATGGCAACCTTACGCTAGCTGGTCTCAACGTTTTGGAGGATGGAGACTAAATGCTGGTCTTCGATTTGTTAATTTCACTTATGATAATGCTTCATCCTTAGAACCCAGATTAGTTTTGTTGCGTTCATTTGCGAAAAGTTCAATGACCTTGTCTTACGGGTTGACGGGGCAGTGGCAACAATCACAAACCTATTTACAGTTAGGCAACCAAAATTTAGGGCTAACAAAAGCAAATCAATTCGCAGCTGAATATAAACATACATTCTCGAGAAACTTGAGATTGGTCTCGAATGTATATTACCATAGAGTCTTTAATGTTCCTGTTGAGCCTTTTGTATTTCGTTATTCAACACTGAACCAGCTTGAAGAGTTTTCAAGAAATACGCTTCAGAATAGTGGTAAAGGCTTGAACTATGGAGTAGAAGCATTGCTCGAGAAGCGTTATTACAACCAAATCTACTTTATGGTTAGCGGATCTTTGTATCGTTCGGAATATAATGCGAATGAATATTATACCAGATTCAGTGGGAGATTTACGAGTAGCTTCTTGGTTGGAAAAGAGTGGCAGAAGAAAAGAAATAACTTCGGAATAAATACAAGGATACTTTACTTAGGGGGATTACGTGAGGCACCAATCGACCAAAATTTATCAACCACTATTGGCAGCACTCAATACAGTTTTCAAAATGGCTATTCAGTACAACTACCAGATTATTTTCGCACAGATTTGCGCCTGAGTTGGCGGAAGAATAAGCCTGGTTATACCCGGACGTTCTCTTTAGATATCCAAAATCTGCTCAATACTCAAAATATTGCAGGTCATTATTTCGACACGTACCTTCAGACGATAAAAACGAAGTATCAACTAGGAATTATTCCAGTGATTGCCTACCGGGTGGAGTTCTAAAATTGGTAACTTACCAGAAGTTATTACTATGATACGTACGGTTTACCAGAATGACCTATTGATTTGTGAACTTGACGATTCGGTTCCAGTCCTTCGCCATCGTTGGACCCAAGAGCCAACAGATGATCAATTTGAAAATGGTCTTATAGAACTTGCTAAGCAGTATCGCGTTCTGAAGAAATCCTATAAAAATCTGGCATGGCTTGCTGACACTAAACTTCTTGGTGAATTAAGTTCAGATGTAGAACAGTGGTTGGAAAATACGTGGGAAGAATTACTTTTTCGGGAATCAGGTGTAACTATTCATGCCGTCATTCTTGGAGAAAGTATATTTGCTGATTTCCCTATGGAAAAATTCAAAATGGATGCAGAGGAGAAGTTTATCAACCTGAATGTTCATTTGGGTATTTTCTCCAATCAACAGGCCGCTTATGACTGGATCAAGGGCTTCATTTAGCAACCTTGTTTTCACTCGCCAAGCAGCTATCAAAAATCATATTACAATGTGTGAAAAAGTCATCTTCCGCAATCGTTTGAAACATTTCTTTTTGCCTGATTTTGGCTTATTTTTGCCTCTTTAAAATAAGGTCTAATCACAAACTATATGACGGAAACGATAAACAACTATCCCCTTAAGCACGAAGAGTTAATAACTTGGGTAAAACAAGTGGCCGACCAGTGTAAGCCTGATCAGATTCGCTGGTGCGATGGTTCAAAATCTGAATATGATGAATTGTGCAATTTGCTAGTAGCGAAAGGTACATTCATCCAACTCAACGAGGCGAAAAGACCAAATAGCTTTGCCTGCTTTTCAGATGCTAGCGATGTGGCGAGGGTAGAGGATCGCACTTTCATTTGTAGCCGCAAAAAGGAAAATGCTGGGCCTACAAACAACTGGGTGGATCCGCGCGAGATGAAGCAAGCACTCAACAAACTACTTGATGGATGTATGAAAGGTCGTACCATGTATGTCATACCTTTCTGCATGGGACCAATAGGCTCAGCCCTTTCTCATATCGGAGTGGAGATAACGGATTCAGAATATGTTGTTGTTAATATGCATATAATGACAAGAGTAGGCAAAAAAGTTATTGATGTCCTTGGGCCAACTGGTGAGTATGTAAAATGCATTCACACATCTGGAGCGCCATTAGAACCTGGTCAGAAAGATTCTAAGTGGCCATGCAATCCAACTACTAAATACATTGTTCATTATCCGGAAGAGAGATCAATTGTGTCCTATGGTTCTGGCTATGGCGGCAATGCACTCTTGGGTAAGAAATGTTTTGCATTACGTATAGCATCATCCATGGCCCAAGAAGAAGGTTGGCTTGCTGAGCATATGCTAATTCTTGGAGTTGAAAGTCCGACCAAAGAGAAAACGTACGTTGCTGCCGCATTTCCAAGTGCATGTGGTAAAACCAATTTTGCTATGATTATTCCACCTGAACAGTTTGAAGGTTGGAAAGTAACAACGGTAGGAGATGATATTGCGTGGATAAAACCTGGCAGGGATGGCGAGCTTCGTGCAATTAATCCGGAAGCTGGATACTTTGGTGTTGCACCGGGTACAAACATGAATAGCAATCCTAATGCAATGAAAACCATCGCTAAGAATACAATCTTTACTAACGTAGCTCTTACAGAAGATGGTGATGTGTGGTGGGAGGGAATGACCAAACAGCCACCTAAGAATTTGATAGATTGGCGTGGACAAAAGTGGGATCCAGCATCTGGAAAACCTGCGGCTCATGCGAATTCAAGATTTACTGTGCCAGCCTCTCAGTCGCCATGTATCGATGCCGATTGGGAAAATCCAAATGGAGTTCCAATTGGCGCCTTTATCTTTGGCGGAAGAAGAAGCACCACCATCCCTTTGATTTATCAAGCGCATAACTGGAACTATGGAGTTTACTTAGCAGCGACTATGGGCTCTGAGACAACTGCTGCCGCATTTGGTGAGATAGGAAAAGTGCGAAGAGATCCATTCGCAATGTTGCCCTTCTGTGGTTATCATATGGGAGATTACTTTAACCATTGGCTTCAGTTTGGAAGAGACATTCCTAACCCTCCACGAATTTTTGGGGTGAACTGGTTCCGTAAGGATGAGAATGGAAATTTTCTGTGGCCAGGATTTGGAGAAAACATGCGTATCCTTAAATGGATAGTGGAAAAGATTCAGGGAAAATCGAATGCTGTAGAAAGTCCTATTGGTTGGATGCCTCACTATGACGACATCGATTGGGAAGGCTTAGATTTCACGAAGCAGCAGTTTGAATCCATTATGCAGATTGATCGTGAAGCATGGAAGAGGGAACTCTCTGAACATGCAGAACTGTTTGAGCGTATGTACGATAGACTGCCAAAGGAATTCATCTTTATGCGCGAGCTTTTGTTATCAAGTCTATGGCGATCTCCGGAGAAGTGGAGTGTAGAGCCTGAAATGGAATAAATAATCTATAAAAAAGAAAAAGCCTTGTTCTGCAAATTAGAACAAGGCTTTTTTATTAGTCAAAAGCAAATGACCTTCTTGATGATCGGGTTGTCTAAATGGATTAATAAGCCTACTTTTCAATACCTAATACCTTATTTCGGATCATGAATGCTGAAAAAACCTTCTTCGGTCACCCTCGCGGACTTGCCACTTTATTTTTTACCGAGATGTGGGAACGCTTTAGTTACTATGGCATGCGCGCCCTCCTTCTTTTATTTATGGTGGCTGCTGTTGAAGAAGGCGGGATGGGATTGGACGAAAAAACGGGAGGTGCGGTCTATGGATTGTACACCATGTTTGTTTATCTATTGGCATTGCCTGGAGGCTGGCTTGCTGATAAATTCTTCGGCTTAAGGAAATCAGTTTTTTATGGAGGATGCTTGATTACACTCGGTCATTTTTGCCTTGCATTTCCATTCACTCAGACATTTTTTATTGGTTTGTTGCTTATTGTAATGGGTACTGGTTTACTGAAACCAAACATCAGTAGTCTTGTTGGAGAATTATATTCTTCAAGTGATCAGGCAAGGCGCGATTCAGGCTTCTCAATTTTTTATATGGGTATTAACATTGGAGCAACCTTTGCTCCAATTGTTACCAGTTACTTGGGCGAAAATATAAATTGGCATTATGGTTTTGCTGCGGCTGGTATTGGAATGTTGTTTGGTGTAATCCAATATAAACTCACAGAAAAGAATTTGGGATCGGCAGGACTTGAACCCGCAAAACTTGCCGACCCCCTTCTTCAATCAAGAAAAGAAAAAAACTTCCGATTGGGCTTACTCATATTTGGAGCATTGTTAATTCTATTAATGACTCTTTTATTAACTGGTACAGTTGTAATTAACCCAGTTACGATTGCTAAAATTTCATTGTATTTGATTGGTGGAAGTGTTATTCTTTATTTTGGATATATTTTACTTTTTGAAAAACTTGATAAAGGTGAAAAAGATAAAGTAAAAGTCATTGCTATGTTTTTTCTGGCCTCCTCAATGTTTTATTTTGGATATGAACAGCAAGGATCCTCCCTTACCTTGTTTGCCGACCGTTACACGGATCGTTTTATAGGAAGTTTTGAATTTCCTGCTGGCTGGTTTCAGGTTGTTCCTGCTGGTGCGGTAATACTCTTTGTACCGTTGTTTGCCTGGCTATGGATTTGGCTTTCAAAAAGAAATCTTAATCCCTCTACACCAGTCAAACTTTCATTAGGCTTAATTTTTATGGGTTTAGGTTATGCGGTGATGATGGGAGGTTCAATGATCATTGTGGCCGGAAGTAAGGCGCTCCCAACTTGGCTTTTCTTCACCTATATATTTCACACATTTGGCGAAATATGTTTGTATCCGATTGGTCTAAGTGCAGTTTCAAAACTTTCGCCTAAGAGATTAGTGGGTCAGTTGATGGGGATATGGTTTATGTCCCTTGCCCTTGGCAATCTAGTAGCTGGATTGTTTTCGGGTGAATTTGACGATACCTCCATCATGGCAAATCCGCAATTGTTGGTCGATCTTTTTCAGGGAGTTGTAATAGCGATGCTCGTTTCAGGAGTTATTGTCTTATTATTTCGCAAGCGCCTTAGAAAGCTTATGGGTGATGTCAGTTGATATTAACTATTCTTATTTGTAATCATATTGTTTATGGAAGCATTGGAAAAATTTAAGCCCTATATTTCAGCAGAGAAAAACATAGCGGAGTTTACAGTTAAGTCTGTTGTGTTTGGGTCTTTGTTTGGTATCTTATTTGGATGTTCTACAGTTTACCTTGCCTTGAAAGCTGGTCTTACTGTTTCAGCGTCTATTCCAATTGCAGTAATTGCAATAACGCTTGGACGTAAATTTTTAAAGACAACCATATTAGAAAATAATATCATCCAAACCACTGGATCGGCAGGAGAGTCGATTGCGGCTGGTGTTGTATTTACTTTGCCAGGCTTCCTTTTTTTATCGCCAGGTTCAAATGGTGTTAGTGTTGGGGAAAGCTATTTTGATTACCTAACCATCTTGATCCTTGCTGCATTTGGAGGAATGCTCGGTACTTTAATGATGATTCCCCTTCGTAGGTCATTGATAGTAAAAGAGCATAGCACCTTGCCTTATCCGGAAGGAACAGCTTGTGCATCGGTTTTGCAAGCAGGAGAGAAGGGTGGGGTATTTGCTGCCACTGCGTTCTTGGGTATGGGTGTAGCGTTGGGCTATGCTATCCTTCAAAAAGTATTTCATGTTATAGCTGAAACGCCAGCATATGTTACAAGTCAGTTTAATAAGTTCTGGCCCTCCGCGACTACTAATGGAGAAATCACACCTGAGTATTTAGGAGTCGGATATATCATCGGGCCAAAAATTGGAGGTGTGTTAGTCGCAGGTTCTGTTCTTGCCTGGTGGGCAATCATACCATTGTTATCTACTTTGGTTCCATTTGAAAGTGTTGCTAACCAGTTAGTAACCCTCGGCTATCTTGCTGATATTAATACTGCCGGAGGCAAAGGTGGATGGGATCCTGTTTCAAAGACTTTTGCTAATCCATCCAGCGCCCTTTACTTCGCCTACATAAGGCAGATTGGTGCGGGTGCGGTAGCAGCAGGTGGGTTCATTACCTTGATTAAAACGATCCCTACCATCATTGGTTCTTTTCGTGACAGCGTGGCTTCTTTAAAGGAAAAAAGTGAAGGTGGCATATTGCGTACGGAACGCGATCTCTCATTTAAGGTAGTAATTTTTGGGAGTATTGCATTGGTTGTATTAATGACTGTTCTACCCGGAATTCCTGGAGATGGTATACTTCAAAAAGCATTAATCGGTATTTTAATCATTGTCTTTGGTTTCTTTTTTGTCACTGTCGCCAGTAGAATTGTCGGACTAGTAGGGTCGAGCAACAGCCCCATTTCAGGAATGACGATTGCAACCTTGATGGGAACCTGCCTTATTTTCACTGCGGTGGGCTGGAGCGGTAAACTCTATGAACCGTTAGCATTAGTAGTTGGAGGAATGATTTGTATTGCCGCAGCCAATGCTGGAGGTACATCGCAAGATTTGAAAACTGGATATTTGGTAGGCGCTACTCCAAAGTATCAACAGCTAGCTTTGTTTATTGGCGCCATTGTTTCTTCAATAGCAATTGGTGTTGTTGTTAAAGTACTCGATACACCAACCGTAGATATGGCGGCCCAAGGAATTGTTCATGGTATTGGTAGTGAACGCTATCCTGCGCCACAGGCTACCTTAATGGCAACATTAGCAAAAGGGATTTTATCGTTTAACCTGGATTGGCAGTTTGTTATTGTAGGTGTTTTCATTGCTGTGATGATAGAACTTTGTGGAATCAAAGCGTTAGCTTTTGCTATTGGTTTGTACTTACCATTATCTACTACCCTTCCTATTTTCATTGGAGGTGCGGTAAAAGGATTAATTGATTGGAAGGCAGAGAGAAGAGGGGATGTAAAGCAGGACGATGATTTGGGTCGGGGTAGTTTGTTTGCAACAGGATTAATTGCTGGTGGAGCCTTGGCTGGGGTTATCGTAGCGCTACTTTCCGTCAATGATAATGTATTCAATAGCTTAAAATTGGTAAGCGCAGAACATGGATTAACAAGTCTCTTTGGCGCAACAGGTTATGCTATTTTAGGAGTTTTATTCTTTGCTGCTATGGCAACTATGCTCTATCGAATAGGAAATAGCAAATCGGAGTAAAAAAAGCCAGTGAAGATTGGCCTAACGGAATACTAAATTTTATTTCTATTGAGTTTTCTCAGTAGAAATATCAATAATCTGTTTCAACTCTTTTAATGCCTTTGTTTCAGATTCATGAACTTTTCCATCGGCATTAATAATGTCATACATATCCGTGTAGACCTTGTATTTCTGGGCAAACTTTATGTGATCAAAATGCTTGAATGTAGCACGAATGATTTCGGTTACTTTACTTTTATCTATACTTCTATATTGCTTTGCAGCATCTTCAAATAATCGATCAAGGTTACTTTCTGCCGGATAAATTTTAGACATTTTATTCAGAATGACTCCCTTTTCAAGGTCATGCGATTCACCATCTGAATGTGCCATGTGAACGTATAAAAACAATACAAAATCATTGAAGGACTTGTGAATTACCATAGGATTGTAAAATATTGGTCTGCCAAATTATTAAAAAAGTATGAATAAAATGATGCTTGATGCTGGATTCTTGAAGCTAGAGACTCTGAATGTCAGAATCAATCGTCCAGAATCAACTATGATATAAAAAAAGGCCTCACCAAATTGGCAAGGCCTTCTCAATCAGTTAATTCGATATTACATCATTCCTCCCATTCCACCGCCACCACCTGGCATTTGTGGAGAGTCTTTCTCTTCAGCAATCTCAGAAACAACCGCTTCTGTAGTCAATAGCAATCCTGCAATTGAAGCTGCATTTTCTAATGCAAGACGCGTTACTTTAGTTGGATCAATAATACCAGCTTCGAAGAAGTTTTCAAACTTGTTCTCACGAGCATTGTAACCGAAGTCTTTCTTGCCATCGCGTACTTTGTTCACAATTACAGAACCTTCCTGTCCTGCATTTTCAGCTATAACTCTTAATGGAGCTTCTAGCGACAAGCGAACGATGTTAACACCGGTTGCCTGATCTTCGTTGTCCAAACCAAGTTCTTTCAAATCTTTCAATGCATCAATAGCGCGTATGTAAGCTACACCACCACCCGGTACGATACCCTCTTGTACGGCAGCACGTGTAGCATGCAATGCATCGTCAACGCGGTCTTTCTTCTCTTTCATTTCAACTTCGGTAGCAGCTCCAATATAAAGGATAGCCACACCGCCTGAAAGTTTTGCAAGACGCTCTTGTAATTTTTCTTTATCGTAGTCAGAAGTAGTCACTTCAATTTGTGCTTTGATCTGGCTAACACGGCCTTGGATTTCGCTTTTCTTACCAGCGCCATTTACAATCGTTGTGTTGTCTTTATCGATTGTTATTTTATCGGCCTTGCCAAGATATTCTAATTTAGCATCTTCCAACTTCATACCTGTTTCTTCAGAAATCACTTTACCTCCAGTGAGGATAGCGATATCTTCCAACATAGCTTTTCTGCGATCGCCAAAACCAGGGGCTTTAACAGCAGCTACACGCAGTGATCCACGAATTTTGTTTACAACTAAAGTAGCTAAGGCTTCGCCTTCAACATCTTCAGAAATAATAACTAATGGCTTGCCTGTTTGGGCTGTTTGTTCAAGGATCGGAAGAAGTTCTTTCATGCTGCTGATCTTCTTGTCGTAGATCAATACATAAGGAGTCTCCAGATCAGCTTCCATTTTCTCCGTGTTAGTCACAAAGTAAGGGGAGAGGTAACCACGATCAAACTGCATACCTTCTACAGTCTTAACTTCAGTTTCGGTTCCTTTAGCTTCTTCAACAGTGATTACTCCGTCTTTACCAACTTTGTCCATCGCAGTGGCAATCATTTTACCGATTTCAGCATCGCTGTTGGAAGAGATAGTTGCCACTTGAGAAATCTCACTTGAATCTTTAAGTTTCTTTGATTGCTTCTTCAAGTGATCTATAACTGCGGTGACAGCTTTGTCAATACCGCGTTTCAAATCCATTGGGTTAGCACCGGCAGCCACGTTCTTAATTCCATGTGAATAAATGGCCTGAGCTAATACGGTAGCAGTAGTTGTACCATCACCAGCTGCATCGGCAGTTTTAGAAGCTACTTCCTTCACGAGTTGTGCACCCATGTTTTCAACAGGATCCTTCAATTCAATTTCTTTTGCTACAGACACACCGTCTTTTGTAACAGTGGGTGCTCCGAATTTCTTATCAAGGATTACGTTGCGGCCTTTAGGACCAAGTGTAACCTTAACGGCATTTGCCAATTTATCAACTCCCTTTTTTATTTTATCGCGGGCAGTTGTATCGAATGTTATTTCTTTAGCCATATTAGTAATTCATTTATTGTTAGATGAAAATTAAATAATACCGAAGATGTCTGAATTTCTCATAATGAGGTATTCTTTACCATCGATGTTGATTTCCGTGCCAGAGTATTTTCCGTATAGGACGTTGTCTCCAACTTTAACAGTTACAGGCTTATCTTTCATGCCTTCACCGATCGCAATCACTTTTCCTTTTTGTGGTTTCTCTTTTGCCGTGTCTGGGATGATAAGGCCGGAAGCTGTTTTTTGTTCGGCAGGTGCTGCTTCAACAAGCACTCTGTCTTCATTTGGTTTGAAATTGATTTTTGCCATATTGGTTTGAATTATTGTTTAAAAATGTAACAAACTTACGATCCCCACATGGCGATTTTCATGCCATTTGAAGCCTTTCCATTGTTTAGGACAGACTTTCCGAGTTCGGGGATGCAAAGATGGGAAAAATTGTCATACCTGTCAGAGTTTAGATTTTAAAGTGGCAGTATGGCAGAATATAGTTCAGTTTCGTATAATTGAAGAGGATTGACTTAAACTAGCAGAACATGGTTCAACTCAATGAGAATTGGCTTACTGAAGGACTAGTGGATTATGAGTACAAGAAATACATTTTGCTTGCCTATTTAAAGCAGGTCAAAGAATCGTTTACCAAGATTGAGTTATACCCATTTCTATCTGATCTGGTTTTTCATCACCGCAACCTCATAGCAATAAGAGAGAATAAGTCGATGTTTTACAATAGGTTTCCAAGTAGGCTCTCTTTGGAGCATCTTCAAAATCTAGAAATAAATTATAAAAAAATTATTGAAGATGATGCGGTCATGCATGAGATTGAGTCGATAATAGAGTTTGCTTTGCCTCAGTTTAAATCATCGCTTGACGAAGGTTCTTTCATTTATGAATATGTGGAATCCCAATGTGAGATTTCACCAGTTGGACTTACCTCGTTATATGCCAAAGAAGGATATCTTTTTGTCACTCAACCACCACAAAACGAAACCAATATATACCGTTATCAGCTTACAATTTTTGATAATGTTAACGAGAAGTTGAGAGGCATTCACACCCAGCTAATTTCGACATCGGAAAGGAGTTTTACGAATACGCATGAGCAAATGAAGTTGAAGCTTATTCGCCAGTTTTCTGACTTGCCAAATCCAGCTACTTACCTAGTAGTTTCAAAATTGAAATTCCATATCGCTCAAACTTTAATGCCCATTGCAAAGCGACTGTTAATCAAAAAAATAGAAGTGGCATAAAATAAAAGAAGCCCATTTAGGGTTTTTTTTATTTTATGATATAGTGAGATGATTATCTAATTTTTGGTAGTGTCTGTAGGGGCAGATTTCTTAAGATCAAGACCAGGGCCAGTCTGTTGTTCTTTGGCTCGCTCAATAATTTCGTCTGTTGCACCTGCTCCAGGATTAGTTAAGTTTGTTGCCAAGGTTAGAACCATGATGGCGATGGCAAAACCCCAAGTGAGGCGTTCTAATAAATCACCTGTTTTTTTTACTCCAATAAGGTTACTGGCGCCAGATCCTCCAAATTGATTGGATAAGCCTCCGCCCTTTGAATTTTGAGCCAAAACCACTAAAACCACTAAAATGGCAAAGAATATAATGCCGCTTACTAACAATGTGTACATAATCTTATTTCTTCAGTTCTTCAATTTGAGCCGCAAAGTAAGCCTTTTTTTGTGGAAACTTCCAAATCAACTTCTTTAACACTTCAAGGGCTTTCTCTTTTTTCCCTTGCTTAATCAGAATTTCAACAAGAGTTTCGGAAATGATGTGGTCGCTAAAGGCAGAGGTGCTTTCTGTCAAATCAGTTGTTGGTAGAGGAATGGCGGTTGGCTTAGCCTTCGTATTGGAAATCGTTGGCTGTGTTTTGATAAATTGATCAATAATATCGAATTGTTCTTTTTGCTTGGCACCTTCTGGTTTGATTTTTTTCTTAGAGCTTTTTATTTCTTTGATCAATTCCTCTGAGGTTGGCTCACTAATATGCACTTCAGATACTATTTTTTTCTCCTGGTGTAAACTTAACTTTTTGTTATCTGATACCTTATTAAAACTAACCTCAAATTCTTGCTTAAGTTCCTTTAGCCTATCCAGATCGTGGGCTAGTTCTGTTAATAAGGCATCTCCTGTCAGCCCACTTTTTGAATTAGTAAGTATTGATAAATTTCTTTCTTCAGGCTCGATAACAGATGGCAAATCAGAGACCGCCTTATCTCTTTGACTTCTTGGGGAGCCCATTATTGACTTAAGTACCCCGCGATCAGTGGAATAAACTGCACTTAATTGCAACTCTTTACTTCTGTTTTCCAATTCATTGTCTTGGGCACCACGTGCTGCAAGATTGTGGATAAGCTGGCTATAAGGAAAAATCGATTTAATTGAAATCAATTCCCTAGCCTCATCGGCAGTAAGGGAAGTATAATTTCGAGTGAGAAACAAGAGCTTTTCTTTTTCCACAATTTTACAAGGAAGGTAAGAGTAAATGTACTGGAAATAAGAAGGTCACGCAATAGGGGTAGGCTCCAAATTTATTCGCTGAAATGCAATGTTACTACCAGTTCGCAACAGTAGCATTGAATATATCTGTCAGAATCTGATCAAAAATTTTCTTTTCAAGCTCCTCCTGTACATTGGTTAATATTTCTGTGTTTGGAAAATCTGCATAAAAGCTAAAAGTTCTGTCTTTAAAACTATTTTTTGGTTCTAGTGTATCCACATAACTCATCTTAATACCGATGGTAAGCCGTGTGAGGGCGGCTGCATCAATAGTCTGATTGCCCGATGCTACAGGAGCTATGGGATTAATTCTATATTCTGAAACGGCACCATCCACTTGAAGTTCACCATTTTCAGGAACTACCTTTAAGCTCGAATTTCGCTGGTAATAGTCCTTAAGTTTATTGGTAAAGTTTTGACCTACGTTAGCCGGACCAAGATCAGTGTTGTTAAAAAATTGCTCAACAGTAATGTTCTTAGCTGCAGTGGAGGCACCGGAAAAAGAATAAATTCCACAACCACTGAAAAAAGTGAAACTTACGAGTATGGTACCCAATGCTACGAGTCGGATTTTGGCTGAATTCAACTTATGGGATCCAATTGATGTACTATTCTTCAAGTTCGTATTGTTTTATTTTACGATATAGTGTTCTCTCAGAAATGCCCAGATCTCTGGCCGCATATTTTCTTTTGTTATTGTTCTTACTTAGGGCACGCAGTATTAATTCCTTCTCCTTTTTCTCGATAGATAGGGAATCGTCTTCCGATTCATGAGAAATATCCTGAACTTCTTCTCCTCTGTTAGCTGGTTTGGAATCAGATGAGTCGGAAGAGATATTGAATACTACTTGTTCGCGATTGGCTGGTTGATCTATTTTAGTATCAATGTCCTCAAAAAGCCCTGCGTTATCTTTTACCATTTGAGCAGCTTTGGAAGGATTGATTGCGCTCTCTAACACGACTTTCTTAAGGTCGTTCACATCCTTCCGCATATCGAATAAAACCTTATATAATATTTCACGCTCAGAAATATTCTCATTCTCATTTAAACCATGATAAAGAGCAGGGAGAGTTGATTCTTTAGGAAAATACTGCTGAAGCTTTTCCCCATCAATTTCTTTTTGGTCAGATGAAAGAACGGAAATTTGTTCCACTAGATTTTTCAACTGTCTTATGTTTCCTGGAAAGCGATACTTGATAAGTATTTCCTTCGCATCCTCAGTAAGTGAAATAGGCTTGACTTTATATTTTTCAGCAAAGTCTCCTGCAAATTTCCTAAACAATAGCTCTATGTCCTTGCCTCTTTCGCGCAGAGCGGGAACAAAAATTGGAACTGTGCTTAGCCGATAGTATAAATCGTCACGGAATTTCCCTTCTTCCACTTTCTGAAGAAGGTTAATGTTGGTGGCGGCTACCACACGCACATCTGTCTTTAAAACCTTTGAAGATCCTACTTTAATAAACTCTCCATTTTCTAATACCCTAAGCAAGCGAGCTTGAGTTGCCAAAGGCATTTCTCCTATTTCATCTAGAAATATGGTTCCTCCATTTGTAACTTCAAAATATCCTTTCCGTGCTTCGTGTGCACCTGTAAAAGATCCCTTTTCATGACCAAAAAGTTCGGAGTCTATTGTACCTTCTGGTATCGAGCCACAATTGATCGCTATAAATTGTCCGTGCTTCCTCGGACTAAGATGATGGATTATTTTTGAAAACGACTCTTTGCCACTACCACTAGCCCCAGTGATCAAAACGGACATGTCCGTTGGTGCAACTTGCATAGCTACTCGCACAGCATGATTAAGCTGTGGCGAATTGCCAATTATTCCGAATCGCTGTTTTACATTAAGTATTTCTGAATCTGTTATCGCCATAATTAGTTAACAATCTTTCCAATCAATGTTCCACTTGTGCAGTCTTCAATTAATACATTGACGTATTCACCTTTCTTTTTATTTTCTTTTGGAAATACGGCAACACGATTGGCCGATGTTCTTCCTTGTAATTGATCTTCATTTTTCCTCGAAGTGCCCTCGATAAGAACTCGTTGTACAGACCCAATGTCCTGCTTATAGCGGAGGGATGAAAGAAGTCTTTGTTTTCTTATAATGTCATCAAGTCTTCGTTTTTTTATTTCTATTGGAACATCATCTTCGTATTTCTTTTCTGCTAATGTTCCTGGTCTTTCAGAATAGAAAAACATATATGAATAGTCATACTGAACTACATCCATTAGCGAAAGTGTGTCTTGGTGCTCTTCTTCGGTTTCAGTGCAAAACCCGGCAATCATATCAGAAGAAATACCACAGCTATCTCCTAGTATTTCGCGGATACGTTCAACTCTTGCTAAGTACCATTCGCGGGTGTACCCTCGATTCATAAATTCAAGAATCCTGCTATTCCCACTTTGAACAGGCAAGTGAATGTACTTGCAAATATTTTCATGTTTGGCCATTACATGAAGCACCTCATCGCTAATATCTTTTGGATGCGATGTTGAGAACCTAATGCGAAGATCAGAATGCACATTGGCTACTTGTTCCAACAAGTTGGCGAAAGAAATTACGTGACTAATTTCTGTTTTTTCCAACCTGGCTTTATTGTTTTCCACTTCGCTCCATTTGTAAGAGTCAACATTTTGACCAAGAAGTGTTACTTCTCTAAATCCCTTTTCAAATAAATCTTTTGCTTCTGCAACAATGGAGTATGGATCTCTGCTACGTTCACGTCCGCGGGTAAATGGAACAACGCAAAACGAGCACATATTGTCACATCCGCGCATGATAGATATAAATGCCGTCACCCCATTTGAATTAAGTCGAACAGGACTAATGTCAGCATAGGTTTCTTCCCGTGATAGAAAAGTGTTTACAGCTTTGTCGCCTTCATCGACTTGCGCTATTAATTTTGGAAGGTCGCGATATGCATCAGGACCAGCAACGAGATCTACAATTTTTTCTTCTTCTAGTAATTTTGATTTTAATCGCTCAGCCATGCAACCTAGCACACCAACTAAAAGGTCAGGTTTGAGTTTCTTAAAGCCTTTGATGTGTGTAAGTCTATCGCGGATTGTTTGTTCGGCTTTCTCCCGGATTGAACACGTATTTAGAAAGATAACGTCAGCTTCAAGGATGTTTGAAGTGGTGTCAAATCCATCTTTTTGTAAAATTGAGGCGACAATTTCGCTGTCAGAGAAATTCATTTGGCAGCCGTAGCTTTCAATGTAAAGCTTTCTAGTCTGGCCAGTCTGATTGTCTTTTGAGACATGTATTACCTCACACTTGTCCTCTTCAAGCGTGGATAAAACTGCGATATCGGATATTAAATGGGCCATTAATTTGAAATCAACTAGCAAATTTAGCACTTTTAATATTTACAGTGACATCTTGTCAGGGTATTTACATTTTTAGGCTATTTATCTCTTGAAAGATGATAATACGATTGTAGATTTAGCCTTTTACACGAAGAATAAGATGGCAATCATAAAAACTATAAAAGGGTATACGCCAAGATTTGGTGTCAATTGTTTTTTGGCTGACAATGCCGTAGTGGTTGGCGAAGTGGTGATGGGTGATAATTGTACAGTTTGGTTTAACGCTGTAGTTCGTGGAGACGTTAATTCAATAACCATCGGGAACAATACAAACATTCAAGATGGAGCTGTTATTCACTGCACTTTTCAAAAATCAAAAACAGTGATTGGCAACAATGTTTCAATTGCCCACACTGCGGTCGTACACGGCTGTACCATTCACGACAATGTGTTAATTGGAATGGGAGCAATTGTTATGGACGATACCGTAATTGGCAAGGGGTCAGTAATTGCTGCTGGAGCTGTTGTTTTGCCAGGCACTATAATCGACCCGGGCTCTATTTATGCTGGTATGCCTGCAAAATATGTCAAAGATGTGGGTTCGGAAATGAAAGCCGTTATCGAACGGACTGCCAAGAATTATCCTATGTACGCAGAGTGGTATAAGTAGATGAGTTGTTCATCTAGGCTAATAAGGAATTTATTATTAAGTATGCTGTTTTTAATATCAAAATTACTACATTCAATGCCTCATGACACCAATTAATAACAAAGGATTCGAATCAAAAACATTGGATGAATATAAACTGAAAATCAGTTTAGCAGGGCAGAATTATTTGCTCGATGATAGCGATGAAAAAAATGATGAGTATTTTCATTTTTACTTTATTGGCAAGTATGAGGGCAAGGAAGTAGTTTATGACGCAGTGATGTACACGCTAAGGCTGCACCATGAAAGTGAACTCTTTGAAATAGCAGAACATAAGGCAGCTGAGCATTTTCCCCATTATAGAAAGATTGCCTATAGCGAAGATGAAAATGGCAATTTGAAACCTCTTGATGACGTAGAAGAAGAAATTGGCCTTTATATGGCTGAAGTAATTGTAGACTTGCAAGAAGAGGGTGAGGTTCGTGTGAAAGAGCATGCTGACCTCGACCCCCACCTTGACCTAGGAATTGGATTGAATATTGGCTTACATGTTGAAAAAATAACTCCTAAGGTTATTGAAAGATTCATTTCCGATTTCAATGCGGGCTCACTTCAACTTGACGACACCCTATTTACTTTTGAAACCCAGGAAGAGGAAGTGGATTAGCCTTTTGTAATTTTCTCAAGTTTGCATGGTTTCTCGAGCTTACATCTTTTACTGGATTTGGCGTCCCTAATCCAACAATCTGTTTATATTTGCCGCCCTAAACAGATTTTCAATGAAAAACATTTCCCTTATTCTTAATGCAATACTACTAGTTGCAGTAGGTATTTTATTCTATCTGCATTTTGCAGGTGGTGCAGCGTCTTCATCTTCTGCCAATGCAGTTGTTTCACCAGGAGAACTAAAAATGGCCTATATTAATTCTGATTCGGTATTAAAATATTACGATTATTTTAAAGTAAATCGCGGCATTCTTGAGGCAAAAGGTAAAAAACTAGACCAAGAATTGCGTGGCCGGGCTCAAGGTCTTCAAAATGACTATCAGGCGTATCAACAAAATGTTGGAAATCTTACCATTGGTCAGGCAAAAGCCATAGAGGAAGATCTCACCAAAAAGCAACAGAATCTTAGAATGTATCAGGAGAGTTTATCTCAAGAACTTTCTGCAGAGGAAGGTAAAATGAATGTTGAACTCTATAGTAAGATCACCACTTTTTTAAAGAAGTATGGGGAAGAAAAAGGAATTCAATTGGTAATGAAATTTGATCCAACTAGCGATGTACTTTATGGTGGTGCAAGCCTGGATATTACACAAGATGTTATAGCGGGTCTGAATGAAGCTTATAAAACGGATCAAGCCAAGCCAGTTGTAGCCAAGGATAGTACTTCCACAAAGAAGAAATAGTAGTATTAATTTTAATTGAACTTAGTTAAGCCGGCCTATAAAAATAGCCGGCTTTTTCTTTTGTGACCAATTAGTACTAAATTTCTCACGCAATGAAATCCATTTTTACAGCCTTAAATGTAAAACAAGACGAGCGGGTGCCGGTAAGCTTAATGCTGGGAACTGGTTTCTTCATGGGGATTTTTATTGCCACATATCAAGTAACTGCCGAATCGTTATTTCTGAATCAAATAAGTGATCAATTAGATAAAGCCTTTTTGGTATCTGGTGTTTTGGGAATTGTCGCTACTCTTATTTTTTCAGGCGCTCAAAATAGGTTTAAGTTTACAAGTTTAGCCACTGCTTCAATTCTTCTTGTTGTCTTTTTCTCCAGTACAATATACATCCTATACAACTACGCAGATAAGGCGTATCATGAATATGTCTTATTTGCAATGTATTGTTTTACAGGGCCTATGACGGCAATACTGCTGCTAAGCTATTGGGGAATATTTGGCCGGTTGTTTAATTTTAAGCAATCGAAGCGAATCATAGGTTGGATTGACACGGGCCAGCTTTTGGCAATTATCATAGCCAACTTTCTAATCCCTTTGACCTCCGCTTACTTTCCGGAGACTTCAAATTATCTGATCGTTTGTAACATTAGCATACTAGGGTCATCCATATGCCTTATCATTATTTCTCTAAAATTTCCTTTAGATAAAAATGATCCAAGAGAATTCGAAGCAAGTGTGCAGGAACAAACAAAATTCAAGAACATATTTAAGGATCGATATATAGTTCTGATGAGTTTATTCATCATCATTTCTATGGTTACATTTATTTTTACTCAGTATTCCTTTCAAGATTCTTTGAATAAGCAATACCCTGTCCAACGCGAGTTAACCAACTTTCTTGCCTATTTTAATGGGGCAATTTATCTGATCAGTTTGATCATGCAAACCTTTATTAATGATCGCATTTTTAGTAATTACGGGTTACGGGTTTCGTTATACATTCTCCCAGCTGTTGTTGGTGTATTTGCCATTGGTGCTGTTGTTACAGGTTCGGTTTTTGGCCACGACAATGTTTTAAACCCGGGGACGTTCATTTTCTTTTTCCTTTTTGTTGCACTTACTCGTTTGGCAAATAATACGCTAAGAGATTCACTTGAGAATCCTGTTTATAAACTGTTATTTATTCCACTTGACAGCCGATATAGATTTGGAATTCAATCAAAAGTAGAAGGTGTGGTGAATGAATCGGGAAGATTTATAGCAGGAGTGATTATTTTCAGTTTTGCGTTATTTCCGTTCTTCGATATCATGTGGATTTCCTCGATGATTTTGCTTCTCTTAGGCGCTTATGTAATCATTAACAAAAAATTGTACAATGGTTATCGAAATAAAATTCGTGCAAAGTTAGAGACGAAAGAAGCTCATTCTGATAAATTGGAGATTGGTTTTACCCAGGTTACGCAGCGTCTTGAAAATTTGTTAAGCAATACCGATACCTCCAAAGCCATTTTTTCCTATAAGCTTCTGGAGAAGATAAACCCCGCACAGATAGGAAATTGGGCGAACAGCCTCATGCGAAATAGCCATGAACAAGCCCGTGATTATGCTCAGGAAAGATTGAATGAAATTAAAGGGTTATCGGTTTCAGATAGATATGTTATTAAAATTGATAATTCTGGTGGTGAAGCAGGATCTAAAAATGTCTTGACAAAGGCTGATTTGCAATTAGTATTAAATAGTGGAGGCGACATTACTAAAGCACGAATTCAAAAATTGTCCAGATCATCATCTATTGAAGACAGGCAATACTCTGCAGAACTACTCCTACATTCTTCTGCTGAGGAAAATGTTTCTTTTTTAATTGAGTTGCTAAATGATCCGGAACCTAGGGTTCGGTATACCGCTATTAAGACATCCATTAAAAAGTTTAATAACGAGGTCATTTTTGCGTTGATTGAAAACTTAACTAATCCATTATTCAGCAATCAGGCGATGAACGCCTTGACTCTCATTGGAGGAAAATCATTGAATCACCTTGAGAGTGCTTTCTACCGGTCAGGACAGACTGCCCAAACCTTGCATAAAATTGTCCAAGTTATGGGCCGAATAGGAGGGCAAAGAGCGAAAGATTTGCTTTGGAATAAAATTGATTACCCGGACAAGGTTGTTGTTTCACAAGTATTATTGTCATTGGGCGAATGTGGATTTAAGGCAGGCATTTCTCAAATCACCCGAATCAAATATGCAATAGAATCTGATATTGCCGATATCAGTTGGAACCTGAACGCCATGAAAGAAGTGGAGGGATCAGAGGCCGCAAAGGATGTTACGCAGGCGCTTGATCAAGAAGACCAGAACGACATTGAGCACGTATATATGCTTCTGGCCATGCTTTATGATACGCGGTCTATACAATTGGTAAAGGAAAACATAGAAAGTGGAACGACTGAAGGTACTACTTATGCTGTGGAGCTTCTAGATGTATTTTTGTCAGAACAACTAAAAGAGCGCGTCATTCCAGTATTGGATGATCTTACCAATTCTGAAAAAATTAGTAGGCTAGAAGGTTTTTATCCTCATGTTAATCTCGATCAGAAATTAGTACTTAAATTTTTGATTAACAGAGATTTTAATCAAACTAATCGGTGGACAAAGGCAACTGTGTTGCGTCAGATTGGTAAACTTAAAACAAATGACTTTGCATTAGATCTTATAGCGCAGTTATTTAATCCCGATAGATTGATCAGAGAGGTGGCGGCATGGGCGCTTCATGAAATCAATCAACAATCCTATCACATTAATTCTAGTCGCCTTAACGAGGATATTAAAAAAGATTTAGATAGCGTTATTGTGCCAGGAAAAGAGCAATTGCACCTCATGACGATTGATAAGGTTCTTTTTTATCAAGGTTTGCAATTCTTTGAAGGTATTTCGGGGCTTAGCCTGTCCTTTTTGGCCGATATTTCGGACGAGGTTGACTTGAATGAAGGTGAGTCACTTGTTACGGATGAGAAGAAGAATAACAATTTCTATATCTTATATAAAGGATCTGCGGATTATTTCGAGAAGGGGAGGCTGGCTACTAACTATCAAAAAGGACAGTTTATTGGAGAAATGGTTGCCGCTCATGGATTTGTTAACTCCAATATACTTTTGGCTAAGGAAGAGACAATCTTATTGAGAATCAATAAAGATCTGTTTTATGAGTTGCTGGCTGAAAATGTGAAGCTGGCGGATAGGGTATTGGAATATATTTGAGAATACTCTATATTTCAAGGATTTTTTAAGCTTAAAATAGTTTTGTGCTGACTCTTTTACGAGTATTTTTTTAACTTTAGTGTAGTTCAAAGATTCATTAGTCTTGATTCTTTGTTAAATTTCATGTTTGATCTCAAAAGAGATGGTTAATTATTCAGTTAAAGTTGAACCATTTGATGAAGAATCACCTGACGTGCTTACGTTGGGCGAAAAGCTGGGTATTAATCCCTTCCCAGGGCTTCGTCCATTCTCTTTAGATGAATGTCATCTCTTCTTTGGCCGCGAAGGGCAGGTTGATGAGATTCTGCTAAAACTTTCTCAAAACCGCTCCATTACAGTAATGGGTTATTCGGGAAGCGGTAAATCGAGTTTAATGTATTGCGGTCTTGTGCCAGTTTTATATGGCGGCTTCATGACCCATACAAGCCCTCACTGGCAGGTTGTTACAACAAGACCTGGAGTTTCACCCATAACAAACCTTACAAACTCAATTACTGACCAACTTGTTAAGAGCAATCAAATTGAGGAGAAGGACAAGACTATTTATCGTTCAATTATTGGCTCTGTGCTTCGAAGTGGTTCTGATGGGCTAGTTGAAGTTGCAAAATTTTTGCAAAGCAAAGCAGGGGAAAATGTATTTATTTCAATAGATCAATTTGAGGAACTTTTCAGATTTAGAGCTTCTAATAATGATGAGTTTTCAAATGAGGCAACTGCCTTCGTAAACCTCATCCTTACAGCGGTTAACCAGAAACGTGTGCCCATCTATGTTGCCATCAACATGAGATCTGATTTTATTGGAGATTGCGCGGCTTTTCCTGGGCTCACTCAAATGATCAATACCAGCAATTATCTGGTGCCCCAGATGACCCGGGAGCAGAAGCGCATGGCAATCGAAGGGCCAGTTGCGGTAGGTGGTGGTAGAATTTCTCAGCGATTGGTTAAAAGGCTTTTAAGTGACATTGGGGATAATCAGGATCAACTTCCCATTATGCAGCATGCGCTAATGCGCACGTGGGATTATTGGGTGGCGAACCGTGAAGAGGGCGAGCCGATGGACATTCGTCATTATAACTCAATAGGTAAGATTTCACAGGCGCTTTCACTTCATGCGAATGAAGCCTTTGATGAACTTTCTTCACGTGAGAAGGAGATAGCTGAAATACTTTTCAAAAATACTACCGAAAAGAACCAGGATAATCAGGAGATGAGAAGACCGGTTAAGATCAGTGTAGTTGCTGAGCTTGCCGATGCAAGTGAAAAAGAAGTAGTGAACGTTGTAGACCATTTCAGGAAATCAGGAAGGTCATTCCTGATGCCAGGGTCACACATGCCGCTAAATGCAAATTCAATTATTGAGCTCTCTCACGAGAGTATGATGAGGATTTGGAATCGCCTTTCAGGTTGGGTTGATGAAGAACATGAATCAGCTGGGATGTACAAGCGTATATCCGAAGCGGCCGCCATGTACCAGATTGGTAAAACTGGTTTGTGGAGACCACCCGATCTTCAGCTTGCATTAAACTGGCAAAAGAAGCAGAAGCCTACTCGCACTTGGGCTCAGCGATATGATATAGCTTTTGAAAGGGCAATCGTATTTCTGGACACCAGCCGCATTACCTATGACGCTGAGCTCAAAAACCAGGAAATGTTGCAGCGCAGGAGATTGCGCAGGGCAAGAGTTACATCTCTTATTTTAGGATCAGCATTTATTGTTGCGTTGTTCTTCTTCTTTTACGGTCTTACGCAACAAATTAAGGCAGAACAGCAGGCTGCAATAGCTATTAAGCAAGAGGACCTTGCGTTGAAAGCAAAGGATCAAGCTGATAGTGCGAGGAGGATAGCTGTGAAGCAAACGGAAATTGCTGTTGAAGGACAGAATGCATTGAAAAAAGCCTTGAATAGTTTACAGCAAGCACTGGCAGAGACAAAGATTGCAAGGGATTATGCGGAAGCGCAATTTAAGGAAGCTAAGCGGCAAGAAGATATAGCAATTGCTGCTCAAGGTAAAGAGTCGGAGGCAAGGCAGGTTGCGGAAAATCAAACGAAGATTGCAAAGGAAAACTATGATAAGGCAAACAGGCTTTTGTATCTCTCTGTTGCGCAATCGCTAGAAGCTAAAGCTGAAACAATGGATGATAAGGAGTTAGCGGGCCTATTGTCTATGCAAGGCTACTTATTCCACACCAAATATGAAGGCAAGAAATACGACCCATATGTTTTCAGAGGTCTTTATTCAGCACTTACCAAACTCTCTGGATTAAACTACAATGCAGTCAAGGTTCCTGGTGGATTAAAGAATAAGATGTTTGCACTTGCCGTGTCAGGCACAAGCAGCACTTTTTACACAACCGGAAATGATGGATTTATTATAAAAGGTGATTATGCAAAACTCTCTTCCGAAAGCGAAAGCATAGGGTCTAATCCATTCCCAAATCGTGTATTGGCCTTAAGCAAAGATGAAGAGTATTTGATTAATGGTAGCGACTCCTCATTCATTCAAATCTATAATCTCACCACGAAAGCTAAGCCTGTAATAGTGACAGGACATAAAGGATTTGTCAATGATATAAAGTTTTTACCTGATCAAACTGGTTTCATCTCAGCATCTTCAGATAAGACATTGAGATTGACCAACCATAAAACAGGTCAGAGTAAGTTATTAGTTAGTGTTCCATATAATTTAAAATCAATTGACATAAGTGCAGATGGTAAGTTGTTGGTGGGAGCTTCCCTAACTGGTGATTTAATTCTTGTTGATTTGTCTAATAAAAATGCTGTTACGGTTTTGGCACATGAATCTCCAAACCGGATTTTGTCCGTTGCCTTCCATCCCACAAAACCTTTGATCGCCTATGGCACAGAATTGTTGAATGAAAAAGGAATTCCATTTAAGGGGACGGTAAAGCTTTACGATTTGGTTTTCCAAAAGCAGGTCAAGGAATTGGGTGGTCATAAAGCTGGTGTATCCGATATAAAGTTTAGTCCTGATGGCTTATTGCTGGCAAGCGCAGGGTTAGATAAACGAATGCATATGTGGGTGGTTGATCATGAAGAAGATCTTCCTATCCTCATGGATAACAACAACGGGCAGGTGTGGGATATGGCCTTTTCAGCAGGATCAGATTTCTTGCTCACGTCATGCAATAATGGAGAGATCAGAGTGTGGCCAACAAATCCAAGCATGTTAGCAGAACAAGTTTGTCCAAAATTACCGCGCAACATGACAGAAGAGGAATGGAAAATTTATGTGGCCAATGGCATTTCGTATGAAAATACGTGTGCGAGTTTGTTGATTAAAGATTTTTAAGGGAAGAAGATGCGTAAGGAGCTTTATTTTACCTGCTTAATTTTCTTTTCTATTTCTATTTCCTCGCTTGCTCAAAATGATACAGAGTGCGAGCAGGCTTTAAACCAGGCTCAGGATGAATTTGATGCCGGCCACTTTTATGGGTTACCCTCTATTTTAAACGATTGTATTACGAAATTTTCAAAGGAACAAAGTGTCAGGGCATACTTGCTATTGTCACAGGCTTATCTTTTGATTGACGACCCTATTGCTGCGGAAGATAGCTATATGAAGTTGTTAAGCGCAGACCCAGAGTACGTGGCAGATGTTTCAAAAGATCCGATTGATATTTTTTATCTCAGCAAGAAATTCACTACAACTCCCATCTTCACACCACACGTTCGCATTGGAGGCAATACTTCCGTTTACAGGGTGATACATGAAGTCAACACATTTTCAGAACCCGTTGATACTAAATATTCTTTACTTCCAGGATTGCAAATTGGGGGTGGAATAGATTGGAACATTAATGAAAATTTCAGTTTGTGCAGTGAGGTAACGTATTCTCGCAAGAGCTATAGGATTAGTTACATTGGCAGCTTTAAAGGGGATGTTTTAACATTTTTGGAAAAACAGAATTGGTTTGATATTCCGTTGTATATAAAGTTCGCAGATGCGTCTGGAAAAATAAGGCCATTTGGTTATGTGGGGTACTCCATTAATTTATTGTTTTTGCCGAGGGCTCAAATTAACTATACAAATATTTTGGGAAGTGAAGGTCAGGTGCCTACTTCTGGTCCTGATATAAAGCTTGGATATAAAAGACAACTCTTGAACAGATCTTTTGTGGTAGGAGGCGGGGTTCGGTATAAAGTAGGGAAGGATTTTGTGTTTGCCGATGTCAGGTATATGGCAGGAAATACAAACCTAACGAAGCCTGAAACCAATTTTTATCAGGACACAAAATTAGCTGACTACGAAAACGAGCAGGTACAAACAGCCACTAAGTATTCCTATGTTGGTGATTATTTCAGGTTAGACAATGTTTCTTTTTCAATTGGATATGTTAAGCCTCTCTATCATCCATCACGCCTTAAAAATACACGTACCAGTAAAACCATGAGAACAATTTCAAAGGAGAAGAAGAGCGATGACAAGAAGTAAGCTAAGCTGTATAGGTTTCGTTGTTTTTGTTGGTTGTGCCCTCATGAGTTCATGCGATACTGCTAGTACCATTGATGATCCTACCGAAAGTTATTTCATCAAGTATTATGGTGGCGATGGAAATCAGGAAGGAGTAGACGTAGTAGTAGCTCCAGATGGCTTTATTTATCTGTTGGGAAATTCAACTACACCTTTGGCCAAAGCGGGCAAACAACTTTATTTGGTGAAAGCAGAAGCAAATGGTAAGCTGGTTTGGGAAAAGACATTTGGAGGTAAATTTGATGATGACGCGAAAGATCTGGAGTTAACTGCCGACAATAGACTTGTAGTATTGGCTAATTCTAAAAAGGGTTCGGTAGAAAATGACATCCTCCTGATGACCTTTACTTTGGATGGGAATAAGCTTGATAGTGTTTTGCTTGGGATGAAAACTACTACAGGTGCGGAAGCCAATGACGAAGCCAGCACCGTGTCACAAACCAGCGATGGGTTTATTGTTTCCGGGTTCACCACTGGCGTATCGGTTAAACCAAATCAGGGCATCCAAGATGTGCAGGATGCTCTTCATATCAGACTAACCAATAGTTTGGTGCCATTCAACAATACACTTTGGAAAAGCCTTTCTGGGTCAATAGGGGCAGATGGGGCAACACGCGTATTCCAGGTCAATGCTTCTACCTATTATGTCTTTGGGTACACGAATATTGATGTGGCGGGTAGCAGTACAATAGACTTTAATTTTTGGGTGTATCAGTTAGGGGCTACTGGTGAGCCTAGCAACAGTAGGATGTACCCGGGTACGGTTGCAACGGACGAGAAGTTGACTTCTGTAATTATTAGCCCGGGGCAGTCGGGAGAGGGATTTTTTTTAGCGGGTACTTCTGTTAATTCGTCTAAAACCTACAACATCTACATCAATAAACTTAGAAAGACGTTAACTTTTAATGAATCTGTAGACTATCAGTACCAAACGCGTTTATCGGAATCATTAGGTGAATTGGATCCAGATAAATCTAAAGTCAGTGTTTACGCTTCCGCTTCTTCCGGCTTTTTGTTGTTGAGTAATGAGAAGTCGACAACATTTAACAACTTCTTCCTTACAAAAATTGATAATGAGGGGAATTTTGCCTGGAGTGACAGCGACCCCTCGTTAATTTTCGGAGGGCAGGAGGATGATTACATCGGAGGTGTAGCCGAATTGCCAGATGGAAAGATTGTACTCCTCGGCACTATGTCGATAGGAGATGAAGGCCAAAAAAAGATGGCGTTGATTAAAGTAAACAAGGAAGGTAAATTTGCTAACTAATTGGGCTTTTTAATTCAGAAAGGGTTACTTTTGGAGGTCTGTAGCCATATAAAAGCTATAGTTGTAAGCCTGCTTTATGCCTAAACTTTTAAGACTGAGGTTTTTATATTTTTTCCTTGGGTTTAGTGGCAGAACTCGACATCAGACCAGTTTTGGTCGAAAGAGTTTTTCCAACCTGATTTCTTCACTCCCTTACTCTAAAATAACGATTCAGCTTTTACTTGCCGTTTCCCTGGCTTTTAGATTACTCATGTCTGACCCTAAACTAGAATCTGCCATTTGAAAACGGTGTCGGCATCGGCTTTAGGGAAGAATTGCTTGATCGCACTGGGGTTTTTCTTTTTGTTTTTTCTTACCCACGATTCTTTAGCTCAAGGAACTTTTAGAAGCACAGCTTCAGGAAACTGGTACAATGCTGGTACGTGGGATGACATTACGGGATTAGATGCAGATGGTATTCCTGATTCAGATGATGATGTTTATGTGAGGGGAGGGTTTACAGTAACAATTGATAATCCTGTTTTATGCAATACGCTACAGGTAGGTGGTGTCCCAAACATTAGTGGCACAAGTTTCAATGGTTTGGGAGTACTCAATTTTGGAGGCTCCTATGGTGTTACTGTCACCGGAGCACTGGGCGTTGGTGGATATGGAAATACGGCCAGAACTGGTACGATTACTTTTGCTTCTGGCTCTTCTGTTACATCAGCTTCATTAGTTTTTGGAAGTTCTAATACCAATCCTGCAGTCGCCACCATTACGATGACAGCTGGCGGTACTTTAACAACAGGATCGATAGTTGCAAATACTTCTTTAGGAAGTACTTGGACGCCAGGAACTGGAACACTTGTACTCACAGGTAACAATACTTTACCGTCTGCTTTTTTTACCAGTTTCAATAATCTTTCAATAACAGCAGGAACTACTAATCTTGGGGTTGGCATTGCTTTTACCACAGGCGGAACCTTACTTGTCTCTTCACCTGGCGCATTAAACCAAGGAGCATTCAATGTTTCTCTTCCTTTTGTTTCGAATACAATAAACCTTACGGGAGGGAATATTTCCAATACAAGTGGAACCATTACGTTAAATGGAAATATTACGTCAAATTCAAGTGCTACTTCCGCAACAATCAGTTCACCTATTATACTCAGCTCTACTCGAACCATTACAGTAAATGAAGGGTCGAGTTCACCGGATTTGACTATAAGCTCAGTGATAAGTGGTGTTGGTTTCGGGATTGTAAAGTCGGGTACAGGTTCTTTAAACCTAACAGGAACTAATACATTTTCTGGTGGAACTACTCTAAATTCTGGAGGTGGAACTTTGATTGCTGGGAATACTGCAGCATTTGGAGCAGTTGGAGCTTCCGTTACTTTAAATGGTGGCACACTTGACTTAGCTACCAACACAACCGTCAATGCTTATAATGTTGTAGTAGCAGGGAATACGATAATTGAATCTGATCGTTCTTCGGCTGGTGCAGGTATAAATCATATCCTTGGAACCTTAAGCATTGGAGCTAACCAACTTACGATTAATCAAGGCGGAAATGTAACCAGTGGCATTGCTTCTGTGCAGTTCGGAAATTTAACATTAACTGGTGCAGCTACCATTAATCCCTCCAGTGCAAATGCGCTTTTTAGTGGATCTGCATCCGGAGCTTTCAAACTAACCAAAAATGGAAATGGCACGCTTCAAAAAGTAACCTCAGGATGGACACTTCCAGGAGCTTTTGAAATTACCGCAGGTTTTTATAATGCAAATAGTCAAACGACAACGATAACGGGCCTCACCACTGTGTCAGGTGGCGAATATATAGCTTCCACCGCAACGCAGACCTTTAATGGAGGTTTGACTGTATCAGGAGGAACGTTTACGGGTTCAACGGGAACTTTGGATGCAACCAATATAATCGTAAGCAGTGGTTCTTTAATTGCCCCTTCCAGTTCAGGTTCTTTTTTTGTATCAGATAACTGGACTAATAATGGAGGTTCGTTTTCGAATAATTCAGGTACCATAACTTTTGACGGTGTTACCCAAACTATAGGAGGATCTTCTAGCACAACATTTAACAATGTCACGACAAGTGGCACCACAACCACGAGCACTGGAATAGCAACTACTGTTGCTGGTAACTTGTCTATTGGCAATGGCACTACATTTACAGCGGCCGGATTTGATTTGACTGTTACCGGTACGACCACAGTTGGTGGAGGAGCTAGTGGAAATTTAGTGATATCGTCAGCTACAGGCACGAAGATCTTTTCAGGATTAGTTACAGTTGCAGCATTAGGTACATGGAACAATTCAGGAGATGAGGATATAACCTTTAGAGGAGGGATCACCAATAATGGAACATTCACGGCATTTAATGCAGGCACCCCAACTTTTACGTTTGATACCAATTCACAAGCCTTAACGGGAATCTTTATTATTCCAAGGGTAACGGTAACAGGTGTTACTTTGACTAATAATAATACGTTAACCGTCAACACTGCATTGAGTGGCACAGGAGGATTGACACAAGCTGCCAGTTCAACCTTAAATATTGGTGGCACGTCAGGTATCACCACCCTTACGGCAAGTAATTCTGGTAATACTGTAAACTTTACAGGAACAGCTCAGACAGTTAACAATAACAACTATGTTAATCTTGGCCTTTCTGGTAGTGGAGCAAAGACATTACAAACAGGTACAACTTCAATTGGAGGTACATTGGTATTCGGAGGCACTGCAAGTGCAACGGCTGTTGTAGGAGTTTCGGTTGGAGGCACACTTACATTGGGAGCAGGAACAGTGTTTACCGGAGGTGCCTTTACACATAATGTAGCAGGTGACTGGACAAATAATGGAGGTACTTTCACGAATGCAGGCAGTACGATTAATTTCAATGGTACCACTCAAACTATCGGAGGATCTTCTGGCACTACGTTTAATAATGTTAGCACAAGTGGTAGTACAAACACAAGCACTGGAATAGCAACCATAATTGGAGGTAATTTATCGATAGGCAATGGAAGCATTTTTACCGCGGCAGGATTTAATTTAACAATTACTGGCACAACAACAGTCGGTGGAGGAACAAGTGGTAGCTTAGTGATATCCTCAGCTACTGGCACGAAAATCTTTACTGGTTTGATGACAGCTGCAAGTGGATCTACTTGGAATAATTCTGGAAATTCACCAGTTACTTTTCGTGGGGGAATAACAAGGAGCACAGGTACTTTTACAGCAGGTTCAGGGGTATACACCTTTGATACAAATTCCCAGGCATTAACTGGAGATTTTACTATACCAAGTGTAACCGTTACAGGAGTTACGTTGACCAATAACAATTCGTTAACGGTCGACACTGCTTTGAGTGGTGTAGCAGGTGGCTTAACACAAGCCATCAACTCAACATTAAATATTGGTGGCACTTCAGGTATTGCCACTTTAACTGCAAGCACTTCAGGCAATACAGTAAACTTTACAGGAGCAGCCCAGACAGTTAACAATAACAACTATGTTAATCTTGGCCTTTCAGGAAGTTTAGCAAAGACATTACAAACGGGCACAACTTCCGTTGGAGGAACATTAACATTAGGAGGCACTGCAAGTGCAACAGCCGTTATCGGAGTTTCGGTGGGGGGTACCGTTACATTGGGAGCCGGAACCACATTTGTAGGAGGCGCTTTTACCCATAACGTTGCAGGTGATTGGACAAATAACGGAGGTACATTCACGCCTTCCACATCTACTATTGTATTTAATGGTTCAGGCGCACAATCGATAAATGGTACGTTAGCCTCCAAGAATTATTATAACCTTACCGTTAACAAGTCAGGAGGAACCTTAACAACAGGGGGAGGGACAACTGCAGTTTCTATTGCAAATAACTACACCCAAACGCTTGGTAATTTTACACCCTTATCGACATTGACGATAAGTGGTAATGCCACACTGGCCACCGGAATACTTACAATCGGTGGAATTGATGCAACAGTATCAGGATCAACTTCAATTAATGGAGGTACACTATTATTAAACAATACAACGGGTACAAAGATATTCTCAGGGCTGGTGACCGTTGGAGTGGGAGGCACCTGGAACAATTCAGGGAATGAAGATGTAACCTTCAGAGGAGGAATTACCAACAGTGGAACATTTACTGCGGGTAGTGGAGTTCACACCTTTGATACAAGCTCTCAGGCATTAACCGGTACATTTATTATTCCGACCGTAACAGTTACAGGTGTTACGCTGACGAATAACAATACGTTAACCGTCAACACTGCGCTGAGTGGTACAGGAGGATTGACGCAAGCGGCAAGTGCTGCATTGAATTTAGGAGGAACATATGCAATTACTACAATTGATGTTTCCAGCGCATTAAATACAGTTAATTATTCTGGTGTAAGTCAAAGCCTGCGGACTTTGGCTTATAAAAATTTAAGCATTAGTCAATCCAGTGGTGAAGCTCAGTTGACTGCCTCAACCACTGTTGATGGTGTATTGACTTTGAATTCTGGAAATTTAAATTTGAATGGGAATAATTTAACGCTGTCCGCCACATCAACAATTGGAGGTACCCCGTCCTCTTCCAACATGGTTATTGCTACTGGAGGTAGTGAACTGCAAAAAGTTTTTAGTGTAGCTGTACCTTTTACTTTCCCTGTCGGAGATAATACAGGCACTCTTGAGTATTCTCCTATTACAATCACTCCAACAACTGGGGGCACTATCGGTGTTTCAGTGATGGATGGCAAGCATCCGAATAATTCAAGCGCTGCCAACTTCTTAACTCGTTATTGGACAGTTAGTAATACTGGGATAACTAGTGCTTCGATTACAGCAACTTACTTACTTGCGGATCTGAATGGGTTGGCTGTCGATATTAGCTCTGCGCAATTAGATGGAACATTTAACCAGGCAACAAATGGATGGACTAAATTTTCTGCGCTAAGTGGAACAACACTTACAGTTGCTTCAGCAACCCTTACGTCAGGAGGCACTTCTGCTTTCACAGGTATTCGGGGAGCACCAATAGTTGCAAGTATTAATACTGGAGTCGGAGTACCGATTTGTAATGGATCATCAGTCTCTCTAGTTGCTTCGGTTTCAAGCGGAGGCGATTCTCCTTTTACCTATTCATGGAGTCCTGTAACAAACTTAAGTAATGCCAATATTTCAAATCCAGTTGCTTCACCTACGGCAACTCAAGCATATACCGTTACGGTAAGAGATGCTAATGGTGTCTCTGATGCAAAAACAACAACTATTACAGTTAATCCGATTCCATCTACCCCTACAGTATTGCCGGCAGGTTCTGTTTCGGTATGTGAGGGCTCTGCTTCGGTTGTGTTGACCAGCAGTGCAGGCAGTGGCAACCAGTGGTATAAGGATGGAGTTTTGATAGGAGG
>JANNAQ010000019.1:0-140654 GCA_031384515.1 Bacteroidia bacterium
TATCAACAAGTCGCGCCAACCATCCTGATCAACATCGGTCCACAAGGCTGACGTGACCATCCCCAACTTCATGAAATCCGGTGACAGTTCTTTCGTTACATCAGTGAATCGACAAACTCCTCCACGGCTATCATTGCGCAATAAATAACTGTCCGCTGGCATTGGGTATTCACCCGGGACAAGTCTTCCTCCTACAAATAAGTCTAAGTCTCCATCCTGATCATAGTCTGCAGCCACTACGGCCGATCCACTCTGATAAATCTCCGGAAGAGCTTCTTTAGTTATCGTGAAATTTCCGGCTCCGTCATTGAGGTACAGATGATCCAAGTACAGTGGGGATCCCTTCACTTGTTCGGACCCACCACTGACTATATACAGGTCAGCATCTTTATCATTGTCTGCATCAAAAAATAATACTCCCATATCATCAGAAAGGGTATCGGCTTGTAATCCTTTTGATTGCTTAAACTTCCCATTCCGTTGTTGCAGAAACAGTGCGCCTGATTGGTTGGATGCGCCACCCACATAGAAATCTTCCAATCCATCTCCATTTACATCTGCCACCGCTACACCTGGGCCATTCTTACTGTGCATATGTGGTAGCAGAGGCTGAATCTTAAAATCAACATAATCATTTTCCCTATGTGTGAACTCTATACCAAGTTCTTTTGAAACATCCTTAAATAATACAGGAACTGCCTTTGGTTCTTTAACCATGCGTGGCTTGGAGGATGAATATTGCAAGGTGAGTACTTGATTGGATTTGACTTGCCTTAATAATTCATAATTCCCATCTGGCCATACTACTTCCAATGAGTCTACAATGGATGTCGTATTTAAACCAAAATGAAGATACGGCTCTACAGTTGACAAGAAGCCGCGGAATGGAGTATAATACTGGTATTGCAATTGGCCTTGATGCTTAAGATATACTTTCGCTCCAAATCCTTCTCGGTTTAAGGCTGGTCCATCAAAACCTATTCGGAGAAAATTCGAAGAATTTACAGCCGATACAGAACTGCTATTTTTATAAAGAGTAGCTGTTGCATCAATGTTGTTGATCACAAGATCCAAATCGCCATCGTTATCAAGATCGCCATAGGCCGCTCCATTTGAAAACGTAGGCTCAGCAAGACCCCAATCAGAAGACATATCTGAGAATGTCAAGTCGCCATTATTTTTATAGATATAGTTGTGGACTTTTATGCCTGGAATTTTTTTAAGCATATCTATGCGCTCCTTCTTATTCCCCTCCACAGTTCCCATTCTCAATGTCTGTTCACTAAATTTTATAAAATCAAGATTAGTAATATCCTGGCGATAGCCATTTGTGATGAACAGGTCTTTACGTCCATCATTGTCATAATCAGCCAATAGTGGACTCCAACTCCAATCAGTTGCTTCAATTCCGGCCAGGTATCCTATCTCGCTAAACGTTCCATTTCCATTATTGAGTTGAAGTGTGTTTCGGACATATTGAGGTTCATATCCGTAATTCAATCCGTTTTCAAACTCATCGTAATTGTTTCCCATGATGGTCACTTTCCATCGTAGATTATCTTGGGGAAGCATATCCAACTCCACGATATCCACAAGCCCGTCATTATTAATATCTGCCACATCATTTCCCATAGCATTGTAAGTTTCATGTTTGAAGAATTTACCTGCTTGATTTGAAAAGGTACCATCCTGATTGTTGATGTACAAAAGATCATTTGTAATGAAATCATTTGAAACAAAGATGTCTGGCCAATTGTCATCATTGATATCACAAACCTGAACACCTAGCCCAAATCCTTCAATGAGAATTCCTGAGACAACCGAAACATCGGTAAAGGTTAGATCACCATTATTTCTATACAACTGATCGGTAGTGGAAGACTCGCCTTGAACAGATTTTGGTCTTGCCCTATTGCGGCTATATTCTACAAATGCATTTCGCAATAAGTAAACATCAAGATCACCATCCTTATCGTAATCCAAAAAAGTTGCTTGTATGTTGTGACCAGTTCCTTGTAACCCATACGAGGCTGCTGATTCCGTAAAAGTATTGTCTCCCTTATTAATGTATAAAAGGTTTTTCTTCTTGTGCGCAGGGGTATTGCGTGTTCCGGCCACACAGAGATAAATATCTTTGAATCCATCCTGATTAATATCGACCAGCGATACACCATTTACCCAAACTGAAGTAGTCAGTCCGGCTTTTTCGGTAATGTCTTCAAACTTCCAATTGCCTTTGTTGAGATACAATTTTCCAGACGTCATGTTGCCCGAGAAATAAACATCGGACAAGCCATCATTGTTAATGTCACCAATACCTACTCCAGCACCATTGTATAAGTATTCAAAATCTAAAACAGTTAAGGTATCTGTGTAAATAAGATTGTTGGAAAAAGTAATACCAGTGGACTTTGCATCTTGAGACCAAAATACCTGTTCAGGGGCATCTTTGCATCCGAACATTAAAGCAGTCAACAGTACTGCAGCTAATCTGAAAAAACTCAACATAGATTTAAAAAAAACAGCGAAGGAAAGATCCTTCGCTGTGTAATATACTATACCCTTGAATCAAGAAGTATTAGTATCCTGTATTTTGTACAATCACCCCTGCCGTGCGGTCAACTTCACTTTGAGGAATAGGGAAAACGCTAAACTTATTTTGCCACTGTCCAGGAAAAATCGTAGGCCCCATGTTCAAGCGGGTAATATCAAACCACCGATGAGGCTCAAAGCATAATTCCACTCTTTTCTCTTGCATAATACGGGCAAGAGTTGCTGGTCCAGCCAAATTAGCCAAACCTGCTCTATTACGAATATCATTTACCTGAGTGGCTGCATCCGCAGCTCTGCCTTTGGCGAGAAGCGCCTCTGCATATAAAAGCTTCATTTCAGCAAACCTAAAGATTCTCTCATTATTGAAATCACCTTGGTTGTTACCAGAAAAACCACCAGCTACTGAATTTCTCTTGCCACCATATTTTTTAACAGTAAATCCAGTTGATGACCATTTAGGATCGTAAGGCAATTCTACAACCCCACTATTCCATACATAATACATGTCACCTGCGCCATATATAAAAGCACTTTTACGTGCATCGCCTGCCTCAAAGGCACTAACCAAATTAAGTGTTGGTGTCCAAAATCCGAGCTTACCTCCAGGTGCTCCGTCATTTGCATTGAAGTTTCCTGCCGCCCAAAACCAGCTCCGACCTGTCCCTTGTGACGCCTTGAAACTCTCTGAGTGAGTATCATCAAACACCCAGATGTTATCATCGGAATGGGGGCCACCAAACTGAATTTCAAAAATAGACTCTGAATTGTTTTCATTATCTAAGGCAAATACATCCTCAAGATCCTTAGCAGGATTGCCTGTGTCGATAAGACTGTAAGTACCGCTGGTAATAACAGCTTCAAACGCAGTGATAGCAGCGTCCATATCGTTTTTCCAAACATTCACTTTACCTGAGTAGGCCTTTGCCGCCCACTTGGTTGCTCTTCCAGTGTTGCCGGCATCCCATGCAGCTGGCAGTTTTGTAAAGGCATCATTAAAGTCTGCTAAAATTTGAGTAAACAACTTATCCTTAGTTGAGTTAGGTACTGCTAATTCACTTATCTTCTTTGCTGTAACAGCAACTAATGGTGGTGTGCCCCACAGTTTTAAAGCTTCAAAGTGAAAGAAGGCACGAAGAAATTTAGCTTCACCCTCAAAACTGGCTTTCTCAGCAGAGGTAAGGTCATTTTTAGCTTCTAAGCGCTCTAACACTGTATTGCATCTATAAATACCTTCATAGATCTGTGTATAGATAGCACCGAAAGGTTTATCGCCAGCATTAATATTAAGATTATCTGCATTCCTTGATTCACCGTCTGAGCCCGGTTCTGCCTTGGCATCATCTGTTATTGCAACAGTGATCTTCCAGTATTCACCGAATTCGCCAAGTGTTTCTGTACTGGTTCCCCAAAAATCCTGAATGGAAGAATAGGCAGCAAAAATGGCTCCATCAAAATCTGCCGCTGTCTTATAGTAGGCATTGGCAGGAAGTTTATCCAAAGGCACCAAATCAAGATTGTTGCAAGAGTTGATACCAAAACAAGCAAGTACTAGAATTACTATCTTTTTCATGTTTATCATGTTTATTCTTTTCATTGTCTTGTATTAATTAAAATGAAACTTGCCAGCCAAATTGAAGAATGCGAGGCTGCGGTGAACTACCAGAATCCTGTCCATTAGCCAATGGTGTTTCCCCTTTCTGAAAACTAAAGCCTCTGGTTACCTCTGGATCAAATCCAGTGTATTTGGTAAACGTCATTAAGTTCTGTGCAGCAACGTAGATCCGAAATTTTGTGACGGCTCCTTTTGTGATATCCTTCAGCTTGGCTGTTGGAATATTGTATCCCAACTGAATGTTTCTTATCCGCATGAAACTCGCATCTTCAATCCAACGGTCGGAATACCGATTATTGTTATTCTGGTCTTGGACAGTTGGGCGAGGCATCGAGTTACTCGTACCTGGCCCCTTCCAATAGTCAAGTGTAGAAGTCAAGTAATTATTAGCGCCCGACAAATTCTCCATGGATGCACGTCCTTGATTATATACGTTCTGACCATTAACACCTTGCAGGAGCACAGATAAATCGAAGCCCATGTACGAGGCCGATAGATTAATTCCATAATAAAACTTGGGAATAGAGCTTCCTAAATTGGTACGGTCTTTTGAATCAATCTTACCATCGCCATTCACATCCACAAAACGAATATCCCCAGGAGCCCTTCCATTAGAAATGTTGTCCGGAACAGCCGCATCTATTTCCGCCTGAGTTTGAAAGATCCCATCCGTTTTGTATCCATAAAAGGTACCAAGAGGTCCACCAACAACTGTTCTATGTGTTGCCGCACCACCTACGCCTGAAATTATTTCAGGTATGCCACCTAAATCTGTTACTTCATTGTGAACAGTAGTGATATTTCCGCCTATTCCATATTTAAATCCTCCAACCCTATTGTTATAATTTATTGCCAACTCTATACCACTGTTTAGCATGCTACCTAAGTTAGCATCAATTGGTAGAAAGAAGCCTGAGGTATAAGGAGCAGGATAGCCCAAAAGAATATCATTTGTTACCCTTTTGTAATAATCAAACGTCAAATCAATTTTTCCTTGCATCAAACTAATATCTGCTCCGAAATCGGTCTGCGTACTTGTCTCCCACTTTAGGTCTGGATTCGCAAATACAATAGGTGCAGGACCCCGAACAACGTTCTGAGCTCCTTGACCGACAACATAGAAGATAAAAGGATGAAGCGTTGACAAGTAAGCGAAATTTGTTCCGGTGAATTGATTACCTGACTGACCCCAGCTTGCTCTGATTTTAACATCGTCAAAAATTCCACCTTTAGGAAAAAAAGATTCCTGACTAAGTCTCCAACCTGCAGAAACGGAAGGGAAGGTTTGAGACCGATTATCCTTTGAGAAACGTGATGAATTATCCTGCCTAACGTTAAACGTAAACAAGTATCTATCATCAAATGAATAATTCACCCTGCCTAGATAGCCTCTCAATGCCCATTGGTCAGCCTCATTGGCAGCACCTACCTGAACACCTGTTGATGCAAATTTGATGGCCGGATTAAAAAGATCACTTCCCTGAACCCTTACTTTGTCATAACGAAAGTTGGTTTCTTCATGACCTGCTAACAAGGTGATGTTACTTTTTCCAAAACTTTTAGTATACGTAAGTGTGTTGTTAACATTGGTTGTCAATTCAATCGGACGCTCTTGAACAAGAAAGGAAGGTTTATTTTGTCCATTAAAATCTACAGGCCCACCATAATAATTGCCATCTCCAACATTATAATCAAAACCACCGGAAATCCGGTACTTCAAACCTTTAATCGGCTCCAATTCTCCATACACATTACCAAGTGCTTTGCGAGAGCTAACAGTGGTGTAGGCATATAGCGGATCCGTTCTCATCAAACGATTGGTGCTTCCTCCACTGGCTCCTCTATTTGCACTGGTCTCAAGATTATAACCAGTAGGATTGGTAGCATCATATACTTGAAAGAAGGGTTGGTTCGAAGCTGCCTGGTAACCGGAAAAAGTTGCTTCTTCCGATTGAACGCTTCGGTCAACCGAACTTAACAAAAGAGACTCTCCAAACTTCAAATATTTGCCAACCTTAATATCTGTATTTGCCTTAATCGAATACCTCTTAAATGATTGAGCGGGCTCCAGTCCTTGCTGATTAATAAAACCAGCACCCACAAAGTAGTTGGCCGTAGCAGAGCCACCATTTACCCCGACATTATGGCTCTGTATAGATGAATTTCTAAACACAACGTCTTGCCAATTCACATTTGGCTTGCTAGCAAATGCGCTGAAATCACGTGTAGGATCCACCTGCTTTTGCATATCGATATATTGACTAACATTCAAAACATCAAGTGTTTTCCACACTTGACCAGTACCCGTATATCCATCATACGAAACCGTTGCTGTTCCTTCTTTACCTCGCTTGGTTGTAACTATAATAACTCCGTTGGCAGCACGCGCTCCATAAATGGCTGCAGCTGACGCATCTTTCAAAACATCAATCGATTCTATATCGTTGGGATTAATCCCAGCTAACGGATTTGATTCAGTGGATGATCCGGTATTAACTGTAATGTTGGATGTTTGAACAATCGGTACGCCATCAATCACCCATAATGGTGAATTAACACCTGCTGTACCAACACCACGAATACGTACGTCAATTGGTGCTCCTGGGTCTCCACTCCTATTTGAGATTTGAATACCTGCCACGCGGCCCGCCAAGAGTTGATCAGGGCTTGTAACCGGCTTTGATGCAATATCAATATCCGATGCTCTTAATCCACCAACGGCACCGGTAAGATCTACTTTTCGTTGAGTACCATAGCCGACCACTACAACTTCTTCAAGTGCCCTGATATCCTGAGATAATGAGATATTAAAACTTGTTTGATTAGCTCCAACCGGTACTTCTAATGTTGTATAACCGATAAAACTACAAACCAAAACAACGCCATCTCCAGAAACGGACAATTGGAAATCCCCGTTCGCATCCGTTGTGGTTCCCAGGTTTGTGCCCTTCACAAGAATGTTTACACCCGGTAAACTCTCTTTTGTTTCATCATCAGTTAGCTTTCCTTTTATTAACTTTTCCTGGGCAAATCCAAGGAAAGAAATTAATAACAACAGCAAACTGAACATCAATTTACTAGTAGAATTTCGCATAGATTATTTTTTAAAGTAAAATTACAGTTTGTTAGGTTGCTCAATATAGACTTTAAGTTCCTGCAAACCATAGCAAACACCAATTATTTTATCCACATAAATCAACGCAAACGTTTCTGTGAACCTCTAAAACTTGCATCTACCTGTAATTTTGGTTACAATAGTATTATTCTAATAACCAAACTCTTCCAATGACCATTCAACAGAACTCACATCGCCTTGTATCGTTAGATTTTATGCGAGGCCTCATAATGGTTTTACTAATGATGGAAAGTACTCGGTTGTATGACCATCTTTTCGAATTAAGTGAAGGTATGGGTGCTCAACTTATTGTCCAGCAATTTTTTCATCATCCGTGGAATGGCTTGCGTTTTTGGGATCTTATCCAACCGGGTTTCATGTTTATGGCCGGTACAGCCATGGCCTATTCTTTACATCGCCAGCAGATTAGCGGAATGGCTTGGCGCGATTCTTTTTTGAAGACATTAAAACGCTCAGGCTGGTTATTTTTCTGGGGCGTGCTTGATTATGCGGTTCGGCCACAGGGCCTTTCATTTGAATTGTGGGATGTGCTGACGCAACTCTCCTTTACCACCTTGGTTGCATTTCTTATTTTCAGATGGTCCTACTCATCACAAATCATATTCAGTATCGGTTTGCTTGCCTTAACTGAAATTCTATATCGGTTCACCAATGTTGCCGGTTTTGACATGCCCTTCACCGACCAACACAATTTTGGAAATTACATGGACTTGTTACTTATGAATAAGATTAATGATGGAGGCTGGGTTGCCATCAATTGTCTTCCAACAGCTGCCCACACCATTTGGGGAGTGCTAGCCGGCAAGTTGCTATTGTCTGGTAAACCAGAAATGGAAAAAGTAAAATGGCTCGTGATTGGTGGCGCAGCTAGTTTAATCATTGGTTTTGGCATGGATCTTACCTTCACACCTATCATCAAGAGAATAGCAACTAGCTCGTTCGTATTGGCATCCGGAGGATGGTGTTTGTTGGGGCTAGCTCTATTTTACTGGTGGATCGATATTAAAAATCACAAAAACAATTTGCAGTTTTTTACGATTGTTGGTATGAACTCTCTATTTATTTATATCTTTTTTGAGATTGTAGGGGCTCGGTGGTTTAATGAATATGTCGGAGCAATAACAAACGGGTTGATGAGCATCGCCCATTTTCCAATGGGTGTAATGGCTATAATTACTTCTCTAACAATTTTTACGTTGGAATGGAAGTTGTGCCAGTTCTTATATAGAAAAGGGATCTTCTTTAAAATTTAGCTATCTCGTTAAAATTTTTCTTGCGTTTTCCGAGTAGATTTTCTTCAACACAACATCTTTCAAGCCAAATCCATGCAGGGGCCAATGGTAACCAAATAATTCAATGTTATAGAAGTGTTCATCGTTGGTTTCCAGAATTCGAAAGGTGGTGGAATACATGTCAGGCTCGTACCCCATGTCAGTGCCATAGACCAATCTATCCTGATACTTTTCGCAAAACGTATTCATATACCTGGGTATTGGTGCCGTCTCCCCAAACCGTGCTCCGAAATCAGCATACAAGTTGGGATACTTCCGAAATAAGGCACCAAGAATTTCCAAGTCGTATTCGCAGTTCGCTAAGTGACACGCTATAAACGTTGTTTTGGAATTATCGCGCACCACGTTTTCTAATGTACTAATCAGTTGTGGATGATTCAGTATTCCTTTTTGTGTTAGATCAACTCGCCACTCATAGGCATTCATCAAACCATCATTTGTGGAGTCCATGGGCATATACATCCAATATGGTTCCGCCACATGAATATTAACAGGCATCTTCAAGGCAGCACATTTTTCGAATAAAGGTTTCAGCCGGACATCATCTACATGCAAGCCATAGCCAGGCGTTGGTTCAGAGTTCACTTCACCTAACCCCTTGTCTCCTAATTCTCCCACTCCTTTTGCTCCCACTTTGTGGCATCGTTCAAGCTCTTTTACCGCATGTTCAATCCATCCGGATTTGGTGTAACCCGTATAATCGAATCCACACCACACTTCAAAACGATCGCCATACACTGCATACTTTGCATAGATACTATCAAACTTTGGCCCAGTTGCGGTGGTCATGATAATCGTTTTCTCTACGCCCACTTCATCCATGATCTTGACCCACTTTGCAAGTTCTGCCTCGGAGTTTGCGTAGGTGTGTGAATGCATGTCAATAGCAGGATATCTGGCCTTCTTAACTTTCGTTATCGGAATCTGATAGATTGACTTTGGTCGATAATCGACTAGTTTAATATCTTTTGGATTTTGAGCATTGACGTTGAACAAAGTACAGAGTAAAATCAATGTGGGAGCCAATAAGTTTTTCATATCCATTTGTTTTATCCAGTCTTGAAGAAATAAAATTCTCTCTTACCTAGTAGCCAATGAAAAGACAGGCTATCCAAAAAATTAGATTCGAGAATTCATCACGAATGATTTCTTATTTAACTCTGCAGATATCATATCTCTGAAAACGCCACTTTTCTCCTCCAGTTTTTTCAGTAATTGAAGTTGGTTACCTGCCCTCACAAAATTTTGATCTTGATATCTGGCACCATAGTAGGAATCATTGTTAAAAAAATCAGCCAGAAAGCGAATAGCCTGCATATAAATTAGAAAAAGACCTGAATAAAGAATCAGTTTTTTTTCCTCCTCAGTAAGATCATCTCCCATGTAGGACAAATACCCTTGAACAATGGCCTGAAAGTATTCATCACGCACTTCAATTTTTTGAAAATCCTTTTCCTCTTCATTGGCGGGGGAAAGGTAGGTTCGCATCATATCACCCATATCGCTAATAAAGTAGCCCGGCATAACGGTGTCTAAATCGATTATGCACATTCCCTTGCCCTGAGCGTTAAACAAGACGTTGCTGATCTTTGTGTCGTTGTGGGTAACCCGGCTCCTGACTCCCTTCGTATACTTAATTTTATCATAGGACTCTAAGATCGAATAATGGCTCTTTATCTGATAAATAAGATCTTGCGATTGACGTATCCGATCTGGGTTTCCATACAACAGCGATTCCTCAAATTGGTGAAAGCGCAAGCTAAGATTATGAAAATCGGGAATTGTCAAATGTAATTGTGATACATCGAAATTGGATAATAGCCTCGTAAACTTTCCGAAATGATGGGATGCCTCGTAGGCTTGATCAGCTGCCTCTACAACATTGATAGTATGTGATCCATGGATAAAGGGAAAAAGTCGGAAGTATCCTTTCTTCTCATCAAAAACAATTTCCTTTCCATGATTATTCTTAACAGGTGCCACAAACAAATATCCGGGGCTATTCACTTTAAGGTAATGATCTAGTTTGGTAATGTTTTCGGCTAGTTCAAATGGTTTTTTAAAAACGTGGTCATTAATGCGCTGTAAAATAAATTGTTGATCCCCGGTTGTAATCTTCCAGGTGCTATTAATGAGGCCAGTGGGCAGGGATTCTACTAAACAACTTTTGTGTTGTATGCCGTACGTTTCTAGGATGGATGCAATCATTTGTTTTTGGTGCCTTGAAAAGTCACTTGTGGATAAATAATCGAGGTTCCAAGATTATTTTTTTATAATTCTCTGGTGTTCCAATTTTATCTTTTGTATTCAATATTTCTAAAAGCATTTCTGTAGCTCGCTGTCCTTGCCGATATGGAAATTGTTCCACCGATGCCATCGGAGGATTTTCCAGATAATTACAGAACGGGAGGTTAGAAAAGCTCACAAAGCAAATATCGGAGTTAATTTTAATATTCATCCTGCGTGAATATTGCATAGCATCCAAGGCTACATAATCATTAAATGCAATTACTGCTGTTGGAACAGGGTTTAAGGTAAGTAGACGTTCCATCGCTCGATGAGTTGTATCAAACGAAAGATCAGAATGAACAACAAACTCCGGATTAATTTTCAGTTGATTTGACTTCATCGCATATTCGAACCCAGTCATCCTTTCTTTGGATGTAAGCAGTTCTTTGGGGCCATTGATAAAAGCTATTCGGGTATGTCCATCTTTCACTAAAAACCCAACAGCATCTGCCATACCCGACTGTACTCTGCAAGTTACCGTATGCGTATTATTCTTGTCCGGCACACGATCAAAATAAACAACCGGAATATCATATTTTTCTAGAGCTTCGAAGTGCTCAATATCAGTCGTATCCTTGGCAATAGAGACCAGTATGCCATCTACCCGGTGATTCTTCATTGCCTCCACGATCTTTTTTTCTCTTTTCGTTTCATCATGCGATTGCCCCATCAAGACATTGTAGTTGTGTTCACTCGCATAATCCTCTATCCCGCTAATCGCTTCAGAAAAAAAAACTTCTGATAAGTGAGGCAAAATTACTCCGATGGTTAACGTTTTGCCTGATTGTAAAAATTGGGCGGTCTGGTTCGGCTCATATCCTAATTCCTGCGCAACTTCTTTGACCCGCTGTATAGTTGCCTGACTTATCTCTTCGCTATCATGGAGAGCACGCGAAACTGTTGACGCTGACATATTCAACATCTTGGCAATCTCTTTAATTGTAGGCGCGTTGCTTCTCATATCCCTAAAGTAGCTAATCGTCTGAAATTTTTAAGGTGATACTATGTTGACCTAACTTTCCAGAACCTGGTTGGCCTTTTATGCCGTGATCTACATAGCTGGCTGTTGCCACATACACTCCTTTTTCAGATTCGTCCTTGGGTCTATGCTGTATTCTTAGTGAACCCTCAGTTCCTACATAAAAACTCTGATCTGGTACATCGCCATTTTTAAGAATCCATTTAACAACATTTCTAACTTGCTCAATCGGCAGGTCGGGATGGGGTGGCATTTTTACATCTCCCCATACACCTGAAGTTCCAGAAATTATTCGATTGGTTAACAGCTCTACTGAAGTTGGATTTAAAGGATATCGCTTGGCAATCAGGTCATAGGAAGGACCTATCAATTTAGATGTTGCTGTATGACACGTGAAGCACATTGAGTTTCGCATCACTACTAAAGGCTGGGGGTTTGTGTTACTCGGATTCGCCAGGTATTCCTTAACCTTAAGCGAATCGGGGACATATCGAATCAAAAGTAATACTTCATTAGCCGCAATTTCATTGTATTCAGTTCTACCGTCTTCCTCGTCAACAACATCAATTGAATAAAATATGGGCACATTTAAAGTAACTACCCCGTTGCTCTTTGGTGAAGTGATTTGCACGTTAGGCGCGATATTCTCTCTTTGGCCTAATTGCGCCTTGCACTTCATTTGGTAAGGTAACTGAATGACAAGGACAAGAAGGATAAAAAGACGCAATGCTAACATGTTCCTCTTGGCTAGTGTTGGTTCATGACTTATCGATAAGGGTAGCAACACGATTCGCAGATCGAGTAGCGGCCTCAGTTCCCCAGTTCAAATTGTCTGCATAGGCGCCAGCAAAATGAATTCGACCATGTGGTTTCATAAGAGTGGGCCAAAATTTATGAAGCTCACCAATCGGAAATGGAAGTCGCTCGCAAGTCGGTGAAAAAGTTTCTTTGGTCCAGTCCCTGCTTACTACTTGTTCAATAGTATCCTTCTTTCCGGGGTATACTTCTCGGAATGCTGCAAGTGCTCGTTGTGGGGAAATCCCTCCCGGGCCCGTTCCTAATACAATGACTCTATGAGAGTCAACTTCATCTGCAGAATGCCAGACGTTCCACAGATCAGGGTGTTCTAAACTCATGTTAATACTAAGGCCATCCTCTAACCAAAATTTAGAACTTGCTTGAAAAACAAACCGCTGATAGGAATCATAGGTAATGTTATCCACTATATATTGGCGCTCAGGTGGCAACGGGGGTTGAATAGAGATATTTTTTAATGCGGGTAGTGGAATACAATTCACAAAAAAATCAGCAGACATTTCTTTCTGTTCGTTGTGTTGCTTATAAGTAATAGTGACGCCTCCCTCACTGTGCTTGATGGTGCTGATCGGGCAATTAAGCCATACACGAGAGCCTAATCTCTTCGCGAAAGCATTTGGCAACATTTGATTACCGTCTTTCAATCTGAAAATTTCTGTTGGGTAAATCGGCACGCCACGCAGGTTAAGAATCGCAGACATCCACAATTCAAAAAGAGCTGACGAATTTTCACCTCCAAGAAAACCTAACGCTGCTAGTGACGCTCCGTCTCTTTTATAAATATCCGACATAGGAATTTTATCCCATTCATCAAACCCAACATTAAATGGTTGATATTCATCTTTGAATTTATCCAGATAAGGCTTTACAAATAGTGACTTTAAATCCCACCAAGGGTTAGTTGAAAGATACTTAATTTCTCTTTCATTAAAGCCAAACTTAGCTAGTTCGATCGGATCTCTTAACATTTCCTCCGTATAGAACTTACCATTAATTCTTCTCAACTCATTCTTTCGCCTTGGGTAAGGTAGCGCAGTTAAGTTAAACTCTTTAATATATTCCCAATATCTCTCGTATCCAGGTTTCGTAATATGCTCCTGACCAAAATCGCCATACAGTCCATCTGATAATCCATCATGTACCGTAAAGACATGCCCACCATGCCGGCCAGAGGCCTCAAGAACAATAACTTCATGGCCTTTTTTCATCAGTTCGTAGGCACAACATAACCCGGCTATTCCAGCACCACCCACAATAATTTTCTTGGGAGAAGCTGCTGTTTCAATATTGGTAGCCTGTGTTTGGTCTTTGTTCGTTGCCATCAAAGGATTTATCTCTAATACAGAAGCTCCCATGCCGGCTAACATGGTATTTTTGATAAAGTCCCTTCTTTTGAATGAAGTCATCTGCTAAGATTTATGTGGAAACTTGAGTGCTATGAAAATACTTAGTTATTAATCAATAATAATACTGTATTGCTCAACCGCTTTATCCACAATTTTTAGGAGAAACGTTTGCGAATAGGCATTGGCCTAGTTATTTTTTATGCGAGCTCGATCAATTCAACAAATTTTTTGAAATTACTTAGACATAAAATCTTCCTTCAAAACCTTCGAAATAGAATCCAATAAGAAATCAGCGTTGGATCGAGAGAAAACTATAGGTGGCTTAATTTTCAGAACGTTATTGAAAGGTCCGTCTGTACTCATCAATATTCCCTTATCGCGCATACGGTTGGCAAAGTAGGAAGCTTGCTCAGTAGCAGGAACTTTGGTTTCCCTATCTTTTACCAATTCGAAACCTATAAAGAGCCCAGGGCCACGCACATCGCCAATGATGTCAAATTGTTCCATAAGATTCTGCAAGCCATATTTCAAATAGTTCCCAACCACTTTTGCAGTCTCTTGTAATCCTTCATCTTTGATGACCTTTAGTACTTCCAGACCAATGGCACATGAAACAGGATTACCGCCAAATGTATTAAAGTACTCCATACCATTCTTAAATGCATCTGCAATGGCTTGAGTTGTTACTACTACTCCCAATGGATGCCCATTACCGATAGGCTTGCCAATTGTTACGATATCCGGTACCACATGATGTGCTTCAAATGCCCAGTAGGTATCACCTGCCCGCCCACATGCCGTTTGCACTTCGTCAGCAATACAAACTCCACCAGCAGTTCGAACATATTCGTAGGCCTCGCTCAGAAAATTTTTAGGTAACTCCACCTGACCTCCACAACTAATCACCGATTCAAAAATCATAGCAGCAGGTTTGCGCCCTTGCGCGTACATCTTCTCAATCAACTGTTGAACATGATTCGCATATTTGCTACCTGCATTAGGATCTTCAGCGCGATACAACCCTCGATAAATGTCTGGAATAGGGACTACATGAATATGAGGTGCAACTCCCTTTCCTCCAGGCCCATCAAATTTATACGAACTTATTTCTACGCACCCGTTGGTGTTACCATGATATCCGACCTCAGAAACGATCATGTCTTTCTGCCCGGTAAAATTTTTTGCCAGACGTAAAGCCAGTTCATTTGCTTCACTTCCTGAGTTTACTAAAAATGCAACATTAAGCTGAGCTGGCAGTGTCGTCAGTAACTCCTCCACAAATTTCACGAGGTTTTCATGAAGGTACCGAGTATTGGTATTGAGTACAGCCATCTGCCGTTGACCTGCAGCAACTACCCGAGGATGCTCGTGCCCAACATGTGCTACATTATTGACAGTATCGAGGTACCTGCGGCCTGTATCATCTAATAGATAGGCACCATATCCCCTCACCATTTTAATGGGATCTTTATAGGAGATACTCATGTTTTTACCGAGGTGTTGCTTTCGATAATCTACAATCTCTTCTTTTGATATCGATGACTTTTGCGGAGATAACTTCCCGGTTAATAGCAGCCAAGGATCAGGTGATATGCTTTTCCATACTTCGAGTTGCGAAACACTGCAAACGCCTGGAAAATCACCTTGCTTGCCAAGCATATCCAGCATAATTTGAAAGTGAAGATGCGGAGGCCAATTTCCATTCTCCTCTGAAGAGCCGATACGTCCAATCTTCTCTCCCTTCTTTATCACTTGATTTGGGATTAATGCCGAAAGAGAGTCTTTCGTCAAGTGACCATACAATGTATAAAATGCTAAGCTTTCAGTAACCTGATGTTTCAGTACAATCGTAGGTCCATAATCTCTCACAGCACTATTATTGGCGAAGCTGTGGACCGTTCCGTCCAACACGGCAAACACATCCACACCTTGTTGCGCAAAAAAATCCAATCCTATATGGATAGTTCGCCAAGTTGGAGCATCGTTGCCTGGGACAACAAAGGAGTCTGTTGTATAAATGGCTCTTGCCTCATTGTACCGACCCATTGCCACAGTACTAGAAGCCTCTTCCATTAGCTGTGTAATTTTTTTATCGAACAGCTTTGGGTCCAATACATTATTCATTGTACCCACGTCCAAACTTCCGACACTCAAATCAAGCCAACTTACCGGCTCCGTCATCACAATAGGAAATGAAACTTTGCTATGATTTGATTCTGCCCACAGCTTGAATTTTTTTTCGAAAGGGCATGCAGGCATTCCACACGCGCTGCGAAAGGCAAAATGAAACAGATTGGGAGAAATGGTCTCTAGTTTTTCTAGCGCTTCCCATGCAGGCTTTGAACTGATTTGTAAATATTCATTATCAGGATGCTCGAGTCGATTCAATTCAGATACTGTTACACTAATCAGCAATCGCGCTGTGACTAATGGAAAAATTACTTGAAGCTCTTCTTCTGAAATTTTAAACGCCCTATTGTAACCAGCCACAACACGGCAGGCCGTCTCTAATGGATCTGATTTACTCAAAATTGCGTAGGCAATGGCAATCGCCAACTCATTAATAGTATGAGTATATACAACATCACCAAAATCAATGACTCCTGGTACTCGCGGATCCTTCTTATCTTCTGTAACTAATACATTGTAGTCATTAGCATCATTGTAAATAACACTTTGCCTTAATTGCGGAAGAGCCGGAATTACTTTTTCTTCGTAGAGGCTATAGAAGTAATTCACTAATTTTAATTTCTCACCATCAAATTTTTTCAAATGAGGGTCGATCCAGGACACCTGGGCTAAATCCCATTTCATAAAGCGGTGTGCACTAGGATGCTCAAAATTTGAAAGAGACTCACAAAGCCTTCCGCACAGTTCCCCTAACCGTTCAAACAGGATTGGAGTTTGAGGATGAACACTTGCAAAAACACGACCCTCGACCCAAGTCAGTAACCGAACCATTCTTGGCTGAAAGCCTTCGTCACTTATTTCAAGAATCTCCTTGCCCGCTATTGATTTAACAACTCTTGATACCTGAAGGCCTAATGATCGAGTAGATAAATAATTAATTACTGCGTTTTGTAATTCGAGATTTGAGCGTTGCTCATTTACATTCGCTATTTTTAGTATGAAAGAGTTACCCTCTTGGGTCTTAACAAAATAGTTAAAGTCTAACTCCCCAGGTAGATTAGAAATCTGGCCTTCTATTGCGTAATTAATTTTTAAAAAATTACGGATGGTCGTCTCTGAAAATCTCATCACAAAATAAAATTGACCTTCAAATAAACTAAAAATAAACCACCCTCTTCACTTTATGCTGATTTAAGTCAACAACTTGCGTTTTTTGGAGTCGCTAGTAAATGAAGACCATTCCGGAACTAAAAGATTTTGAATGAGCCCTCAGTTTTTTCCATCATTTTTTATGAACTCAGCTAATTCATCTCGCAGGTAGGCAAACGACAACTCATCCATAAGTTTAAAGTAATTAGGTTTATCTGGGCATCCATCGTACAGCATTTTCATTGCATCCAGTTTATCCTTGTCAAAAGCAAACTCTTTTGAGAAGGTATTGATTTGTGCCACATTAAAACACTTATCCTTTTTTATTACGGAAAGCAATTTCAACTTCTCATCTGGAAAATTTTTTGCTTGAACAGTTTTCAGGACAGACTTCATATCCGTTTCTGGCACCGAGCATACCATTGGAACTGGGGGCGCCAATGCAAACTGGGCAGATGCAACCCATTGGTTCTGGAGATCCAGAGAATTAAAAAGTCCACGGCCAGACATATAGTGATCCTGATCGTAAATTTTCGGGAACGTTTCCACCAATGTATTCAATCTTATTTTTTCTGATAATACTAAGGAGGTAAGCTTCATGACCTGAGCCATGCTAAAACAAGCTTCGTCCACGCTAAGTTGAATAGCAATAAATTTTGATTCATCAGTCGGTTGCGATGCCACCTGGATGGCGCGAATATTAAAAGCAGCCTCATCTGCAACAGGTCCTTCGCAACCCTTGTTACCCGTGTATTTACTTATTGATGGATATACCAGATTAGCAAACTTGGGCACAACAGGTTCTTTTGGCAACTCGGCCGGAATCACTAGCGGTTTCTCGAGAGTAGGCAAAATGATTTGTTGAGGACTTCGGGTATAATCATAAAGTCGCAAGGAATAGGAAAAGGAAGTGAATGCATCACAAACTTCAAAAAAATTCACCTGATCAAAAGTAGACAAATAAACTGTCCGACAGAATTCAAAGCGGTAGCTGTCATCGGTAAAAAGGACTGCGATATTTTTGACCTGAGAACTTAATAGACAGTTTTTACTAACTACCTCTAAAGCCCGGTCAAGTTTTTTTTGATTAGTAGTTTGCGATGCTATCAGGTTAAAACCAGGTTGAAAAATAGCATTCGTCATTGGGTTGGCACAGTTCTGAGCAATACCAAAGGTAGGGAGTGACAACAACAGGAATGATAGAATTATTTTATTCATATAATTTCAATTTACTCAGATCTGGGCAAAAGTTAAGCCGCATTTTTTAAATATAATAAATTTATACCCTCCTCAGTGACTTTTATGGTCAATGTCTGAGCAGTGAGGGCAGTTGTGCTGTGTTTAGTCAACCGAACTAAAGAACTTATTTTTCAAGAGTAGATTAAGTTGTTTAAGGCCATTAGCACTGCTGCATGACAAATATCATTGATTAAAAAAACAGGAAGATCTAGATTGTAGAAAAATAAAATTTTATGCACTCACTTATAAAAAAGAACCATGAATTCTGGAACCATGAGCGTAGTCTCACGGCTCTCCTCATCTATATGGCCGTCTCGCTTTTTGTTTGGATACCTTTGGCAGACTATGCGGGCCAATGGTGGAGCTTTATCATTGGCGAACTATTGTTCAATCTTATTATTCTTGCAGGCGTATTCTCAATTTTGACGAAATGGCAAAAGCAACTTGCGTTTCTTTCAACTGCTGCATTAACCAGCCTATTCCGATTTCTTGCATTCATAACCTCATTGCAGTGGGCTTATCTATTTAGCTACTTCTTTGCTATATTGTTTTTTCTTCACTTAGCCAATAGGGTACTTCAACATATTTTTAAAGAAGGACCAGTAAACTTTTACCGAATTCAGGGATCGCTAATAGTGTTCATGATTATCGGTATTATATATGCCTTGCTATACACCTTACTGGAAACAATAGTTCCAGGATCCTTTTCATTAACAGCTGTTGCGCAATCCTATAAAAACATGTTCGCTCATTTTCTATATTTCAGTTTCTCTACTATGACAACTATTGGTTTCGGTGATATGATTCCTACTCGATCAATAGCGAAATCATTGGTAATTTTTCAGGGGATGATTGGACTACTCTACCCGGTGGTGATGATTGCAAGGTTGGTTTCCATGGAGGTAACTCATTCGGCCGCAAGCAAATCAGGAAGGAATTAACGAATAGCATGATGGTCTCAGGCTATGCGATTGCTCTTGAATAACAAAAGCGTAAGCCTCGTGTTTTACGCACTCGACTTACGCCTTATGTTTTGCAATCAAAAAGAATTACTTCTTCACATGCAGGTTTACAATTTTTGCTAACTCAAACATGGAGACTTGTTTTTTGCCAGCGAAAACTACTTTGAGTTTTTCATCAGCATTAATCATTCTTCTGTTTTTGCTGTCTTGAAGTTTGTTCTTCTTGATGTAATCCCAGATCTTTTTGATGATCTCAGTTCTAGGAATTGGCTTGCTACCAACTACTGCTGCTAAAGAATCGCTTAGAGTAAGCGGAGCCATAAAAGCGGCATTTGGTTTACGTGCTGATTTCTTAGCAACTTTTTTAACTACTTTTTTTGCAGCCTTCTTAGGTGCTGATTTTTTTGCAGCCTTCTTAGGTGCTGACTTCTTTACTGGTTTTTTTGCCATAGCTAATTTTGTTTTAATAAGTACAAAGTACGTTGAAAAAAACGAGTTTCCCGAATTCCTCGAGGGAAAATTGATATTTTAGAGATAGAGCGGCTCCATCAACAAACACTATTGACGAACTTTTTTCATTAGTTCTGAGTAGCACTTTACAAGAAATATGCAATCATTATAATTCAATAGACATCCTCATTTGTTCCGAGCAGTGGGAGGAATCCAGACAACAGAATTGAAAATCCATCTATAGTTTTCCCTATGGAAAACCCATTTATATGAGTACGTGTCATCAACCATCAACGGTCAAATGTACCTGGCTTATAGCTTAACACTTAACTTTCATCAAAGACGAGTATAGTACTTTCAATCAGTTATTTGTAATAATCCTTTTGCTACGGAAGAATAGGCGTCTTTGCAATTACTAAAGCCTTTCTCCTATGAAAAATAGATAAGGTAGCCTAATACAACTCGATTTCGTAGGTAGAGTTAGATACTCGTTCTTATGGAGGAATAATTGAATAACACTTCCAGGTGAGCCATCAACCAATGGATATTTTGAGTTCCTATTGTTTAGACCATTGGCATAGCTAGGTACGTGCCATGAAAAGAGAAGTACTCAGGGCGGGACCCTCAAAAAATAATTTTCTTTGGGGGCCTTATTTTACCTCAAGGCGATCTTAAGATCATTCAACAGGTCATCAATATGCTCAATACCTATTGACAGCCTTAGTAAATTATCAGGGCTTTTTGGGTTGTCTCCTTCAGAAGTAAGGCGATGCTCTATTAAGCTTTCCACTCCTCCTAAACTGGTTGCGTGCTTGAATACAGTTAGTTTGTTTGCCAAATCCATTGCTTCCTTTCTTCCGCCTTTTACTAGGATAGAAAGCATTCCCCCATACATACCTTTCATTTGTCTTTTAGCAACTTCATGATTGACATGGGCTTTTAATTCAGGATAGTAGACACGTTCAATTTTATGATGGCTGTTAAGATAATTGGCAATTACGCTTGCGCTTTTAGTTTGAGCAGTAATACGCAACGGAAGTGTCGCAATACTTCTATCCAATAGCCAACAGTCAAACGGTGAGGGAACAACACCCCCAATGGTTTGATATTCTCGAAGGCTTTGTGAGACTTCATTTTTGTCTTTTACAATTACACAGCCCCCTATTACATCGGAGTGCCCACCAAAATATTTTGTAGATGAGTGAATCACATAATCAGCGCCTAAGTTGAGGGGTTGCATAATGTATGGTGTCGCCCAGGTGTTGTCGCATGCCACAGCAATTCTTTTCATTTTAGCAATAGCACAGATGGCTTCAATGTCGGCAATTTTTAATAGCGGATTTGAAGGCGTTTCAATCAGGATCAATTTTGTATTTGATGTGATAGCCTTTTCTACATTCTCCGGAAAGGTCATGTCCACTTCAGAATAGGTAATGCCCCAACGAGCATACATTCTTTTTATAAGATGAGCCGCTCCGTGGTAACAGTCATCTGAAATAATCACGTGTGTGTTTGGCCCCAAGAGGGCATGACATACAGCCATTGTGGCGGCCATACCAGATGAGAAAGCCAACGCTTCTGCACCTGCTTCCAAAATGGCTAGTTTAGCTTCTAAGCCTGTTCTATTAGGATTAGCTATTCGCGAATAAGTAAATCCTTTTGGCGCCACCTTGCCCTCCTCATCACGCTCAAAGGTTGTCGATAGATAGATAGGGTTGATAACCGATCCCGCGTTGAGATCTTCCAAATGGCCGGCATGCACTGCGCTTGTTTCAAAATTCATAAGTTTTCAATTTTTATATCTGGCACCTTCAACGTTCGGATAAACTACTTCTCTTACTTGTTCTTGCAATCAAATTGGACCCACAGTTGTTCAAGATTTTGCCAGATGTTATCCGTCTTAGGTTTTGGTGATATCTGGTAAAACACAAAAGTCTTATTTTGGCCCGAGCATACTTTCAAATGAACGAGACAATTAAGTACCATAGGTTTCTGTTGCATGTAGTCTAGCATATCGATCGTCCCTGCAAATGTTTTTAAATCTCCATCGGCAGTTATTACTTCCGTTATAGCAGTTTTTATGGGTACTAATTTTTCATTTGGGATTTCCCGCCTCTCAATATTTCTACCGACCAAGCCATTGTAATATGCTGTTAAGTTGCTCTCGATGACTTTTGCATTTATTTCGGGACGGTCGTCCAGATACCATAAAAAAGCATACGACCAGTACTCGTTGCTGTTTGCATCTGCCCACCCTGGAGCAAAGCGAATATCTTCTACTCCCTTATAGGATATTTGCGGAGCAAAGTCGATTGGAATTAAGAAACGTTCAATACCCCATCCCTCAGGTTTATTAAGCGTGTAAGGAGGATTCCACTTGGCACCATCAAAATCTGCTTCAACGACTTGTCCAAATGTGTGTAGTGAAGCCAAGCTTAGGACAAAGAGTATTAATTTTTTCATCTGATTTTTTTACTGTTGATAGGTAACTGTGCTGGCATAAAAGCAAAGTTAATATGTTTTATATCAGATGCCTCTGGTCGTAATATTTTTCAGCCCCACATTTTCGGGATGAGTGCGGGGGTCCTTTTTTTGTATGCTTGGAAGGCAGTATTACTTTCATACTTTTTCTCCAGCATCGGTATACCAGAAACAAAAACAAGTAAGAAAGAGAGTGTCAGTGGGCTGATGATAAAAAAGATACCATACTTCAGTGGTAGTACAATTATGAAAATTCCCCACCACATTAAAATCTCACCGAAATAATTTGGGTGCCGTGAATATTTCCAGAGGCCTGATTGTATAATCTCACTCTTGTCTTTTCGTTGCCTTACAAAAACAGACAATTGATAATCCGCTACCGCTTGGAAAAAAAATCCGAATATCCATACCGCAATGCCAATTGAAGTAAACCACGACCATGCACTAGATGAAGACACCGATGCTAACACAATAGGGGAACTAATAACAAATAGGAAAAACGCTTGAAGTAAATATACCTGGAGGTAGGATCGCCAGTAAAAAGTATTACCCCAGGCCTCCCTCCATTGACGATAACGAAAATCTTCAGGTTTATTTCTGCTACGCATATAAATATGAAGGCTAAGCCGTAAACCCCAGATAACAACTAAAACATATAATACGGATGAAACAACTTGGTGAGGCTGAGTAAGAAAAAGATAAACGCACACCAGGCTGAAGCCAAGACCCCAGGCAATATCCGCAATATCGTTTCGCTTTACTAGGAGGGAGATAACAAACCAAGCGGCAGAATAAACAAACAGAACTATTGAAATCTGAAAGAAAACAGTAACCATTAACTCAGCCACTTTACAATGCCGTATCCTGCAGCGCTAACAATGGAAGTTAAGACCGCTCCCCACGCGATATCGACCATAACAATTAGTATGGGCCAATTTTTAAGGGTGGCTAAATTGGTAAGATCATAGGTCGCATAGGTAATTATTCCAAAGAAAGCTCCAAGCCCTATTGCCCGGAGAAGGGACCCCTTTTCAATAGCGGGGAGGATAACGAAAATGAAAATGCCAACGATGAATAATAAATAAAAAACAATGGCTGCCGTCCAGTTTACTTGATCAGATAAAAAACCACCTAAATGCTTTCTGTAAAACCCTTTTGCAATAAACCCTAACCAGACCATGTCTACGGCAAAAAAAACCAGTGCGGTAAGAAAGTAACTTAGAATGAGTTTGTATGGAGTCATGTGTAATTAGCCCTCACCGTATGAGTGAACTATTCCTAGTAATACTTCATCTTCATCGTTACCTGCTTATCTCCGGTTAATAAGAAACGGAAATCAGAATATACAGGTCTTCTAAGTGAAGTGTGATGGTAATCAGAGAACGCGTGACCTTCTTTAGGGAAGAACCAACCGAAATCTAATTCCCAATTATCATTTTCATCATCTTGAAGGGCAATGCCCATTTGTTTGGAGGTAAAGCCGTAATAAGTTGCTGTGAAGGTTGTCCCAACTACCTCTGATTTCGGAACCACTATTCTCAAGAAACCTTTGTCGTGAGGAAAAGGAGTTGCATCATCATAAAATTTGAATCGAATAACGCCTTCCTTGTTTCGAATATCCGTAACCGTAATTGTAATAGCGTAAGTTGCTTCACCTTCCTTAGGAACAGGACTCCCTTCGTTCTCCATGAACAGGGTGTGCGAATCATTTATACTGTGAGAACGAAAAGACTTAGCAAGTACTAGATCCGTTTGTGCGTATGAAAGATAAGGAAGAAATAAAAGGAAAAAACAAACAGATCGAATCATCAACGTTGCAAATAACGTATGTAAGATAAACAAATTAGTTCAGTTAGTTACTTCTTTAAGGCTATAAAAGTCCAGGCTGCACCTGCGGCATCAGCTAAACCAAACAAGATAAGCTGGGAAGGGGCCCAGCCCATCAAAACGAAGACAATGAACCAAAGCAAGATAGAGGAGCGTACATAAACAGATAGTGTAAGGAATAAGGCACTATTCAAAGGAGCCATGAAAACATAATACAAACCAATACCAAAGACCACTGAGCCCAATACCCTAATCCAAACCTCCGTGGTTTCTGCAATTTGAAATAGTGAAAGTAAAACATTTGGAAATACTGTAAGTGTACTACCAAGAACTAATAGATAGAATCCAAAGTAATACAATGATTTGGCAGCAGAGGTCATAAGAGTAAAATTAAGTATAGTAAGAGTATGAGGTGCGAACTTTATAAAGATAAAATATTTCGTTGGTTAAAGATACCCTTTGGTCTAAAAAAGTTAACTCATTTAAACAAGCTATAAATCCCTTTTAGACGCTCTGCTGCATATGACGAGCTAATTAAGTAGGAGCATTCTACCAATTTGGTAATTGAGCAATCCTGTTTTACATTTATTAAGATCGATTATAATTATAACATGCTCCTTTTTCTAGCCATTTCAAAACTGTTTGCCGGCATTGGTTTTTTCATGCTAGGAATGAATTTCGTGGAAGACGCATTGAGAAAGTTGGCAGGCCGCTCTTTCAAAATATTTTTACGCAAACAAACCAACAACAAGCTTAAAGCAATTGTTGGAGGTGCCATTGTTACAGGTGTGCTTCAAAGTAGCTCTATCGTGAACCTAATGGTGCTGGCATTTGTAGGGGCTGGGGTCATCACCATGCAAAATGCATTGGCGGTAATACTGGGAGCCAACATTGGCACTACCCTTGATAGCTGGGTCGTAGCTTCTGTTGGGTTTGGCTTTAACATCGAGGTTTTCTCATTCCCGCTGGTGGGTATTGCTGGCATAGCAATGGCTCTTCTTTCAAAGAATGAAAAGGCATATCATTGGAGTAAATTTTTATTTGGCTTCGGTGTCTTATTTATCGGCCTAGATTTTATGAAAGTCAGTTTTGCTGGCATGGTGCAGCATTTCGATTTTTCGACCATCCAACATTACCCTGCCATCGTTTTTGTAGTAGTAGGTTTTGCGATTACATCCATCATTCAATCTAGTTCGGCCGCTGTCGCCATTACCCTCAGCGCACTTCATGTAAATGCCATCACCCTTTATTCAGCAACGGCTATTGTGCTTGGCTCTGAGGTAGGCACCACTATTAAACTACTCCTCGCTTCCATTCATGGGGTACCTGCTAAAAAACGTGTGGCGCTTGGAAACATGATTTATAATTCACTGTTGATTGTAGCCGTGTTGCTGGCGCTGCAGCCCATCAACTATCTGCTAACAGAAATCATTCAATTCAAAGATCAATTGTTAGCACTCGTTTTCTTTCAGAGCTTCATCAACATTCTGGGAGTCATTATCTTTTTTCCATTTCTAAATCTTTTTGAAAAATTTCTCCATAACCGATTTACGGAAGATCAATCGGGTGCTCGGTACATTAAACTGGTGCCTGCAGGCGAGGGTGATTTAGCTCTAGAGGCGCTGGACAAGGAAGCAAAGCGATTTATTTGGTATACCCTTGATTTTCATCTGCACGCATTTGACATTAAAATAAGTCACCCAAACATCCTAGCAGAAAAACATTTTCATGAAAAACCATTTTCGACAAAGTATGATGTACTCAAATTATTGCATGGCGAAATTCATTCCTACTATATTACAATAAACAAGGAACTATTAAATGTAAAAGAATTGGAAAGAGCAGAGCAAATTATTTCGACAGTGCGCAATTGCATGTTTTCAGCTAAAAGTGTAAAAGACTCATTAGGCGACATTGATCAATTAAAAAATTCGTCAAGCACTGTCAAGTTTGAGGTTTATCAAAATACCCAACACGAAGTTGAAGAACTTAATAACATGTTTGTTGATTGCCTGGTTCGAACATCTCACGAGGCTCTGTTTGAAGATATAGTTAAATTGTACAACCGGGTACAACAAGGTTACAACGAAGGACTAAATAAATTATATCTTAAAAAGGCAAACCATGAATTAACAGAAGTAGACATATCCACTTTAATTAATTTCAATCGCGAATTATTTACTTCATATAAGGCTATGATATGGGCTCTTAAAGATTTTCTTCTAGAAACAGATCAGGCAAAATACTTTGAAGAATTGCCTGGATTTATCCGTTGATGAAAATTTAAGCACAAATCGAATAATGAGAATTGTCTTTAAATCTTCAAGGCCTTAACTCAATAGTGCCATCGGGGTATTTAGCAAAGCGGCTTTTTTCTCTTGGATGAACATTTTCGTAGCTAGGCCAAGGCCATCCACCAAATTCAGTCTGCTGATACTCCCTCATCGCTTGTTGAATTTCTTGCTGAGTATTCATTACAAAAGGTCCATGCTGTACCACAGGCTCATTAATTGGCTTGCCTTGCAACAAAAGCAGAAAACTTTCGGTGGATCCATTTTTTATAGTCATAGTTTGATCTGCATGAAGTTCGATAGCTTGATGGGATGAGAAATTCTTTTCATCCACTTGTATAGATCCGCCTTTATAAAAATACAGAGATCTATTCACCGTAACAGAAGCAATGGGCAATCTCCATTGGGCACCAGCCTCCATTCGTATGGTCCAGATGGCAACTTCATGATCGGAGTTAGCGGCCCATGAGTTGGGTGCTGGGTGGGGTGCCTTTACTTTTTCAATTTGTCCGGCAATTACTCTCACCCTTGTTGTTCTGCCATTTTCATCGGCAGAACTAACTTCAGGAATGGTATCGTTCCAAAGCATCGCAAAGTGCGGATCAGCATACTTATTTGCTTTTGGTAAATTCAGCCAAATCTGAAAAAGCTCCAATGGGTTTTCTTTTTCTTTGTTAAGAAGTGGAAACATTTCGCAATGCTGTACGCCCTTCCCAGCAGTCATCCACTGAACATCACCATACCCAAATCGTCCAGCAGCACCAAGCGAATCCGAATGATCAACCACACCGTTGGTAACGATAGTCACTGTTTCAAAGCCGCGATGCGGATGGGCTGGAAATCCAGGGACATTTTCCCCATGATACATTCTCCAGCCTTCTTTATTGGGCGAAAAATCTTGCCCGATGTTACGACCGGCCAACGAAACAACCGGACCCATGAACTCATTACCTTTCGGATAAAAATCTTCATGATGAACGCAGAACAGAAACGGATCTTGCGTCTGCCAGGGGAAACCGAGAGGTTTGATGGATTTTATTGCCTTTGTCATTGTCCAATTTTTATGATGTAATTGCTTAACCAAAAACCTAACAGAAAAGTTTAATTAAGTAAGTAGAAGCTAGTTGCTAGTAATTGTGAGAATTTTTGAATACATATAAATAGCATAATTTAGAAACATGAAAAAACCTCTTACACTTCTATTTTTATGGGCGATCTTGATTATAGACGTATCCGCTCAAACCGTCCCTCTACCTGAACATCCTAGACCTGACTTTGAACGGGCCATGTGGCAAAATTTAAATGGAGTTTGGCAATTCGAATTCGATTCACTTGATCAAGGGATATCAAAAAAATGGTCGGAGGGGAAAGCTGATTTTACACACACGATAAATGTACCCTTTCCATGGGGATCAAAATTATCAGGTGTAAAAGATCAAGCAGACGTTGTCTGGTATAAGCGGGAAATCACCATTAGTCCTGAATGGAAAAACAAAAGAACATTCCTTACGATCGGAGCCTCCGATTGGGAAACTACAGTGTGGCTAGATGGGCTATTTTTAGGAACTCATCAAGGAGGCTACACCCCGTTCTCATTTGAATTAACAGAGCACTTAAAGTATGGACAATCACAAAAATTGGTGGTGCGGGTAGATGATAAGCGAAGAGCTTTTACACTATATGGCAAGCAAGGATACGGCAACGCTCGAGGTATTTGGCAAACCGTGTATATGGAGGCGCGCGGAAAAGAATATGTGGAAGCAATTCATTTTAGTCCTGACGTTGATCGGTCGCTTGTGAAAGCAACTGTTTATCTTCCCAAAGAGTCGAAGGAGGATATTAAACTGTCCATTATCCTTAAAAACGGTACAGTACCTATCGTTCAAGAAGTAGTAATCCCAAAAGGAAAAGATAAACTAGTATTCTCAATTGATATTCCTAAGCCACGCTTGTGGTCTTTGAATGATCCCTATTTGTATGATGTCGAGGTGAAGTTGGGAGATGATGCTATCAAAACTTATTTTGGTATGCGAAAGATTTCGGTTGTTAACCTTCCTGGAACCGAGTTCCCATATATCGCATTGAACAATGAACCCGTCTATCTGCAGCTCACATTGGATCAATCGTATCACCCCGAAGGCTTCTACACTTTTCCCAGTGATGAATTTATGCGAAAAGAAATTGAGCTTGCTAAGTCGATCGGCCTCAATGGTATTCGTCCGCACATCAAAGCAGAGATTCCACGCAAATTATACTGGGCCGACAAACTTGGCATTCTGGTAATGGCAGATCTACCCAATAGTTGGGGCGACCCTGATGCTAAAATGCAACAAGAAGCAGAGGGCACCTTTCGAAGTATGGTGAAGCGAGACTATAATCATCCGTCCATTTTTTCCTGGATACTATTTAATGAAACCTGGGGACTACAAACGCATCACGAAGAAAATGGAAAAAAGGTAAGCGCCTATCTACCAGAAACACAGAATTGGGTTGCTTCCATGTATTACCTGGCCAAATCGTTGGATCCTACCCGACTGGTGGAAGACAATTCAATTTGTTGTGGTGCGGGGCATACTCAAACCGATATCAACTCATTCCACGATTACCTTCCGGGTTGGGCATGGGAAGATCACTTAAAAAAATTAACTGAGAGCTCGTTTGAAGGAAGTTCATTTCAGTTTGAAAAAGGTTTTGTACAAGGAAAGCAGCCCAAAATAAATTCTGAATGTGGAAACGTTTGGGGATATGAAGGAAGTACTGGCGATGTAGACTGGAGCTGGGACTATCATCGGATGATGAATACATTTCGAAAATATCCAGAGGTGGCAGGATGGCTTTACACGGAACACCATGATGTTATTAATGAGTGGAATGGCTATTGGCGTTTTGACCGATCAAATAAATTTACCGGGCTAGAAGAAATAATGCCCGGCATGAAGCTCAACGATCTTCATTCGCCCATTTATCTTTCAACTGGAAATGAGATCTGCAAAACGGTAAAAGGTGGTGAGCAAATAAAAGTGCCCCTCTATTTCTCATCCATGACGAACGTTGATTTTGGGAAACAAGTAAAGCTCTCCTATCAACTCGTGCATACCAATTCAATTGCCGAAACCTCTTTGATAACAAAAGGAACCAGGCTTATTGATTATAAACCATACCTACAGAATGAGTTGGAGCCGTTAAGTCTTGATATACCAACCGCAAGCGGCCTTGCGATATTGACTCTCTTGGTCGAAGATTTAAGTGGAAAGATTTTGCATCATAACTTCATGCACCTAGAAGTTTTGTCGGAGAAAAAACTTCCAAAAACTGAAGTTATCTCCATCGCACCTTCAAGTTTTACAAAAGCTGAATGGAGTGACAAGCAATGGAATGTGTTGGACGGTTTGAAAGTATGCGGTGCAGGCAATGGATTTTTTGAGTACACGTTTAAGCTGAACAACAAAATTGATTTGAAAGCTCTGAAAGAAACATACGTTTTGATTGAACTATCCGCCAAGGAGTTGTTCGTAAAGGATCGCGACCAAAAAGAAAAAACAGAAGTTGACTTTATGCTTGGCGGGAAAGCCTCACCGAGTGGAAACCCCAATTCGTATCCAATGACGGATGAGACTCTTTTTCCTTCAAAAGTTGCGATAAGCATAAATGGAGAAACAGTAAGTACTACCACCCTACCTGATGACCCTGCTGATCATAGAGGTGTTCTTTCCTGGCACTATCAATTAAAGGACAAAAAACTGCGAGAGGCGGGCTCATATGGATATTTGACAAAAGTTCCTATTTCTAACAAGCTGCTCAAAAGTGCCATAGAAAAAGGAGAGCTAGTGATCCAATTGAAAACCCTGGGTGAAGGCGGATTAGCCGTGTATGGAAAATCCTTTGGGCGCTATCCTTTAGATCCTTCCTTAGTAATGAAAATGAAATAGCGTAAAGGAATTGAAGTTATTGTATCTTGGTTATTAAATTAATACCCGCTATGAGCACAAAATTGACAATTAACAATAATGGATCAGTGAAAATAGAAGGAGACTTCGAAATTGTAGATGCTGCTGGTAAATCGTATGGCTTGCAAGGACGTTCAGTGGTCTCCTTATGTAGATGTGGTCGTTCGGCTAACAAGCCCTTTTGTGATGGATCTCATAAAAATGGTTTCGAGCACGAGGCAATTGCTTTTGAATTACCTCCAAGAAAAGTTTAACTATTTTAATAAACTTTTAGCACATGATAAAAATCATTGCTTTTAACTAAATATAATCCCGATTTTAGAGGAATATTTCTATCGTTCAATGCCTAGTCAATCGCCCAACGTCCCAGTTCAAGAAGAAACCGCGCAAATTCTACAGCGGTATAATGTTTCTCAGGCTCATAATCTGATTTACACCTACGAAGAATTACGAGACTTAAATATAACTCCAGAATTTATACTAACCTTGTTAGATATATTCGAAGATCAGAGTTCGTTTAATGCGAGTTCATTCGAAAAGTTTACACTCGAGGTCATAGTGGATTACTTGCGCAAAACACATACCTACTACCAAACTAAAAAGCTGCTTGAGATTGAACAAAGTATCCACTTATTGGTAAATGCTTATCCACGAGCACACCCCATGCTTTTGTTATTGAATACTTTTTATTCCGACTACAAAAATCATCTGAACAAACATATTGAGATGGAAGAGCGGGAGTTGATGCCCTATATTGTTAACCTAGAGCGGGCGGCCTTAACCAAGAACAAAAAACTGGCAGTTCCAACTTTGACGGTAGAACAGTTCATCAACCAACATCATGATACCGAGAAAGATTTGGAAGAAGTACGAACTGCAATACTGAACTATTCTCCTCCGGAAGGCAACAAAACCTTATATCGCATCTTGCTCTCTCAACTCCAAATCTTTGAAAAAGATATGGCCATTCACGCGTTAATTGAAGATGAAGTATTGTTACCCCGAGCACTTGCTTTGGAGAAGCAAGCACAATAAAGTTATGTACAGGCAAGTCATGTAAAATTTGCAATTAGTTCTTACCAAAGAAGGATTGCTCCTTACGATAAATAAGTTTTATCATTAAGAATCTGATTAGGAGTAACCACGGTAATCCATGAAAGATGGCATCAAACCAATCCTCAGTTTGCATACCAACGGCACCTCCTCCTATCCATATTAATTTTCCCCAGATGTGTGGCTCTGGGAGGAAAGGAGCAAGGCCAAGGGTTAGGCAAAAAATGATAATAAACTTCCAGTCATTCAGAATCTTCATCTTATACGGTATTGAGACATACGTAGTCCGTTGTCTTGATTTTTGTGTTTGCCTTTATTGCCGTAAATCCACCCGCTACATCTATCAGGTTTTGATATCCTCGCGCTCGTAAAATAGAAATGAAGGTCATCGATCGGTACCCACCACCGCAATGCACGTAATAGGTTTTTGTTTTGTCGACTTTGGCCATGCTTTCGTTTATGTAATCCAATGGCAAATTTTTAGCAATAGTAATATGTTCTGCAGCATATTCACTTTTCTTCCTTACATCTAACACATTAATCTCTGGTTCTTCTTTCAGAATTTTTGCGAATTGATCTGCGCTCAGTGTGGCAATTGTATCCCGTTCCTTCCCTGACTCTTTCCATACATCGAAACCTCCTTTCAAATAACCAATAGCATGATCATACCCTACCCGAGCAAGTCGTGTCACCACTTCCTCCTCTCGGCCAGGTTCTATCACTAATAGTATTTCTTGTTTTATATCGGGGATAAGCGCACCAACCCATGGAGCAAATGACCCATCTATACCTATGTTAATGGAATTGGGGATAAATCCTTTGGCGAAAACTTGTTCACTACGCGTATCTAGGATTAAGGCATCTGTTTCATTGGCCACTAGTTCAAACTCATCTGGTGACAAGGGCCGGCTTCCTCGCTTTAGAACTGTATCAATGCTATCGTACCCTTCTCTATTCATCTTAACGTTCAGGGGAAAATAAGATGGAGGGGGCAATAATCCTTCTGTAACTTCCTTAATAAACTCGGCCCTGGTCATGTCACTGCGCAAAGCATAGTTTACTTTCTTTTGATGAGCCAGTGTATCAGAAGTTTCCTTGCTCATATTTTTACCACATGCTGAACCCGCACCATGTGCAGGATAGACGACAATATCGTTTGGCAAAGTCATGATCTTATTACGCAACGAATCATACAAGTAGCCTGCCAAATCCTCTTTCGTAATAGATCCTTTCTGTGCAAGGTCGGGACGGCCTACATCACCAATAAACAACGTATCTCCAGAAAAAATAGCGGTTTCCTTACCATTGGAGTCCTTCAACAAAAAAACAGTTGATTCCATGGTATGGCCAGGTGTGTGCAATACCTGAAATGTCACTTTGCCAACTTTAAACTCCTCTCCGTCTTTTGCCACATAACTGTCAAAGGCAGGGTTAGAAGTTGGACCATAAACAATCTTGGCGCCCGTAGCTTTTGCATGATCAACATGCCCACTTACAAAATCCGCATGAAAGTGTGTTTCGAAGACATACTTGATTTTCGCATTCAATGCTTTGGCACGTGTAAGGTAGGGATGGATTTCACGAAGTGGGTCTATTACCACTGCCTCACCTTCCGACTCAATAAAGTATGCACCTTGCGCCAAACAGCCGGTATAGATCTGCTCAATTTTCATGGGTCTATCAAGTTTTTAACAAAGGTCGCCTGGCTTTTGATAAAAAATGGTGACTAAAATCACATATGCAAAATTATTTTTTCAGCTATCTGTGCAGGTCAATCTGCTTAAATCAAATAGGATCTGGTCACAGTTTCCCGACAGCAATTACTATAAGGGTGACTATGCCAATGCAGATCAGGCAAACAAGAAACAACTTGACCCAAGTTGGCAGGCTTTTCATTTTGCTTCGTATACTTTGTTTCCTTTTGTAAGCCAGATGCCCCAGGTTTTACTATACGGATGGATGTTTTCGGTTGAATGATTAGCCCTATCAACAATAGGCCGACCTTGATTCACCCATTCAAATATTCCACCGTATAGGTTGGAAACATCCGAAAACCCAGCATTTATTAACTTTTCTGCAATTTTTTCGCTGCGATACCCAACTGAACAATAGACAATTACTTTCTCACTCTTTTCATATTGATCAAGTTCTCTCAGATCAAAATCAGTATACCCAATGTTTAAGGCATTCGCGATATGACTTACACGGTACTCATCCTTTTCCCGCGCATCAAGCAATACCATGTTTTTCGTTTCCTTCAGTTCAGCTACAGACATTTCCGGAACTGAATGCGAAAGCAGAGTTTTAAGAATAACGTTATAGGCACTGCTTTGCACCTGTGCAGTCGCTCCGAAAACGCAAACCATACAACCAGAAAATAAAAACGCTCTCAACTTCTACTTTTATTAGACAAACAACTTTGATAACGAAGATTGCTGTAATAGTAGGCTAATTTACGTGACTTCGGTTAAAAAACTTAGACTTGGATAACTTTAATACGCCAGTGACTAAATTGAGTTAGTGGTTGGCTGTCCAATTTAGAATAGTCTCTGGTTAAATTATAGAGAATACTCAAATACATCGAATACTTTTTTTGGACTTTATTTCGAGTGTCCTTAGTCTTCTACTTTTTTGAGGTATTCCCGATCGAATAGATTGTATCTTACAATACAATAGATTGCTCTCAATCCATCTCTCCAATTAATTTTCTTTCCTTCGTCATAGGTTCTGCCATAATAGGAAATGCCTATTTCATAAATACGAACTTTTTTAAAGCGCACAATTTTAGCCGTGACTTCTGGTTCAAACCCGAAACGTTTTTCCTTCAACAGAATCTTTTGAAGGAGGTCCCTTCGGAAACACTTATAACAGGTTTCCATATCGGTAAGGTTTAAATTAGTAAATACGTTGGAAACAAATGTTAGAATTTTATTTCCAATTGAGTGCCAAAAAAAAAGAATACGATGCGGCTGTCCACCCATAAAGCGAGAACCATACACTACATCAGCAATACCTTCAACTAATGGCTTTAGGAGCAAAGTGTATTCATTGGGGTCGTATTCCAAGTCTGCATCCTGGATAATGATAAAATCACCGGTACTGTTATGAATTCCAGTATGCAGCGCAGTACCCTTTCCTTGGTTGTAAGAATGGGAAAAATACCGAATGTTCACTTCACTATGCGTCTCGATATAACTTAACACTTGTCTACCGGTTTGATCTGTTGAGCAATCGTTTACTATGATGATCTCTTTTTCAATTCCGAGCAAATTTACACTTCGTACTTTTTCCAGAATTCGTTGAATGGTATTTTCCTCATTAAACACCGGTATGATGATAGATAATACACTCATAGATTACAACCTTAACAGACATCTCCCCTTTAAGGTCTCGTAGCGTGTAGCGGGATTCAAAAATTTCATCCTCAACAATGTGACGGGATAGTCACCCATCTGATGAACGATTCGTACATCTGGTCTTCGTTTTTTAAAGTCAGCAATTAGCTCTGATTTCGTGTATACCAAAATATTTTTTTTCTGAATCAGACTTTCAAAATCGTGAACAAGCGGTATTGTTGAATCTGTATAAAAGTTTAGTGACCAAGGTTGTCCTGCTTCATAACAGAAAACGTTTCCTTTGGGTACATTAGTCATCAATACTTTGTCGGCAATTTGAGAACCTGCCTGATAGTTCAATAGCTCTGGATAAAAAAAGCTATTAAGTATCAAATTGATGCCGATGGCTGAAATGATAGATACAATAATTAGCTTATGCTGAGTTTCAATTTCATAAGCCATAATAAGAAAAGTGGGAATCAATATTGAAAGCAGAATAAATGCCCAATCATTATTTGCGGCAAAGCAAAACCAAACCAGTGCCAAGACACCGACCCATAAAATGGAAAGTATTGATGTCTGGATGATATAAAGGATTCGGGTTATTCTGAGAGGTGACTTGTAGAAAATCTGCAGAATGTATTTGGCTGTAACAATGGCACAAAGAGGATAAACAATAAATGCGTAATGCGGCAATTGATAAGCACTAGCGGACAATGCAATAAAAGGGAGCAACAAACCAAAGAATACTAAAAATTCTTTTTTGACTATCTTTCCTTTCACATGAAGAAAAATATCTTTTGCTTCGTTTACCAAGCCTAGAATCAAAAAAATAGTCCAAGGAAAAAATGCCCAGAGCGTACTATGTGATAAGAAGAACGGGCCAGTGTTATTCTTCCATACGTTCTCTCCTGTAATTCTTCCAAAACTTTGTGTCCAATAATAAAACCGAAGGCCGGAAACTCCAGTCAACCCATTCACCACTTTTTCTGGGTGACTGTCAAACTGCATGAATAATCCATAAGACATTGGTAATAGAAGCAAAGCGACAATAACCAGTCCTACTATACACATTGGATTGAACAATAATTTCCAATCCTTCTTAAACATCAAGTGCATAAAAATTCCCAAACCAGGAGCAACTAAACCGATTGGGCCTTTGGCCATCATAGCTAATGCAACACCGATGAATGCCAATAGAAAATGTATTTTTCTTTTTGTTTCCAAAAAAGCTGCCATCTGCCATAAGGTAAATATGAACCAACAAATCAAATTTGTGTCTGTTCTTACATCGTGATTGATCAGGAAGGTGGCTTGAATAGTGGCCAAAATTAAAGAAGCCAAGTAACCCGTCTTAGTATCATAAAAAATACTTGCTAATCTAAAAGTAGAATAAAGCGTAAGTAATGTTGCTAGAAATGCGGGTATTCGAAAAGCAATATTATTTATTCCAAAGAGTTTGAAAGAAATTCCACTTAACCAGAATATCAAAGGTGGCTTGTCCAAATACTCTCGACCCTGGTCCGTAAAAGTAAGGTATTCTCCTCGCTCCAGCATTTCTCTTGTGATAGAGGCATACTGGGCTGAATCGGGATCCATCACTTTAATAAACCAACCCACCATATAGACCAAACATGCACCCCCCATCCCCCAAAATGCAATTCGCTTTATATCCGTTGCAACCTCTTGTGTCTGTTCCACTGACCTGGATAAATAAATAAAATTTCTCGAAAGTTAATTGGTAGTGTCTTGCAAAGAGTAATCCCAATGAAATGGCTATGTTATATAAGTGTGAAGAAAATTCGCACTAGGAAACACGAGGTTGTTTTTAAAATATTTCCCATTGAAACCAGTTTAAGCTTGGGCTACTCGGTTGGGGTTTTCTAAAGTAAGTGAGTTGAAAGGAATGTTTTGTTGAAATGTTACTTGACCTTGAAGATTTGGGAGTCGTATAAAAAATTTAGTACCCACACACACCGTAGATTCGACAGTTGCACAGCCGTTAAGTCTAGTGATAGTCTCCTTAAAAATGAACAAACCTAACCCTGAACCTTTGGAATCTTCATGAGCCCTGTAAAACATATCGAAAATTCTGTTAATATGTTCTTCATCAATACCAACACCATTATCGGAAAATTCCACACTAGTTTCCTCTGCAGCAACGTGGATTGCAATTTTGATAAAAGGTTCGTCTTTTTCAGGGTCTGCATATTTGATTGCATTTGAAATTAAGTTGTTGAAAATAATTGCAATCCTGTTTCTATCGGAAAAAAAGGGAAAACTACTGTTTGTGGTGACTACCTTTCGAATCCTGGACGCTCCCTCGATGAATTGATAATTTTCGAAAATATCTAAAATTAATTGCTCGAGCTCTAAACGCTCGGGATGCAATTCAGTTTTTTTGTTGTGCGAATAGCTTACAATTTGTGAAATAAAATCCTCTGACCGATGAATACTTTTCTTCATCATATCGAGATAAACTACTAGTTCCGGCTGATGATTTTCAAGGCGAATAATGTGAACCAGACCGAGGAGAGAAGCTAGTGGTGAACGCAAATCATGAGCCGTACTATAGAGGAAATTATCCAATTCAAGATTCAATTTCTTGAGTTCAATATTTTTCTGTTTCAGTTGCTTCGATTTTTCCTTTGCGTTGTCTACTTCGGATTGGACCTGATTCATCAATAATATGAATGAATCCGCCAGCGTTTTTATTTCAATTGCGGCATTCTTCAGTCTGAAGTCGAACTTTTTTACATTGCCCGACAAGATCGCTTTGTGTATTATTTTGGAAAGCTTGGCAATGGGATCAGACAATTTTTTTGAAATCCAATATCCTGAAAAAAGGGAAAACAAGACGGCTCCAATGAGCAGGGCGATATAAAATAGCCTTGCCTCATAATATGAAGTTTCTGAATTTTCATTTGAATATCCAGATAATGAGTAATACTGTTTACTCAATTTGTCAGTCAGCCTATTTAACTCACTTCTAAGTCCATGATTACTGCTTAGTCCCAACTCGTTTTGACTAGTAGCCAAATCAAAAAAAAGTTTTTTATATTCCTTCAGGTGGTTTATTGTGGCTACGTTTTTGATAGGTTGATTTTCAAGGGACTTAAGAAGTTGAGTGGCACGGGATTCAAATTTCCCCAAGTAAGCAGTGTCATTTCGTAACAAAAAATCTTTTTCATGTCTTCTTAAGTATAATAGACTTGTCACATTTGAACCAGAAACTGATTCTTCTAGGGCATGCGCATGCAACCTCATGGAACCTTCTATTCCGAAGTCCATAAATCCTTTTTTGAAAACCAGTTCCTCTAGTTTTTTGAATTTCCGATTATAGAGCGCAAGAGTATGATCAATCTCAAGCAAATTAAAAGTGACGCTGTCACTTATACGAGCTCCATTTCCTGCAAGGCTTTGAATTTTTGCTTGGATCAGAATATTCAGACTATCACGTCTTTGTAAAAACGCACTTTGACGGCTATTAAAATATTTTGCATTAATGGTTTCGAGTTCAAAAAAATCATTGTCCGATTTAATAAGATTCAGAGTATAGGTCTCCAAATGATTTATTGAATCGTTTACCCGAGCTATTCCTACAATTCGATCGATAAAAGAAAGAGAGACAATAGCAAGGATAAAAATCAAAAATGTTAAAAAAAAAATCCTATTACCATCCTGTTGCGGATGGAATTAACTTCAAAGTATTTCAGGATCCTAAGAATTCTTTGATGATAGGCCGTGTATGAAGTCATATACTTTTTTATCAGTGATTGTAAAACTAAGTTTAAAACCCTAAACAAGTTGAAACTGATTATTAATTCATTATTATGTTATGCCGCGACATTGTGAAGGCTTGATTCCCACTCATGCCATCAAACAAATTTCTCATGGGCATGCCTTACATTCATAAATTAAATTGCCCTGAGCGTTGCCTATTTGTACTGATTTTCAACTGTAACCCATTTTTCCTGCTGTGCCATCTTCTTGATTTCATCTTACAAATTTTTGCAGCTGGATTGAAGATGGTCCTTGGTACCTTGTCCAAACTTGTTTGTTCAACTTTGAGCTACCCTTGTGAGGAATCCCTTACAGATTATCTCAACATTATTTTTTTTGGGTTCAAACTTCACACCACAGGAGGCTTCGACTCCCTAGCTTTGTTGCATCTATCATTAAAGATTAGAATCATGGCTTCAACTGATCGCATAAGAATTAATGTATGTTCCGAAACTATTTTCTTAAACATGCAAGGAGAAGGTGTAAACACAGCCTTCGTTGATTGTGTTGAACTCCTTGAGGAAAAAGAAGATGTTCGTGTATCTGTTAACAGTCAAGCTTGGGGAGACATTATGCATAGTCATACCTATGGACCCTATTACTTTCTGCGAGGTTTAAATTATGCCAGAAGAAAAATTCTAACGGCCCACGTTATCCCTGATTCAATCAAAGGCTCATTGCCATTTGTCAATTTATTTATGCCATTTGTGAAGTGGTACTTCAAGCAAGTGTATTCGTATGCCGATGCTGTGATTGCGATTAGCCCGATGGTTGAAAAAGCGGTGAAAGATCTAGGTGTAAAAACGCCTGTTATACGAATTGATAATCCTTTGCATCTTGACAAGTGGAAGCGAACGGAAGAGCTTCGGGCAAAAGGTCGGATTTTATTGGGATTGAGAGAAAATGATTTCTGCGTGTTGGGGGTAGGTCAACTACAACAGCGCAAGGGGCCAGAAGACTTTATAGAAATAGGTAAACAACTACCTGGTGCGCAATTTCGTTGGGCAGGGGGGCGACCTTTTGGTGCGTTGACCGAAGGCATCAAACGTTTGGATCAGAAAATAGCTGAAGCTCCTGATCACATTCAATTTGCTGGATTATTTTCATTGGCTGATATGCCGAGCATCTATGCAGCTGCAGATATGTTTTTATTCTTATCACATCAGGAAAATTGCCCCCTTGCACCTATTGAGGCAGCCGCCTCAGGCATGCCTGTTGTTTACCGGGATATTGAAGAATACAAACTGTTATATAAGAATGAATACTGCAAGGCTACTACTATTTCTCAATTTGTTGATTGGATTAATCGGCTCATGAATGATCCACACTTATACGAAAGTGGTTTGAAGATTTCAGAAAATCTGATTACTCAATTTGATAAGTATTTCATTCGTCAGCAATTATTGAGGCTGTATCGAAGAATAATGACAGGTTCAACGAATGGAAACTCAAGACAACCGAACATGATACTTCAACAAATACGGGGCAAGATGCCACAGCCGGTTTAGCTTAAATGAAACCACTTTTTGTCCTATTTCTCATCTCCAGTTTTGCAGCGGCAGCACAAACCACCTCGGCCACTCATTTTATTGTTGTTGCCCACCGTGGTGATCATTCAAATGCGCCAGAAAATACCATGAAGGCCTATGAAGATGCGGTTGCCACTGGAGTTGACCTTGTGGAAATTGATTTGCGATCAACGAAAGACAATCAACTTGTGATCATGCACGATGAAACCGTTGACCGCATGACCAACGGGACAGGGAAAGTTCATGAATTAACGTGGAGAGAGATAAACACGTTAAAAGTAGCGGATAAAAAACATCCCGAATTAGGGAATCATTCGGTACCCACTTTTAAGGAAGTACTTGCATTCTGCAAAGACAAGGTAAAGATTTACCTCGATTTTAAAAACGCATCAGTTGCATTAGCCTGGCAGGCGATTCAAGATGCGGGAATGAAATCCTCCATAGTAGTGTATATTAATTCAGAAGAACAATACAAGCAATGGAGAAGTCTTGCACCAGAAGTTCCATTGATGATTAGTTTACCAGCAGTATTGGTCACTAAACAGCAAGTGTTGGATTTTCTGGTTGACGTGGACGCTGAGATACTGGATGGCAGTTACCTAGATTACACGGTTGAAAAAGCCGAGGCCGTTCATCAGTCGAATAGAAAAATCTGGGCTGACATTCAGCATCCCGAAGAGAATAAATTAATGTGGGAAAAGGCATTGCGTTTGAAAGTGGATGGCCTCCAAACCGATCACCCGGGTGAATTGATTGAATATCTTATGCAAAGGGGTTTGCGTTAGTCATAGTAAAAAAAGTCTGCGACTAGATTTATCACTAGCCCTACCACTGGTTGTTTTTTACCATTAAGTTTTGGCGTCTAGCAACGCCCACTCTTTTTTGGATACCCGTTGAATTAAGTAATACAGAGGGTGTGTACTGAGATACGCAATCAATTGAACGTAAAAACAAGATTGATTGCAAAATTCCAAGTGAAGACAAAACCAATTGCGATTAGCTTACACAGGTAGAAATTCCATTTCAATTGTTCGTGCAGCAGTTTGAGGATTGTAGTATTGATAACTAATCCAATCAATGAGACCATTATAAATTTGATGTATTGGCCAGAGACGTCCGGATCAGTACTTGCAAAGGTCCAGATTCTATTAAACACAAAATTACTGCTTGCTGCTGTCGCAAATCCTATCGAGTTTGCAACATACTTATTCGATTTTAATAATTCTTTACAAAGGAATGTCAATCCAAAGTCCACGGCAATACCCAACAATCCCACCAAGGCAAACTTTACAAATGTGAAGATGAGTTCAATAAATGTTTCGTTCATTTCGATGCTGCTTGTAAATTGATGGGTGCTTCAAAATTTCCCTTGTATTCTTTCAGTCGATACAAAAAAGCATAACGCATCGTCACCCCGCCTCTATCTATTTTTATAGTATCGATCGGATCGATTCCGGCAAAATAATCTTCGAATATTTTTCGCGGATCCCGGTAGTAATTGCTGGGGGCAATGTAATAATAGTCTTTGCCTTTGATCAAGCCACCGTGATACTCATTGATCCATGCATACTTGTGGATCTCTTTTAAATCACCAATTAGAAACAATTTTCTGCCGGAAGGATAGGCTGCATAAAAATCCAAATGCGAACCGGGGAACCACCTGAAGGAGATCAGATCTGAGTTTGGTGCCATATTTCCACTTTTCTCTTCCCGAATTGAAATCCGCTGAAAGCTCTGTCCGATGGCTTTCCAACCGTACATGTCTTGTGCAAAATCATTTTCACCTAGTTGGATTGTGCTCTCGTTTCCAAAACGGAATGGAGAATAATTAATCAGGTAAACCGTGGCAGCAAGAAGGAATGCCAAAAAGTAAGCCGGTAAAATTAGTTTGATAGGTATTAATTTTTTGTCAGAGCTTTTCGCTTTGCCCGACCAATAAGTTGAAGACATAATTATCAAAGACAAAAAAGCTGGCCCTGTCCAATGCGGCAATGTGATTCTGAACAAAGAAAAACCGGTGAATAGCATCCAAAGTGGCAAGCCATTGAATAAGAGTACCAAGCGCATTTGGGGATTCATGAAGGGTTCTCTTTTGAAAAGAGTAATCAGAACAGGAACAAAAACAAAAACATTCAAAGGATTTTGATAGGCAATTTGCCCAAGCAGCTCCCTGAAAAAAAAATCGAGTCGGATTCCGTAGGATGGGGTCACCCTTTCACCGTGGAAGGCGACACTAATAAAGTCATTTTGAATGTTCCATATTAGAATTGGCGATGCAACTAGTATCGTAATGAATCCAGCTGTGTAAAACGAGTAGTCCTTCAGCCACTTTTGGTTGTAGAATATAATATAGAGCAACGCACCTATCCAGATAAAAACACCCTGATACTTCGACACTATGGCCAGGCCCGCAGACAGCCCGAATAGCATCATTTTGATTTGTAGCGATCGTTCAATTTTGTAAGCAGGTAATACAACAAGTAATAGAGACAAACTTATGAGCCAGAAAAAAATCAAGGGAGCGTCTGGGACAATGGCAAAACCGCTTATGATTGAGAAGTAAAGTGAGGAGTTAAACAAAAAAGCAGCGTATAGTCCTGCACGTTCATCTGCTATTTTCTTAACGATAGAAAACAGGAGCCACGTGTTTACTGCCGAAAATAGAATTGGTCCAAGGCGTAAGAAGAAATCGTCCTTAAACATTCCATTTAAAGTGAATAACTGGATAACAAGCCCGACCATTGGCGGATGGTCAAAATGACTCAGATCAGGATACAACGCGTAGGTCCAGTAGTACACCTCATCATTACCAAGTTCAAGCGTAAGGGCCAACACCATTCGAATGGCAGCTGATATCAGAATGATCCAACTAAGGGTAAGTCTTATTCTCCTTACCTGGTCATCATCAGAAATAGCTATGGTACTTTCCAAAAAGGAATTGATTAAAACGCAAGTTGAGGTATGAAAACGAAGGGATTGTTACGTGAACTTTAAACTATTTGTAATACTTTAAACTCCATTGATTTTTATGGTTCAATTTCTTTACGGTTACCGACAATCAAGGATTTCAAAAAAATGATAAACATAACGTATAAGGCCGTTTACGTTGAGCCAATATTAGAAGATCACTTTTGCAGTAATGAAAATACTGGGTATTGCATTGATCTTTTTATTGTCCTTACTCATCTGGATTTCCGTCTACCAATATTTTTTCTGCCCCCGGTTTATCTTTGAGGAACCCCTTCCCTTCCAAGGACAACACTTATACAATCCCTACCAGAATATTGATTCTTCTGCGTGGAACCTCTGCAATTTTCATGCTCATTCGAGTGCGTGGAAAGGATTGACAAATGGAAAAGGAACAGCTCAGGATATTTGGAATGTTTATGATTCGTTAGGTTATGCCGTTCACCTTGTTTCTAACTATCAGAAAATAGATCGCGCTCATGAGTTTGCCACTAATTTTATTCCAGCCTACGAACACGGTTTTAATATAAACAAAGCCCATTATCTCGTATTAGGAGAGACAGTCCATTGGCTGGACTACCTGTTGCCTCAGATTCCGTCAAACAAACAATGGATATTGAATCGGCTAACCGAGCAGAAAGAGAACCTTGTAATTGTCAATCATCCTGATCTTAGAAATGGAATCACCCGAGAAGATGTAAAATATCTTTCTGGCTTTCATTGTATGGAAATATTGAGTCCTTATTCAAATTCAGTTGCAAAGTGGGACAGCGCATTGTCTACAGGTAAGCCCATCTTTCTTGTTGGCAGTGATGACACTCATGACATTTTTGATATAGCGAGTGTGGGAAGATATTGCACCGTGGTGAATGCGAGTATCCCAAGCAGAGTAAATATAGTCCAGGCATTAAAGACGGGTAATAGTTATGGGATGAAAATACCTGAAATTCTCAGAGAGCGTTTTGGTGAAAAAATTATTCGATTCAAAAACGGACTTCCACGCATTAAAAGTTACACGGTTAACAATAGCACTATTGAACTTGTGTTAGATAGAACTGCCAAGGAAATCATTTTTTATGGGCAGTATGGTCAAGAGTTAGCCAGAATCAATTCGGCCAGAAAAGCACTCTATACTATAAAAGACTCAGATCCATATGTTCGGTCCGAAGTGACCTATTCAGACGGAACGATGGTTTACTTAAATCCCATATTTAGGTATGGTGAATCCCCATTTAAAGGAAGTCTGGCAGTTATTGATCAAGCTAAAAGCAAATTTCTCGGCACCTTAGGAATACTTATTCTTTTGGTTTGGGGGTTTGCAGTATATGCGTTAGTTGTTAAAAACTATTGGAAACCCTCAATCCGAAAACTTCCAGAATGGCTTCCTAACCCACAAAGAGGGTAGTTCTGAATACTAGTTTCTATTGTTTCGCTTTCGGGAAAAAGTCTATAATTTATAGGCTCGTCAAAAAAGAGGAAGTGGTTGATGTTATCAAAAAATTAATTTTAGCGTATTTTAAAATCAATCATTTCTATTTTTTCTCTTTGATTTCTACCACATCCTCTTTCTTAAATCCGGCAATTAGTTGTGCGGGTTGAATCATGGACCGGATGGTCTCACCGACAGTAAAATCATTTTTATAATCCAATCCCAGAAATGCGCCAATTGTTTTAGCCAGTTGTTTCTGATACAGTTGACCAGTTTTCACCTCGCCATTACCAGGAGTATCGGGTCCTAGTGCCGCCATCCAGATTTCATCCGAACCAAACACCTGCCTTCCATGATTGCGCCAATTTCTATGAGCGTTTCTTCCTCTTCCATGATCAGTTGAGATCAATAGTGTAGTTTGATCTTTATAGTCAGGTTGGGATTGCACCCACTTCCACAATTCAGAAATCCATCGATCGGCATTGTTAGCGGCTAACAGATATTGATCATATCGGCCCCCGTGGGCATGTTGATCGGTTTCATCCAAAGCGATATAGACTAATCGGGGGCGATCTTGTTTCAAATATTCAAAAGCCAAATGAAATGTAACTGAGTCATATCTTTTCTTATCCCGTGTTTGAATTTGATTCAACATCTGCTGATTCATTGATAGCTTGTCTCCTCTCAACAGCTCTAGACCGCTATTTACGGGAATACGAGTTAAGGACTCCCTAAGAATGAAAGGAAACACATCCCAGGTCGAGAAGGCTCCTACCTTATTACTAAACTCAGACTGTTGGTTGACATATTCTAGTACGGTGCTATTTGGATTAACTTTCTTTCCGTTGGTACGCACTTTACGGTCCACCGCACCAACTAAGATTTCATGATACCCTGGGTAGGAAAACCAATATGGATTAGCGCAATTGACTTTGCTTTTCAAATCCCTGTTTCCGTACAGCTGTCCCTCTACCGCAATTGTATTCCAAAAAAAAGGAAGAAGATTTTGTCTCCTATCTTCACTTTCCATCTGAGCAAAAGGTGCGATGCTCGTTAGGTCTGAAACGAATTTCGGGTTCATTAGTATTTCCGGGTCAGCGCCTTTAAAAAGTTCTTGCCACCGGAAACCGTCCAGTGTAATAAGGATCACATTCTTTGTTTCTGTTTGGTGTTGTGCAACCAGAATCGCCCCATTAAAAATGGAGATTAAAAAAATAATATAGAATTTTTTCATGTTGATATAATCGAGTTTAAAAAATGAAGACAAAATGAAACCGGGCCTTGCGGCCCGGTTTCACTATTTAAACTAAACCTTTCAAACTTAGAGCAGTTTGAACCCTAGTCTTTAATTCTATTTTTTCTTGACTGTTTATTCGAGTTAATGTAACCTTAGCCATATGAGTTCCTCATTTTGACACCACAAACATCCGCAATCAAACAGAGGAAACGATTAGCGCAACATTATTGATCAGTTAAGAAAATCAACTTGCTGGCAATTGATTTAATAGTGGCTTAAACCCTCTTTTTTTCATCGTTCATCACCACCTTGGTTTGCTTCTGAAAATATATTTCCTCGACCAATCTTTTGCCCGTCCGTATTGAAAACAAGAGTTTAGTAATCGCTATCTAAAACTCCGTTGCTGAATTTTACCGAAAAAAAACAGTTGATGTTAGATTGTATTTAGTGTGAAAAAGATTAACGAGATCGGTGAAAGTATCTTTTATAATTTTCAATGGATACAGAAATGCCGCATCCTCAAGAAAGGAAGTATCGAATCAAATATTAAAACGGGGTTAATTCGGACTGTAAAAAATACAACTCAAGAAGAGTTAGCCCAGCTTGTACTTCAAGTTCAAAATGTAGATTCCGATTAAACATCTATAGGGGACTCTAATGTGAAATACTTTCGCCTTTAAGGATAGAATTTGTCCTTTATATACACTAGCCCTTAAGTGCATTATTGAGCTTAAAAAGTATAGGGAATTTGTAGACGAGTATCATCTGATACTTATTGATACTCAAGTTGACGAAAATGACGTTCTGTGTTAAAACGGGTGTTAAAGAAAATAAAAATGCTTCAGAATATTAGCCCTGAAGCATTTTATGTGATCCCGCTGGAACAAAGACATTAGTGTCAATCAGTATCAAATGATACTCATTTTAAGCCAAAAAGGCCTTTTTAGGCTCAATTAGTATTAGGTGATACTGATAAACACTCATTTCGGTGTTAAACTGGTGTTAAAAGACATCTATAAGTTTAACGCTTCCACAGGAACTTCAGAAGCATTTGTTACAAATCTTGGCGGAGGCAAGGCTTTTTAATGATGAAATAAACTATTAAACAAATTTATTGAATAGTTTGAACTATCCTGCCTCCTTTGTTGTCTTGATGCTTTACATGACAAGACTATGAACAAAAGAGAATTCAAGGATAGAGTATATGGTGAGTTGGCCAGGATCACCAAGTCATTAGCCAATCCTCATCGCCTGGAAATTATTGAATTGCTTGCGCAAGGAGATTTCTCAGTTGAACAGATAGCTGAGCAAACCAATCTTCCCATTGCTAATGCTTCTCAACATTTACAAGTATTGAAAAATGCTCAACTCGTTGACATCAATCGCCAGGGAAACTTTATCTACTACAGGTTAGCGAATAGTAATGTATTTAAAGCATGGAAAGCTTTGCGCGAGTTGGGAGTAGAACGTATTGCCACCATTGAAAAACTCGTAAAGGATTTCAGACAATCAAAATTCAAATTTGAATCTGTCACCATTGAAGGGCTATTACTTCGCTTGGAATCCGGTAAGGTGACTATTCTGGATGTTCGTCCTACAACTGAGTTTAATAAAGGTCATATCGCCAACGCGATTTCAATTCCAATCAGTGAATTAAAAGAACGCATGACCGAACTTCCTAAGCGCACTGAAATTATAGCATACTGTCGCGGACCATTCTGTGTTTATGCAGACGAGGCAGTGGCTATATTAAATAAGGCTGGCTATAAAGCGACCCGACTTGAAGAAGGATTTCCGGATTGGAAAATACAAGAGCTGCCTGTAGAAGTTTCATTGAATTAAAAAGCCACTATCATGATAACTGAAGATTTAAAAATTGACGTAAGTACAGTAGCTAGCTGGCTAAAAGAAAAAAGACCTGTTAACATTCTCGATGTAAGACCTAAATCAGAACGTGAAGAATGGGCAATACCCGGAAGCATTCATGCAGATATTTATCATAAGCTAAAAGCAAATGATCCGAACGCTCTTGATGATTTGAAGTTAGACATGAATATTCCTGTTGTTACAGTATGCGCAGCAGGGAAAACAAGTTTGAAAGCCGCTGAGATGCTGAAACAAAAAGGCTTTGACGTGTATTCTCTTGATGGCGGAATGAAGGCGTGGAACTTTGCCTGGAATATTGCCGAGACGACATTGCACGATGTAAAGATTATCCAGGTAAGACGCTCTGCCAAAGGTTGTCTGTCTTATTTAATTGGTTCGGAAGATGAGGCAATTGTAATTGATGCATCCCTTAATCCACAAGTGTATATCGATTTAGCTAATGCAAATGGTTGGTCGATCAAGTATGTAACCGATACGCACATTCATGCAGATTACCTGTCACGCACCAGAGAATTAGCAAAGGCAAGTCAAGCAAAACACATTCTGATAGATAAAGCTAATGTCGAATACTCCTTCACACCAATTCAAAACGGTGAACATCTAAAGTTTGGAAATGCAATAATTGAAGTAATTTATACTCCCGGACACACATTAGAAAGCACATCTTTCAGATTAGGTGATGATGCAGTGTTTACTGGCGATACATTATTTATTGATGGTGTTGGACGACCTGACTTGAAAGCCGACAAAGATGAAGCAACGAAACGATCAGAATTACTTTATCACTCACTTCATCGATTGTTGAAACTAAATCCGAACATACTGGTGCTTCCAGCTCATCTTGCATCGGCTGTCCCATTCGATAGTAAACTCATTGGCGAAACAATCGAAATCCTCAGGAATAAACTTGAAATGCTTCGGTTAGATGAACAAGAGTTTGTTGACTACACGTTGTCGCGTATTCCGCCAGCCCCACCAAATTTTCTTACGATTGCCGGATTGAATAAAAAAGGTTCGTATGAAGGATATACTCCAGCGGATTTAGAAGCAGGCGCGAATCGGTGTGCTATTGCATAATGTATCACAGAGTATGAAAGAAAATATTAAATTGGGCCTGAAAGAAAACTGGAAGCAGTTTACATTGCTTGTTGTCGTCAATGCCTTTGTTGGTGGTATGATTGGCTTGGAACGAACCATTATTCCACAGATTGCAGAAGTTGATTTTGGGATGGCCGCAAAAACTGCAATTCTTTCTTTCATTGTTGTCTTTGGTATAACGAAAGCAATCACCAATTACTATACAGGTACATTAGCTAATCGTTATGGCAGAAAGAATTTGTTAGTCGCAGGTTGGTTGTTCGCACTGCCTGTACCTATACTTCTTATTTATGCACCTAACTGGAACTGGATCATCGGTGCAAATATTCTCCTAGGTATCAGTCAGGGACTAACCTGGTCGAGCACAGTTGTAATGAAAATTGATTTGGTTGGAGAAAAAGACCGTGGCTTTGCAATGGGATTGAATGAATTCGCAGGATATGTAGCACTCGCAGTTGTTGCTTTCTTGACAGGATGGATTGCTAACAATTACGGATTGCGTCCTTATCCATTCTATATAGGAATAGGCATGGCAATAGTTGGTTTGGTAATGAGTTGGCTCTTTATCAAAGACACAAACAAACATGTACAACTCGAAGCCTCATCAAGTAATATTCCCAAACTGAATAAACTGTTTTGGGAAACGACATGGCATCACAAAAATCTTGGCTCCATTACACAAGCCGGGCTCGTTAATAATCTGAATGATGGAATGGTATGGGGACTCTTTCCCTTGCTTCTTATCTCAAAAGGATTTGATCTTCACGAAATAGGAATCATTGTAGCCACTTATCCGGCTGTTTGGGGACTAGGTCAATTGTACACTGGAAAGTTGGCGGATAAGTATTGTAAGAAAACATTACTATTCATTGGGATGTTTGTGCAGGGAATGGCTTTGCTCGGAATGGTTAGCGCTAATTCCTTTTTGTGGTTTATCATCTTGTCTTCTTTGCTCGGTATTGGAACAGCCATCGTTTATCCAACATTTCTTGCCGCCATATCAGACTACACACATCCTGATCAACGCCCGAAAAGCATTGGCATTTTCAGATTGTGGCGAGACCTCGGTTATGCCATAGGCGCTATACTAACCGGATTGATCGCTGATCGCTTCGGACTTGTTGCTCCAATCCTTGCTATTGGATTACTGACAATAGCTTCATCGCTGATCGTCAAATTCAGAATGAGTTGCGCTGAAAAGAAAACCTCAGTGCCTGATCTTAATTTTCAACTCTCACATTAAAACTACTGACTCTTGTATGAAAATACTTTTCCTGTTGAATGATGCTCCTTATGGAAGCGACAAAAACTATAATGCACTCCGAACGGCTATCCAGTTGCAAAAGCAGGATCAGAGTACCCAGGTTTGGATTTATCTAATGAGTGATTCCGTTACCGGAGCTTTGGTTGGACAGAAAGAAAAGACGGGACAATTCAATATTGGCGAAATGTTGAGCAACATCATAAAGCAAGGAGGCGAGGTTAAGTTATGTACCTCTTGTGCCGAATCACGAGGAGTTACGACTGTCGTACCTGGAGCGGTTTTGGGTACGCTGCCTGATCTCACAAAATGGATTGTAGATTCCGATAAGACATTGACTTTCTAACAAATGAAAGACGCACCTATTCTTAATCATAAGTATCCTGATAAGCCTTCCGTATTTCAACCAGAGAACCTTCTCCGTGAAGCACGAAGGCAAAAAGAAATAACCGAATTAGTCATTCCTGAAATTTGCATTCTTGATCCCGATGGAGATATTGAAGAGTATGTAATTCAGAAATATAATGCACAATTGAATAAGGCTTGGGCTTGCTATCATACCAAACTGTTTGAATTTACTCACGATGATATTAAAGTAGGAATAATCGGGAGAGCGGTAGGTGCATCCTTTGCCGTGTTACTTGCAGAGCAACTCTTTGCTTCGGGCTGTAAACTTCTATTAAGTATGACGTCATCAGGTCAACTTGTGCAGCCAATGGAACCTCCATATTTTATTCTTATTGAAAAAGCGGTGCGGGATGAAGGCACGAGTTATCATTACCTTCCATCATCTCAATTCAGTTTCATAAACACTAACTTGAAAAACAAGCTTCAAGGTGCGTTTGATAACCTCGATATAAAAATATTTACAGGATCAACATGGACTACAGATGCTCCATATCGTGAAACGGAAGAAGCGATCAATCATTACAAGAGCATCGGTATTTCTGCTGTGGAAATGGAAGCATCCGCCTTATACGCGTTTGCCAAAGCACGAAGCAAAGATGTTATTTGCTTTGCGCACGTTACAAACCAAATGGCGAGCATTGATGGCGATTTTGAAAAGGGAGAACATAATGGAAGCGTAGATGCGCTGAAAGTGCTCTATACAGTGATTGACAAATATATTGAAATAGACTCATCACGCACAGCATGATTTGTTCTGCTGTATTGGTGGACACTTCACAGTTCCATATGAACAAAAAACACAGCAATCTCCATGAAGAGGTTTAAGAATGGTTTTGCAATTTTCGCATTCATAGAAATATTGACACGCATCGGTTGGCATGGTTTCTTCCTTTTTGAAACCGCAGTTTGGGCATGTTATTATTGACAGCGTAATTACACCTGCATTCGATTTTGACTGAGTCATCTTTTACTCTTTTAGTGTCTAGTAAAATTATTAGGCTACTTTGGTTGTTGCACCTTATTGGCCGATTGATCCACTTTGTAGCCAGTGCCATTGATCGATTCAATAATTTTATCGACATCTACTTTCTGTTCGTCATACTCTATTGTAGCCGATTTCTTTTCGTAAGAAGCTTTCACAAATGAAACTCCGTGGAGCTTTTTTACTTCACTTTCAATATGAAGTTCACAACTTGCACATGTCATTCCCTTTACGGTCAATTCGATCTTCTTACTTTTGGTTTGATCTTGCTGAACCACTCCTACGGTATTTTGAACGAATAATTTCGAATAGGAAGGAAACGTTATTAATAGTAGCGATAGAACGGTGACAACGCTTAGAAATCCCTTCGTTTTAAAAAACGATTTTTTTTCCGGCTCACAGCCGCAATCATCTTTCTTCTGAGGTTTCAAAACGCCATACCACGTTATCCCTAAGACTAAAAAAGTAGCTCCTATGAAATAAGGTCTCAATGGATCGAGCCACGAAAAAGCGGTAGCTAAACTACTCGTGCCCGCTACAATGGCGAGTACCGGTGTGATGCAGCATAGCGATGCGCTGGCCGCTGTGAAAATGCTAAGTAAGATTTGCGCTTTCATACCATTTCTAATACTTTGTTGCTGTTGAGTAATTTGAATATCGGCTTAAAGATGTCCGTATAAGCGGGATTAATAGAATAGAATATTGTTTGACCTGTTTTTTTTGACACAACAATCTTTCCATCCTTTAATTTTCTGAGATGCTGTGAAATGGGCGATGTATTCACTCCCAGTATGTCGCTTAAGTCACAGGGACATAACTGACCTTCTTCCTGGAGAAGGAATAGAATTTTCAGACGCACATCATTGCCCGCGAGGTTTAAAACATTGCCTAAAATATTAAGTGATCCGTCAATGCTTTTGATCCTTTCGCGGCAAGCTTTAATCTGATTAACATCAGCTAAAACGCGAATACACGTATTTTCGGTCATTGTAGTATTTTAGAAAATGCTAAAATACTAAATAAATTGAAGTGGAAGAAATGACCGGATATTGAGTATCACAAGTTCGACAAATGAGTACCAAATGATACTCATTGATACCCATTTTTAAATTTTGGCAATCCGTATTAAAACGAAAATGAAAAAGCCTCAAATTTTTACGTCTGGGGCTTTATTGTGATCCCGCTGGAATAGACTTTACAAGAAGCTAGTTGGTAGGAGTATTTTCGATACAGCTTTGATACTCAAAGTCCTGCCTAATTCGTGAATCAGGTTGCTTACTTCTTACTGAGCGGTTGATCTTTGACTACTAATTATTACCAGCTTTTTATAAGAGTATTATTTATTCAAAATCTTTCTATGGCGAGGTTTTAACAGTCATTTGATGTTGCTTGTTCAGGTCAGGATTAGATTGAAAATCAAATAACATATGAACTTGTTTCGTGAAATAGGTATCCCAAAACGAGTGACCATTCTGTACATATTGCGAGATATTTGAAAATCCAAACACGATGCTTAGGATAATAATGAATATGGAATTTTTCATGATATTGTTGATTAACAAGTGGGTTGCCTGAATAAATACCTTATTTGATACTGCATTTTGAATACTGATTTACCTGCTAGGCACTAAATGTTTTTTGACTCCCCGCATGCATATAAATTTGCTTACCTAATGGTTTTAAGGAATTTGAAATAACTTCCGTTTCAATTATATTTTCTGAACTGAAGTTGTCATGATCCGCATTAACAGGAAGTGAAATAATCTTGGTATCGTATTTTAAACTCAATCGATCTATCGATGACTCGATAAGAATTGCCACACCCTTCAAGGTTAAACCACCGATGAATAGAAATGCGAGGATGCTCATGGCTGTATATCGGTCTTTGTATTCGCAGCCAGCTTAAATAAATTTTGAACAGGAGCAATAACGGCAGGTGTTGAATTAAATCCTTTTACAACGAGCCATATGCCCAACGAAAACTCAAAGAGTGCTACTGGAACTGCCGCCAGTGCTGCCATTGGAGAAATTCTATCGATGACACCAAAAAGTATTGCCATGTATCCAACAATAAGGAGTGGTGCTCCGATGATCCCTATCAAGGAAAGTGCTCTTGGCACTAAGCGTGATTTGTACAGAAGATATCCCAGCAACATGTCACAAATGGCTGGCATGAAACTTTGACCTAGCAGGAAGATGCGGTCATAAAGGGATACAAGTGCGTGGCTGGTGGCCAATGCATCAATTCCAGCTCCAGCCTGCCTTAAGCTTACGATTGACAAAAGGAATGACACGCCAACGAAGATGGTAGCAGATTCCAGAATTCGAGCGGCAACAAGGCCAAGCGCAGCCTCTTCATTCTGCTTCTTGAGCACGGGGAACAATACTATGGCAGTACCTATCCCGCAAAGAGCTACGATGATTTCAAGGACACCACCGATGATTGCAGGAGTGTCTGGCCCAGAGCCAAGCATATAGTTCGTATCATGTATCGCACCATAAAGTGCTAAGGTTGGGATGGAGACAAAGGTTAATAAATACAATGCACCTGCAACCAGTGAGGTCTTTCTTAGTGAACTCATCGGAGCTCGTTCCGTTGATGCGCCAATTCCGATTGAGGCATTTTGGTTTGATTTCATTTTGTTGTTTGTTTAAAATTTGAAGGATGTTTTCAATTTATTATTTGTGTCTTTTTCCAAGTGGATTGGTTTTCCATGGCTTTGCAAAATGCAAGGCGAGAATAAGACTTCGGTTATACATTTCACCGCTGCTGGCGATATTCGTTAACCCGTAATTGTAGCGGACGTCCAATCTAGCCGTCTTCTTTTTTGTATGGAAAGTGTATCCGCCACCCATTTGCACGCCAGCCTCCCAACGCTTTAAGCTTTCAGCTGAATTATTAAATGCGAGATCTGAAGTTGAGTTTTCATTTTTCTGTGATCCATAAATGTTATAGGCAATGGATGGCCCAGCATTCAAATGAAACCTACCAAAATGAACACGAGCCAGCACAGGCAATTCCAAAGTGTACAAACGGATGTTTGTGTTGGAAGAAGTCAGTGGATTGTTAGCTTTTAACTCACCACCCTTCATAAAAAAATAAAGCTCAGACACAAGTGATACATGTGGTGTAATGCCAGCTTGCAATGACACTCCGACTTGCGCACCAAGAACGGATTTCTTGTAATCTGATAAAGCACTATTTGATTTTCCGTAATTCAGACTTGTACCGACCACATTTAGCACAAGGTCTAAATAGGTCTCCGTAACTCTAGTATTTTTGATTTTTTCTGACTCTGATCCATTTGTTTGACCAAATGAATTTCTGCCTAGGATAATCATACCTAGTATGAGTCCTACTTGTAGATTTTTTTTCATACTTCTTTTTGTTTGCTCAAAAGAACAAGAATGGGTAGGGTCTTACAATTCTATTATGCAAAGGAGGGGAAGATGTCTGCATCCTGATGATTTCAGTCTGCCAAATAAAGGGAGGTTTATTGCCTGCTATTGATGAGTTGAAAGAAAGCCTCTTTGTAGGTTTCTGAAATGGGTATCAAGTGGTCAGCGATTCTTATTCTGCTGCGCTCAATAGAAACGATTTTATTTAGGGCGACCATAAATGATTTATGCACCCTGCAAACTAAATGAGATGGTATTAAGGTTTCAAACTCACTGAAATTCTGCAAGGTCATTACCTTTTTATTCACCGTATGAATTCTCCGGTAATCCCTCATCCCCTCTATATAAACTATTTCATCAAGCATGATTTTCTCCAACCTATTTTCCGTCTTTACGAAAATAAAGTTGGGTTGAGATTCAGAGGTTTTATGAACTAGATTTTCCTGTGCTTTATTTACAGCTTGCAAAAAGCGATTAAATGTAAATGGCTTCAACAGATAATCTGTTATCTGTAATTCGTAGCCCTTTAAAGCATACTCTTGATAAGCAGTTGTAATAATGACTTGGCTGTTTATTTTTGAACTCTCAAGTAACTCAATACCCGATAACTCATCCATATTGATATCCAAAAAAAGCAAATCTACTTTGTTGTTATTCAAATAAGTAAGCCCAGTAAGTGCATTGTCGAACGTTGCACTTAAATCCAAAAAAGGAACTTTGTTTACAAAGTCCTTGGTCTTATCAAGAGCCAGAGGCTCATCTTCAATAATGATGCACGTGTATTTAATCATTGGGGATTGTTAAGTTGACGCTGTACAGTTCATTACTTTTATGCACTACCAACGTGTGTTTACCGGCATAAATAAGTTCCAATCGTTTTTGAACAAGCTCATTGCCTAATCCACTGTTAGGTTGTTTATCCGACTTTGCGTCATATTTATTTTCGCATATAAGTTGTATGGTTTCATCCTTTATAATGATGTTGACGGTAATGGCATTTTCCAGTTTCTTATTATTGGTATGCTTAAAGGCATTTTCGATAAAAGGAATAAAAACCATGGGTGCAATGCGTTTACTGCCCATACTACCGGTTACTGAAAAGTTTACATACGTTTCATTCGATGTTCTTATTTTTTGCAACGCAATGTACTTTCCTATGTATTCAATTTCCTGAGACAGAAGGATTTTATCGGCCTTTGTTTCATACAGTACAAAGCGCATAATATCCGACAACCTGTTCAAATATTCGGATGCCTTTACTGCATCTTTCAAAATTAACGAATCAATGTTATTAATGGTGTTAAATAAAAGATGCGGGTCGATTTGTGATTTTATTAACGCCATTTCCATTTCATAATTTTTTTCCTTTAACATCTGTTTCAATTTAATTTCATTGAACCAGGTTATGAATCCTCTTAAAACCAATGCCACGATGCCACATATCACGCCTATTAAAGTCATGGCAGTGATCACAATTACAGCGGTAGATCTGCCTTTTTTACCGCCACTATCCATGTCAATAATATAACCCAACTCTATGAAATACCGATGAAGGATGTACCCTATGATGGCTGCTGCAGTAGTAATTAAGAGGCCATATATTATTGAATGAATAAATTTCTTTTGTTGAACGTATTTAGGAAACATGTAAAAATAGAATAGATTGAATGAAACGAAGGAAGGAAGAAAGGCGAAGAAAAAGAGATTTTTTAAAGCATTCACAATACGTGATTCCTGATCGCTTATGGTAACACTATTTCTATAAGCGACAGTCAATATGATTAGAATCGATAATAGGTAGCACGCCCAAAAACCGATGTGCAGTAAAACAACAAATAACTTTTTCATGATTATAATAACATAAAATTTGGCTCCTGCTTAGATTTTTGTTTTCGATTTAATTGAAATGATTACCTGTTGCGCTCCGATAACCTATAATTAATTGAAGACTCCTAATCCAGCCTGGAAGTATAGCCTCTTCAAAACTAATGTAAAAAATTGTCAATTGATGGAGAAACCCTGTGATCCCTATTGTGAACTGAGGTAATCACAGGGTTGAAGAACCTTCCTGCTGGCATACTTGGCGCAAACGACTATTTGGTTTCTGTTTACAATTACTCTTTGAAGCGTTTGCCAAATGAAGATACTGCGGCTACATTGAAGAATCCCTGCGCTTTTGTTCCCTGCGGATTCGTATTGATGATATTGGTTGACACATTGGCAAGTGGTGTTGCAAAAAGTTCTGCGAAACCACCAGGACGGTCAGTCTGTATTTTAACTCCATACAAATGATTGAATGCCGATAAGGTGATAGAGTGGATCTGAACATTTAGTGAATCTCCCGAGACAATTGGATTCATCCGTTTTTCATTGGCATCCTTATCATTGGAATTGATAGCCTGGCGGATGGGTTGAATAAAAGTCACGCCATCTGTTAACCCTCCTGAAGAAGCCCCTGCATCGTAAGCAATATTGATCTCTGATGGCTTACTCAACAACACACCATTTTTATATGTCCGCATCCAATAGCTATCGTTTGGCCCCGTTGGATCAGTTGCCCAAAACTGACCGAAGGTCACAACGTCCTCACTGCCGAGGCGTTTTTCAGTATAATAGCTTACACTGTCAACAACCGGTACCCTACCCATCTTTGATGTGGCTTTCAGTGTTTCACCACCCACCTGAATATAGAGTTGATAGGAATTGCCAACTGTTCCCAACACTTCATTTGACTTTGGAATCCACACATAGGTTCCAGGCTTTCTGTAGTCTTCGAGAAAAGTGTAAACAAATCCTTTATCGTCCGTAACTTTCACAACTGCTCCCGAAATTCCAGAGGGAAGAGTATTATCAAAATATGTCTGTGATTTCGTGAGAACAATAACCTGGGCTTCTGGCATGTTATTGATCCACGCGTCTACACCAAACACTGGTTCAGCGATTTCTAAAGTTGGATGGATCTCCGTCTCGCAAGCGAAAATCATCATAGCCGAACATGCGAGGAAAAAATATTTTTTAATTGTATTCATAATCTTATCAAAATTTAAAGTTGTATGAAACTGATGGAACAATGGTGCCAATGATTGATAACTGTGTAGCCTGAGATTGAATAGCTTGCCCTTGTGGAGCGCGCTTATCATTTTGAGAAAAATAAATTGAAAAAGGATTTTTGCGGGCATACACATTATAAACTGAGAATACCCAATAATCTGAGTTTTTACGCTGCTTACCATTCTTCATTTTTTTTCCCTGAAGAGTGAATGAAACATCTAGGCGGTGATAACTCGGCAACTCAACATTATTCCTTGAATTGTTAGCATTGTGAGGCAGAAGAATACCCTGCTCCATCACTCGTGACGTTGGAAATGTAGTAGGCGTTCCGGAAAGGTATACAAAATTGCCAGCCACCGACCATCTTGCGTTGATGTCATAGAAAGCGGCAGCTTTAAAATTATGAGTCTGGTTGTAACGGGTGTTATACCACAGGTTGTTATTGATACCATCAACCTTTAGTTCTGATTTTCCAAGTGTGTAACTTATCCAACCTGCAAGACGGCCAGTCTTCTTTTGAAAATATGTTTCTACGCCATAGGCTCTTCCCAGTCCGCTAAGAAGATCTCCTTCAAGGTGAGGGTTGACCAGCACTTCGGCTCCATTGATGTAGTCGATTTGATTTTGTGTATTCTTCAGATAAACTTCAGCTGAAACTTCATACTGTCTTGTTTTGCCCAGATCCTTGAAATAACCAAGTGTATATTGATCTCCGATCTGAGGTTTAAGATTATTAGAGCTGGGGTTCCAGATGTCCAATGGATTAGAGGCTGTGGTATTCGAAATCAAGTGAAGGTATTGAACCATCCGGTTGTAGCTTCCCTTTATAGAACTCAATTCGTTAGCTTGTACCTTAAAGGAGAAGCGGGGTTCCAGGTTATTGTAGGTTGCTATTGCCTTTCCACTCTCGTATTTTTTAGATCCGATCACCGTGCGTCTGATGCCAGGAATGGTATCGTTATAATAATAGGCCGTACCCGGGCCCAGGTATTGAAAGTTTGAAAAGCGAATTCCATAATCAATCGAAAATACATCACTCAATCTTTGGCTGTTGCCGATGTGAAAAGCCGTTTCCAGGTTATACTTTTTTTCGATGCTGACGTCTAACACTTGGCCGTTGGTGCTTCCTACTATGTTGGCGGGCTCAAATGTGTAGTAAGTTGCCTCTCCGCCAAAGTTGAGTTCATTCTTGCTGTTAACGAAGTAAGTGAACTGAGGCTTGAGAATAAAATTGGAGATGGATGAATTCCACTTAAACTGATTGCTCTCGTCTTTACCAAATTGAAGAGCATAATCATATTTGCTATATATCAGTGTTAGATTCGAGAATAACCGTTCATTGAAAAGATGGTTCCATCGCAAAGAGGATGTTGCATTGCCCCAGTTAAAACCTTGGGCTTTATCGAATTTAAAATTGTCTTTACCAAAATAGCCAGATAGATATAAGCGGTTTTTTCGGTTAATAATATAATTGGTTTTCAGGGTGAGGTCATAAAAGTTGAGAGCACCACCATTCTTTAAAAGCTTTACAAAAGGCGCTGCCAAAACATCAGCGTATGATCTACGTGCGGCAACAATAAAAGACATTTTATCCTTTATGATCGGGCCCTCAAACGTCAGGCGGCTAAAGATTGAACCAATACCACCAGTGGTTTCAAATTTCTTACTATTTCCATCTTTCATACGAACATCTAAGATGGAAGCCAAGCGACCACCATAGCGAGCAGGAATAGCACCTTTGTATAGCTTCGCGTCTTTTACTGCATCCGGATTAAAGACCGAAAAAAATCCGAAGAGGTGAGACGAATTGTAGACGGGAGCTTCATCAAGTAAGATGAGGTTTTGACCCACACTTCCACCTCGCACATTGTATCCTGATGCACCTTCTCCCACTGTGCTAACACCAGGGAGCAATAATAAACTTCTGACTACATCAGCTTCGCCAAAAAGAGCTGGTATCTTAAGAATGGTTTTCATCTCAAGCCTATTTGTACTCATCTCTGTATTTTGAACATCGGCCTGTTCCAGTTCAGCTTTCACAACCACTTCCTCTAATTGCTGACTGTCAGGAGCCAGTTCAATACTCTGTTGGATGTTTTTATCCAACACGATAATCTTGAATGTTTCCGCATAGCCAATGTAACTTACCCTCACCGTATAGGTAGCTGGTGGTAGCGTAATGGAATAAAATCCGTATTCGTTGGTGATCCCTCCGTTCTTGATTTCCAAAATGTACACGGTGGCGCCTATCAGTATTTCTCCATTGGAGGAATCCTTGATCGTTCCATTGATCGTAAACTTTTCCTGCGCAAACACAGGGCAGATTATCACTAGAAGGGATAATGTGAAAATAAGTCTTTTCATGGCAGTAGATTAATAAGTGAAGAAGCTGGATAGAAAAAAGAAGAAGTCTTGATTTTTTCCAACACCGAACCAGGCGGTTGACCTGTTGCATTTTCAAATAGGCAAATCATACCTAGTACGAATCCTATTAGTATCTGTTTTTTCATAATTTATTTTGTTTGCTCAAAAGAGCATGAACGAGCAGGGTCTTACAATTCTATTATGCAAAGCAGGAGAAGATGTCTGCATCCTGAGGATTTCAGTCTGCCAAATAATAGGAGGTTTATTGCCTGCTATTTATAAGTTGAACGAAAACCTCTTTGCAGGTTTCTGAAATAAATGCTGGTGGGTATATGACCCGTTTTTAGAAAATGATTTTTAGCCAGGATCTGGATTTGTTAACAGATTGAAAAGAAAACTCTTCTTTAAAATTCTTCAAAGACGATTTCTTTGCTTACCATCATTCCTGCAGTTGTGCCCATCGCTACAGCATTTGCAACTGTACGTATGCGGGTTGTATTGTCACCGCAAGCAAAAACTCCGTGAATGCTTGTCTTTTGCGAATGATCAACCTTTATGTACCCCTCATCGGTCACTTCACATCCTAAGGTTATGGGAATCGTACTATGTAGCTCAAAAGGGCTCTGTGCATACAATGCTTTGAGGGAAGATTTGGTGCCATCTTTAAAAATGATAGTATGAAGATGCCCATTGGCATGTTCCAATTTTTCAATTTCGGTTTCTACTATTTCTATATGATGCTTGGCAAGCATATCCGTTTGTTCGATCATCAAAGTTGACTTTCCGTTGGTGTAAAGTGTAAGGTCTTTTGTCCAATTTGAAATAAGCCTGGAGAATTCAAATCCATACTCTCCATTGCCCAAAATACCTGTTACTTCATTTTTTACTTCGTATCCATGACAATACGGGCAGTGAATGACTGTGATGCCCCAACACTCGGCATACCCATCTATATTGGGCATAATATCTTTAATACCCGTTGCGAAAATTAACTTCTTTGTGCTAAACGTTTCGCCTGATGCAATCTGAATTTCAAATCCATTTTTGGTTTTGATTCCATTAGCTGCTGAACCGCTGAAGAATTTTACAGTGTCATATCTTTCCACCTGCTGCTTGGCAAGTGCGGCAATTTCTTTGGGTGTTTTTCCGTCTTGCGTTATGAAGTTGTGCGAATGTGGAGTTTGCCTATTACAAGGCTTACCACTATCGATAATCAAAACTTGTTTCAAGGCTCTGCCCAAAGCCATGCCGGCTGCAAGCCCTGAATAACTCCCACCAATTATTATCACGTCAAAATTTTTAGTATCTGTCATTCTATTATTTTATGAAACTTTTAAATGATGAAAAGGTAAAGCTAGGCATGCCAATGCAGCCCCGCTTTGCTTAATGAATTTCCGTGTCGATGAAGTCACCAAAGCTTCATTGCCAACGCTCATCCTACCCTATTTTTTGTCTGTCTTTGGTGAAACCAAACTAATGGCTAAATCCACAAACGGCAGACCGACAAATACCATCCACGGAACTAAGGAAAGAGTTAGTATGCCTGTCCTTAGGTACAATGGTAGGACAGATAGGGTTTCACCAAATAGATAGTAAAACAGCGTGATGGAAGGGTAAATTACAACCCATATTCTTAAGGATGCAATTAATTTCATTTTCATTTTCATAGAATTATTTTTATTGATTTTATTTATACTCAAAAGTACTTCCATAACTAATCTGTATGACAGGACACAAATGGAGTTGAGTAGGACTTATTTAAAATTTGAACGTAGATTTAAAAGATACGTACATAATATCTTTACCGCTCCCTGTTGCAAGAGGATAGTCGCCTGCGCCAAAATAAGATGCGTCAAAAGAAAATGATAGCTTTTTGTTTTGTTGATAAGTGGCTTCTACTACATAAAATACACCCAAAGTTTTTTTGCTTAAGGTAAAAAGCAAATTTGGGCTTGGTCTGTTTTCGACCATTCCAGCAGAATAAGTTCCGTCTTGGTTGCTATTTCTCGCCAGAAAAAATACTTGGACTGCCATGTTTAGCTTTTGGATAGGGCTTATTTTTACGTACGGATATATACTTATCATGTTTGTAGCTCCTATGGGAATGGCCAGACCATAGGCAGGTTTGGCATACAATAAATTGTAAGTATTCAATTTATGGTCTTCGTTATCTTTATCCCCTGAAGCTACATTGGCTGCGAGCCCAATTATTCCTTTTTTGCTTGGCAGTAACAGTATGTTTACATCTGCTAAAAGGCTATAAGCATCAATAGTTAAATCATCAAATTTGCCTGATTGATAAGCTCCTTCCAATTCAAAATTTACCTTCTTAAAGTTTGAAAATAGCCGTGCTCCATAGGTTTGTCTGTTTTCAAATCCTGTTCGATAGTTGTACGTTCTCGATGGAGATTGAAAGTCCACTACGAAATAATCCAACCCAATTTTACGATTAGAAAAATAGTGTGCTCCATAAACACCAATCAATCCTTCTTCGAAGCTTTCATCATCAAAAACATATTGTTTGGATATTACTTTTGAGACCACGAAGAAATCTATTCCTCCATTTTTTAGTTTTCTCTTAACCACAATTCCATCGAAGGTTAGTCTTGTGTTTGGACCTTCTCTCACTGTAATTAACCGATTATTGCCGTACAATAATTCTTGCCTTCCCAATCTAAATTTCCAATTGTCTGCTTTTAGTTCAGCAAAAGCTTGGTGCAGGCTTAATTGGTTTTCATCAATTTCTGGAACAACTGGATTCTCATTCAAAAATCGAAGCGTGTTGTTGAGTTGGATAAAAAATCGAAACTGATTTCCTAATTCAATAGTAGAATGTACCAACAAGCAATGCCAAAGTTGGTTGGTTGAAATATCATGATAGGTTGGCGGCACGTCCCCAAAGTTGATATTGTTGTAAAGTTGAAACTGTTCGCGCCATTCACCTCCAAAAGAAATATACTTTTTCTTTCCTAAAGAAATATATTTTAATTGGTCAAGCCCCTTTTTAAGGCTATCATTTTTTAAAAGCAAAAAATTATCATCATATCGCAAAATGCTGATTCTATTTTGCGCTACGGCAGCTGACACAACCATTGTAAAAACAAGAGTCATCTTATAAGATAAGTGATTATATTTTTTCATACATATAATTGCCGGTTGGTTTTATAACCTATCGATGTTTGATCAATTCTAAAATTTTGATTGCCTTTTAAGACTGATTCATAGCCGTAGGCAATTATCATTATGAATAATGACTTACGGATACGATGCTATGTCGAACAGAAAATTAATAAGGCTTTATGACCTGTCCTGTATTGGCACCAAAGACACTTTTGCGAAAACCGTACTCGAGTTGTTTCATGGTAACTGGAATATCGCCTGGGAAGAAATTAAAATATTGAGGAGAATTTTCGATAACAGTTGGACTCACAGCATTAATACGAATACCATTTTCTAATTCAATGGCCGCAGCACGTACAAATCCCTCAACTGCTCCATTGGCTGCCGATGCATTTGCGAAGTTCAATTGCGGTTCATGCGTTAATGCTCCTGTGATTAAGGAAAACGAACCGTTAGGATTGATATAATGCTGTCCAATAAGCACCAAATTAATCTGCCCCATTAATTTCCCCTCGATTCCTTTTCGGAACTCGGTGTCGTTCAATTTTTTCCACGGACCAACAAACGTAGGCCCTGCGGTACAAATGAGAGCGTCAAATGCGCCCACCTGCTTGTACATTTTTTCAATGGATTCGGTAGAGGTAATATCCACTTGGATGTCTCCACCTTCGGAAGCAGCTCTCACTACTTCATGCTCCTTTTCAAATGCACTTGACAAGTGCTTTCCCATGGTTCCCGTTGCGCCCACAATGATAATTTTCTTTTTCATACGTTGTACTTTTTAGAATGTTGTTTTATTTATTCACAAAAGTACTTCGTGATAGAGGCAGCAGAATAGGATAAAAATGAAGTTGGGTAGGACTTATCATTGATTAGTTCTAAAGACCTCGGGTGTTTGGCCTGTATGTTTCTTAAAGAATCTGATAAAGTAGGAGACATCTTCATAACCCAATTGATAAGCTATTTGATTTATCTGGTTGGAGGTTGCAAGAAGGGATCGCTTAGACTCCAGAATAATAAACTCGTTGATAAGTTCTGAGCAGCTTTTACCAAGAGTCTTTCTAGTGATCGCATTGAGCTGATAAGAAGAAAGATTCAACATGTCCGCATAATGCGACACTTGTTTGTGAGTGGAAATATGTATTTCTAAAAGTTCTAACAATTCCTCAAGGCGTTCTTGCTGATAGGGGTTTGTAACACTAGTGGGGCTTTTGTCACTCTGTCTATTGCGAATAAGTTCGATTAAGAAGATTCCTAAATTTGCTTTTACTACTTCCTGAAATCCTTCTTGCTTGTCCCTGTATTCCTGAAAAATAGAAGTTACTATGACCAAAAGCCTTTTGACACTTTTGGAATCCAGTTGACAAAGACTCTTATTACTCGCCTTACGCAATAGCTGACCCGCTGCTTTGTCACTAGGGCGATAGAAGTCCCGATTAAATTGCAGCAGATACCCTGTGCTTCCTGCTTTCAAATTGAGCTGATGTACCTGGCCTGGACGCATGAAGAATATAACATCGTTACAAGCTTTGTATGAATTAAAATCTATCTTGTGGTTACCGCTTCCCTTTTTCAACAACAATATAAAAAAGAAATCATGTCTGTGGAGTTCTTGAGTCATGTCTTTGCCAACAAGCATATCCGCAATATCTCTTATACTAAAATCTTCATATAAATTTGGTTCCCTTGGGGGAGATTTGATATGCCTAATGGGAATACTTTTCATTGTACTTGTTATTATTTTTGTTATATCCTAATGATTAGTCCTTCCATTGAAGGTAAGCAATTTTGACAATTTCCGGGCATTCCCAGACGCTGTGCCATTCAAACGAATAGTTGTTTGAAGGGTCGGAGGGAGGGCCAGTGCAGTTGACAGTCTCAGCCATCTCAATTGTCAATTAGTTTTTGTATTTTTTGATGTTATTTGGATTCTTAATTGCCAGCGTTTCCCCTTCACTCTGAACCATCGCGTACATACATGAATTCTTTAAGGAAGTCAAATTTGTACAACTCCTTTGCTGGGTCATATTCTAAGTCGATGAAGGAGCATAAATTAAAAAGTATGTTTTCGTAAAATCTTGCTGTCACTATGTTATTGTTGTGATCTGGGTCACCAATAACTATACTAGCAATGAACTCTTGAACCATCGGGCCAAGTACTGCGGGTTTCAGTTATTCATGGTATTCAGTATTTGGCAGTATAAATTCTCCTGGCCATGGGTAATAATGATCGTATTTTTCAGATAAGTATCAGATGGTACTCATTGATACTCAAGTTGACGAAAATGACGTTCTGTGTTAAAACGGGTGTTAAAGAAAATAAAAATGCCTCAGAATTTTAGTCCTGAGGCATTTTATGTGATCCCGCTGGGATTCGAACCCAGGACCCATACATTAAAAGTGTATTGCTCTACCAGCTGAGCTACGGAATCGTTAAATCTTGTCTAAATTACGGGCTTTTCCGTAATTGAGGTCGCAAAGGTAGCAGGATATGAAAATAATACAAACTCGGTTTTTAAAAAAAATCCTCATCTCAGTATTGCTTGGACTTATCTTCCTAAATGCTACGGGACAATCACATCCAATTGCCCTTAAGAAAGCCGATTCACTTTTTCAAGCCAAGTTGTACACCCAATCTTTTGAACACTATTCTTCTCTTCTAAAGGAGAAGTACTATTCATCTGCTATGCTACTTAAAATGGCCTATTGCCAGGAAGGGTTGGGTCATACAAGCATGTCACTGTACTATCTCAATTTATATTACCTCGCCTCGCACGATGAGCAGGCGTTGAGTAAAATGGAAGAAATAGCAACTAAAAATAGATTGGAAGGATATCAACTCTCTGATTTTAGCAACCTGTTTACTTTGCTTCAACGTTACTCATTTCAAATTTCGATGGTGCTTCTTTCCGTTATTCTATTCTTTTTCGGACTGGCCTTCTACCAAAAATTTAAGCAACAGAAAAGACCATTCGTACCTGCCATTGGCATAGTTCTTTTTCTTGCACTACTCTATGCCCATAATCAAATCCAGGATTACTTAAAAGCTGGCATTGTTTCAGAATCCTCAACTTACGTAATGAGTGGCCCATCAGCAGGGTCTTCCGTAATTGATATCATTGATCAAGGCCACCAGCTCAAAATTCTAGGCCAACAAGATGTATGGATCAAAGTAAGTTGGAAAGACAAGGAAGTATTTATTAAAGAAAGTTCTTTGCTGCCTGTACAACTTTGATCATCTATCCATGAAGAAAAATTTGTATTGCTAAATCTAGGCGGAGCTAATCCCGAATAGAAAGTGAACCTTTATACTCCTTAAACGTGTATTTAATCACATAATAATAAACACCGGGTGACTCTCCCTTTGCATACCATTTAAAATCTCGTTCTGCACTTTCGAAAACCTGATTGCCCCAACGGTTGTAAATTCGAATGCCCTGAAACTGAGCTACACAATTGTCCAACGGCAATATATTTTGAAGCTCACCAGTGTCCTTATTCTTAATATCCATGGAATAATAATCATTGACGCCATCATTATTGGGCGAAAAAAAATTGATAGGCATAAAAAACTCATCACTGCCATCCACATCACGAACTTTTAGATTGACCGTAACGGTGTCAGCGGTTGCAGTAAAACATCGGTTATCGGCTATCCGAAAAGTTAACGTGTAGTCATTTTCATAAATCCCATTTTGAAAAATAGAACAGTCGGGATTCCACACCCAGGTAGTCTCTATCGGACTTGTTCCTTGTACGGGTACAAATTTGAAACCCTCCAATGGTACATTACCTTCTGCTTTCAATAACGTTAGCTTTAATTCATCTTTTGAAGGGAGAACGTCCGCATCAACTCCCTGAAGGCCAAGAGATATTTGCTGGCCTAAAGTGACTTCCAGTTGATTGTTGATCAATTTTAAATTTGGGTTAAGACTATTGACCAATAATGTGGGAGGAGAATTTTTAGGAGGAAAAATTTTCACAGATACCTCTACCGTGTCCGCCTTATATAGCCGGCATTTATTAGAATTGTCTACCACTATAAATTGAAAATTCAAAGAATCAATTTTATCCTTTGAAAATTTGTCATACTCCTCACACCTAATATTCCATTGAAACTTACTTTTAACAGTACCATTTCCGCTAACTGGTAAAAATGAGATGCCGTAATCACTCAAGCTAAAACCTTTTGGAACTACGCTCAGCTTTAAAAAATCATTGTCAACCAGATCTCTACCGGTGACGGTAAAAGAAAGTGATTCTCCAACAGACCGTTTGAGACCAAATACTTTTCGTTCGTTAACTGAGGTAGTAAGATCTGTATCAATAACCGGATCAGCATTTCCTGGCAGCTTCACCGTAAGATTATAAACAGCAAACACAGGTTCATTTGCATCACATTGGTCTTTATCCTCCACGCGTATTTTCACCTGAAAATTAGTTCGCTTTGTAAAATCAAAAAGGCCACAGTCCGCATTCCAATTTAGAACCCCATTTACCAGCCCTCTCTGACCGACACTTGAGAACGTCATGCCCGCGGTGCTCAATAAGAATCCTTCGGTTATGGGGGTCACCAATAACTCATCCAAATCATCATCCTTCACTTGAAAAGGAAAACTTATCCGATCACCTTCATTTACCAAAACAACGGTGTTGACGTTGGTTGTAAAATAAGGATCAGCATTGGCAGGTGGTTCAACATTGACGCTAACTTTCAACGTATCCATCAAGGGTAGACTGCATGCGTCATCCATGGCAATGATACCTACTTCATAGGGACCTCCAATAAAATAGAGGCATTTAGGAAAACAGATTTTGAATTCTTTAAAGCCACCAGCAACTAAAATACCGGAAGTAACAGAGGGGAGTATCTCACTTAAATCCTTGTCTTTAAAATTTAATCCAATGGCTCGAATCTTAATCTGCTCAACATTATCAGCTGTTACTTCAGAGTCAGGATCAGAGACACGAACTACTATACAACGGTCTTGATCTAATACTGTGTTGGCAAAACTTACACTCATGGAGTTGTCGTAGGTAAATGTTGCATCAGTTAATTTCTTACCCACAATCTTTGGTGGAGAGGCAGGTGCACAATTGTCGACTACCAACATTTGAAAATCGCGTCTACTCTCACCAATCTTCATTTTATTCCGAAACTCCTCCACTTTTACAGCAAATACAAACAGGCCTTGTAAAGTTGGTGTTACTCGTAATAGACCATCTTTAGAAATAGTAAGGTCAGGAGAACCACGCATAATGCGCTGCAAACTAAAACCAGGTTTCCATAATACATCAGGATATGGTAAAGGGCTCTTGGGTGGAAAGCCCTGAGACGCGACTGTATTAAGCGGGGTAACCAATGAATAATATAAGGAGTCCCCATCGTCATCTATTCCGGCAAAATCTACGTAGTAGGGTCTTTGTGGACAGGCATAATCATTAAGTGGTGGAAAAAGTCGGGGTGATGAGTTGATAAAAGGGGCGCCATCTTTTACTACGGGAGGAAAATAAAGGTAAAAAGTCTGGCCCGCAGCAAGCGGATCATTTGCGCCAGCAGGTCGGTTACTGTAAATATTGGCAATCTGATAGTTGCGGCAACACCGCTGCCATGTTACATAGTATCCTTCGGGGTCATTAAAATCGTCAGGAGGCAACGTGATCACAGTAGTATAAAATAATCGATCTGTAACTATTTCACCACTCGAACATTCCGGTTGTGTGTAGGCAACATTGGACTCTGTTGTTAAGGCAAGAGTAACATCTCTTAAAAAGGTGTTGTCCCTTTTCCTAAAAATAGAGGCGGTAACCGCAGGATCTTTTGCCCCAGGAGAACCATTTATTTTATCAAAATAGATGATGAGATTCAGACGATAGAGACTTCCCGAAATATGAATCAATTCAAACTCACCTCCCACAATATGAGACGCCATGAGTGGAAACGAAATGATTAATAGGAGCGTGAAAAAAAACTTTTTCATGATGTTGAGCAATGCGAAAGATAGACAATTCGATTTTGGGGTAAAACCCCCCACATTTACGTATTTTCGCAACCCATGAAAAAAGGAGACAAACTGTCAAATATTGTAGTCGAAACGATGGCTGCAGAAGGCAAATGTATTGCCAGAGTGGAAGGGCTAGTCATTTTTTTACAAGGTGGTGCACCTGGAGATACCGTAGAAGTAGAACTCACCAAAATAAAAAGTAACTTTTTAGAAGGTCGTGTAACAAACATTCAGAAATTATCTCCCAACCGCAGTGAGCCCTTTTGTGAACACTTCGGAACTTGCGGTGGATGTTCGTGGCAACACATCAATTACCCAACGCAACTTCAATACAAACAACAACAAGCCGTTGATAATTTAGAACGAATTGGTGGGCTTGAGCTTCCTCCCATCAAACCGATAATCGGTTCTGCCAAAACAGATCACTATCGCAACAAATTAGATTACACCTTCACAGCTAATCGCTGGCTTACCAAAGAAGAATTAGAAATCAAAAAGAACCTTCCATCGCCAGATGGTGAAGGCGGCCGAAGACCGGATGATGCATTTGAACCAGGGCTTGGCTATCATATTCCCCGTATGTATGACAAGGTGTTTGATGTGAAGCACTGTTATCTGCAGCCCGATCCATCCAATGCTATTCGTTTGCTCGTAAAAGAAATTGCCGTCAAGGAAAATATTCCCTTCTTCGATCTGCGAAAGCAAATTGGTTTTCTAAGAACGCTTACCATTCGTACTGCTAATACTGGGGAAGTAATGGTGATTTTGCAAGTGACATCTGACAAGCAGGAGTGGATTGAAAAAATCCTGAAAGCAATCACTGAAAAATTTCCACACGTTACATCAGCCAACTACATCATCAATGGAAAGAGGAATGATACCTTTGCCGATCTGGATGTCATCTGCTGGAAAGGAAATCCGTACATCACCGAAAAAATGCTTTCACCAGATGGATCAACCACATTGCAATTCCGTGTCGGTCCAAAATCATTTTATCAGACCAATTCCGATCAGGCCTACGAACTTTATAAAGTAGTTGCGCAGATGGCCGATCTGAAGGGTGATGAGTTAGTGTATGATCTGTACACCGGCACGGGTACCATAGCCAATTTCGTTGCGGGTCAAACTAAAAAAGTAATCGGATTAGAATATGTTGCCGATGCTATTGAAGACGCGAAAGCTAATTCTAAACTCAACAACATCACCAACACCGAATTTTTTGCTGGAGACATCAAAGATCTTCTGGATGATGAATTTTTAAATCAACATGGCAAGCCCGATGTGATCATCACTGATCCTCCACGTGGAGGTATGCACGAAGATGTGTGCAAGATGTTGCTCAAAGCGTTACCGAAGCGCATTGTATACGTGAGTTGCAACCCCGCTACGCAAGCGCGCGACTTAAAAATCCTCTCTGAAAAGTATACCATCGCTGCTGTGCAACCCGTAGATATGTTTCCACACACCGTGCACGTGGAAAATGTGGTGAGGTTGGATCTGATTTCTTAAGGACAGCTAAAAGACTCAAATTCTAAACGGTAGTATAAGCCTTATCCATGATCTGTGTCCTCACAGACCATTATTATTAATCTCGACAAGTCCCCTGCCCATGGTCTGTGTCCACACAGACCATCATTTTAATTATTGATTTCGGCATGTGAAGACCGGACACTGCGGCAGGGATGGAACGGCCTGTTTGAGCCCGAAAGGGAAAGTGGGTTGGATGGCGAGTAGTGACAGCCCGAAAAGCCGCCCAAATCTGAACAGCAAATACATGACCTTAGGTAAATTACATTATTAGATCTTTTTTTGTTCTTACAAAAATTGTGAGATGAGACAAATTTTATGGTTTGCACTTTTCAGCTATGGTCTCCAGACGTATGCTCAACAGAAGCCCAATATTATTGTCTTTATAGTGGATGATATGGGATGGCAGGATACCGCTGTTCCGTTTTGGACAAAAGCGACACCACTTAATAATCGTTTTCATACTCCTAACATGGAGCGATTGGCAAGAGAAGGCATGAAGTTTACCAATGCCTATGCTACTCCTGTCTGCTCGCCAAGTCGTGTAAGCCTGATGACAGGAATGAATGCAGCACATCATAAAGTAACTAATTGGACATTAGAAAAAGACAAATCTGTTGACCGCGCAGACAGCATACTTGCTTCTCCCCTTTGGAATATCAATGGACTATCTCCAGTTGAAGGAATAAAATCAACAGTGTATGCAACACCTCTTCCTTCACTCTTAAAGGATGGAGGATATTATACAATTCACTGTGGCAAAGCCCATTTTGGCGCGATGGAAACACCGGCAGCCAATCCGATTAGCATAGGCTTTGATATCAACATTGCAGGTCACGCTGCTGGTGGCCTTAGCAGCTATTTGGGCGAAGTCAACTATGGAAATACTAAAGGTGAGCATACACTACCCTGGGGCGTGCCCGGTTTGGAAGCCTATCATGGAAGTGATGTTTTCTTAACCGAAGCCCTGACACGCGAAGCACTAAAATCATTGGAAGTTCCCCTGCAAAAGCAACAACCCTTCTTCCTTTATATGTCTCATTATGCAGTGCACATTCCCTATGCTGCCGACACGCGGTTTATAAAAAAATATCTGGACGAAGGTCTTCCGCAAAAAGAAGCTGAGTATGCCTCCCTGATAGAAGGGATGGACAAAAGTCTGGGTGATATCATGGATTATCTAAAAGAAAAAAATATTGATCAAAATACGATTGTTGTTTTTATGAGTGATAATGGTGGGTTTAGCATGTCGCCCCGAAGTGGTGAGGCCTTTACCCATAATCTTCCATTAAAATCAGGAAAAGGTTCTGTGTATGAAGGGGGTATCCGCGTGCCGATGCTTGTAAAATGGCCATCAGTGGTTGAACCTGGTTCCATTGCAAAACAGTATGTCATCATAGAAGATTTCTTTCCAACTCTTTTAGAAATGGCTGGGATTAAAAAATATAAAAAAGTGCAAGCGATAGATGGCATAAGTTTTATTCCGGTTTTAAGAAATTCTAACTATGCAGATACATCAAGAGCCTTAATCTGGCATTTCCCCAACAAATGGATTTCCTTGGATGGGCCAGGTATCAATTTTAAAAGCGCCATCAGGAAAGACAATTGGAAATTAATCTACAACATGAAATCAGGCACTCGGGAATTGTATGATCTGGATTCCGACATTCAGGAAAACAACGACCTGTCTTATAAATATCCAGGCAAAATAAAATCACTTTCGTCCTTACTGTCTAGTCATTTAAAAAAATGGGATGCTCTTATGCCTAGTTACAAAACCTCAGGTCAGGTTGTGGCGTTGCCGAGTGATCAATAGCTTTTGGTAACTATTATTGAAAAGGAATCTGACACGCGTTTACAACGCTGTTATATCCTACTCCATGGTATGTGTCCCTACAGACCATCACTGATTTCGGTTTAATCTGGGCTATTCCATGGTCTGTGTCCTCACAGGCCATCACTCACTGATTTGGGTAAATCTAGGCCAACCTCAACTTAGGAGATGTGAGGATTTTGGGCGTGCCCCTGCGGGTCGGGCTGTCACCACTCGCCATCAACGCTCGCCAATCCGCGGAGCCTGCCCCCCACCAGCGGGGGCTCAAACAAAGGCTCCATCCCTCACGCAAATCATATTTCAATTACTATTTATATTAGTTATTACTAATTATTTTAGTATTATTGTCTTGATGGACAGAAGCATTATTCATTTGGATTTAGATGCCTTTTTTGTGGCCGTAGAATGCAAAAAAGAGCCAAAATTAAAAGGTTTACCCCTGATTGTAGGCGGCAGTAGCCGCAGAGGAGTAGTAGCTGCTTGCAGTTACGAAGCCCGGAAATTCGGTGTGCATTCGGCCATGCCCATGTATCTGGCCATGCAACTTTGCCCAGACGCTAAAGTCATATCGGGAGATATGGAAGGCTATAGCCAGGCTTCGCATTTAGTAACAGAGATCATCAGTGAAAAAGCACCACTATTTGAAAAAGCATCCATCGATGAATTTTATATCGATGCAAGTGGCATGGACCGCTTCTTTGGCACTTTCAAATGGGCGGTAGAGCTGCAAAAGAAAATCATGAAAGAAAGTGCATTGCCTATTTCCATGGCGTTGTCAGTAAATAAGCTCGTATCAAAAGTGGCGACAGCCGAATTCAAACCCAATGCTCAAAAACAAATACAAGCCGGTGATGAAAAAGATTTTCTTGGTCCGTTAACGGTAGACAAAATTCCGATGGTCGGAAAGCAAACAGCTTCTTTCTTATACGACATGGGCGTGCGCACCGTAGCCACTCTGCGTGATATGCCTTTGCGATTTTTAACCAGCGCCTTTGGTAAGAATGGTATCAGTTTGTGGAACAAAGCACACGGTATTGATGAGTCTCCCGTTGTTCCTCACAGCGAGCAAAAATCCATCTCCACAGAATGTACCTTCGAACAAGATACCATTGATGTGAAGCGTATGAAGTCCATTCTTATCGCTATGGTAGAAAAAGTAGCCTTTCAATTACGCGACCAGAAAAAACTCACTTCGTGCATCACGGTGAAAATTCGGTACTCGAACTTCGATACAGAAACGAAACAGATTCACGTGCCTTACACATCATCCGATCATACCATACTCCACGTAGTGCAAGAACTGTTCGACAAATTATACAACCGCAGAATGTTGATACGCCTGGTGGGCGTGCGTCTCAGCAACCTGGTACACGGCAATCAACAAATCAGTTTGTTTGATGACACGGAAGAAGACATCAACCTCTACGAGGCCATGGATTTTATCAAGCACAAACACGGAGTGGAAAAATTAGTGCGTGCCACCACCATGGGCGTAAACAGGCGCGTGCGCATGGAAATGAATATGTTCAAAGGCAGGGTGACAAAAAATTTAATGAATTGATGACTAAGCTTCACAACCTCAGACTGTGTCCTCATAAACCTCCAACCTCGGTCTGTGTCCCCACAGACCGAAACAACGGTGAATAAAAAAATAACCATGATACACCAATTGACGCAAAAAGAAATGAAATATGGTATCCTTAATTCAAAGATGCTGATTAACGAAATCTATTTCTGGACCGATACCATTAAGAATTGGAAAGATTTACTCAAAGATGATGTATACAAAGAAATAATCGTTGATTGCTGGCGCGAATTAGTGAACCGGAATAAAATAACAGTCTATGGTTTTGTGATTATGCCCAATCATCTGCACATTCTTTGGGAAATGATGGAGACGAACGGAAATGAAATGCCTTATGCGAGCTTCAATAAATTCACTGGTCATCAATTTCTAGAAAGCCTCAGAACAAAAAATACCCCTGGCCTTTCTGCGTATATCGAAAATGATAAAGAGCGTAAGCACCGCTTTTGGCAACGTGATCCATTAGCCGTTTGCATGGACTCAAAAGAAAAGATTGAACAAAAGTTAGATTACATACACATCAATCCATTACAAGAACATTGGAATCTGGTGAGCAAACCTGAAGATTACAAATGGTCATCAGCTACGTATTACGAAACAGGTATTGATGAGCTTGGGTTTCTGACAGATTACCGAGAACGGTTTTAATGTGATTCCGGTCTGTGTAGACACGTGAGGACACAGACCGGGGATAGGGGCGCGTGCGCATAGAGATGAATATGTTTAAAGGCAGAGTTACAAAAAGCTTGATGACTTAATCTCAATTAGATAGACATCCCAACCTCGGTCTGTGTCCTCACAGACCGAAAAGCAAGAACATTGGAACCTGCTGAGCAAACCTGAAGATTATAAATGGTCCTCAGCTGAGCACGGATTACAGAGAGCAATTTTAGTCCTATTCCGGTCTGTGAGGACACAGACCGGGGATTGAGCATCATCAAATTTTCAAATCAATTCATGTACCTCAACTGCCACACCGGCTTCAGTTTCAAATACGGCACCCTGCCCATCAAAACTCTTTTTGAGGAAGCCAAACGTTGTGGCATTCATAAATTGGCACTCACTGAAATTAATAATACAGCCTCCTACCTGGAGATGTTACGGATATGTGATACCAACAAGTCTATTGAAAACGGGCTTACTAAATTTGGTAAAGAAGCTTACCCTTTAAACATTGCTGTAGGTGTTGAGTTTAGAAACACACCTGATAAACAACCCGAAAGGCCAGTTGATTCTCACACCTGCACGCCACTTTACATTGCGTTAGCCAAAAACAACCACGGCTTTGAAGCCATCAACCGGTTTCTTTCTTTTCATAACCGCGAAGCAAAACCATTTCCAATTCGCGCTCCAGAGTTCAGCCACGTGTTTGTCATCTATCCGTTTGGCAAAGTCGAACCGGATCAGCTAAGAGAATATGAATACATCGGTGTTGGCAAACATGACCTCTCCTTATTTACAATCTATCCACACCGCAAAGAATACGATCACAAATTCGTGCTATTACACCCTGTCACATTTCTTCCTCCTGAAAAAACGCTAATAAAAAAAACCAAAAAAGAAAAACTAGTGTATCGCGACCATAACACACACCGCTTGTTGAGATGCATCGCTACCAATACACTACTCAGCAAATTACCCGAACATCATCAGGCTCGAAAGGAAGAGTTTATGTTAGCGGAATCTGATCTGGAAAACCAATTTGAGCAATTTTCTGAACTCATTCGCAATGCCAAATTATTACTCGATCAATGCTCGATTGAATGCAAATTGGGGGAAGACAAAAACAAACAATTCTATACACACAGTATAGAGGAAGATTTAAAACATCTAAGGGAAGAAACGGCAAAAGGATATGCCAGGCGATACGGAGATAATCCAACCATCTGGCACACTCACATTGAAAAAGAATTAGCTATCATAGCAAAAAAAAGATTCACCTCGTATTACCTCATTGCCTATGATCTGATCCGATTCGCCAAGCAACAAGACTACGATTTTGTTGGGCGTGGAAGTGGCGCCAACAGCACGGTTGCTTATTGCCTCGGAATCACCAATGTTGATCCCATTGAACTTGATCTATACTTCGAACGCTTCTTAAATGAAGAGCGCACCTCTCCTCCTGACTTTGACATTGATTTTTCGTGGGACAACCGGGATGCTATCTATGACTATTTTTTTAAGAGATATGGATACGACCATGTATGTCTTTTGGGCACGCATGTTACGTACCAGGGTAAATCCATCATTCGTGAACTCGGAAAAGTTTTTGGATTGCCTAAGGAAGAAATTGATGAACTCGTAGAAAATCGAAAAATAAAAGATTTGGATCGTGACCACATTGGCAAAATGGTCATGCGCTATGCGGAATATATCGTCTCCAAAGAATTACCATCAAATATTTCTATACATGCAGGCGGAGTATTGATTACAGAAAAATCCATTTATGCTTACACGGCAACTGAGTTTCCTCCCAAGAGTCTACCCGTTACGCAATTTGAAATGCATATGGCCGAAGATTTTGGTCTTTATAAATTTGATATCCTCAGCCAGCGTGGTCTTGGTCACATTAAAGAGGCGGTAAAACATGTAAAAAGGAATCAGGGAATCGACATCGATGTCTATCAGTTTAAAAAATTCAAAGAGGATGAAAAGATAAAGGATCTCATGCGCAACAGTAAAGCAATGGGCTGCTTTTATGTAGAATCTCCAGCCATGCGCATGTTGCTAGGAAAGCTCAAATGCTCCGATTATTTAACGCTGGTAGCAGCGAGCTCCATCATTCGCCCAGGGGTAGCCAGCTCGGGGATGATGAGAGCATACATCGAACGGTTTCACATCGTAAGCAAAGGCGGCACTTACGAGGCCATTCACCCGATTATGGATGAACTGATGCGTGAGACATATGGTGTCATGGTGTATCAGGAAGATGTCATACGCGTAGCTCACTATTTTGCAGGACTTACCTTGACAGAAGCAGATGTGTTGCGCAGAGGTATGTCCGGCAAGTATCGTTCCCGAGAAGAATTTCAACGGGTGCAAGATCGCTTTTTTGAAGGATGCAAACAGCGTAACTATCCGCAGCATGTAACAGAACGTGTTTGGAAAGAAATCGAAAGTTTTGCAGGATATTCATTTGCCAAAGGTCACTCTGCAAGTTATGCTGTGGAAAGTTATCAAAGCTTATTCTTGAAAGCACACTATCCTCTGGAGTTCATGGTAGGGGTAATCAACAATTTTGGAGGATTTTATAGAACTGAATTTTATTTTCATGAAGCACGAATGAGTGGTGCCAGAATCGAAGCGCCTTGTATCAACCATTGCGAGCAGTTGACCACTATCTATGGAAATCAGATTTATATGGGATTTATTCATTTGAAAAGCCTGGACACAAAAGTGGCCCAACACATTGCCGATGAACGCCACCAGAACGGCACCTATACAAGCCTTGATAATTTTTTAAGACGTACACCGGGCATTGGGTTGGAACAGATGCGTATTCTTATTCGTATTGGTGCCTTTCGTTTTACTCATAAAAACAAACAACAACTATTGTGGGAATCAATGTTATATCTAAGTAGCCGCAAGGATGTAAGCTATAGCCTACAAAGCTCAACACTGAATTTGTTTGATACCGAACCCAAAGAATATCCATTGCCAAAATTAAAACGCAATCTATTGGAGGACGCTTTTGATGAAATCGAATTGTTAGGTTTTCCACTTTGCAATCCTTTTGATCTGCTTGCCTCAACATCTTATGGTGATACAACAGCGGATGAATTAGCTGGCAAAAAAGAAAAGCAAGTTCAAATAGTGGGTTACATCGTCACTACAAAAGACGCTTCTACCATGAAGGCGAAGGAACATATGTGCTTCGGCACATTCTATGATGTTCACGGGAAAGTATTTGATACGGTACACTTCCCCAACTCAGCCAGAAGATTCCCCTTCCGCGGCCGAGGCTTCTACGACATCAAAGGAAAAGTGATAGAAGATTTTGGCGTGTTCACGATTGATGTGCATTGGATGGACAAACTACCGATGGTTAGTAAGCGTGCTGATCAGGCCTTTGCCGAATTCATAAGCGAAAAAGCACAAGCCTGATTTTGTGATCCAATCTTTGTTATCTACTCAACTAAACTTTACTTTCGAATTTTAATCGCAACACCTATCTCAATAGGCTAAGCCAAATGCCTACGTCCAAATACCCAAAAGATGCGTCAACAATTACTAAGTGAAGGAGCAAAAGAACTCAGTTACGAAATACGGGAAATCGTAAAGAAAGCCGAGCAGATAAAAAATCTGGGCAAAGAAATCTGCTGGGAAAATATTGGAGATCCGATTCAAAAAAATCATTTGCTCCCACAATGGATCAAACAAATTATCGCTGATCTCGCTTTACAAAACGAAACCTATAGCTATTGTCCATCCAAAGGAATTTTAGAAACAAGAAAATTTTTAGCAGACCAAAACAACTTGCGGAAGGGCGCACAGATCACACCTGAAGATATTTGCTTCTTCAACGGACTGGGGGATGCCATTGCCAAAGTGTACCAGTACATTACACCAACCTCACGCATTATTGGCCCTTCGCCAGCGTATTCAACTCATTCAAGCGCAGAAGCGGCTCATGCCAGCAACGAACCTCTTACTTACAAACTCGATCCTAACAACAAGTGGTATCCTGATCTGGATGATCTTTATAATAAAGTAAAGTACAATCCAAATGTTGTTGGCATATTGATTATCAACCCCGACAATCCGACCGGGATGGTTTACCCGTATGAAACGCTTAAAAAGATTGTAAAGATTGCGCGTGAGTTCAAACTCTTTCTGGTATGTGATGAAATTTATCTAAACATTACCTATAACGGAGCAAGAGCATATGCGTTAGCAGAAGTTATTGAAGATATTCCGGGCATCTCGATGAAAGGAATTTCGAAAGAACTACCATGGCCAGGTGCGCGCTGTGGATGGATGGAGTATTACAATCGCGAAAAAGATGGGGACTTCAATCGCTTGTGTCAGGCGATTGATAACGCAAAAATGATTGAAGTGTGTTCCACGAAACTTCCGCAATTAGCTATTCCAAAAATTCTTGGCGATCCTCGTTTCAAAGTATATCGTGAGGAAACGAATCAAAATATTGGCAGACGCAGTAAAATTATTGCCGACATCCTTCATACGGTTCCGCAATTAACTTTCAACGAAACCTTTGGGGCCTTCTACAATACCATCATCTTCCGTGAAGGAACGCTGAAGAAAAATCAAACGATAAAAATCTCAGATCCAAAAATTAAAAAGCTCGTTGAAGATTGGACAGCCGAGGAGATGCCACTCGATAAACGGTTTGTTTATTATTTACTTGGCGCCAAAGGAGTTTGTGTAGTTCCTATCTCCTCCTTCTGTTCAGAACTTCAAGGATTTCGTGTCACTTTGTTAGAGGAAAAAGAAGAAACATTAATCAAAACTTTCACTGACATTCGGGATGGAATTGTGGAATACTTATCATCTGAATAGATATTTCTACCTAACATTCGTTATAACTGTCGTAAACTTTTTTCCTCATTTTCATGCTATCTCCAAGTAAAATTTTGCCATCTTGCACTACAGCACAAGAAAAGTAATGAACAACTTAACGTCATACGGAATAAACACACTGACCAATTTGATCAATTGTGGACTTGTGCTCATTAACGTCATTATTCTCCGAAAACCGGGACGCTGACGATAATTTAAAAAAAATTGTCAACCGTCCCGCCCACAAGCGGGACGGTTTTATTTTATAGTACTTACAACAAACTAACGATTGTTTTAAAATATATGTATTACAACGATAACACGGTTCTTTTTCTCGATGGAAAATACGTGAAAGCGAAAGAGGCAAAGACTGATTTATTCGGTCAGACTTTGCACTATGGTTACGGGGTATTTGAAGGAATCCGTTCCTATGAAACAGTAAACGGAATAAAAACTTTTAAGGCACTCGAACACTATGAGCGCTTAAAGAGAAGCTGCAAATTGATGGGCATACCCTTCCATTATAGTGCAGAAGAACTATCACAGATTACCTATCAGGTCTTAGAAAAAAATAATTTATCCAACGCCTATATCAGGCCGCTTGTGTTTTGCAGCCCTAATATGGCATTGACTGCACCTAACGAGGTTTCGTTAATGATCACTGCTTGGGAAGTGGATCAGCACATCACTTTAAAGCCAGCCCGTGTCTGCATTTCTTCTTATCAGCGGCCCAACCCAAAAGCAGTAACAATGGAAGCTAAGGTGTGTGGCTTGTATGTAAACTCCATCCTAGCAACAACTGAAGCAAAGCAACGTGGCTTTGACGATGGGATACTTCTAGATTTAAATGGCTTCGTGGCGGAAGGCCCAGGAGCAAATTTCTTTTACGAAAAGGACGGAGTAATGTACACCCCGCCACCAGAAAGTATTTTACCAGGCATCACACGCAAAACGGTAATTGACATCTGTGATCAATTAGAAATTCCAATCATCGAAAAGTATGTCAGGCCTGAAGAATTATTCGAAGCCGACAGTGCTTTTTTCTGTAGCACCATGAATGAGATCGTTGCCATTGAATCCATCGAAGGTCAGGCTATGGGGAAACCCTGGAAAGATTCTATGAGTGCATTAATCCGCGATACGTATAGAAGTATCGTGTTGGATAAGAGTTACTCCTACGTTATTGTGTAAAATGGTTGTTGGTTATTCGTTGCTAGTTATTCGACACTAACAACGACCAACCAAAAACGACAAACGATATTTATGGAATTAAATAAATACAGTAAAACAATCACTCAAGACCCAACACTCCCGGCCTCCCAGGCGATGTTGTATGGCATTGGGTTGACAGAGCATGATTTGAAAAAAGCGCAGGTTGGTATTGTAAGTACTGGCTACGATGGCAATACCTGCAACATGCATTTGAATGGATTGGCACAAGAAGTTAAAAAAGGTGTGTGGGCTCAAGATCTTGTTGGTTTGGTTTTTCATACCATTGGAGTTAGTGATGGAATTGCTAATGGCACTGAAGGCATGCGCTACTCATTGGTGAGCCGTGAAGTAATTGCTGATTCAATCGAAACCGTTTGTGGCGCACAACATTATGACGGGCTGATAGCGATTGTTGGCTGTGATAAAAATATGCCTGGCTCGGTGATGGCTATGGGCAGATTAAACAGACCAGCGATCATGGTTTACGGTGGCACAATTGCAGGCGGTCATTACAAAGGAAAAGAATTGAATATTATTTCTTCGTTTGAAGCACTAGGCGAAAAAATGCAAGGCAACCTTTCAGAAGAAGACTATAAAGGAATAATAAAAAATTCTTGTCCAGGAGCTGGCGCTTGTGGTGGTATGTACACTGCAAATACAATGGCTTCCGCCATTGAAGCCTTGGGAATGGCACTGCCTTACTCCTCCTCAAACCCTGCATTGAGCAAAGAGAAATCAGCCGAATGTGAAGTGGCCGGAAAAGCAATTCGTTTGCTTTTGGAAAAAGATTTGAAGCCGAGAGACATCATGACCATCAAGGCATTTGAGAATGCAATTACAATTGTCATGGTATTAGGTGGCTCAACCAATGCGGTACTTCATTTAATTGCGATGGCTCAATGCGTAGGTATCAAAATTACTCAAGAGGATTTTCAACGCATTTCTGACAAAACCCCGCTTATTGCCGATTTAAAACCAAGTGGAAAATATTTAATGGAGGCACTTCACAACATTGGAGGTGTTCCTTCGGTAATGAAATACCTGGTTCAAAAAGGTTTCCTCCATGGCGATTGCATCACAGTAACCGGAAAAACCATTGCCGAAAATGTAGCAACTGCGAAGGATCTGGATTTCGAAAAGCAAGATGTTATTGTCCCCTTTGAAAGAGCCTTTAAAAAAACAGGACACATACAGATTCTTTACGGGAACCTCGCAGAAAAAGGATCCGTTGCGAAAATAACGGGGAAGGAAGGAGAAAAATTCAAAGGAACCGCTCGTGTTTTTAATGGTGAGTTTGAGGTGGTGGACGGAGTTAAGTCTGGAAAAATAAAAGCAGGTGATGTCATTGTCATTCGCAATGTGGGGCCAAAGGGAGCCCCTGGCATGCCTGAAATGTTAAAGCCAACTAGTTTGATCATGGGGTCCGGTCTTGGAAAATCAGTCGCACTTATTACAGACGGTAGGTTCTCGGGTGGCTCACATGGTTTTGTGATTGGCCACATTACACCGGAAGCGTTTGAGGGTGGATTGATTGGATTGGTGGAAGACAATGACTGGATTGAAATTGATGTGAAGAAACATCAAATCAATTTGTTAGTAGATGAAAAGACGATAGCCATTAGGCGATCGCATTACAAAGCACCGGCACTTCGCGTGACCAATGGTGTTTTATTTAAGTATGCCAAACATGTAAAAACTGCGGCCGATGGATGCGTTACTGACGAAGACTAAGGAAAAAGAACGAGTTGTTGCACCAACCCAACAAAAGATTTCAGGATCGGAAGCTTTGTTACGTTGTTTGGTGGCCGAACAAGTAGATACCATCTTTGGGTATCCAGGTGGGGCCATCATGCCAGTATATGATGCCTTGTACCATTTTTCGGATCGACTCAATCATATTTTAGTAAGGCATGAACAAGGAGCTATTCATGCCGCGCAAGGTTTTGCAAGAGTATCGGGCCGACCAGGAATTGTATTCGCAACATCTGGACCTGGAGCAACTAATCTAGTGACCGGACTTGCTGATGCCCTAATCGACTCCACTCCTCTTGTTTGCATTACTGGACAAGTGTTTGCTCACCTATTAGGCACCGATGCTTTTCAAGAAACGGATGTTATCAACACAACAATTCCGGTAACCAAATGGAACGTTCAAGTGACCGAAGCAAAAGACATTGCAGATGCCGTGGCCAAAGCCTTTCATATTGCCATGACTGGACGGCAAGGACCCGTGTTGATTGATATAACAAAAAATGCACAGAACGAATTATTCGACTTTCAAGAGTATAAAAAGTGTGAAAGCATTCGTACCTATAAGCCCAAGCCAACCTTACAAATATCACAAGTTGAAGCTGCCGCAGAATTAATTAATAAGGCAAAAAAGCCATACATATTAGCTGGTCAGGGCATATTACTTTCTGGCGCATCAAAACAACTAATTGCACTTTCAGAAAAGACAGGCATCCCAGTAGCCAGCACATTACTTGGGCTTGGAGCTTTCCCAACCAATCATCCAAACTACGTTGGTTACTTAGGAATGCATGGCAACTATGGGCCAAATATCCTAACAAATGACTGTGATGTATTGATTGCAATTGGAATGCGATTCGATGATCGTGTAACAGGAAATGTAAGCAAGTATGCGAAGCAAGCAAAAGTTATTCATATTGAAATTGACAAAGCAGAGATCAACAAAATCATCAAAGCTGATATAGCCGTCAATGCCGATGCAAAAGAAGCTTTGGAAGTTCTAACTAAACTCGTCCAACCCGGAAAACACACCGAATGGATCAACAGCTTCCGAGTACTCAATCAGGAAGAATATGATAAAGTCATCCACCATGAATTCAATTCAACCGGTGAAATAAAGATGGCTGAAGCAATTAACTCATTATCTACTCTTACGAATGGTGAGGCCATCTTGGTAACAGATGTAGGGCAGCACCAAATGACCGCTTCTCGTTATTACCAATTCAAGAATCCAAGAACAAATGTTACTTCTGGTGGGGCTGGAACGATGGGCTTTGCTTTACCAGCTGCAATGGGTGCTAAACTCGCAATGCCAAACCAACAAGTGGTAGCTGTCATTGGTGATGGTGGGTATCAAATGACCGTGCAAGAACTAGGAACAATCATGCAGTATAAGATTCCGGTCAAGATCATTGTCTTGAACAACAGTTTTCTTGGAATGGTGCGGCAATGGCAGCAGCTATTTCATGAGAAACGTTACTCGTTTACTGAAATGGCCAATCCTGATTTTATCAAAATAGCTGAAGCATATTCGATTCCTGCTCGTAAGATTGTTGCACGTGAAGATTTACAGGATGGATTGCGCGAAATGTTAGAGGCAGAGACACCCTTCTTTTTAGAAATAGTAGTAGGAAAAGAAGATAACGTGTTTCCAATGGTACCAGCGGGAGCAAGTGTGTCGGAAATAATTTTAGAAATACCAAAAAAATAAGACACATCGTTAGCTGTATTGTGTAAGCGTTCGAGGATATAAGGATAGTGTTATTAGAATTAAGGACGAAGAAACATATATATGAAACAGGAATTTACAATTGAACTGGCTGCCGACAATAATTTCTCTGTTCTCAATCGGATCATTAATATTCTCAATCGTAGAAGAGTGAGGATCAAAAAATTGATGGCTCACGAAAATGAAAATGATTTCCGAAAAGGTGGCGTTATAATGCTGCTCTTCACGACTCATGACATGATTGAAAAGGTCACCGTTCAACTAGAAAAATTAATTGAGGTGGAGAGCGTAAAGGCCTACGAAGGCAGCAACTTATATTATGAACTAAGCGAAAAAATTGTAGACGTTGATTAAGCAATAAGTTGAAAGCGTAAAGCCGAAAGTAGCTCGGCCTTTCTTTCAACTTTAAGCTTTCAACTTTAAGCTTTAATAAAACCAACTAAACACAAACAAAAAATGGCAAAGATCAATTTTGGAGGAACCCTGGAAGAAGTAGTTACACGCGAAGAATTCCCGATGGAAAAAGCGCTGGATGTTTTGAAAAAAGAAACCATCGCTATAATCGGTTATGGCGTGCAAGGACCAGCCCAAGCACTTAATTTACGCGATAATGGATTCAAGGTAATTGTTGGGCAACGCAAAGGTTCCAAAACATGGGACAAAGCCGTTGCACATGGTTGGGTTCCAGGTGAAACATTATTTGAAATTAACGAGGCAGCAAAGCGCGGCACAATTATTCAATTTCTATTATCAGATGCAGGGCAAATTGCAGCCTGGCCTTCACTGAAACCATTTTTAACTACTGGCAAGACGTTATATTTTTCTCATGGCTTTGGCATTACGTTCAAAGAACAAACTGGCATTATTCCACCTGCAGATGTAGATGTTATTTTGGCAGCACCTAAAGGCTCAGGCACTTCAGTCCGCAGATTGTTTCTGCAAGGAAAAGGAATCAACGCGAGTTACGCTGTATTTCAAGATGCCAGCGGTAAAGCAACAGAGAAAGCCATTGCATTAGGGATAGGAGTTGGAGCAGGTTATCTATTTGAGACCGACTTCAAAAAAGAAGTGTATTCAGACTTAACTGGCGAACGCGGAACATTGATGGGTGCCATTGCTGGAATATTTGAAGCACAATACGAAGTACTACGATCAAAAGGACATACTCCCTCAGAAGCGTTTAATGAAACTGTTGAAGAACTAACACAAAGCTTAATGCCACTTGTTGCAGAGAATGGAATGGATTGGATGTATGCCAACTGCTCAACAACAGCTCAACGAGGTGCTTTAGATTGGAAAAAGAAATTCAAAGCGGCAACACTTCCTGTATTTAAAGAACTTTACGATAGTGTAGCAAGTGGCGCTGAAGCAAAACGCACCATCGATACTTGTAGCAAACCAGATTACAGAGAAAAGCTTGCAGAGGAATTGAAAGAAGTTCGCGAAAGCGAATTGTGGCAAGCTGGTGCAGCCGTAAGAAAACTGCGACCAGAAAAAGCAAATGTTGAAGCTAGCATGATAAACTAACAGACCTAAGATACAAGACGTAAGTAGCAAGAAGCATTGTCTTACTACTTACGTCTAACGTCTTAAGTCTCCTGAAAATGACCGAGCAAATCCATCAGCAATTTCCTAAAGCCTTCAATAGCATCAATGAAGCTACTAAGCTTTCTGGCTTTACCATGGCTTCTGATGTACTGACGTGTTCTCTGCTTAGGACACTAGCCACTTCAAAACCTGGGGGTAAATTTCTTGAACTCGGAACTGGCACAGGCCTTTCAACTTCGTGGATATTAGATGGAATGGATGAACATTCAACTCTCACTTCAATTGACAACGATCCAAAGTTTCTTGAAATCGCTCAATCATGGCTCGGTCAAGATAAACGATTAAAACTTATCTGCACGGATGGAGCAGAGTGGGTTGAATCCAATAAAAATCAAAAATACGATTACATATTCGCTGACACGTGGCATGGTAAATACCTGCTCTTAGATGAGGTCCTTTCTATGTTAAATAAAGGTGGTCTTTACATTATTGACGACATGCTGCCTCAACCTAATTGGCCTGAAGGGCATCATGAAAAAGCAATCAATCTCGTTAGCAACCTGGAAAAGAAGACTGATTTAACTCTAACAAAACAGATTTGGGCAACAGGGATAATTGTTGCCGTTAAAAAATAAGAACTTGCTCATTCAATTACCATGACATCCACCACAGCATTTAAACTAGATATCAACTCAGCTTACGAAGTGCTGAAACCTGTGGTGTTAAAAACGCCACTTCAATTTCATCGCAAGCTATCTGAGAAGTTTGGATGTGAGCTCTATTTAAAGCGAGAAGATTTACAAGTAGTTCGTTCCTATAAAATTCGAGGAGCTTACAATCTAATTCAAAGTCTTACCGAAGAAGAAAGAAACCGAGGAGTAGTTTGTGCGAGCGCTGGTAACCATGCGCAAGGAGTAGCTTTTTCTTGCAAACTACTTAATATAAAAGGAGTGATTTATATGCCGGCCATTACACCGAAGCAAAAAATCAATCAGGTGAAAATGTTTGGTGGCAACAATACCGAAATTGTCTTAGTGGGAGATACGTTTGACGAATGCCAAGCCTATGCCCTTGAATATTCCAAATTGAACAATAGTGTATTCATTCCCCCCTTCGATCATGTGAAAGTGATGGAAGGCCAAGGGACTGTTGGTAAAGAAATCTTAGAAGAACAATCGAACATCGATTACATATTTGTTCCTATTGGTGGTGGTGGGCTTTGTGCTGGATTAGGAAGCTATTTTCAAACCTATTCGCCTCAAACAAAAATTGTAGGGGTGGAACCACAAGGAGCTCCTTCGATGAAAGAGGCGTTAAAGGCCGGCAAGCCTGTGGTATTAGATTCTATTCAACGTTTTGTAGATGGTGCCTCAGTGAAAAAAGTTGGGGATCTGACATTTGCCATTTGCAAGGATGTCTTGGCAGATATGCTGCTGGTTCCCGAAGGCAAAGTGAGTTCCACAATTCTTCAGTTGTATAATGAAGATGCTATCGTAGCTGAACCTGCTGGTGCGCTTGCTATCGCTGCATTAGACCAATACGGTGATCGATTGAAAGGTAAGAAAGTTGTCTGCATACTAAGCGGTGGTAATAATGACATAGATCGGATGCAGGAGATAAAGGAAAGGTCGCTATTATTTGAAGGCCTCAAGCATTATTTTATTGTTAGGTTTGCTCAACGTCCTGGTGCCTTGAAAGAATTTGTCAATCATATTCTCGGCCCCAGCGATGATATTGTGCGTTTTGAATTTATTCAAAAACACAACAAAGAAACCGGTCCAGCTCTTATTGGAATAGAAGTAAAATCAAAAGAGGATTTTACTTCTTTGATCGAGCGAATGAATAACCATAAACTAAATTACACCCTCGTTAATCAAAATGAGAACTTGTTCGAGTATTTGGTCTAGTCCGTCTTTCACCTAATCTTTTAGTGATCCTTGTTTCTACCGTTAGATTTCTGAGATTACTTCGAACCAGAAATCGATTACATTGAAATGAATTGCATTTTGTTTAACCCAAGATATAAAAACAGTATCTTGTCTTCTTAAAGTTTAAGAAAATGGCACAAGGTTTACTTATCGATATGGACGGAGTTATTTACGGTGGCGATACCATGATACCTGGTGCGGATACGTTTATAGCAAAATTGCTGAAGGATAACATTCCGTTTATGTTCATGACCAATAATAGCCAACGATCACGATTAGATGCTGTGAGGAAGTTGGATAAGCTGGGCATAAAAGTGAAAGAAGAACATGTTTACACTAGTGCCATGGCCACTGGAAAATTTTTAGCCAGTCAGATTCCTGGAGGTACTGCCTATGTGTTGGGTGAAGGTGGATTGCTATCCAGTTTGCACGAGAATGGTATCTCACTAGTTAATTCCGATCCTGACTTTGTAGTCCTTGGGGAAGGAAGAAATTTTACATTGGAAATGGTAACGAAGGCTGTTGACATGATCTTGGCTGGAGCAAAATTTGTAATCACTAACCGCGATCCTTCGCCCAAGAAAAAAGGATGGGATAATCTTGGAATTGCTGCGACAAGCGCAATGATTGAAGAAGCTACCGGTATAAAAGCATTTGTAGTCGGGAAGCCTAGTCCGGTGATGATGCGCTCTGCACGTAAAGCTCTTGGGCTAGAAACTGCTGAGACAACAATCATTGGTGACACGATGGCTACTGATATTCGTGGCGGTGTGCAAATGGGCTATAAGACAATCTTAGTTTTGAGCGGAGTAACCAAACGAGAGGATCTTCCACGCTTTGCCTTCAAACCAGATCTTGTTATTGATTCTGTCAATGATATCAAGTTTCCACTAACATGGTGGTAATATTCATTGCGTCTAACTAGTGGCTAGTTGCAGGTGGTAATTTTAGTGCACATGAATTCGATTCGTTTGCATTAAAAATCTACTAACACTTGTAAGCGATTGCCAAAATAATTTTGAATAAAGGGAAAGCTGACAAGGTAAAAATTAGCATATTCGTAACGGAATAGAAATACCCAAAATCGCCCTGTTGAGTACGTATAATTTACGTTAATTCAACAGGGCGATTCATTTCAAAGACCATAGGCCAAACTAACGATTGTTGTGAGCGTACAGAAAAAGAAAACTATTTTTGAAAAAATTTGGGACAGCCATGTAGTGAAACATGCAGAAGGATATCCCGATGCAGTGTTCATCGATCGGCATTTTATTCATGAGGTTACAAGTCCTCAGGCATTTGATGGTTTAAAGAAAAGAGGAATTAAAGTGTTTAACACTTCCCGTACTACCGCTACTGCCGATCATAACGTGCCTACAAAAGATCAGCATCTTCCTATTAAGGAAGCATTGTCACGTCATCAAGTTGAGACCCTTAGAAAAAACTGCTCAGAGTTTGGAATTGAGTTGTATGATCTTGGCCATCCTTTTCAAGGTATCGTGCACATCATTGGCCCAGAGCTTGGCTTGACATTGCCAGGCATGACGATTGTATGTGGAGACAGTCATACATCAACCCATGGTGCATTTGGTAACATTGCATTTGGCATCGGTACTAGTGAAGTAGAGCAAGTATTAGCAACTCAATGCATTTTGCAATACAAGCCCAAGACAATGAAAATTGAGATCAATGGTAAGTTAGGCAAGGGAGTCGTCAGCAAGGATATTATTTTATATATCATTTCGAAAATTTCAGCCAGTGGAGCCACTGGCTTTTTTGTGGAGTATGGAGGGGATGCTATCCGGGCTCTCTCCATGGAAGCAAGAATGACCATCTGCAATATGAGCATTGAGATGGGCGCACGCGGTGGACTAATAGCACCCGATGAAACAACCTTCAACTACATTAAAGGAAGAAAATTTGCTCCTCAGGGAGATCAATTTGATCAAGCTGTTTCTGAATGGAAAAAATTGGTCACAGATGAAGGAGCTAATTATGATTCTGTTTTACAATTTGATGCAGCAGACATTGCGCCAATGATTACCTATGGTACAAATCCAGGTATGGGAATGAAAGTGACTGATCGGATTCCCACTGTTAACGAATTAAAAGAAATATCTGAGCAAGCTTCCTTTACTAAGTCGCTTGAATATATGGGGCTAGAGCCTGGATCATCACTACTTGGAAAAGCAATTGATTATGTTTTTATCGGGAGTTGTACCAACGCGCGCATTGAAGATTTGCGTTTAGTGGCTTCTATGGTAAAAGGAAAAACCAAAGCTCCTAACGTAGAAGTTTGGGTGGTACCGGGATCCAAACAAGTGGAAGACCAAGCGCGAAAAGAAGGGCTTGATAAAATTTTTGAACTAGCCGGATTCGAGCTTAGAAGTCCAGGATGCTCTGCCTGTTTGGGAATGAACGAAGATAAAGTACCTGCAGGAAAATATTGTATAAGCACATCGAACAGAAACTTCGAAGGGAGACAAGGGCCTAAGTCTAGAACTTTTTTAGCAAGCCCTTTAAGCGCAGCAGCAGCAGCAATCACTGGAAGAGTAACAGATGTAAGAGAACTGGTTTAAAAAATAGTTTATCGCTGGTGGTTTCATCTCGAAGAACCATTGACGAATAGCCAACAAACGAAAACAATGAGTAAAGATAAATTCACCACCTTAAAAACAACTGCAGTTCCGTTGCCAGTAGAGAATATAGATACCGATCAGATCATCCCAGCTCGTTTTCTTAAGGCAACCACTCGTGAAGGCTTTGGTGATAATCTCTTCCGTGATTGGAGGTACGACAGTAACAATAACCCCGTGAAGGAATTTGTTCTAAACAATCCAACGTACACAGGAAAGATTTTAGTGGCTGGGAAAAACTTTGGTTGTGGAAGCAGCCGTGAGCATGCCGCGTGGGCCATATATGATTATGGATTCCGAGTTGTAGTCTCTAGTTTCTATGCTGATATTTTTAAGAACAATGCATTGAACAACGGACTGTTGCCAATCGTGGTATCAGATAAATTTCTGAAACAGATGCTAACCGCTATTGAAGAAAAACCTTCAACTGAGATAGTGGTTGACTTGGAAAATCAAATCCTTCAGATCGGATCGGTAAAAGAAAAATTTGAAATCAATTTATATAAGAAGACCTGTTTGATTAATGGGTACGATGATATTGATTACTTGTTAAGCTTGAATAAAGTGATAAGAGAATTTGATGTAGCACATTGAGAATCGGTATTCGTTGATAGTTGCTCGTTGTTCGCAACATGCAATGACAAAGGAACTACGAGTGAAGAAAAGGTATGAATAAAAAAATAGTAATTCTCCCAGGAGACGGCATCGGTAAAGAAGTGACAACCGAAGGAAAGAAGGTATTGGAAATAATTGCCAAACTCTTTGGACATACATTTGAATTTGATGAAGCAATCATTGGTCACGATGCTATTGAGGCTACTGGTAATCCCTTGCCTGATGAGACACTGTCAAAACTGAAAAATTGTGATGCAATTTTATTTGGAGCAGTGGGTCATCCTAAATATGATAATGATCCTACTTTAAAAGTAAGACCCGAGCAAGGCCTTTTGAAGATGCGAAAAGAGCTGGGTTTGTATGCCAACCTTAGACCAATTAAACTTTTTGACGAACTGTTGGAAGCGTCCAGCATAAAGCCTGAAATATTAAAAGGATCGGATATCCTTTTCTTTCGTGAGCTAACTGGTGATGTGTATTTCGGTGAAAGAGGAAGAAAGGATGATGGAAATACAGCGTATGATATAATGATCTACCAACGTTACGAAGTTGAACGCATTGCACACAAAGCGTTTCAGGCTGCACGCACTCGAAAGAAGAAAGTTACCTCTGTTGACAAGGCCAATGTATTGGAGAGTTCAAGGCTATGGAGAGAAACAGTTCAGGAAGTGGGAAAGCTATATCCTGATGTACAACTTGAACATCAGTTTGTAGATTCTGCTGCCATGAAGCTCATTCAGAATCCAAGAAGCTTTGACGTAGTAGTTACTGGAAATCTCTTTGGAGATATCCTTACCGATGAAGCATCACAAATTGCTGGATCTATGGGCATGTTAGCATCTGCCTCTGTGGGTGATAAAGTGGGATTGTATGAACCAATTCACGGAAGTGCTCACGACATCACCGGAAAGGGAATTGCTAATCCATTAGCATCTATTTTGTCAGCAGCTCTTTTGCTAGATATTTCTCTTGAATTGAAAAAAGAATCAGAAGCCGTAATACTAGCTGTTCAACAAACGCTAAAAAAAGGATACCGAACAACTGATATCGCGGATAGTAAAACTGAAAAAAATAAAATAATAAACACTCAGCAGATGGGTGCACAAGTATGCAAAGAACTTAAAATAAATTAAGTGGGTGCAGCGAATAGCTGTTCATCAATAATTATCAATAAACAAGAATACTACGAGTATGGGAAACAAAATTCAAATCTTCGACACTACACTACGAGATGGCGAACAGGTACCCGGCTGTCAATTAAAAACGGAAGAGAAAGTAATTATTGCCAGAGAACTTGAAGCACTTGGTGTTGATGTAATCGAAGCAGGATTTCCTATTTCTAGCCCTGGCGATTTTCTTTCTGTGGTAGAAATCTCTAAAGCAGTAAAGGATGTTATCGTATGCGGACTCACTAGATCTAAAAAAGACGACATTGATGTAGCTGCTGAAGCATTGCATCATGCTAAGCGTGGCCGCATCCATACAGGCATAGGGTCTTCAGATGTTCACATCAAACATAAATTCAAGTCAAGTCGCGAACAAGTATTAGAACAAGGTGTGTGGGCGGTAAAATATGCTAAATCAAAGGGGTACGAGGTTGAATTCTTTGCCGAAGATGCTGGTCGGGCCGATTTAGGCTTTCTTGCCCAATTGATTGAAGCCGTTATTGCAGCTGGTGCCGATGTGGTAAACATTCCCGACACCACTGGTTATTGCCTTCCCAATTTGTACGGAAAAAGAATTCAATACCTTGTTGAAAATGTAAAGAATATTGAAAAGGCCGTTATCTCGGTTCATTGTCATAACGACCTAGGGCTAGCTACGGCTAATACCATTTCGGGGTTAATAAATGGTGCTCGCCAAGCAGAAGTGACAATAAACGGAATTGGAGAACGGGCAGGTAACACTTCATTGGAAGAAGTTGCTATGATACTTCAGGTGCACAAGGACCTTGATTTATATACGAATATCAAATCTGAAAAAATATTTGACATCAGCCAATTGGTATCTAGCATGATGCGCATGCCTGTGCAGGCGAATAAAGCCATCGTGGGAGCAAATGCATTTGCTCACTCTTCAGGAATACACCAAGATGGATTCCTGAAGCATGCAGAAAATTATGAGATCATAAATCCAGCTGATGTTGGCGTTCCTTCTTCCTCAATTGTATTAACCGCGCGCAGTGGCCGAGCCGCCTTGAAACACAGGGTGGAGTTATTAGGTTACCATGTGGAGGGCGATGATCTCAATACGCTGTATGAAAATTTCGTCTTAATGGCGGATGCGCAGAAGCAAGTAAACGATGATGATTTACTAGTCTTAGTAGCTAACATGCCATTATTAGTTCGATAGCATACTGAAATACTGACGATTTTCAGAAGTCAGCTAACAATGTTTGCGAGCAGTAGGCTAAAAGCTTTAGCTAAACGTCTTTTGTTTTATCTTAACAACTCTTACCATCCACAAACCAACATATGCAAACTATCCTTGGAGCCAATGGTGTAGTCGCGAACAATCTAGTTAAAGCATTGCCAGCCTATACCGATAAAATAAGATTAGTTAGTAGGAATCCGAAAAAAATAAATGCCAGCGATGAAATGTTTTCCGCTGATCTTCTCAATGCGGAACAGACTGACAACGCAGTTGCTGGATCAAATATCGCCTACCTGACTGCGGGATTGCCATATTCCATAAAGGTGTGGAGTGAACAATGGCCAGTCGTGATGAACAACGTAATTAATGCATGCAAAAAGCATAACACCAAGCTTGTTTTCTTTAGCAATGTTTATCCATACGGAAAAGTATTGGGCTCAATGACGGAAGAAACTCCGTTCAACCCTTGCAGTAAAAAAGGTGAAGTGCGAGCTAAGATTGAAGAAACATTGTTGGGTGAAGTGAAAAGGGGCAATCTTAAAGCAATGATTATAAGAGGGGCTGACTTTTATGGACCGCATACTCCTTTAAGCTTTACCGATGCCATGCTGTTTAAAAACTTTGCCGCTGGTAAAAAGGCGCAATGGATGTTAAACGATCACACCAAACATTCATTCACCTATACACCGGATGCAGGCAAGGCAACTGCGCTCCTGGGGAATACAGAATCTGCTTATAATCAAGTTTGGCATGCGCCAACAGATAAAAATGCTTTAACTGGAAAGCAATTCATTGAACTGGCAGCTAACGCTTTTGGTTTGAAGCCAAATTATATGGTTCTACCAAAATGGATGATTCGCATGGCAGGCTTATTTGACTCCAACATTAAAGAAGCAGTAGAAATGCTATATCAAAGTGAAGTCGATTACCTGTTTGATAGCAGTAAGTTTGACAAGGCTTTCAATTTTAAGACGACCACCTATCAAGAAGGAATAGTAGAAACAGCAAAGGCAGCCAAGAGCTAAAGCACAAACAATAATTGTTTAGCCTACAAACAAACAAAACGAGCGCGGTTTCCCGCGCTCGTTTGCTTTCCCTCTTACCAACTTCACAAATTTAATTTCTTCTCTTGTTCATCCGTAAGAATCACTTTCATTTCCTTCTTCCAGTTTTCATAAGCAGGACTCGATTTTCTATCATGTCCACTTTTATGATTACTTTTCCAATAGTCTTTGCTGTCAAATGTCTTAACCTTTTCAAGATTGAGGGCTAACACTTTTTCCTCTTGTTCAGGAGTGAGATCCAGCCAGCTCGACATTCGCTCTGTTATTTTAGTCGCCTTCTCCTGGGCAGTAAGGTGAGACCATCTGTACCACATAATTCCTTTTCCAACTGAAATGATCGCAAACACACCAAAGATGATCGCTGCGATCTTGAAAACTTTGTTACTTTTCATAATGCTGTGTTTTTAGTATAGTCTTTTGCAGCGAAGAAATATTTTACAACCTTCAAAATATTTAGTATTGTTATTTTGGGAAAAGTGAAACTGTAAGCCTGATACCTTCGTAGCGTTAGAGTCTGAAATAGGATTCAATGAGTAAACCTTACAGGCTCTTCCACAAATACAAGGTAGCGTAGGCCTCCCACCCATTGTACTTCTTAAAGATTTTCTCCACCCGGTCGAGGCTTGGCTTTGATTTCAAATGGAGCAGATTCTTAATGGCGTTGTGAACGCCTGCATCCTCCAATGGAAAGGCATCCGGGTGGCGAAACGTTTTCATTAAGGCGTAGTTGGCAGTCCAATTACCGATACCTTTAATCTTAATTAGTTCCTCCTTAGCTTGTTTCAGTGGTAAACCGGTCAATCTCTCTTTTGACATTTTGCCTTCCGCAAATACTTGAGCGATACCAATTGTGTAAGCAGCCTTTTGTCTGGAGAATTGGAGAGGCAACAATTGATCCGATGTGAGCTTGGCTACAACCTGAGGGCTGGGAAACAGAAAATACTTTTGGCCCTTAATATCAGTTGACTCGCCAAACTGTTCAACAAAACGTTGCTTTAACGTATAAGCAAACTGCAAATTAATTTGCTGGCCAAGCACAGCCCAGATAACCGATTCAAATAAATCAGGCTGGCCAACAATTCGATAGCCGTAATACCTTTTTACCAGATCCTTTAACAAGTCATCCTTTTTAGCCATTGCATAAAAAGGTCCAAGATCGGTGCGCAGATCAAACCATTCGGTCACGTACGCTATGACGCTCTCCTGAACCTTCTTAGACGAATGCTTTGTCAATAATTCTATATGCAATGACTCGTCATGGTAACTAACCATAAAAACAACCGTTTGGCCATCAATAGAAATTGCCTTTACAACTGACTCTCCATCTACTCTATGAAGTACTTCGCGCGGTGAGCGTTTTAAGAAAGACAAACACAATTCGAAACTGAATTCCTTTGGTGTAGGTACTGAAATTTTCATTATCTGCAAGTATAGAAACAATCGAGCAATTTAGTGTGCTGTCGAACAGGTTCAGCAAGAAACGGGTTGAGTTGCTTTAGCTCTAATTAGATCTTTGAACAAAAAAGATGATGAAAATTGAAAGTATGGACTGGAGTTCTATTTACCATTCATTGAATGACAAAGGTTATGCCATCGTGAGAGGAGTTTTATCAAAAGAGGAATGTGAACATCTGTCAGGAATGTATTCCGATAATCAACTGTTTAGAAATGTGATCAATATGCAACGATACCGTTTCGGAAAAGGGGAATACAAATATTTCAATTACCCACTACCTCGCACTTTGCAAGTACTACGCGAAAAATTGTATAGACCGCTTTCAGCCATTGCGAATGAGTGGATGCAAAAGCTTTCGATAAATACCACCTTTCCGGAAACACACCAGCAACTGATTGCCACTTGCAACACTCATGAGCAGAAGAGACCCACACCCTTGATACTGCGTTATGAACAAGGTGGGTTCAACACCCTGCACCAAGATTTATACGGAGATATCTACTTCCCATTTCAGGTGGTGTTGGCTCTAACACAACATGGACGTGACTTTGAAGGTGGGCAATTTGTATTGACCGAGCAGAAACCTCGCGCTCAATCTAAAGTAGAGGTGCTCACACCAAATCAAGGAGACGCTGTTATTTTTACCACTAACTTTCAGCCTGTGTTAGGTAAAAGAGGTTATTACCGGGCAAATATGAAACATGGAATAAGTGAAGTGAAATCAGGAGTACGGTACGCATTGGGGATCATTTTTCATGATGCCACCTGATTAAACAATTTGCAGATAAGTTGATTTGAAAATGCTAGCTCATCAACATTTGGCTAAGAACGAATTAGCCCTCCATCTAAAGAATGGAAGGATTACACTTGCTGGAAACGGTCGCTTGAAAATATATGGTTTGCTTACCTGCAACTCAGGTAAGAAGATGAAGAAAGCAAATCGAGTCTTCTTCCTAAACGAAGAAGAAGCCATTCACCTTGGCTTCCGTCCGTGCGGTCATTGCATGAATAAACAATATAAAAAGTGGAGATTACTTTCCTGATGATGGCTTGAGACTTTCCGCCACCATCAAAAGGAAATCCTTGCCCTTTAGGAAGCCCTTCCCCCATTCAGCCTCATATTTGTCGGTAATGCCAAGGCCTGGAATTTCTTCCACTTTTTTTCCTTTCTTCAAGGCTGTAGCCACCTGATCACGAATATCCGCCACACCATCTCTTACTTTCTTAACATCCGCTTTATTAGCTACTTCACCATGTCCAGGGATAACCTTCGTGTTATCATCAGTCAACAACAATATCTTGTCCAGAGTAGAGATGAATCCATTTACTGATCCCCCACTTGAAACATCAATGTATGGATAGCCATATCGTACAAAGGCATCTCCTGTATGCAAAACATTTGCATTTTTAAATTGAACAATCAAATCACCATCCGTATGGCCGGCATCAAAATGGTGGAGAACAACATCTTCATCGTTTAAATGAAAATTCAATTTGTCAGAAAAAGTAATGTCCGGCCACGCACTCTTATCGCGTGGCGGAACCACCTGGTTCTGACGATTCACTTGCTCTTTACTCATTCGCTGACGGACATTATCATGAGCAGCAATTGTTACTCCCATCCGCTTGAAGTTCTCGTTTCCTCCAGAGTGATCCCCATGAAGATGCGTGTTGATCAGAAATCGAATCTCACCCGGGTCAAGTGTTTTGATTGCTCCATTAATTTTATTCGACAATGGCGCAAATTGATCATCAATCATTAATGTTCCATCCTTTCCGATCAAAACACCGATGTTACCTCCCGATCCTTTCAGCATGAAAATAGCCTCAGTGACCTTAACAGGGCGGATTTTCACCGTATCCATAGTGTTGCCTTGTGCATTGGCACCTATGGATGCTAGTAAAATAAAATTTAACGTTAAAATTTTTTTCATGTCTATCTCTGTTTACTTTATGGAAACTAATCACTTGCAACCTAACGCCTAGTTTCTATTGCCAAATGCCTTAGTTAAGTCGCCCAGGTCTTACCCACTTTCTCCAAAGGCACACACCCTTGAAAGGGCCCTGGAACCTGATTGTATTGCAACACCTGAGTTGCCCCCGGTTCGCTCGTAAAAAATCCCAATAGCGTAAGCTCTTTCATTTTTAATACAAATGGCTTGTCGCCACCACCACCACTATTCCACCATCCGGTGGCGCCATTATAAGTTGTATTTGCAAGTGCCTCATCATGGTGCTTTTTGAAGTGAGCTTTCTGTTCATCAGAATCGCACTCATTAAATGAATTGCCAAAAGATTTCTTACAATCGTCATCAAACTCTGCAAGTCCCTTCAGAAATTTTTCCTGGTCCTCTTTTTTATAGACTTCTTTCAACATGCCGTCAATGAATCCTGGAACACCAGCTTCCTTTGCACCAGGCGTAGACGTCTTTGGTAAAATAATTTCGGCAACCTCGCTTACTAACCTTGCCTGATCTTCTGTAAAGAAGACTGGTTGGTAGCCAAGTTCTGGGGTGGCCTTGCATCCATTCAGTACTCCTACAAGCGCAGGGCCTGTTATTGCATAGCCCAATACCAGGGCTGTTCGTTGTATCGCTTCTCTTCTGTTCATATTCTTACTAGTTAAAGAAAAACCGTTTATAAATTTCCTTTTTTTAATTCACTTACCGCATGGTCTGCTGCGCGCGCTGTGAGAGCCATGTAGGTTAAGGAAGGATTTTGACATGCTGAAGACGTCATGGCGGCACCATCCGTAACAAAAACATTTTTAGCCTCGTGAACCTGATTCCATTTATTTAATACCGATGTCTTTGGATCTTTTCCCATACGTGCCGTACCCATTTCATGTATCCCCAAGCCAATGTTGTTAGGATTGTCATACATCCGAACTTTTTTGAATCCCGCAGCTTCCAGCATTTCTGCCGCACTTTCCTTCATGTCTTTGCGCATGGCCTTTTCATTTGCTTTCCATTCGGCATCCACATTTAAAGTCGGTAATCCATAAATATCCGTTTTCTCTTTATTGATGGTTATTCTGTTATCCTGATAGGGCAGGCACTCTCCAAAGCCCGTAAGGCCAATACTCCAACTTCCTGGTGTTGTTAAAGACTCCTTCAATTCTTCCCCATAAGCCATTTCTTTAATACCTCTCGACCAACCTTCGCGACTAGCTGACCCCTGATACCCAAATCCTCGGATATAATCCGTACGCTTATCATTACCAACATTTCTAAAACGAGGAATGTAAATTCCATTGGGTCTGCTCCCGATATAATATTTGTCTTCAAAGCCTTCCACTTGGGCATCAGCTCCTGCTCTGTATTGATGATCCATTAGATTCCTTCCCAATTGATCGCTTGCATTTCCCAAACCATTTGGAAAACGGTTGGAGGTTGAATTAAGAAGAATGAATGTGCTTCCCAAAGTGGAGGCATTCAGAAAGATAATCTTTGCAAAGAAATCAATCTCTTCTTTAGTTTCAGCATCGAGTACTTTAACCCCAATAGCTTTTCCCTTGGTCTCGTCATAAATGATTGAGTGCACAATGGAATTTGGACGCAGCGTCATATTACCTGTTTTGGCTGCTGCTGGCAATGTTGAAGAATTACTGCTGAAGTAGGCACCATATGGACACCCTCGATTACATAAATTTCTTGATTGACAAATGCCGCGATTTGGGTCATGCGGCAAAGCTGCAGTCAAGTGAGCCACCCTGCCTATCGTCAACTTTCTTCCATTAAATTTCTCAGCGAGTTTATCGCGAAATTCTTCTTCCACACAATTTAATTCCATAGCTGGAAGAAACTTACCATCTGGAAGATGGGCTAATCCTTCATTCCTACCACTAACGCCAATATATTTTTCTACATAATCATACCATGCAGACATATCCGCATAACGAACAGGCCAATCAATACCAACACCATCTTTTACATTGGCCTCAAAGTCAAGGTCGGATAAACGATAGGTTTGCCTTCCCCACATAATGGAGCGACCCCCTTCGTGATAGCCTCGAATCCAGTCAAATGGTTTCACTTCCGTATAAGGGTTCTCTGTGTCCTTGACCATCCAATGCTTATTGGCTTGATTCAGCCAATTAGTACGAGATTGAACCGGGTAAAATTTCATTTCTTCTGCCGGTAGACTGTTGGCATGAGGAAGTTGCCAGGGATCTTTTGTCATAGTCGGGTAATCTGTTACATGCTTGACAGCCCGTCCTCTTTCCAACACGAGGGTTTTTAGCCCTTTTTCGGTTAACTCTTTCGCTGCCCAGCCTCCACTTATGCCAGTGCCTACTACGATGGCATCGAAGGTGTTCTTTTTTTCTGCGTCAATGTTTAAGTTCATGCTAGCCAATTTATTTGCTCATAAATCTAAGAAAATGTTTGAAAGTTATAGGCTGTGATTATGCCAGCGGCATACAATAGTTTAGAACTTTACTTTTCTAGATGTGGCTTACTCCAAAGAGGGTGAGATAAAGTTGGCGTTGCTGGTTTGCATGATTTAGATAAGCAAGAAACGGGTTGAATTCAGAAGGCTGATGCTCCAATTTTGATCTATCAAAAAACAATATCTTTATGATGGTGATCGAAAACAATATTAACTACCTGCGTATAGAGCAGGCTATTCAGTATCTGGAGAAGAATTTTCAACGCCAACCCGAGTTGGATGAGGTGGCAGAAAAGGTACATCTTTCTCCATTTCATTTCCAACGGATTTTTACGGATTGGGCCGGCATAAGTCCTAAACGGTTTCTGCAATTCCTGACTGTAGATTTTTTGAAAGAGAAATTACAGCAATCTAAGAATTTGGTAGAAGTTGCAGAACATGCGGGACTTTCAAGTCAATCGAGAGTGTACGATTTGTTCACTACGCTAGAAGCGGTGACGCCACAGGAGTACAAACAAAAAGGTTCTGGCATTCGCATTGAATATGGAATGCACGAAACTCCGTTCGGACTTTGCTTGATTGGTGTAACAGAGCGAGGCGTTTGCTGGCTGTCGTTTATAAGTACAGATGAAGATGCAAAGTTTGAATTGGAGAAGATGAAAGAGCATTGGCATAACTCAGTGTTTCATCAGGATCAAGAGTTGACAAATTCCTTTATTGATCTAATCTTTAACCACAAAGGCACAAAGAAAAAAAATAAACTTCATGTGTTTGTTAAGGGCACTAACTTTCAAATTAAAGTCTGGGAGGCGCTATTAAAAATTCCAATGGGAGGAGTGACAACCTACCAAGGTGTTGCTGAAAGCATTAAAAATCCAAAAGCGATGCAAGCTGTGGGATCGGCTGTGGGATCTAATCACATTGCCTATTTAATTCCATGCCATCGTGTGATTCGCAAAGACGGAATTTTGGGTGAGTATCGTTGGAACTCCACACGTAAGAAAAGTATAATTGGGTGGGAGATGGCAAAGGCGAGCGGGTTTTGAGAGGCAATGAAACAAAGCCTTAACTTCATTATTAGTAGTTAGGCCAAGTTCTTTTGATGCATTGATGACCAACCTATTCTTTCTATATTAACGCCTTAAATTTTTAATCCATTGGCTGAACTCACACAAAACTCCTCGCGATTCAAAAGAATACTTCTTCCCGGTATCATCCTTCAATCTGTCCTCATCGGAGGTGGCTATGCCACCGGGCGTGAGATAGTTGAATACGGAGGAAAATTTGGCGCCAGCGGCTGGATCAGCGGACTCGCGATCTTTTTTGGATTCTCACTCATTTCCATTCTGTCGATGGAAGCATGCCGACAATGGCAGGTGTATGATTATAAATCGCTGTTGAAAAAATTAATCGGCAATGGATGGTTCGCTTATGAGATCGTGTATCTGATGTTAGCTATCCTTATAATTGCTGTGATGGCTTCTGCTGCCGGTGAAATTCTTAATAGTACATTAGGATTCAATCGTTGGATAGGCGTACTCCTAATCATTGTATTAGTTGGTTTCCTCAACTATAAAGGTGATGATGTAATTGCCAAACTGGAAACGATTGGAACAGTTGCGCTATTCGCGGCATATATTCTTTTTGCAATCGCTGTGTTTTCAAGCAGAGGAACAGAAATCATGTCCACTTTTTCGAAGTGGGATACAAGCTATTTGGATGAAGCGCCAAGTTTGTGGCTATTACTTTGGACAGGCATTTTATATGTGGGTTACAATCTTGCAGTTTATCCCGCCTCGTTTTTTACCTACAAAGGAATCCACTCCAGACGTGAAAGTATTTATGCCGGTGTCATCTCTGGCTTGCTCATGACCATCCCTTGGTTTCTCACCTACTTTGCCCTAATGGCATATTACCCCGATAAAAATGTGCTGGCCTCCACCGTACCTTGGTTAATGGTGTTAAATGCGTTTCATCCAATATTCATCGTGATTTTTGGAATTGTAGTGGGATGGACATTGGTGGAAACTGCAACTGGAATGATACACGCATTTATCCATCGCATAGAAATGGAAATGACCGAACGAAAAAAAGCACCACTCAAAAAAACAACAAAAGCGATCATCGCAGCAGTAGCTCTTGTTGCTTCGTTGATTCTTGCTCAAGTTGGTATTATTGATTTGGTGGCAAAAGGATATACCATCATGGCGTATGCCATGATTGCTGTGTATGGGTTGCCCTTACTATTTTTCTCTGGCAAACTATTGTTTAGGAAATAACTTTTCATAGAATTTAAACGCAATCCTATTTAATCAAACACAAGAGTGCCAAACTTCTCAAAATCATGAAAGTTGCCATTGGTTAGTTGCCAAGACCATTTCGACATTCCAAGGTCATAATCCAGGCGATAAAAATTACAGCGCCATCGGGTACCTTTGGTTGGTGGTACTTGAGCAAGCGGCTTAAGTAATTTGTATGGAATAAAAAATTCCGCGATCCAGAATTGGGAAGTAACCTTAGTAGCATGGCGGGTTTTTCGGTCTCCTTCATAATGCCAGGGAGCCCAACCAAAAAAATCCCCTTTATGATTTGGTATTAATATAGGAAGTTCAAAATTGTTTGGAGAGAGTTCATACTCAAAATACAACGGTGTTTTCTCCTCTGTCCAAAAAAAAGCTTCAACCACGTCTTCCAGGTACAGATCAGAAAAATCTTCCTTTAGGGTTGAAGTTATTTTTTCATCTTCACAATAAAAAAGGCAATACACTCCTGTTGGGGAGTACAACAATTTAACTTTTGTTGGATACTTTTTTTCGCCTCCGCGAGGAGGAAGCGTTACCCATGCTGCCACTTTCCATGATACATCAGTACTGTCACCTGTAATTTCAAAGTCTTTGGTTGACTTTACTCTCCATTCTGAATTTAGTGTGGTTTGACTAAAACACAATGCAGGGACAATGACAAAAGAAAACAATGCCAATCTTGTAATGAACATATTGAGCTGGTTAAGAATATATTTGTCGGGATAAAGTATTAGCTCCTTCAATTTACTAAATTATCAGGTATCTTGTAAATAGTATTCTGAATAACGCTTGTACTATTCGCCTTGTAGGATCTCATTAACCAACTCTACTTATTATGAAACAATTCCTAATCACGTGCATCATATTATTTTCCCTGATTCAAGCTACTGCTCAACCTAATTCTTACCCTCGCATCATTATGATTGGGGCTCACCCGGATGATTGCGACCAGGATGGTGGTGGCACTGCGGCTCTTTTCGCTTCTATGGGTTATGCTGTGAAATTTGTTTCGGTCACGAATGGCGATTCCGGACATCAGAGTGAAGGTGGCGGAGCCTTGGCAAAACGCAGAATTGCCGAAGCGCACGAAGCCGGCAAACGCTTTGGCGTAGTCTACGATGTTTTAGACAATCATGATGGTGAACTCCTGCCCAGTTTAGACATCCGGTTGCAAGTCATCAGAAAAATAAGAGAATGGAATGCAGATATAGTCATTGCACCCCGACCCAATGACTATCACCCTGACCATCGTTACACTGGCGTGCTTGTGCAGGATGCCGCCTACATGGTAGCGGTGCCCAACGTTGCACCCGATACTCCACCCTTAAAAAAGAATCCGATATTTTTATACTTCCAGGATTTCTTTCAACGACCCAACTCGTTCCGCCCTGACATCGCCATTGATATTACCTCTGTGTTCGAGCAAAAAATTGATGCGTTGGACGCCCATCAATCACAAGTATATGAATGGTTGCCATGGATCGGTGGTTATGCAGATCAGGTTCCAAAAAATGCAGTCGACCGCAGAAAATGGCTGTCCACAAATCGCACTGTTAAGATTACCCCAGAGGTACGAAAATCACTCGAACTCTGGTATGGCAAAGAGAAAGCCTCGCAAGTTAAACATGCCGAGGCATTTGAAATTTGTGAATATGGAAATCAACCTTCAGAGGAAGAGATTCGAAAACTATTTCCAATGATAAAAAAATAGCAGGACTAATCTGAGATGGTCATTGTTGCCTGTTTTATGTTGTAACTTTCAATTGAAATACACTCGACATGTTTGTCTCCTTTATTGGCTCTGGAAATCTTGCGTGGCATTTAGCGCCCGCCTTAGACAATGCAGGTTTCGTAGTAAAAGAAGTCCATAGCCTACATCCAAGTCATGCTGCTAAACTTACTAGCCGGCTTTATCAAGCAGAAGTAAAAGCCACTCTTGATTTCTCAACGAGCGAGTCACGTATTTTTATAATGGCCACAAGTGATGATGCGATGGAATCAATCGCACAGGAAATCATTTTACCAGAAGATGCATTTCTTCTTCACACATCCGGAAGTCAACCATTAAGCATTTTGCAATTTGCGGCTACAAGCAATACTGGAGTTCTATATCCCTTGCAAACCTTTAGTAAAACCAAAAAAATTGATTTCAAATCCACGCCATTCTTTATTGAAAGTAATAATTCAGAAACAGAAGAGATTCTAATGCTCCTGGCTAAATCCATCAGCAATAACGTGAGTAAAATTGGTTCAGAAGAAAGAAAGGCGCTGCACGTAGCAGCCGTTTTTGCTTCGAACTTTACCAATTATATGCTTACCCTATCAAAAAAAATATTGGAACAAAACAGCTTAAGTTTTGATTTGATGAAACCCTTGGTCTTAGAAACAATAAATAAAAGTTTATTAGTTGGGCCTGAAAACGCACAAACCGGACCCGCAAGTAGGGGCGATCTTGAAATCATGGACAAGCATGTAGAGTTTATCAAAGAAGACCCTGCATTGACAGAAATCTACAAGCTACTGAGTCAGCATATTTTGAATAAATATCAAGGGCAATAATTTAATCATGGAAAACCCAAGACGCATTTACAATCCCATTCAAAAAGACTATGTAACATTTTTGAAAACAGCAAATGAAACCGGTGGAGACTTCACACTTGTAGAAGTTGAACTTTCTCCCAAAGGTGGAGTAGGACTGCACTATCATAAAACCTACTCAGAAAAATTCGATTGTCTGGAAGGCGAATTAAAAGTGCAGGCTGGCAAAGACATACACACGCTGTTGCCAGGAAATTCAATAACAGCTATCCCCAATATTAACCATCGATTTTTTAATACATCTACTAAAGTTTGCAAATTCAAAGTTGAGTTGCGGCCTGCGAGTGCTGGATTTGAACAGGCACTTCAAATTGGATACGGACTCGCAAGAGACGGTCATACAAACAGCAAAGGGTTTCCAAAAAATAGGTTAGCACTTGCCTGGCTTTTCGAAATCAGCGAAAGCAACCTGCCAGGCTGGATGAGCATCTTCGAATTCATTTTAAGAAGACAAGCCAGAAAAGCAGTAGCACTTGGCCTTGATAAAGAATTAATCGATAGGTACGTAAAGTTTTAACGTATATCTCGATTAACCGCTTATCAAACGAAGGCATTTCTTTGTATAAATTTTATTACTTTTAATTTCTCTAAAAAAATAAGTCATGCGAAAATCAATTACACTCCTGTTGCTGCTGGCTAGCGTGTCAGCATTTTCCCAAAGCAAACCGCGCGAATCTCTTGACCCGACAGTCTCAGAAATCTGGGATCTAAAACCAGTTAAAGTAACACCCGGAAAAAATCCTGGCGAGGCTCCATCAGATGCCATTGTTATCTTCGATGGCAAGGACTTATCTAATTTTACAGCCTTGGATGGTTCTGCCGCTAAGTGGGATGTAAAAGATGGTGCGTTTACAGTAACAAAGGGTTTGGGTGACATTAAAACCAAAAAACAATTTGGTGATATGCAATTGCATATTGAATGGAGAACACCTGATGTTATTGTTGGCGAAGGACAAGGCAGAGGCAACAGCGGTATTTTCTTACAAGATCGCTACGAACTTCAGGTGTTGGATAGTTATGAAAGTATTACCTATTCAAATGGACAGGCAGGATCAATTTACAAGCAATCAATTCCTTTGGTAAATGCTACACGTAAACCTGGCGAATGGCAAGTGTACGATGTTGTGTATACTGCACCTGTATTCAGCGAAAACGGAAGAGTGACTTCAACGGCTAAAATTACCGTGCTTCATAATGGGGTACTTGTTCAAAACGCAACTTCAATTTGGGGGCCAACTGAATATAAAGGTTTACCCGTATATCAATCGCATGGCAAGGCATCTTTAAAATTACAGGATCATGGCAACCCAGTGAGCTTTCGCAATATTTGGATAAGAGAACTTTAAAAAATATTCAGGTATTCTTTTTCAATCTCAATTAATAAAAGAGGACGTAGAATATACGTCCTCTTTATTTTTGTGTTCTATTGCGGCTGAAGGAAATTGTATTTTTCAAAGGCGGCCTTTAAATGATGCTCTTTAGAAATATCCAGTGAATTAGATTGGATGAATTCTTTCATTGCCGCTTCCTTGCCTTTGAACAACTGAATAACTTTTTTCTTGCCTGAAGGAATCTTAATCGCAACTTCTCCGCTGGCATAGAAATAATTTTCCAATTTTTGAATTACATCATCCCTGCTACCAACATCGAACTGAACAACATAGTTTGCCTTTTTCACATAAATAAATGTTTTCTTAAAAAGTGGAATATTCCCATCTGAGAGTACTTCAAAAAAACCTGTAAACGGAGTTCCATCCTCATCCTTAAATTCCTTGGCATTAATAAGGTATCTTCTAACTTTCGTTACGGTATCCATCCAAACCAGACTCTTTACATTGGATCCATTAAGTACTTTAACACCATTCTTCGTTTTAAACTGGATCATATCTTCACTGATATCATAGCGCGTAAGATAACCCTCAAGCAGTTTTTCGTCCCGGTACAATAGCACAGATGAACGAGTCCAGTTTTCACTTAAATAAGTATCTCCAACAAGAGCAGCCGGTGGCAAGGGAATACCATACAAAAGCTCAGTAGGTCCTATTCCGTTGTTCAATCCCTTTAGGGTTTCCTGAGACCTGAAAACAGGTGGAATACTTCCCTGGCAAAATCCGGAATAGGATGAGATCAATGCGACCAAAATGAGAACGTATCTTGTAAGCATTTGACTTTATTTACCTTGAAGATAGTCATAATTTTAGCTGATACATCACATGAACTAATCGGGCCTAAACAAAAAAAGGGGCGTAAAATTTACGCCCCTTCATTTCTAATTGATTACTCACTATTGAACCTCTGTCGCTACTTCACCTTTAATGGAAAGTTGTACAAATCCGTTTTCAATATTGGAGGTCACAGTCACTGTTTTATTAAATCCTCCTGCTGCTGCGGCATTGTAGGTAGCTTTAATAAATCCTTGTCCGCCCGGAGCAATAGGGTCGCGAGTCCAATCTGGTGTTGTACAACCACAAGAAGCCGTAACATTTGTAATCACCATAGGTACGGCTCCTTTATTTGTGAACTTAAATTCATGTGTAACAGGAACACCTTGCTTAATTTTGCCAAAATCATGGCTTAAAGATACTGCTTCAAAAACGGCCACTTCAGCCTTTGGAAGTGAGGCCGATGCCGTTACTTGTTGACTGTAACCAACATTAACAAAGGCTACAAGAGCCAAAAAAAAGAATAATTTTTTCATTGTCGTTTAAAATTTAGTTTAAAATTAGTTGTTTTCGTTCGAACAATACAAACATCTGGTTTAAAATCGAGCTATGGTGTTAATAATGTTCTAATAAATGTTAATGAGATGTTAAACCCAAAAAGGTATTTCTATTACATGTACCTTTGAAGCATGAGTCGTACCACTCTAAGAACTGTTATTATTCTGGCCGCGCTAAGTATTGTCGGCATTACCTTAACTCAAATCTATTGGGTAAGAAAAGCATTTGATCTTCACGAAAATCAATTTAATCGGGACGTAAACACTGCCCTGGTCAATGTGGCCACGAAAATATTTGAAATCAACAAAACTCCATCACCCGCAAATAACCCCGTTACACAACTCTCAACAAACTATTTTGTAGTGATGATTAATGGTCCGATTGATGAAAGTTTGCTTTCATTTTTGCTCACCGCAGAATTTGAAAAACGCAACGTCAAAGCAGACTTTGAATACGGAATTTATGATTGTGCAGAAAAATGCATGGTAGGTGGCAATACGATCTCACCAAGAAAAAATAACGTCAAAGCAAGTATGCTCGAATTTCCGCAATGGAAGGACGATGGGTATTATTTCGGAGTTCAGTTTACGTCTATTAAAGCGAACCTGATAAGCCAAATGGGCATTTGGGGATTTTCATCCGCTGTATTACTTATCGTTATTTTCTTCTTTGTGTATACCCTGTTTGTTATCCTGAAGCAAAGAAGGTTGTCTGAAGTGCAAAAAGATTTTATCAACAACATGACTCACGAATTCAAAACTCCCATATCCACCATTGCCATTTCTACGGAGGTGTTGAAAGATCCTGGCATTATTCATACGCCCGAACGACTCCTCAACTATGCAACGATTATTCAAAATGAGAACCAACGATTGAAGCAGCAAGTAGAACGAGTATTACAAATGGCGCGAATTGAAAAAGAAGATGTCGGATTAAAAAAAGAAAACGCTGACATTCATGAACTCATACGCGAAGCCGTAAAAAACACAACACTTACATTGAATGAAAAGAAGGGATCAATCGACCTTGACTTAACTGCAGCTCCCTGTATGGCTTCGGTTGACAAGCTGCACTTTACAAATGTGATTTATAATTTATTAGACAACGCCATCAAATACACCAAAGAAGTTCCAAAAATTGTGATCCGTACCAAAACAGATGGTAACTGCATTCTTCTGGAAGTAGAAGATAACGGTATTGGCATAAAAGAAGAAGAACAACAGAAAATTTTCCATCGCTTCTATCGCGTATCAACCGGAAATCTGCATGATGTAAAAGGCTTTGGCCTTGGATTAAATTATGTGAAGTTGATTATGGAGTCTCATAAAGGAAAAATAAAAGTTGTTAGCAAGCCTGAAAGCGGCACCACGTTTAAACTTTCAGTACCCCTTACATGAAACCAAAAATTCTTTTAGTGGAAGATGATCCCAGCCTTGGCTTTGTGGTTAAAGATAACCTGATGGTTAAAGGGTACGAGGTGACTTTGTGCAAGGATGGCGAAGAGGGACAACTAGCGTTTGAAAAAAATCATTTTGACGTTTGCGTACTCGATGTAATGATGCCGAAAATGGATGGTTTTTCATTGGCGAAATCTATTCGGGGAAAAGATCAACATATTCCAATTTTATTTATCACTGCTAAATCCATGTTGGAAGATAAAATCAACGGATTTCATTCTGGCGGTGACGACTATATCGTTAAGCCTTTTAGCATGGAAGAACTCAGTTTACGAATTGAGGTATTCCTTCGAAGATCGACCACTGAAATAGCTACCGAACAAAATTTCTCCTTAGGAGAATTTACCTTCGATTGTCATAATTATACGCTTCACCACCTTTCCAGCTTTAAAACCCTCACGCAAAAAGAGGCAGAAGTACTGAAACTACTTTGTCAGAACAAAGAGCGTGTACTTAAGCGTGAAGAGATACTAAAAAATGTGTGGGGCAATGACGACTACTTTCTGGGAAGAAGCATGGATGTGTTCATATCAAAACTGCGAAAGCACCTTAAAGATGATCCCAAAGTTCAGATCGTAAACTATCATGGAGTGGGCTTTAAACTAGAAGTTGGTGCTTAGAAAAAAATGAGCCTATAAATTTTTAGCCCTATTCCAATACTCATCCATTTCAGCAAGCTTCATTTCACCCATCTTCTTTCCATCTTTGGCGGATTCTGTTTCCAAATATTGAAAGCGTTTAATGAATTTTTTATTGGTGCGCTCCAACGCTTCTTCTGGATCAATATCAATGAAGCGTGCGTAGTTAACTAAAGAAAAAAGTAAATCACCAAACTCAGCCATCACTTTTTGTTTATCAATGGCTTCATTCGATGCCGTATTGCCTGCCTGCCGGACAGGCAGGAACTCTTGCTTAAATTCCTGCATCTCTTCCTCCACTTTTTCCCATACTTGTTCCTTTCGTTCCCAATCAAAACCAACACCACGCGCTTTATCTTGAATGCGAATGGATTTCACTAAAGCCGGCAAAGATTTTGGCACACCCTCAAGCACAGATGTATTTCCAGTCCTCAATTTTATCTTCTCCCAATTCTCTTTAACTGCTTTTTCATCATCTGCTATCACATCACCATATACGTGAGGATGTCGCTCAATAAGCTTGTCACAAATCGAATTGAGCACATCTGCCATATCAAACGCTTTTACTTCAGATGCTATGCGTGAATAAAATGCCAAGTGTAACATCACGTCACCCAATTCCTTTTTAACCTCATTCAAGTCGCCTTCAAGAATGGCGTCAGATAACTCATAGGTCTCTTCAATGGTCAGATGCCTGAGGCTTTCAAGGGTTTGCTTTTTATCCCAGGGGCAATTTTCCCTCAGTTCGTCCATTACAGTCAGAAGTCGGTCAAAAGCCTTTAATTTGGCTTCTCGGTTAAGATCAGGGGCGGAAAGTGGTTTTTTCATTTTGGGAACTTTAAAGTCAGATTTTAGATTTCTGATATTAGATTTTAGCTTTGCCCTAGTTTAGGATGCGGGCAAGTTAACCGAAATCTAAAATCTTAATTCTAAAATATCTGTTCGCCATGACCGTATTTTTTCTCTCCCTTGGAATCTTCGCGTTGTTCTTCGCTTTGATGTCTGTTCGATTGTTCCTGGTAAAGGATGGTGAATTTCGTGGCACCTGTGCTACACAGAGCCCATTTCTGGCTAAAGAAGGAATTACGTGCGGTTATTGCGGAAAAGTAGTTGGAGCAGGCGAAGCATGCGGTGATCCGGATAAAGCGGCAGAAGTTTCATTGCCGAAAATCGATAAGGCAAAAGGCTAGTCACCGATTTCTTGTAACACCATCTACCTAATATTTCTTTAGATTTGCGGTCAAATTCAGACAATCTATATCTGTGACCCTAATTAAATCTATTTCTGGCATTCGCGGCACCATTGGTGGCAAGCCTGGTGAAGCGCTCACCCCTGTTGACACTGTAAAATTTGCAGCTGCTTTTGGTACTTGGGTAAAATCGCATAAAGGAAAGAAGATAGTTATTGGCCGTGATGCCCGCATTTCTGGTGAGATGGTAAGTTCACTGGTAAGTTCAACTCTTCAAGGGCTTGGGATCGATGTGATTGATCTTGGTTTATCCACCACCCCAACAGTGGAGATTGCAGTTCCATTGGAAAAGGCAGGAGGAGGAATCATTCTCACTGCCAGTCATAATCCTGCTCAATGGAATGCGCTTAAATTACTAAATCATAAAGGCGAATTTATCTCAGCACAAGATGGAGCAGATGTTTTGAAACTTGCGCAAGATGAAAGTTTTGATTTTGCTCCCGTTGAAAAACTTGGGTCGTATTCAAAAAACAATAGGTACATCAAAAAGCACATTGAGCTTATTGTTAAGCACAAGCTGGTTAATGTAAAGGCCATTAAGAAAGCAAAATTTCATATTGTGGTAGACGCAGTTAATTCTTCAGGAGGAATATGTATTCCAGAATTATTGGAAGAATTAGGTGTAAAAAAAATAAAAAAGCTGTATTGCGAACCTACCGGGCAATTTCCACATAACCCTGAACCTCTTCCTGAAAACATCAAAGAGATATGTAAAGTAGTGAAGAATGGGAAATACGATCTTGGTATTATTGTTGACCCAGACGTTGACCGCCTTGCCCTGGTCATGGAAGATGGCAACCCATTTGGGGAAGAATACACGTTAGTAGCGGTTGCAGATTATGTATTAAGCAACCTGCCTGCCGGCAAGGCAGGAAAGAAGGGAAACACCGTCTCTAACCTTTCATCCACTCGCGCCTTGCGGGATGTAACAGAAAAAGCGAAAGGAAAATATACAGCAGCTGCCGTAGGCGAAGTGAATGTGGTAAATGCCATGAAAGAAACGAAGGCCGTTATTGGTGGAGAAGGCAATGGTGGCGTGATCTTCCCCGATTTACATTATGGTCGCGATGCCTTAATGGGAATTGCTCTATTCTTATCACACCTTGCGCAGTCCAAACTGAAAGCCTCTGAACTACGCAAACAATATCCAGCCTATTACATTTCGAAAAACAAAATCGAGCTGACTCCTCAAATAGACGTTGATAAGGTGTTGGAAGAGGTGAAAACAAAATATAAAAATGAAAAGGTGAATACGATAGATGGCGTGAAGATTGATTTCGAAAAACAAAGAGAGTGGGTACACCTGCGCAAATCAAATACAGAGCCTATTATACGCATCTATGCGGAGTCACAAAGTGAGACAAAGGCAGATGAGTTGGCGAAACAAATTATGAGAGATATTCAGGAAATTATAAAACAATAGAGTCCACTGTCGACTGTGGCCTGTAGACTATCCAATAGTTAGTTACATATGAGAATTTACCTAGACAACGCTGCCACCACGCCTCTCGACCCGGAAGTATTTGAAGCGATGAAACCGTTCATGCTGGAAGATTTTGGTAATCCCTCCTCTACGCATGCCCATGGCCGCAAGGTGCGAGCAGCAATTGAATCTGCCCGAAAGAAAGTTGCAGAGCTCTTAAACTGTACGCCTGGCGAGATAATTTTTACTTCGGGTGGAACCGAGGCCGATAACGCCATCCTTGCAAGCGCGATCAAGACATACGGAATTAAACATGCTATTTCAACGCCCATTGAACATCATGCTGTTACACACACACTTGAAGTATTAGAAAGGCAAGGAATTATTGAGCTGCACCATGTTAGGATAGATGAAAATGGTCATGTCAATACTTCGCATCTGGAAGAATTGCTTAAGGCATATCCAAATGCACTGGTATCTCTTATGCATGCCAATAATGAAATCGGGAACTTACTTGACCTACAGAAAGTGAGTGATCTTTGTAACCAGTATAAAGCTTATTTTCATTCCGATACTGTCCAAACAATGGGTCACTATCGCCACGATATGAAAGCATTAAAGGTTCATGGCATGGCAGCCGCTGCTCATAAGTTTCATGGACCTAAAGGAGTTGGGTTTATGTACATCAACAAGGACAAAAAAATTCAACAATTTGTCCATGGCGGTGCTCAAGAACGTAACATGCGTGGCGGTACTGAAAATGTATATGGGATCATTGGCTTAGCGAAAGCTTTAGAGATTTGTTATCGTGAGATGTCGGATCATGAACAACACATTAAGAGGATAAAGGCACACATGATTGAGAAACTTCAGTCAACTATTCCCGGAATTACATTTAATGGTGACTCTGCAAATTTAGATCGAAGTTTATATACCGTCTTGAATGTCAGCCTTCCAGAATCAGAAGAAAACGAAATGTTGCTCTTCAATCTCGATATGAAAGGTATCTCTGCTTCAGGTGGCAGCGCATGCTCAAGCGGTGCTTCAACGGGCTCACATGTACTTGGTGCAATTTATCCCAACTCGCAGCGGGGTGCAGTACGTTTCTCCTTCAGTAAATATAACACCATCGAAGAAATTGATTTTGTAGTTAACAAGCTGTCAGAAATTTACAATCCAGTAGCTACAAATTAACAATGTTAGACTTGCTAAAGTAAGCCAAGCATTCGTTTGATGGAAGTAAGAATACAGCACATCATGCATTGGCGAATTGATCAATTGAACATCGACAAATTAACTCCATGCATCCTACACTTTTTAAGATTGGCTCATTCACCATTTACACCTATGGTTTTTGTATTGCAATAGGTGCATTGCTTGGACTGGCCTACATGGCTTGGCAAGCAAAAAAACAATTTGGCGTCCCGTTCGACACCATCAATTCACTTTTCATTTTCATTGTATTAGCCGCCATTGTAGGAGGAAAAGTATTTTTCTTTTTTGAAGATCCCATTTATTATTCCAAAAATTTAAACAAACTATTCACCGGCAGCGGATTTGTGTTTTACGGGTCTTTCCTTTTTGCTATTCCAGTTATGCTATGGTTTTTTAAGCGTAATAAAATCCCTGCCCTGGCCATGTTGGATATAATGGCTGTCGTAACCTGCATCGTACACGGTTTTGGGCGTATCGGATGCTTCATGGCTGGCTGCTGCTATGGCAAACCAACACCTGGCATTCTTGGAATTACGTTCACAAATCCGGCTTGTCAGGCTGAGCCACTTAATACTCCCCTTCATGCTTCACAACTTTATGAAGCATTTTTTATTTTTTGTCTTTTAGTGTTCTTGTTCATTCTTAAAAATAGAAAACAGTTTAATGGTCAGTTATTCCTTTTGTATTTGATGATTTACGCATCTGGGCGTGGCATATTAGAGATCTTTCGTGGCGATATTGCCCGGGGTTTTATTATCAATAATTGGCTATCGCATTCGCAATTCATTTCCATAATCATCATCGGAGTCGCAGTATTTTACTACATTAGATTGTCAAAGAAATCATTGCTATGGAAAATGAAAGTTTCGGTCAAAAATTTAAAAGAAAAACCACCAAAATCGTGAAACGGATACTACTTATTGCACTACTACTTCTGTTGGCATTACTATCTTTTTGGCAATGGGGTGTTTATGAAAAAGGCGTGAAGGCTGGAAAAGTGTTGAGCGTTTCAGAAAAGGGATTCATATTCAAAACATATGAAGGAAAACTAAATCTAGAGACTTTTGGAGCCTTGAAGGGTGCAAGTCCGATTGCCGAGTCTTTTGACTTTTCCATTGAGGCCGGTAATGACGATGTAATCAAAGACCTTCAGGAAGTTGCCCTAAGTGGCGAGCGTGTTAATCTCTACTTTATCAAACGATATGTCATATTCCCATGGAGAGGGGATACTAATGTATTTATTGAGAAAGTAGAACGATTAAAATAGATACTGCTCTTTCGCCTCCACACTTCATTTAAAATTCTTCTATGAATAATTCCAAAATAATTATCTACGGATCTTACGGCTACACTGGTACTCTCATTGTAAGAGAATGTCGAGCAAAAAACCTGGACGTCATTCTTTCCGGCAGAAATGAGGATGCGTTGAAAAAACAAAGCACCAATACGAATTATCCATATGAAGTTGTAGATATCAAAGATCCGATTGCGTTGAAAGCGCTGCTGGCAAAAGGTAAGTTGGTTATTCATTGTGGCGGACCCTTTCAGTACACTGCCAAAGCTATGGCCACTGCATGCCTCGAAACAAAAACTCATTACACCGACATAACCGGTGAATCAGCTGTTTTTGAAATGCTTGCAAAACTAGATGAGCAAGGAAAGAACGCAGGCATTACGATCATGCCAGGCACAGGCTTTGACGTGGTACCCTCTGATTGTCTTGCATTACATCTTAAAAATAGATTGCCTTCGGCCACCCATTTGCAATTAGCGTTTGCTTCCAGTGGTGCCGGATTCTCACGAGGCACTTCCAAAACAATGACAGAGGGCTTGGGCTATGGCAGTACGATTCGTAAGGATGGAAAATTAGCAACCATACCAACCGGAAGTTTGACTAAAGAAATTAACTACGGACCATTTAAGATTCCAAGTTTAAATATTCCATGGGGTGATATCTCTACTGCTTGGAGGAGTACAGGTATACCAAACATAGAAGTCTATATCGGATCAAATGAAAAACAGATTGCGTATGCGAAGAGAAGCAATTACATCAATTGGTTGCTCCGATTGCGAATCGTGAAGAACTACATGTTGAAGAAAATTGATCAGAAACCTGCGGGCCCTTCGGATGAAAAGCGGGCAAAGGGCAGAATGTATTTATGGGGAAAAGTTTGGGACGGTTCGGGCACGGAAAAGAGTTCACGATTAGAAACACTAGATGGATATACCCTTACAGCAAAAGCAAGTGTGTTGATCGCAGAAAAAATCCTTAATGGAAATTATAAAACCGGTTATCAAACGCCTGCTATGGCGTATGGGGAGGGCTTGATATTAGAAGTAAGTGGATCGAAACTTGATGACGTCTAGATTATCAATTTTCCTTTAAAGGAAATTTCTTAATTTGCTCTTATTCGCAACTTTTACTAGCGCACATGAGTACAGCGCAACTAGTGCTAAAGCGAAGAATGCTAGATTTTTTATATGAGTTGATTTATCTCTACTGCGAATTTCTTTCTTTCAGTCAAATTTCCAAATGGTTTTAATTCGAACCCTCTTTGCTTTGCAAAGGTTTCAAATTCTAACTGTCTATCACTATCTACCGAAACTAAAAGACCGCCACTAGTTTGCGGATCTGCCAAAATTACTTTTTGCTCTTCTGTTACCTGACTAATTTTATGTCCATAGCTTTCCCAATTGCGCTGTGTACCTCCTGGCATTGATTTTTGTTGGATGTAAAGATCAAGGAAATCAAACTTAGGAACTTTACTAAATTCAATTTCAGCCGATAACCCACTGCCTTCGCATACCTCGCACAAGTGACCAAGTAAACCGAAGCCAGTGACATCTGTCATCGCATTTACATACGAAAGTTTTCCAAGCTCAGCTCCAAGGGAATTCAATGTAAGCATAGTATCAACTGCCATTTTCAAATGAGCTTCCTGAACAATACCTTTTTTCTGTGCTGTAGTGGTTATTCCTATGCCAATGGGTTTGGTGAGATACAATAGTGATCCAATTTTTGCAGTGTCATTGCGCTTCAGGTTTTCCTTTTTTAGCTTTCCGCTCACTGCTAATCCAAACACTGGTTCGGGGCAGTCAATGCTATGGCCACCTGCTAATGGAATATTCGCCTTCGTGCAAATACTTCTGCTCCCTTCTAATACAAGTTTGGCTACTTCTGCGGGAATTTTATTGATGGGCCAACCAAGAATGGCAATTGCCATAACTGGTTCGCCACCCATTGCATACACATCGCTGATGGCATTAACAGAAGCAATAGCTCCGAATGTAAATGGGTCATCTACAATGGGCATAAAAAAATCCGTGGTGCTGATGATACAATTTCCATCGCCAAGATCGTAGACAGCCGCATCATCTTTTGATTCATTGCCAACTAGCAAACCCGGAAATTTTACCTTAGGTAAGTCAGAGTGAAGGATGGTGTCCAATACAGCAGGAGAAATTTTACATCCACAGCCAGCACCGTGAGAGTATTTCGTAAGTTTTATATCGATCATATTTTTTTTAACCACATAGGCACATAGTACACATAGAAATAATTATTGCTCTGGCAAAGTTCTAAAATATTCATTGACAAAAGTTCGTTGGCCTTCTTTAAACAGATTGGCACAATTAAAATTGATAAGGATACCCTTGGGCTTCTCAAGTAATTTCATGTAAGTCAGGAGTTGCACTTCGTGAACAGGGGCAATTGCATCCACAGCCTTTAATTCCGCAACGATCAAATCCATTACTAGAAAATCACATCTAAGATCTGCGTAGATATCCATTCCCTTATAATTCACTGGAACAATAAACTCAGAAGTATATCTTAATTCACGAAAGAAGAACTCCTGTTTCAAACATTTTTGATATACGCTTTCCAAAAGACCAGGCCCTAAAGCTTTGTGCACTTCAATAGCAGCACCTATTATATTAAAGGTGAGTTCATCTAGTTCCTTCTTGGTAGTCTTCAATTGCATAGTGACCGAATTACCTATGTGCTCTATGTGCCTATGTGGTTAATCTGCTTAGTAAGTTCCCTTGCAAAGGAATCAGCATCAATTCCATCCCATTCTAAATTAAATTGCATTCTATCTTTTCTTTTGCCGATACTATTAAGATACGCCTTGTCGTAATAGGTTAGAAGAATATCAATAGTTGAAGCCATGTCACCTTGCAATAGTTTTTCTTTAGCTGAATTGTAATGCTGGCCACCAAGTTTTGTCACTACTTTCCCCATGATGGCTAAGAATTCATCCCGATCGGCTGGGCCATACTCTGTTACCAATCTTTGTATTCGAATATCTTTGCTAACATCCATTTGCACCAAAGGACTCTCGTTCATTCTGATCCAAAAATCATGAGGCAAAAAAATCTTGCCGATGGCAATAGATTCATCCTCCACCCAAATCCTTTTTGTCAAATCAAGTCGAAGGATCTCCTCAAAAAGTTTATTTTGAAATTGCTCGGTGCTAGGTTGTTGGGGCATTAACAACCCACCAAACGCGGAACCCTTATGATTAGCTAAATCTTCTAAATCCAAAACTTGCTCGCCTTCGGCCTTTAACGCTCTAAGTATTTCGCTTTTACCACTTCCTGTACATCCCGTAAGTAGAATAATCTTTAGCGGCACTTTAAAAGATTCTAGCGCCTGGTGACGATAGGCTTTATAACCTCCAACCAGTTGATGGCTTTTGATTCCAGCCATCCCAACAAATTGGCAGAAGTTGGAAGAACGCATACCACCTCGCCAGCAATGGACTAAAATCTCCTTGTCTTTAGCAACAAGCTGTGCTTCATTAATGATTTCTACCAAGCGCGGTCCAACCAGACGGAAGCCAGTCTTAATCGCTTCTTGCTGACCTTTCTGTTTATAATCTGTGCCAACTGCAACTCGTTCTTCGTTGTTAAGTATGGGAATGTTGATTGCCTCCTGAATATGACCCACTGCAAACTCTCCTTGCGAGCGCACATCAACAATTGAATGAGAATGCCGTAAGTTTAGAAAGTCTTGAATTGACAAAAGCATCCGACAAAGTTCGGTAACTCAATGCTCTTAAAAAATTAACCAGAAAATTCCTTAGAATTTTCTTTTGCAACAAAGCTGACGATTGAAAATGAACTGCCTATGTTTCTCGATTAAAGATTTTCCTCATTTTCAATGTCAGGGTTAATCCTGATAATCCTATGGGATTCATCAGGATTAATCATTGAAGTTAACGCCTACGCTGGTAGCGATTCCAATCCTGAAGCCCGTATTCTGGTACTGTCCATCTTTGAACCCAACAGCTGCTTCGAGCCTGAAGACGCGCAATATACCTTCCAAACCGTAACCGACTTCGGTATAATTCTGTGAAAAAGGTGTGGCTAGATAGTTCACAAAAATATTCTCAGACACTCCAAACATGCGCACTTTAGGAATGCGAGTGAACAAAAATTTTCTAAAGTGATAATGAACATTTGCAGCAAAGTACTGATCCCGGGTACTATTCAGGTAATAATCCATGAGGCGGTAACTGCCCACAGGGTCAGTGGTTACAAATGGCGTTTGATTTCCAAGGAAATGTTTATAATCCATGAAATACAACTTATCAGCATTCAAATATTTTCCGGCTTTCAAGGCTACATCTAATTTGCCTCGTATTCCCAATTTCATGCCGTGCTTAAGTCCTATCTCTAATAAGTCATACTTTACTTCGCTATTCAGAATTCCATCAAATCCCTTTCGATAGTCTAATGTCAATAAAGGAGATGAGTTGTCAACCCTCATCTTGTGCCCATTTCTAATCTTGTATTTTTGCCAAGGTCTTGCTTCAAACCCAAAAGATCCAATAAAAGCTGTGTTGGGCTGAAAACTGGTATTGTTCAATTCAAGATTGACAGGAGTATTTGACGTGTACTCGTCACGGTTACTCTTAAATAGGGTATAATTAGTTGTGTTGGAAAGCTCATAACGCTTCGCCCAAGATACACTCGATTTAAACGTATATTTCTCATTGACCCGTTGGCGATAATTAATATCTACAAAATCACGTTCGTATAATTTCATGAGATTATCTCCTAGCAATAAAGTTGTAAAGGTGTTGACAAATGGATGAATTGGCTCATCGGAATTAAACTGTTCCACATAACGCCCTCCTTCGATTGTAACTCGAGCATCACGATTTCTGTAATCAACCCTAAGTTTACCTGTAAGTTTTTCCCTGGAAAATGCATAGCGCATTATAGGACTTATCTCAAGTCGAGATGTCCTTGCTTTTTCTGAAGGGTTGAGAGAATCCTTTTTTACCCATCGTTTATACAAACTCATTCGGTAAATTAGGTTAAACCCCTCTACGGTATTAAATCCACCGTAAGGTGTGTGAATGCGAAAGTCTGTCGTCTTGCCCAAGCCATAACTATCTCCCGTGAGCACGTCCCAAATCTGAAATCCAGCCTTACTATGTTTGCTGCCATTTTTAAGGGTATCACCCTCCTCCTTTTTGCGCTGTACATCAGAGATACTGTCGTTCTTGTGATATCCACGAACCTCCTCTTTGTCTAAGGGCGCTGGACGCATCTCAGTCCAAAACGTTGAATCTTTTTTGTAGGCAAGCGAATCAACTGAGTACTTAGTGTCAGAAATTACTTCCGGTTCCTTAGTTTCCTTTTGCTCGGCCTTTTCGTATTCTTTTACTAATTGTTTAAGCTCCTTATTAGTAACCTCCTTTCCTGACTCGACCCTCTCCTTCAATTGTTGACCCTTCTTGCTGAATTGTTGTTTCACCTGCTTCGCTTCATCTTTTTGAACTTTTTCATCAATCACTGTCATTTCCAACTGTAACTCCGGATTTAGTGTGATCTTATAATCTTTAACCGTTGCGAGATACGTTCCTTCAAAATCAAATCCAAAAACGCTACCATCCACGATGAATTGCTGAGATATAGGTAACCAGGCCTGCCCGACTTGGTCATTCAGGCGGGCTTTATCTTCAATGGGGTTATAGATTTGTTTGATCTTAAAATTGATTCCCATTTTCGTGGTCTTAAAATCAAGGCTATGAATACTCCACCAATCTTCCACAATGAAAATAATTCCTTCAAATATATTATCCCCTTTCGACCGTGGAGTTACCCTAATCTTACTAATGTCATAATTTCGGTCTTTGAATGAACCCAAGTATTCAAATCGGTAATATGAAAATGATTTAGGAGAGAGGGGTGAAATAGTTTCCGCAATTTCGGGTTCATAAAAACTTCCAAACACATAGGCGTTTGGAGAACCGTCATTGCCCGTATTATTTTTTCCAGTAGTGTATACTGCAATTACTTTCTCCTCAAACTTATTAGGCCGGGTATACTTGATTTCGCTTACTGACTCCTGAATAAACAACCTGTCTTTGGTAATGCCTTCTTTTTCCAACGCCTTTTTGGCAAGCCATGGGTAATCGGTAATTTTTCCTTTGCCCTTAATGTAAACTTTAGCCGTATACGAATCGATTTGTTGCGTGTGAAATTTTGCTTTCGAGATAGCCTTTCTCATGATGGTATAGGCTGGGTCTTCTTTTCCGGCATTAATGGTCACATTTTGAAGCATCATCACTTGCGTTTTAAGCTTGATGTTTACTTCGATAAAATCAGCTCCTATTTCAATTTTTCGGGCAATTGATTCGTAGCCTAAATATTGAAATAGGATATCGTAACTGCCGGGAGGTAACACAACCTCATACCGACCATCCAAATCCGTTGCAGAACCTGTCCCGGTTTGTTTAACAAAAATAGTCGCATAAGCGAGTGGAGCACCATCATCGCCTTTTACAATTCCTCTAATGCCCCCGGCCAAAACAGAAAAACTCAGGAAGAAAAAAGGGAGAATTAACCTCAATGGTTTCATTACGTGCATAGACGACTAGAGTGGCAAAATAGTTGCGGCTACAACCACTACCGAAAAAAATTCTTTGAGCGGATCATTTCTTCGACAACTTCCGGAACAAGGTAACGAATGGATTTTTTGTTCTTGATGCAAGAACGGATATAGGTTGCCGAAATATCAAGTAGTGGCGCCTCAACCGTTTTTACGTTAGCATGACGCTTGAGATCTGGATTTGTTACATACAGATGTGGTTGCTCAACTATACCTTGCAAGCGTGGATAAACGTAAAGACCATGTTTCTCAACTATTTGTTCGTGGTTTTTCCACTTTGTAAAGTTTTCCAGATTATCTTCTCCTATAATGACCTTAAATTCCTTCCCAGGGTGTTTTTCGGCAAGGTGGGTAAGGGTATGAATCGTATAGCTGGGTACCGGCAAATTAAATTCAACATCAGACACTTCCAATTTATAATGATCCCCAATTGCGGCTTTTACCATGTCATATCGATCAAACTCATGAAGAAGGGTATTACTGGGCTTAAAGGGGTTTTGTGGAGATACCACAAACCAAACTTTATCAAGATCAGTATTTTCAGCCATCACATTGGCAATGATTAAATGCCCGATATGAATGGGGTTAAAAGAGCCAAAGAACAGACCGATCTTTTGTAGCGGCATCTGATTTAATTCATAGGTAATAAAAGCAACTTAAGATTGAGCTTTAAACTCATCATACAAACGTTGCGCATCGCTTAATGACTTCTCTAACTCCTCGTTTACCAACACCACATCAAATTTATCTTGAAAAGTCGTTTCAAATTGCGCTTTGAAAATTCTACGCGAAAGACTCTCATCAGTTTCGGTTCCCCGCTCGTTAAGGCGTTGCTTAAGCAAATCAAGCGAGGGAACTTTTACAAAAACCGCTAAGGCCTTATTTCCAAAATATTTTTTCAGGTTGATGCCACCCTTGACATCAACGTCAAAAATAACATCCTTTCCTTCCGCCCAAACCCGTTCAATCTCAGATTTTAGTGTACCGTAAAAATTGCCGGCATAAACTTCTTCCCATTCAATGAATTCACCTTGATCAATTTTTTTTTTAAATTCCGTGGGACTCAAAAAATGATAATCCTTTCCATCTTCTTCAATACGTCCTCGCTTATCACGCGTAGAAGCAGAAATTGAAAAGCCAAGGTCTTTGTTATTCTTTAATAGATGTTTAACGATAGTAGTCTTTCCAGATCCAGAGGGGGCAGAAAAAATGAGTGCTTTACCCGCCATCAGGAAGAAATTTTTTGATTGATCTGAATTTGCAATTCTTGAATTAGCTCAGAAGGAACATCACCGCCACAACATTTTGATTTTAATAATTCTTTTATCGTAATCTCAAGATCGTACGTTTTGTAGCACGGCAGGCAATGATCCAAATGCTGTTTAAAATACTCGCGCTGATCGGCAGTGACTTCGCTGTCGAGCATTTGCTGAAGCATTTCCATACACGAACATTTTGAGCCATCTGGCTTTAGGAAGGGGCTGGTAGGTTTGCTCATACATTAGATTTATTATAACCCATAGATTTTGCGTATTCACTTAACTTTTCCTTCAACAAATTTCTGGCTCGGTGTAATCGACTTCTTACTGTGCCAATCGGTATGTCCAGGATTTTAGCCATCTCTTCATACTTGAATTCTTCCAGGTCGCTAAGAATAATGACTGTTCTAAAATCGACATCCAAAGAATTTAATGCATTGGAAATTTCATCTCCGATCATATCCTTAAGCGACTCTACACGCAAATCAGGCGTTATCTGCCGATCTACTTCATCCGAATTATAATATGCCTCAACTTCCTGATAATCTACCTTAGAAGGCTCTTTACTCTTCTTCCGGTAATCATTAATAAAACTGTTTTTCAGAATGCGGAACAGCCAAGCTTTTGCATTAGTTCCTTTTTGGAATGATTCTATGAAGCGATACGCCTTTAAGTAGGTGTCCTGAACAAGGTCCTTGGCATCATCACGATCAAGGGTAAGTCGAAATCCGAAGTTGTACATCGACCGGATATGAGGCATAAACTCTCCATTGAAGACTTCTTGCTTTTCTTTCTCAGAATAATGTTGGCGCTGTACTTCTTCCATAAAGGGTCAAAAATAGGAAAAAATGAAGTGGAACTAAATTAGCAGATAAACTCAGTGCTAAATGCTTATAGGCGATGATAAAAATAACATTTCGCCAATTGTTACGAGATAGATAGCTTTACGGAGTAAAATAGTATCCAGATCCCGTTGCTTCAAAATGAACATACTCACTTGTAAAGTTTGCAAACATCAGAACAAGAATGCTGTTTTGTTCAAGGCAAAAGAAATGATGTACGGCACAAGAGATGAGTTTGATTATTTTCAATGTGAAAATTGCGAGTGTCTTCAAATTAGTGAATTTCCAATAACTATTTCTTCCTATTACCCAGACAACTACTACAGCTTTTCGGCTTACAGTGGCAAGAAGTTTAAGGGATTAATTGGTTTCTTTAACCTATTGAAATATAAATCTTCTATTTTCAAGCAAACATCACTTCATAAAATTATCAACTATATTTTTCCTGCGCCAAAGTTTGATTTTTTTAGTAGCCTCAAAATTAGTGAGGATAATTCAATACTCGAGGTTGGGTGTGGAAATGGCAATAGACTGCTATACCCTTTGGCTGAACTCCACTTCAAGAATATCCTAGGTTGCGATCCTTTTATTAGCGATTCCATAAGATATCCGAATACATTAAAGATCCTTAAAGCAGATATTTTTGCAATACATCAAAAGTTCGATGTAATTGTTTACGATCATGCATTTGAACACATTCCAAATCCACTTGAAAATCTTGCCAAAGTGAGTGAACTATTAAACAGTGGAGGTACTTGTGTATTACGAATTCCAACCGTTCCAAATTACGCGTGGTCAGTCTATAAAACGAATTGGGTCCAACTAGACGCACCAAGACATTACTTTATTCATTCCCCAAAGAGCATCGAATATTTAGCGAAAGAAGTAGGGTTACAGCTGGTAAAAATTGAATACGACTCAACTCACTTTCAGATTTCCGGAAGTGAAAAATATGTCAATAGTATAGCCCTAATTACGAAACGTAAAAAAGGATTTTTTGGCTTTTTGAAAAGAAAAATTGAAAAAATAAAAGCAACTAAACTTGCCAGTAAATTGAACAAAGAAAATCGCGGGGATCAGGCCATATTTTATATCAAGAAAAGCAAACCAAATAAAGAATGAAAGTCTGTGGTTTTACATTCGTTCGCAATGGAGTGAAATTTGACTACCCCTTTGAGGAAGCCATCCGATCGATTCTACCAATATGTGACGAAGTTATTGTTGCGGTAGGGAATTCAGAAGACGATACACTAGAAAAGGTAAAAGCTATTGATCCCAAAGTAACAGTTATCGAAACCATTTGGGACGATAGTCTCAGAGAGGGCGGTAAAGTACTAGCAGATGAAACTAACAAAGCATTTCAATTCATCCCGTCATATTACGATTGGGCATTCTACATACAAGGAGATGAAGTGGTCCATGAGAAGTATTTGCCCTTAATTAAAAAGGGAATGCAGGATTCTTTGAATCAGCCAAACGTAGATGGTCTGCTTTTCGACTACTTGCATTTTTTTGGATCCTATGACTATGTTGGTTTAAAATACTCTTGGTACCGTAGAGAAATTCGTGTAATTAGAAACAATAAAAATATCTTCTCATATAAAGACGCTCAGGGATTTCGAAAAAAACCAAATGAAAAATTAAAGGTAAAACTGATTGAAGCTCATATTTTTCATTATGGGTGGGCCCGAGAGCCTGAAGCTTTACAAGGAAAAGAAAAATCAAAAGCCAGGTTTTATCATGGAGACAACTGGATTAGTAGGAATTTTAGTCGATCCGATAAATATGAATATGATAATATGTTAGAACCTATTCGAAAATTTTCTGGATCCCATCCAGAGGTTATGAAGGAGCGTATTGCCAGACAAAACTGGACCTTTAATCCTGATCTTTCTTTAAAGTACTCCTCTTTAAAAGACAAAGTTAAACGCCTGATAGGCGATTGGACTGGCTGGTACCCTGGCGAGTATAAAAACTACAAGAAAATATGACAGAATTATTCTGAACGGGTTGAAAGGAATTTTATTTTCTTCCTCTGATACAAACTCTCCCTGATTCCACTGGATATTCTAACAAGCGAGACATCCTCTCCTCTCTCCGCCATGAGCGTTTGAAATTTGGCTCTTGATTTTTTCCAATCTTCCCGATGGATAATAAAAAGTCTAATGGACTTAATAAATGAAGTCCTTAAAACCAAGGTCCTGGCGAGTGCCTCTACTGTGATCTGTATAAACCAAAAGGGAAGTTGGTGACTTTCTAAATGTATTGCATGGAGGAACAATTTATTGCGATTATAGATCACTTCAACATACTCCTTCTTATTGGTTGCCTTTACTGAAGATGATGTTTGATGCCGACAAACCGCATTATGCTCGTAATAACATTTCCAACCAAGTCGCCAGGCCCTAAAAGATAAGTCACAGTCCTCAATATAAAAGGGAGAAAATATTTCATCGAAGCCGCCTAACTCAATCAATTTTTTGCGATTTACCAACGCATTGGCGCCAGATAAATAAAGCGTATAAAGAGACTCTTCACCCATTGGCTTTAGAAGATAGTTACCTGATGTCTTTATTTTTAATCCGTGAAACTCAGGTAATCTTGCTGCATCCTGAATCCGTTCATCGTTCCATCCAATGATCCTTCCCATGACACCAAACGTATCTTTATCATCAAAATATTTTAATTGATGAGTAAAGTAACCGCTTGTTAAAATGATGTCACTGTTTAGCAATAAAACAAGATCATACTTTGCCTGAAAGATTCCTTTATTAATAGTAGCAGAGAATCCCTTGTTGATGTCACTTTTTATAACCCTAATGCCCGGAAAGTTTTGATTTAAATATTCAACTGAGTCATCGGTGGAACAATCATCCGAAACAATTATTTCATAGGGCAAGATCAATTCTGCCATCACAGAGAGTAAGGGTGGGATGGTATGAGGGAAAAGTTTTCTTCCATTAAAGTTGGGAATCACTACTGAAATACCATTTGGCTTAAAATTACTTTTAGCTTCACTAAAAACGGGGAGACTCCTGTTCAACGCCAAGAGTTTCGAATACTTAAAAAACGTGTAGGTCGCATTAGCAAAGGAAATTTGCAGTCCCGCTAATCCTGAAAGGATACCCGCTCTAAGAAAGTAATTCCTGAAAAAAGTGTAAATAGTTTTATAAATCACTTTAAAATAACTACTGCCAACCAGTACCCTCGCACTTTGTGCAAACACGGACGAGTATTGATTTGCTTTAATGACCAGTTGGTCCGCATTCTTATATGCTTTATGTAATAATTCCCCATTCAATAATTTTGTATCAACCTTTTGATTTAAAATAACTTTGTCATGAGGATTTGCACCCCCCCATTTTCCAAAATTTCTATTCCACAGGCGAAGCTTCCTATCCGGATACCAATCGGTGTATCGTATCCATTTACCTTCATAGCTTGAAAGTCGACTAAAAAAATAAGCGTCTCCATTAAGACTCTCTTTGATACCTAATATAGATTGTGAAAGCTCTTCAGATAGATATTCATCCCCATCCAGGGAAATTACATAGTCATATTTGGCATTCGCCAATGCATAATTTTTTTGCTCAACATGTCCATAGAAAGAATGTTGGATAAACTTTACATTTCTTTTGGCGCACTCTTCTTTTGTCTTATCCTTTGAATAGGAGTCTACAATTAAAATCTCATCAGCCACCGAAACAAGTGAATCAATGCACCTTCCAATATTCTCTTCCTCGTTGTAGGTGATAATTACCGCACTAATCTTTGCCATGACTTGAAATGAAAATCCAAAATACGGTTGAAATGCAGATAAAGCAAAAGAGCAACAGGTGGTTTACCTTGCTACAACTACTTTTTGCCAAGTCAGTAATTAGGAATGAGGGCAAGCTTTGAGTTTCTAGAAACTTAAAAAAATATATATTAACAGAATGTTTATCCGGCAAAAACCATCAAATCTGACTGATGCTGAGCTTTTAGTTCAGTATAGGAACGATGGCAATGTGCAAATACTTGGAGAACTCTTTTCCCGCTATACTTCACTGATGTATGGAGTATGCCTCAAATACTTAAAAGACCGGGATGAGGCGAAAGACGCGGTAATGCAAGTGTTTGAAAAACTAGTACAAACCCTCCGTATCCACGAAATTGAAAATTTCAATAGCTGGCTGTATATCACCTCCCGGAATCATTGCCTGATGCAAATCCGTTCAAAAAAGGGGAAAAGGACAGTAGAAATTTTACCTGACCTTATGGAAAGTGACTACTTTTTACATCTCGAAGGGGACTCAGAACTAGAGGAGAATCTTAGTAAATTGGAGAATTGCATTCAACAATTGGGAAATGAACAAAAACAGTGCGTGGCATTGTTTTTCATTGAACAAAAGTGTTACAAGGACATCACGGAGTTAACCAGTTTTGATCTTAATCAGGTGAAAAGTTTTATACAAAATGGTAAGCGTAACCTAAAAATATGTATGGAAAAGAATGTCTGAATTTAAGAACGATATTGAAAAGTATAGGAAGGGCGAGCTCACCGCGGCCGAAATGCATAAGCTAGAAAAACGCGCTTTGAACGACCCTTTACTTGCTGATGCTTTGGAGGGAGCAGAATCAATCTCTTCCCAGGATTTTTCGAAGGATCTTTCTGAAATTAAGGCAACACTTTTATCAAAAGGAAATAAAACAACCTGGTTTACACCGGTGAGAATAGCCGCTGGAGTTATTTTAATAGTTGGCAGTTTTGTTTTACTGTATAGAACTAGTGAACCAGAAGAGCAACTTGCTTTACAGAAGGAGGAAGTGCAACCACTTAGTTCAGTGGACTCCATTGTAACAAATGATGAGCCGAGGTTACTTAGTTTGAGTCAACCAAAAGAAGAACTAACAGAAAGGTTGGCTGAGCCAAAACCAGAATTAGTTCCCTCGGTAGCTAAAACCGATGTAAGCGTTGAAACAAAGCCAGCTGCCGGTCTTTCGGCTTCTAGTCAAACTTCTGACATTGCAACCATTGAACCAACAAAGGGTGATCAGGTTGTGACTGCAGAACTTTCTGAACTTGCTTTTGAGGAAGAAAAAATAGAAGAAAAAGACAAAATAGCAGCTGCTCCTGTTCAGCAAGCGTCAAAAAAAGAGGCTAGGGATGAGGACATAGTGATTCGATCAAAAACCAAAAAAAGCGCAGATGCTAAGTTATTAACCCAAAAAAGAACTTTGAAAGGTCTGGTTACTTCATCAGGCAATGGATTGCCTTTGCCAGGAGTAAGGGTTCGTGTTGAGGGAACTACCACGAAAACAGTAACAGACCTTCAAGGGAATTATTCTATTCCAATAGAAAACGAAAAACAACAATTGTCTTTTTCATTTAATGGATTGCCTACGAGTCAATTCTCTCTAACTGACAGAGCAACTCTTGATACGAAACTTCCAGAAGAGGGATCTCAACAAAGTGAAGTGGTTGTTACGGGTCAGAGTTTAAAATCAGTTTGGAATCAGACCCTAACTCCAGTTCTTAAACTTGCAGAACCTGTTGGTGGAAGAATTGCCTATAAAAAACACCTTGAAAATAACCAACGCTATCCAACGCAGGCCTTAGAAAACAAAGTGAAAGGAGATGTAATTATCAATTTTGTGCTAGCAATCGATGGAAGCTTCCGCGATTTCAGCGTCATAGGAAGTTTGGGTTATGGCTGTGATGATGAAGTGATCAGACTGGTGAAGCAAGGCCCTAAGTGGTATCCCAGCACTGAAAATAATGTTCCAATTGAAAGCAATGTGACGGTACGATTGAAGTTTGATCCGGAAAAAGTGAAGAAGTAAGATTTGCTTATTTAGCACAGTTAACTGATCTTAGAACTGCATGACTAAAAAAGCCACCGCTAAAACCATACCTCGCGAAATCCTTGATCTGGTAAGGAAAGAATTTAACGCGTCAGAGTTCAGCACCATGTCACGCGGAACAGGTAAGTGGAGTTTTATTCCGCACTTACAAAAGTCTCTTCAAAAATTTTTGGAAAATCATAAAGAGGCATTACCTAATCTGATTGTTCAATATCCTAAAGGACCAACAGAAGATTTGCTGCGAAGAGCTTTTAATTTAAAAAGTCCACCAGGTGCCACAAAGTCGCTAAGAGATCTATTGTGCTTGTTTGCCACTCAATCTAAACTAGATTGGAACGCAGTCATCGCAGCCTATTACAGCGACAAATATTCTTCACTTCTTGATCAGGAAAGACAAGAATCCATAGTAGAACAAAACAATACCACTCCATCCATTGATACCTTCGCCAATAAAATTGCCGACCTCTTGATGGAAAAACTTTCCACAAAAGAAATTGAAATTGTAAAAAAACAAATCCTGGATGAGAAAGCAGGCAAGGAAAACAAAGATGAACTGATTGGAAATATATTAGTGCCTTCAATTAACGATCCCAATAATCCAGAGTTTCCACCCAAACCCTTTTTCACTCCAAAGTTCCCGGCATCGGCCACATACCAGATTCAGTTGCCAGGTTTTACAAACGTTTGGCTCAAGGATGAAAGCACAAACCCTAGTGGCACCCATAAGTCCAGAATGGCTTGGGAGGTGTTAATTAAGGCCAAACGCTATCATATCAAGGAAATTTCGATTATTTCCTCAGGAAGCGCAGCCACCGCAATTCAACATTTTTTTAATCTTTATGGAGTTACAACTGTTTTGAAAGTGTTGGTTGACCATCGGATGAAACCCGCCATTAAAAAACATTTGACCGACTTGGGTTGTAAGCTATACGAGACAGATCTTTCAAAAAAGCCTTTGACGGGAAAAGAAATTAAAGAGCTTACTGACAATACTACGGGCATCGACATTACCTATCGCGAAGTGTTAGATCGCTATAATGACAATTATTATGATTGGTTATCGTATGAGATCATCAATGAAAATCCAGAGTACTGTTTTATTCCGTTCGGCACTGGTGATTTGTTTGTAAACATTCTGATTATTGCCGAACGTGAATATAATAATCGAATTTTCAAACACGACCCTCGGTTTACCGGAGATATTAATATCGTAAGTAATTGCAATTTCATTGGCGCCACAACACATAGTGAAACCACAAAACTCGATAAATTATTCTCTTATCATTTACCTTCCTTGAAAGACTACAATGATTATCTGGCTTCACTCATTGTCAACAACAGGATTGGCCATGGTTCGGGAATTTTAGACATCGAAGAGGAGTTTATTGAAGAAGCGTTGGGCATTGCTCAACAGCAAAACATAACATGTGAACCTAGCGGCATTGCGGGTCTGGCGCTCCTGCTCCAAAACAAAAATGATATACCACATGATGCCAAAATTCTAATCGTTAACACGGGTAAAACTGACTATTCTTTGTCAGCTAAAGTCAGGTAATTTTACTTTTGAGAGCCCTGGCATAATTACCTTTTTCAATCTTATTGGCAGGGCTTAGGCGCCATTACCATAAGTGGATCAAGCAATAAGTTCATCGAGGCCACAACGAATTGGACAATGCTCGACAAGGGATAGCAGCGAAAGCCCGAAGAGCGTTGGAATCAGGGAGGCCGGACTTGGAGCGAACCTGCCTGCCGGTAGGCAAGTAGCCCGGTCCCGATTTTTATCGGGAGGCCGCCACATAAGAACAAACCAACAGTTGACCCATCATCAAAATAAACCGGTCATAATTCATTATTCTTTTTACTTTTAAGGCACTAACATTTACATAATTCTTTTCGAATGAGTCTTTTTATCAAAAAACCCTTAGAGCAACTGATGACCCAATCTTCTGACTCTACCAAGGGACTTAAGAGAACCCTTGGGGCTGGGAATTTAATAGCCCTAGGGATTGGCGCCATCATAGGAGCTGGCCTATTTGTGCGAACCGCAGCGGCTGCAGGTGAAGCAGCAGGACCTGCCGTAGTAGTATCTTTCATTGTGGCAGCGGTTGGCTGCGCTTTCGCGGGATTATGCTATGCCGAGTTCGCCTCCATGATACCCATCGCTGGAAGCGCCTACGCCTATGCCTATGTAACTATGGGCGAGTTTCTGGCCTGGATAATAGGATGGGCACTTGTATTGGAATATGCCTTGGCTTCAGCCACAGTTTCTATAGCATGGAGTGAGTACCTCAACAATTTGCTAGGGGGTGCGATACCATATGAATTGTGTCACTCCCCTTTTGAAGCCAGTATCAACGGAGTTAGCGGAATAGTAAATTTACCAGCCTTATTTATCCTTGTGATTCTCACATTGGTTCTAATAAGAGGTACCCAAGAGTCAGCCAGATTGAATGCAGTAATTGTATTTGTCAAAGTATCAATCGTTCTTATTTTCATTGTGATCGGGTGGGGCTTCATCAACGAAGCCAACTACACCCCGTTCCTGGTTCCAGAAAGCATTCCTGGTCACGAAGCATGGAACACTCATGGCTGGGGTGGAGTATTAGGTGGCGCGGGTATTGTTTTCTTCGCTTTTATTGGGTTTGATGCTGTCTCAACAGCAGCTCAGGAAGCGAAAAATCCTAAGCGCGATATGCCGATTGGGATTTTAGGATCGCTAGTAATTTGTACGATACTCTACGTTTTGTTTTCCCATGTCCTAACCGGAGTTGCCAATTGGCAGGATTTTAAAACCGCAGGTAAGGAAGCTTCTGTTGCCTTTGCCATTAAAACCTATATGCCTGGCTATGAGTGGTTGGGAACTTTAGTTACGGTTGCCATCCTGGCAGGATTTTCCTCGGTGATATTAGTAATGTTAATGGGTCAATCCCGAGTATTCTATTCCATGTCAAAAGATGGGTTAGTTCCGAAAGTATTTTCAGAGCTTCATCCTAAGTTTCGTACGCCCTTCAAATCAAATGCACTTCTACTGATCTTTGTAGGTCTGTTTGCGGGGTTTGTTCCGGGAAGTATCGCTGGTGACTTAACCAGTTTCGGTACCTTATTCGCATTTGTATTGGTATGCGCGGGCATTTGGGTGTTGCGCGTTAAAAACCCAACTGCGATACGGCCATTTAAAACTCCACTTGTGCCCTTGGTACCAATTCTAGGTATGGTAGTTTGCTCCGGAATGATTTTCTCTCTTGGGCAAGATACACTTGTGTCCGCATTGATTTGGATGGTAGCGGGACTGTTCATCTACTTCTTATATAGCAAGAAGAATAGTATCCTTAGAAAAGAGAATAATCAGTAAATCGTTAATCGGTGATCAGCAATCAGTGAGTCCACCGATTACTGATCACAGTTTTTACCGATTACCAGCTAAGTCAGATAATCTCGTCAGTAATAGAAAGTGTAGCGCCTGTAAGCTGGGTTCTATATCTTCTTAATGGCCTCCACGCAACTCCGCCCGAAGGATTTCCATCTGAAAAATTAAAGGTAGATCCACAGCAGGGATCAGTTAAGAACAATCCAGAGCTATGAGCGTTTACAGTGGCACACGCATCATTTGGGTGAAACGAGCAATTGCGTTCAAAGGCGTTGTAAGAGGTTGAGCTTATCCGATAAATAATAATTCCCCTTATTCCACCTTTGATCTCCTTGTACCCTCCATCTGTTCGCAAACTTGCGTAATCAGGAAAGCTTAGATTGATGATAATCTCCGTAAAGGGAATAAATGGAATAGGATCATCCGAATCATCAGGCTCGCATGCAAATACCAGAAACAGAACGGCAACCCATGATTTAATTTTTCGAATACTCATAAAATCCTTTACCTGTTTTGCGACCCAAGTGACCCGCTTTTACCTTTTGTTGCTGGATCTCACTGGGACGAAATTTATCAGCTTTATGAAAACCTTCATAAATAGAAGTAGTAACTGCTAAGTTGATATCAATGCCAATCAAGTCCATTAATTCAAAAGGCCCCATCTTAAAGCCTGCCGAACGAAGTAGTTTATCAATTGAGGCTACATCGGTGATTTCTAGTTCCAATAATTTTAAAGACTCCAAATAATAATGTCTGGCCACACGGTTAACGATGAAACCAGGGGAATCTTTCGCCACTACTGAAATCTTCCCTAGTTTTTTTGAGAAATCTTTTAAAACGTCAACACGTTTTGAATCTGTGGATTCTCCTGAAACTATTTCAACCAGTTTCATTAGGTGGGCAGGATTAAAGAAATGCAAGCCAACACAGTTTGCTGGATTTTTAAGTACAGCTGCGATCTGGGTGACCGAGATAGAAGATGTATTTGTGGCTAGTATTGCTTTTCCTTGATTTATGATTTCTAATTCCTGAAATAGTTTTTGTTTAATGTTAAGCTTTTCAACAACGGCTTCAATGATTACGTCAGCCTTTACATCATTCAAGTGCGTAACGATCTTGATTCTGTTTTGAATTCTTTCGCTATCGTCAACGCTTAGTTTTCCTTTTTCAACAGCGATATTTAAGTTCTTAACAATTGAATCAATTGCTTTCAATGAAAGATTAGGGCTTAGGTCAAAAAGAAAAGTTGAATAACCTGCCTGGGCGCAAACTTGAGCAATACCTTGGCCCATGGTGCCGGCTCCGATCACTGCTACTGTTTTGATGTCTTTAAATTCCATTATTTTCCACCGCAAGGTCGCGGAGGCGCAAAGTTAAATTTAAACTAAAAGATTTTGAACCCCAGTATTTTGAATTCTTTGCGTCTCAGCGGTAAAACCCCTTTATCTTGTCGCAAACATAAGTAATCTGTTCTGCCGAAAGTTCAGGATAAATCGGCAAGGACAAAATTTCTTGCGAAAGTCTGACAGCAACTGGAAAATCTTCTTTTGAATGTTTAAGAAAAGAATAAGCCGGCTCAAATGGCAAAGCTGTGGGATAATGAATCATGGTCTGAATACCTTGGGAGTGCAAAAAAGATTTCAATTCATCTCGCTGCTTGGCCTTTATCGCAAATAAATGAAACGAATGCTTTGTTTCTGGTCTAACCGAAGGGAGTTCAATCTCTTGAAGCTTCTTCAGAAGGGATTTGTAAAGTGAAGCATTCTGAATTCGTTGTTCAGTCCATCTGTGCAGATGCCTAAGCTTAATGTCAAGGAAAGCTGCCTGCAAAGCATCTAGCCTACTGTTTGTCCCCTCCATGAGGTGCTCATCTTTATGAAGGCCGCCATGATTTGCCAACCTTCGGATTTTTATAGCCAGATCGGAATCGTAAGCAATAATACAACCCGCATCACCATAAGCCCCCAAATTTTTTGTGGGATAAAAGCTAAACGCACTAGCCACACCAAATCGTCCAACCAATTGACTTACTTCCTCGGTTAAATGCGCTTGTGAGCAATCTTCAATCAGTAACAAATTATGCCTTTTACAAAGCTCACTAATCTCCTTGACTGGAGCTGCTTGCCCATATAAATGGACTACAATAACAGCTTTGGTCTTGCTATTGATTCTTTTTAAAATTTGCTTAGGATCAATTGTATAAGAATGATCTTCAATATCAGTAAAAACAGGGGTAGCACCTGCTAAGGAAATAGTCTCAGCCGTAGATATCCAACTGTGTGCGGGTGTAATTACTTCATCTTCAATTCCAATCCCTAATGCCTTGAGGATAAGAAAAAGAGCATCAGTGCCGTTACCAACACCAATGCAATGATCGACATTATAAATTTCACGGAATGACTTCTCAAACTTTGAAACAAAACTCCCTCCTACAAAAACATTGTCTTCAAAAACCGCAGACACAGCCTCATCAACTCCAGGCTTGATACTTAGGTATTGCGCTTTTAGATCAACGAATGGAACATTCATTAAATCAGGATTAATAGTAATCGGTAATGAGTAATCGGTTAGTGAACGGCATTTTCGCTATTGCAAAAAGATGCAGCCTTGTTAATCATTGAATTCAACATCTTCCCAACAGAAGCATATTGTTTTAATAAACCATCCGCAAGTTCATTTGAAATATATGAGCAATCAAGTGCGGTTTCAATCCAGTGTTGTGTTTCTAATTGCTCTCCATCCGCATCCGTCAACTTACTTACAAAGTGTTTTTCGTATCTTCTTTTACCCCAAGCCTCCGCTATTTGGCCGCCTATAGAACGTGATGATCTTCGCACCTGATCAGTAAGCGAATACATCTCTTCTCTTGGGAAGCTTTTCGAAAATTCAAAAATATCCTTTGACAATTGTCTGGATAGTTTATATACCTCCAGATCCCTAAAGCTTTTTACATACTCCATCGTTCAGTAGTCATTAAACTTCACACCGATTACACTTTACCGATTACCCTTTTACTTTTGCTAAACCAAACCACTTTAGTCCTATACAACTGCCTTGAATTGCTTGAGAAAGCGAATGTCATTCTCGGAAAACAAGCGCAAATCATCTACGCCATAGCGAAGCATAGTTATTCTTTCTATGCCCATCCCAAAAGCAAAACCAGTGTATTCTTCTGGATCAATTCCGCAATTGCGCAACACGTTTGGATGAACCATACCAGAACCGGCTATCTCAACCCAACCAGAATATTTACAAACGTTACAGCCCTTGCTTCCGCAGATAAAGCAAGACACATCAATTTCTGCACTGGGTTCTGTGAAGGGGAAATAAGAAGGGCGCAATCTGATTTTGGTTTCTTTGCCAAACATTTCTTTCGCAAAATGAAATAAGGTTTGCTTGAGGTCTGAGAAGCCAACGTTTTTATCCACATAAAGTCCTTCTACCTGGTGAAAAAAACAATGCGCTCGTGCAGATATAGCTTCGTTTCGATAGACACGTCCCGGCATAATTGCACGTATAGGAGGCCTTTGTTCCTTCATCAACCTAATCTGCACATTAGAAGTGTGTGTTCTCAATAACACATCAGGATTCTTTTCCACGAAGAAAGTATCTTGCATTTCTCTGGCTGGATGATTCTCTGGAAAATTTAGAGCAGTAAAGTTATGCCAGTCATCTTCGATTTCTGGGCCATCGGCTACGTTGAACCCTAACCGCTCAAACACTTCAATAATTTTATAGCGCGTTAAATTGAGTGGATGCAAGCTTCCAATTTTGTTGGGTACAGAGGGCAAGGATAAATCAATGTCAATCGCCTTATAGGTTGCGGATGAATCCAACTCCTCACTTAGTTGTTTAAATTTTGCCTCGGCTGCCTGCTTCAATTCATTCAATACTTTTCCTAGTCCTTTTCTCTCTTCTGCTGCAACCAATTTTAGTTCATCAAAAAGAGCCGAGAGCTTTCCTTTCTTGCTAATAAACTGAAGTCTGAATTCTTCTATGTCCTGCCTGGTGGCTAACTTGAATTCTTCTACCTCTCTTTTAAGCATTTCGACCTGATCTTTCATTTCTTGAACTAACTTTTGTGTTTCCGCTTTACATACAACTTTATATATAAATCAATCCGCCTAATGTAGTATTTATAGTTGTATTCGGTTTGCTCTTTCGATATCAAACCCTCCAAAAACCACAATTTTAGCTATTTATAAGTAATGTCCAGGTATTTTTATTAATTAGGCCAGTACTGTAACCTATTTTATATAAATTGCGCTATCAGAGTAACTTTTTTACACATTTATGACTTTTCCCATTATTCCAAGGCTTTTGGAACAGCAAATTGAAAAGCAAGTTGGTAAACAAAAGGTTATCCTGCTATATGGCACCAGGCGTACGGGCAAAAGCACCATCATAGAAAGTATTGCAGCGCACCATAGCCCTGACACCTTGCTGCTACAAGGTGAGGATATGCAAGTAGCCAGTTTATTGCAACAACGAACAGTGGTCAATTACCAGCAACTTCTGCGCGGAAAGAAAATCCTTATTATTGACGAAGCACAGGCTGTTCCAAACATAGGAAAAATACTAAAGCTAATGATCGATACGATTAAGGACATCACGATCATTGTCACCGGCAGCAGTAGTTTCGATTTGGTTAACCACATAGGCGAACCACTGGTGGGAAGGAATATTATTTATCATTTATATCCGATCGCTCAAGCAGAGTTGACAAACATCGAAGACAGGATTGGCACCTTAAGAAATTTAGAACAACGACTCATTTTTGGAAGCTATCCCGAACTGTGGCACTTGAATGATAATCTCGAAAAGGAAAATTATTTAAAACAATTAGTGAACAGTTATCTCCTCAAGGATTTGTTGACACTTGAAAATGTAAAAGGCGCAGATGTCTTGTTCAAACTGTTACAACTCCTGGCTTGGCAGGTGGGGAGTCAGGTCAGTACTGTGGAGTTGGGAAACAACCTCCAACTGAATAAGAAAACTATTGAGCGTTATCTGGATTTGCTAAGTAAAGTGTTTATCATTTACCCACTGTCGGGCTATAGTGGCAACTTGAGAAAGGAAGTGACCAAAAGCAAAAAATGGTATTTCTATGATAACGGAATCCGCAATGCACTGATTAATAATTTTAGTCCGCTTGTAAGCCGCAACGACATAGGCCAATTATGGGAACAATATGTACTAGCTGAACGAATAAAATACAATGCCTATCGCAACTATCAGCCAAGATATTTTTTCTGGCGTACCTATGACGGACAGGAAATAGATTTTATGGAATTGCAAAATCAACAATTGAAAGGCTTTGAATGCAAATGGAAAAACCAGAAAGTTAAAAAACCAGTAGCTTTTGCAAAGGCTTACCCGGAAGCTGAATTTTCTATTATTGATCAAACCAATTACTTGGAGTGGATAGGGGGGTAACAATTCTTATCCATAATCCATGTGTAATGCTTCGATGTACACACAAAAATTTAAGATAACCCTTTCTTAAATGCCAGAAAAACCTTTACTCTCCCTTTGACGCGGTGCTATTCAGTCCTTTCTTTTTGAGAGGATACTTCTGTTGCGCGACTTTCAAAATCTGATTAATAACTAAGCAAACACCAATCGCTACGGGCAAAATTAGTGTATCTGAGTTGTTTCTTAAAATCCAAGCTAAAATCACAAAAGCGATATTCAAGGCACCAAGCGATAACGTAGCTTTTGAATGATAAAAACCCAGGTTAAGGAACTGGTGATGGAGGTGATTTCTGTCGGCATGAAAGGGCGATTCAAATCTTCGTAAGCGCAGGATAATTACCCTCAAGGTGTCGAATATTGGAATGATCAAGACGCAGACTGCGGTGCCAATTGAGGCCTGAAAGCGGGCTGGGTGATCTGTCGGAAGGGAATAGTTAAGATTAATGAAATGAATGCTTAAATAGGATAGCACCAGCCCAATGGCAAGCGCTCCTGTATCGCCCATAAAAATTTTGGAGGGTTGCCAATTGAAAATCAGAAATGCTAATATAGACCCACTAAATGCGAATGCCAGTATGGAAAAATAAAAGTTTCCCGCGATATAAAACCAAAGGCCGAAAAAGAGCAGAATGACCAAACCAATTGTACCGGCCAGACCATCTAGACCATCAATTAGGTTGTAGGAGTTGGTAAGTATTATGATTGTAAAAATAGTGATCATCCAACCTAGCCATGTTGGGAATACGATCACCTCAAATGTTCCATAAAACGAATTCAGATACACATTACCAAAAACAACAAGAATTAAAACGGGCAAGAATTGCCCAATTAATTTCCTAACAGGATCAAGAGCCAAAATATCGTCTCTCAATCCGGTTATAAACATGATAGCCAGCGCGACAAAGAAATATTTTAAATGAATCCACTCCTGAAATGGAAAAGAAATCAGTAGTGTGAATACAACACCCAACATAATACAGATTCCCCCCATTGAAGGAGTAAAGTCCTGATGTATCTTATGATCGCCTGGCTTATCAAATAGATTCCATTGCTTCAACAATTTTATCAAGACAGGAAAGAACAATACCGAAATAGTAAAAGCAGTGAGGGTGTATATGAGAAGTAAAGAAGGACTCAAGGTGTAGAAATTAAAACGCTTTATCGCTACCTCGTATAAGGCTAACAACGGTTAGAAAGATTATTTTAATATCGAGCCAGAAGGTCCAGTTTTCAATGTAGTAGCGGTCAAGGCGAACGCGGTTCTCCATATCAGCTAGATCCTTGGTCTCTCCACGGTAACCCATGCATTGGGCAAGGCCTGAAACTCCGGGCTTCACATAATGTCTAGACATAAGATTTTTAATGCTTACCATGAATTTTTCATTCAATTTAATGGGGTGAGGTCTGGGTCCAATCAAAGACATATCTCCAAACAACACGTTAATAAATTGAGGGAGTTCGTCAATACTGCTTTTCCGCAGAAAGCTTCCAACTTTCGTTATACGAGGATCATTTTTTGTGGCTTGTTTCTCATCTGATTCCTTATTTGGCAACATCGTTCGAAATTTGATACATCCAAAAGGTACATTACCCATGCCATTGCGTTGCTGGATAAAAAATACAGGTCCTCTTGAATCAATTTTGATAATTAATCCCACAATAGGAATAAGCCAGGACAATATTAAAATCCCAAAGAGACTGGCGAATATCAAATCAAAGCTTCGTTTCAAAATTTGGTTTCTACTTTCGTCTAATGCCAACGTTGCTACGTCAATGCCAGGAGAC